>NZ_JBXAQB010000002.1:54256-768086 GCF_058806835.1 Roseococcus sp. GW821-FHT12F05
AGAAGGGGGGGGGGGGGGGGGGGGGGGGGGGGGGGGGGGGGGCCCCCCCCCCCCCCCCCCCCCCCCCCCCCCCCCGCCAGGGCTTTTGGCCCTGGACCCGAAAACTAGGCCGCCTTCGCCTGGGTCGCGACTTCCAGCAACTTGGATACCAGGCCGCGTGCGGCCTTCACGCGCGCCTCGAAGGGCAGCTCGCGCAGCAAGGCCAGCTTGTGGTCGGGGCGCAGCGAGATGATGCCCTTCTGGCTCGACACCCAGGCCACCAGCCCCGCCGGATTGGCGAAGCGGTTCTTGTGGAAGGCCACCACCACGCCCTTCGGCCCGGCATCCACCTTCTCCACCCCCGCCGCGCGGCATTGCAGCTTCAGCGCCACCACCTGCAGCAGGTTCTCCACCTCCACCGGGATCGGCCCGAAGCGGTCCGCCAGCTCGGCCGCGATCGCCTCCACCTCGGCATCCGTCACCAGCGCGCCGATGCGGCGGTACAGCCCGAGCCGCACCGGCAGTTCCTGCACATAGGTCTCGGGGATCAGCACCGGCAGGCCGAGGTTGATCTGCGGAGTGAAGCTGCCCTCCGCCTCGCGATGCTTGCGCGAGCCGGCCCGCAGGTCGGCCACCGCCTCCTCCAGCATCTCCTGGTAGAGCTCGATGCCGACCTCGCGGATCTGGCCCGACTGCTCCTCGCCCAGCAGGTTGCCGGCGCCGCGGATGTCGAGGTCGTGGCTGGCCAGCGTGAAGCCGGCGCCGAGGTTGTCCAGCGTCTGCATCACCTCCAGCCGCTTCTGCGCCGTGGGCGAGAGGCGGTGGTGCGGCGGCCAGGTCAGGTAGGCATAGCCGCGCTGCTTGCCGCGCCCCACGCGCCCGCGCAGCTGGTAGAGCTGGCCCAGGCCGAACATGTCGGCCCGGTGGATGATGAGCGTGTTCACCGCGGGCATGTCGAGACCGCTCTCGACGATGTTGGTGGCGAGCAGGACGTCGTACTTGCCGTCGCCGAACTCGGTCATGACCTGCTCGAGCTCGGTCGGCGCGAGCCGGCCATGGGCCTGCACGACCCGCGCCTCGGGCGCGACCTCGGCCAGGCGCTCGTACATGCGAGACATGTCCTCGATCCGCGGCACGACGACGAAGATCTGGCCGCCGCGGAAGCGCTCGCGCTGAACGGCCTCGCGCAGGACGAGGCTGTCCCAGGGCATGATAAAGGTGCGGACGGCCAGGCGGTCCACCGGCGGCGTGGCGATCACGCTCATCTCGCGCACGCCGGAGAGCGCCAGCTGCAGGGTGCGCGGGATGGGCGTGGCGGTGAGCGTCAGCACATGGACGCCGGCCTGGAGCTCCTTCAGGCGCTCCTTGTGTTTCACGCCGAAATGCTGCTCCTCGTCCACGATGACGAGGCCGAGATCGGCGAACTGGATCGTCTTGCCCAGCAGCGCATGGGTGCCGACCACGATGTCGACGGAGCCGTCGGCGATGCCGGCCTTCACCGCCGCCGCCTCCTTGCCCGTCACCATGCGGGAAAGCTGCGCCACCTTCACGGGCATGCCGGCGAAGCGCGCGGTGAAGGTGCGATGATGCTGGCGGGCCAGCAGCGTGGTCGGCACGACCACGGCCACCTGCACCCCGGCCATGGCGACGGTGAAGGCGGCGCGCAGGGCCACCTCGGTCTTGCCGAAGCCGACGTCGCCGCAGATGAGGCGGTCCATCGGCTTGCCGGCGGCGAGGTCCTCCAGCACGTCGGCGATGGCGCGTGCCTGGTCCTCCGTCTCGGCATAGGGGAAACGGGCGCAGAACTCGTCCCATGTGCCTTCGGGCGGCGCCATGATGGGCGCCTCGCGGGTCTGGCGCTCGGCGGCGATGCGGATGAGCGCCGAGGCCATGTCGGCGATGCGCTGCTTGGCCTTGGATTTCCGCGCCTGCCAGGAGGCGCCGCCCAGCTTGTCCAGCGCCACGCCGGCAGTCTCGCTGCCGAAGCGGGACAGGATCTCGATGTTCTCGACGGGGACGAAGAGCTTGTCGCCGCCGTCGTAGATCATCCGCAGGCAGTCGTGCGGCGCACCGCTCACCTCGATGGTGGCGAGGCCGTCGTAGCGGCCGATGCCGTGGTCCTGGTGGACCAGCAGGTCGCCGACCTCGATCTGGGTGGCGTCGGCGATGAACTGGTCGGCGCGCTTCTTCCGCCGGGGCGGGCGGGCGATGCGCTCGCCCAGAAGGTCCTGCTCGGCGGTGATGGAGAGGTGCTCGGCGGTGAAGCCGCGCTCCAGGCCGAGGATGCCGACGCCGACCGTTCCGGGCTTGAGCTTCTGGAACGCGTAGAAGTCTTCCACGGGTTCCGCGGTGACGCGGTTTTCCCGCAGGAGCGTGACCAGCCGCTCGCGCGAGCCGCGCGTCCAGGCGGCGAGCATGGGCTGCCGGCCGCGGCCGCGCTCCGTCTCGGCATGCGCGCCATAGGCGGAGAAGAGGTTTTCCCCGGCCTGGCGGATCTCGGTGAAGAGCCGCCCTGCCCGCCCGCCGGCATCGTAGCCCTCGGCGCCCTCGGGCTTGTGGAACGGGGAGAAGTTGAGCCGCTTGCCGCCGGAGAGCATGCGGTCCCAGCCCGCCTGGTCCAGGTAGAGCAGCTTCGGCGGCGCCGGGCGGTAGGGCACCTCGCCCTCGCTGATCCGGGCCGGGATGCGGCGGGCCTCGTAATGGTCCTGGATCATCTCCAGCCGCGCGGCGAGCGCATCCTGCGCCTGGGCGTCGAGGCTGACCGAGGCGCCGGGCAGGTAGTCGAGCAGCGTCTCCATGTGGTCGTGGAAGAGCCCGGCCCAGTGCTCCATGCCCGGATGCCGCCGCCCCGCGCTGATGGAGACGTAGAGCGGGTCCTCGGCGGCCGCATTGCCGAAAAGCTCGCGGTACTGCGCCCGGAAGCGTTCGATCGAGGGCGGATCGAGGAAGACCTCGCCGACCGGACGCAGAGTCAGCCGGTCCAGCGCGGCGCCGCTGCGCTGGGTGCCGGTGTCGAGCCTTCGGATGCTCTCGATCTCGTCGCCGAAGAGGTCGAGCCGCATGGGCTCGCTCTCGCCGGACGGAAACAGGTCCAGGATGCCGCCGCGCACGGCGTATTCGCCCGGCTCCATCACGGTGCCGGTGCGGTTGTAGCCGTTGGAATCGAGGAAGCGCGTGATGTCCTCGATATCCGCCCGGCCGCCCTTGCGCAGCAGCAGGGCCGAGCCCTGGAAGGCGGTGCGGGGCGGCACCTTCTGCACCAGCGCGTTCACCGTGGTCAGCACGATGCGCGGGCCGGTCGCCTTGGTGGTCAGTTCGGCCAGCGTCGCCACGCGCTCGGCCACCAGCTCCGGATTGGGCGAGACGCGGTCATAGGGCAGGCAGTCCCAGGCCGGCAGGCGCAGGATCTCGGCCTCGGGCATGAAGAAGCCCAGCGCGTCGGTGAGCCGCGCCATGCGCGCATCGTCGCGGCAGACATGGATGACCGGCTCCTGGCTCTCGGCCCGGCGCTGGCGGATGAGGAGGGCGTCATAGCCTTCCGGGGCGCCGTAGACGTCGAGACCATTCGTCATCGGAGGTGGTCCGGCAGGCCGGAACCGGGGAGCGCGGCGGCGGTGATGATACGGTCCAGCAGCGGCCCGCGGGCCTCGTCGGGCACCGGCTGGCGGCCGGAAAGCCAATCGGTCAGGTCCACGTCGGGCAGTTCCAGGATGCGGTCCAGCTCGGCCAGTTCTGCCTCGGAGAAGCCCGCGATGTGCCGGCGCACGAAGCCACCGAGCATCAGGTCGCACTCCTTGGTGCCGCGGTGCAGAGCGCGGAACAGCATGCGTCGCTGGCGGGCGGGAAGCTCGGGGGTTTCGTCAGGACTCGTCACGAATGGCATATAGGCCCGCGTGAGCCAGACTGTCAGCCTCTCGGGTCTCCTCGAACCCCTTGATTCCCTTCCCGGCGTCGGTCCCAAGCGGGCCCTGCTGCTGGAAAAGGCCTGCGGCGGCCCGCGCGTGCTCGACCTCCTCTTCCACCTGCCCGACCGTGTGGCCGAGCGGCGGCGGATCGCGCATCCCTCCGAAGCCTTGCCCGACATCGATTCCGTGCTGCGCGTGACCCCGATCTCCTTCCGCTCGGCGATGAGCCGCGCCTCCCGCCGCTATATCGAGGTGCGCACGCAGGAGGAGGTCACGCTGCGCTTCATGCAGTCCAATCTCGGCTGGATCGAGCGCCTGCTGCCGCGCGGCGAGGCCCGCTTCATCTCCGGCCGCATCCGGCCCGAGGGTGAGGCCTGGTCCTGCATCAGCCCGGATGTGGCCGCGGACGAGGAAGCATTGCCTCTGCTGGAGGCGGTCTGGACGCTGACCGAGGGCCTGGCGCGTGGCCACATGGCGCCGGCGATGAAGGCCGCGCTGGCCCGCCTGCCCGACCTGCCGGAATGGCACGACGAGCCGCTGATGCGGCGCGAGGCCTGGCCGCCCTTCGCGGAGGCCTTGCGTGCCCTGCACGCCCCGGTCACCCGTGCGACGGAAAAGCCCTGGGAGCGACTGGCCTATGACGAGATCCTGGCGGGCCAGATCGCGCTCGGCCTGCTGCGCCGCCGGCGCCGCGATGCGCCGGGGCGCTCCTTGATCGGAGATGGAAGTTTGCGTCGCAAGGCGCTGGCATCCTTCGGCTTCGCCCCGACCCGCGACCAGACCCGCACCCTGGCCGAGATCGAGGCCGACCTGGCCGCGCCCCACCGCATGCTGCGCCTGCTGCAGGGCGATGTCGGCTCGGGCAAGACGCTGGTGGCGGTGCTGGCCATGCTGCAGGCGGTGGAGGCCGGAGCCCAGGCCGCGCTCATGGCGCCGACCGAGATCCTGGCCCGTCAGCACGCCCGTACGTTGGAAAAACTCTGCCCCGTCCCGGTCGCCCTGCTGGCCGGCAGCGTGAAGGGCGCCGAGCGCCGCCGCGTCCTGGCCGGCTTCGCCGACGGCTCCATCCCCATCGCCATCGGCACCCATGCCCTCTTCCAGGAGGCGGTGGAGTTTTCCGATCTCGGCCTCGCCGTGGTGGACGAGCAGCACCGCTTCGGCGTGGCCCAGCGGCTGGAGCTCTCGCGCAAGGGCGAGCAGGTGGACATGCTGGTCATGACCGCGACGCCCATCCCCCGGACCCTCCAGCTCACGCAATGGGGCGAGATGCAGGTCAGCCGCATCGCGGAAAAGCCGGCGGGACGGCAGCCCATCGCCACCCGCATCGCGAGCGGCGCCCGGCTGGAGGAGATCGTGGCCCGCATGGCCGCGGCGCTGGAGCGCGGCGAGCGCGCCTATTGGGTCGTCCGCGCCATCACCGGCGGCGAGCACGACGACAGCATCGCCGCCGAGACCCGCTTCGCCGAGCTCTCCGAGCGCTTCCCGGGAAAAGTTGGCCTCGCCCATGGCGAGCTGGATGTGGATGTCCGCGAGAAGGCCCTGGCCGATTTCGCGACCGGCCGGACGCAGATCCTGGTCGCCACCACCGTCATCGAGGTCGGCGTGGACGTGCCGGAAGCCACCATCATCCTCATCGAGCAGGCCGAGCGCTTCGGGCTGTCCGCCCTGCACCAGCTCCGCGGCCGGGTCGGACGAGGCAAAAAACCGTCCTCCTGCCTGCTGGTGCATTCCGAGCACCTGTCCGAGCGCGAAAAGGAACGCCTCCTCATCCTGCGCGACACGGAGGACGGCTTCGTCATCGCCGAGGAGGACCTGCGCCTGCGCGGCGGCGGCGAGGCGCTCGGCACCCGCCAGGCCGGCCAGGTCCAGTTCAAGCTGGGCCTCCGCGGCGAGGAGGACTCGGCCGCCGAGCGCCGCCAGCGCGACCTGATCGAGATGGGCGCCCAGGACGCAGAGGTGCTGCTCCAGCGCGATCCGGACCTCACCTCCCCCCGCGGAAAGGCCGCCCGCGACCTCCTCCGCCTCTTCGACAAGCTCGACGCCGTGGCCATCCTGGCCGCCGGATGAACGCCCCGCGACTTGAAAACCCCCGCACCCCCGCTAAACCGGCGGGCGGATTGGGAGATCTGGATTGACCGCACTCATCGAGATCGAGGGGCTGACGAAAAAATTCGGCAGCTTCACCGCCGTGGACGACGTCGGCTTCTCCGTGGCCAGGGGCGAGGTGGTGGGCTTCCTCGGCCCCAACGGCGCCGGGAAATCCACCACCATGCGCATGCTGGCCGGCTTCATGCTGCCGACCTCCGGCACCGCCCGCATCTGCGGCCACGACATCGTGGACAGCCCCGTGGCCGCCAAGCGTGAGCTGGGCTTCCTGCCCGAGGGCGCCCCCACCTACCCCGAGATGTCCGTCATCGACTTTCTGTCGTTCTGCGCCCGCATCCGCGGCTTCCGGGGCTCGGAGAAGGACGACCGGGTCGCCACCGCCATGGCCCAGACCCAGCTCGAGGGCGTCCGGCTCCAGCCGATCGAGACCCTCTCCAAGGGCTTCAAGCGCCGCGTCGGCCTGGCGCAGGCACTGCTGCACTCGCCGCCGGTGCTGGTCCTCGACGAGCCCACCGACGGGCTCGACCCCAATCAGAAGCACGAGGTGCGCGAGCTGATCCGCACCATGGCGCCGGACAAGGCCATCATCATCTCGACCCATATCCTCGAGGAGGTGGCCGCCGTCTGCACGCGCGCCATCATCATCGCCCGCGGCAAGGTGCTGGCCGATTCCCCGCCGGCCGACCTCGTGTCGGAAGGCCGCTCGATGGACGACGTCTTCCGGATCCTGACCCTCGGAGAAGCACGATAATGGCCGCCGATTCACGCCTTCGGGCCCGCGCCCTCCGGCGATCGGAGGCGACATGAGCGCCGCCATGATCGTCGCGCGGCGCGAATTCGCCGCCTATTTCGCGACGCCCGTCGCCACCGTCTTCATCGTGATCTTCCTGGTGCTGGCCGGGGCGCTGACCTTCACCCTCGGCGGCTTCTTCACCCGCGGACAGGCCGACCTGATCCCCTTCTTCAGCTTCGTCCCCTGGCTCTTCCTCTTCTTGGTGCCCGCGCTGACCATGCGGCTCTGGGCCGAGGAGCGGCGCCTCGGCACCATCGAGCTGCTGCTGACCCTGCCCATCACCGCCGCCCAGGCCGTGGTCGGAAAATTCCTGGCCGCCTGGGCCTTCTGCGCCGTGGCCCTGGCGCTGACCTTCCCGCTCTGGATCACGATCAACCTGCTGGGTCAGCCGGACAACGGCGTGGTGCTGACCGGCTATCTCGGCTGCCTGCTGGTGGCCGGCACCTATCTCGCTGTCGGAGCCGCCATCTCGGCCCTGACGCGCAACCAGGTGATCGCCTTCGTGCTGGCCGTCGCGGCCTGCTTCCTCTTCGCCGCCGCGGGCTCACCGGTCGTGACGGAGTTCCTCTCCGCCAACCTGCCCGTCCTGGCCGACGTGGCGCGGGGCGTCTCCGTCAACGAGCGCTTCGCCGGCTTCACCCGCGGGGTGATCTCGGCGCGCGACTTCATCTTCTTCGCCAGCTTCATCGCCTTCTGGCTCTTCCTGAACGCGGTGATCCTCGAACACAAGAAGGCGGATTGATCCCATGAGGAACCGTCGCCTCACCTATTCGGCCCTCGGCGTCCTGCTGGCGCTGGCGCTGGCCGTGGGCGTGAACCTGCTCGCCGACCGGACGCTCTACGCCGCCCGCGTCGACCTCACGCAGCAGCGCCTCTACACCCTATCCCCCGGCACGCGGCAGGTGCTGGCCGGCCTGCAGGACCCGATCACGCTGCGGCTCTTCTACTCCCGCAAGCTCGGTTCCGAGGTCCCGCAATACGGCACCTATGCCGAGCGCGTGCGCGAGATGCTGCGCGAATACGTCGCGGCCTCCGGCGGCAAGATCCGGCTGGAGTTCTTCGACCCCGAGCCCTTCTCCGACGTCGAGGACCGCGCCATGGCCCTCGGCCTGCAGGGCGTGCCCGTCGATCAGGGCGGCGAGCAGGTCTATTTCGGCCTCTCGGCGGCGAACCTCACCGACGAGGAGCGCAATATCCCCTTCTTCCAGACGGACCGCGAGCGCTTCCTGGAAGCCGACCTGACCCGCCTGATCTTCGAGCTTTCGCACCCCACGCGCCCGGTCCTCGGCGTCATGTCGCCGCTGCCGCTGAACGGCGATCCCCGCGCGATGATGATGCGCCAGCCGCAGCTCGCGCAGCCGCAGGTGGTGATCCGCCAGCTGCGCGAGAGCTTCACCGTCCAGGACGTGCCCATGGACGCGCAGGTGATCCCGCCCGAGGTGCAGATCCTGCTCCTCGCCCATCCGCAGGGCCTGTCGGACGCGGCGCAATACGCCGTGGACCAGTTCGTCATGCGCGGCGGCAAGCTGTTCCTGATGGTGGACCCGCACAGCGAGATGCAGGCCACCCGCCCGGGCCCGACCGGCCGTCCGCCGACGGACACGGCCTCCTCCCTGCCGCGGCTGCTGAACGCCTGGGGCGTCGACGCGCCCTCCGACCAGGTGGTGCTCGACCTGCGCGGCGCCTGGCGCGTCCGCGCCGGGCCCACCGACCGCGTCCAGGCCGTCGACTACATCGCCTGGTTCAACCTGCAGGGCGACAGCATCAACCGCACCGAGGTCGCCACCGCGCAGATCGAGCAGGTGACGGTGGCCTCCGCGGGCTTCCTCGCCCCGCGCGAGGGCGCCGGCATCGAGTTCATCCCCCTGCTGACCAGCTCCTCGCAATCCATGCTGGTGGACGCGGCCAAGGTGCGCACCGAGCCCTCGCCCACCCGCATCCTCGCGGACTTCCGCGCGGACGGGCAGCGCCGGGTGATCGCCGCCCGCATCCGCGGCAACCTGCGCAGCGCCTTCCCCGACGGGCCGCCCGCGCTCGCCGAGGGGCAGACCCGGCCGGAGAATTTTCCCGCCCATCGCGCGGCGACCGAGGGGCCGGCGAACATCGTCGTCGCCAACGACGCCGACATCCTGGAGGACCGCTTCTGGGTCCGCGTGCAGGACTTCTTCGGCCAGCAGGTGGCCCAGCCGTTCTCGGGCAATGGCAGCTTCGTGGCCAATGTCTCCGACACGCTGGCCGGCTCCGACGCCATGATCAGCCTGCGCTCGCGCGGCGAGGGCCAGCGGCCCTTCGAGCTGGTGGACAACATCCGCCGCCAGGCCGACGCGCAGTTCCGCCAGTCCGAGCAGCAGCTCACCGAGCGGCTGACCGCCACGGAGCGGCGCCTGCGCGAGCTGCGGCAGGGCACCGGCGGCGAAGGCGCGAGAAACACCAACCAGACCGTCATCACCCCCGAGCAGCGCGCCGAGATCGACCGCGCCCGCGAGGAGATCGCGGCCACGCGCCGCCAGCTCCGCGGCGTGCAGCTCGAATTGCGGCGCGACATCGAGACGCTGGAGTTCTGGCTCCGCGTCTTCAACATCGCCTTCGTCCCGATCCTGCTGACCATCTTCGCGGTCGCCCTCGCCGTAGTGAGGAGCCGCCGTCGCGCGGCGGCCCGGGCATGATCGGGCGCCGCGGGCTGCTGCTGCTGGGCGGGGCCGCCGTCGTCACCATCGGCGGCGCCTACCTGCTCAAGCCGCAGAACGAGTCCGAGGGCGTCTTCGTCCCGGGCACCCTCGCCTTCCCCGGCCTCGCGCCGCGTCTCGCGAACGCCCAGAAGATCGAGCTGACCCGCCACGGCCAGGCCACCACGCTGAACCGCGACGGCGACACCTGGCGCATCGAGCAGACCGGCGGCTACCCCGCCCGGGGCGAGCGCATCCGCGAGCTGCTGACCGGCCTCACCGAGCTCCGCCTCGTCGAGGAGCGCACCTCCGACCCCGCGCGGCACGCGGATATCGGCGTGGACGACCCCAGCCGCGACGGCAGCACCGCCGCGAAGCTGCGCGTGCTGGACGGCCAGGGCGGCGTGATCGCCGAGCTGATCCTCGGCCGCCGCCGCGTCCGCACCCAGGGCAACGTGCCGGAATCCATCTATGTCCGCCGTCCCTCCGAGCAGAAATCCTGGCTCGCCGAGGGGCGGATGATCGCCGATGCCGACCCGCAGCTCTGGATCAACCGCGACATCGCGGCCCTGGCCCCCGACCGCCTGCGCCGCGCCGAGATCAACCGCTCCGGCGAGAATCCGCTCGTCCTGGCCCGTGCCGGCGAGGTGGACGCGCCGCTGGAGATCGTGACGCCCGCGGACCACCCCGTCGCCGACCGCACCTCGCTCGACGAGGTCGCCCGCTCCTTCGACATGCTGACCTTCATCGAGGTCCGCCGCGCCGCCGAGGCGCCGGGCGAGGCGCTGGGCGAGACGAAGTTCACCTACACCGACGGCCTCACCATCACCGCCTGGCCGCAGCGCGACGGGCAGGTGCTCTGGGTGAAGCTGCGCGCCGAGGGCGACAGCGACGAGACCAAGGGCTTCCAGGCGCGGTGGGAGGGCTGGGCCTACCAGCTCGGCATCTGGAAGGAGAAGGCGATGATCCCGACGCTGGCCGACCTGCTGCCCCAGGCGCCCGCGGCCGCCGACCCCGACGTCGACCCGGCCGCGCGGGCCCCCGCAGCCCGTCCGTGACGACAGACGACCGCGAGTATCCCGACCGTCCCTGGGTCGGCATCGGCGTCGTGCTCTTCCGGGGCGACGAGGTGCTGCTGGTCCAGCGGGGCAAGCCGCCGCGGGTGGGCTCCTGGTCGCTGCCCGGCGGCGCGCAGCACATCGGCGAGACCACCCAGACCGCCGCCCGGCGCGAGCTGCTGGAGGAGACCGGGCTGCAGGCCGGCCCGCTGATCCTGGCCGACGTGATCGACGCCATCTCGCTCGATGCCCGGGGCAAGCCGCGCTACCACTACACCATCGTCGACTACTGCGCGCATTGGCACGCGGGCGAGGCCATCCCCGGCGACGACGTCGCGGCCGTCGCCTGGGCAGGACCGCAGCAACTCGCTGCCTACAAGCTGACCAGGGCCGCGCTGGACGTCATCGCATTGTCGCGCGTGAGGCTTGCCGACGCATCGCAATAACCGTCAACATGGCCGTATCATTAAGGAACACACGGCCATGACGTTGCGACGCAGCATGCTTCTTGGGGCGGCCGCCCTCACTCTTGCCGCCCCGGCGCTGCGCGCGCAGGGCCGCCCGGTGCGGCTCGTCGTCCCCTTCCCGCCCGGCGGCGCGGTGGACCTGCTGGGGCGCATCATGGCCGAGAGGCTGGCCGGCCCGCTCGGCACCTCCGTCGTCATCGAGAACCGCGGCGGCGCGGGCGGGATGATCGGCGCCGACTTTCTCGCCAAGGGCGACAAGGACGGCACGATGATCGGGCTGATCGGCGTCACCACCCTTTGCGCCTTCCCCTTCATGACGAGCCGGCTGCCCTTCAACCCGCGCACGGATTTCGCCCCGGTCTCACAGATCACCGACGGCGCGCTGATGTGCGTGGTGAATGCGGAGAATGCGCGGCGCAACGGCTGGACCGATTTTCGCAAATTGGTGGAGTGGAGCCGCAGCCATCCCGACCAGGTGAAGATGGGCAGCAGCGGCACCGGGACCTCGAGCCACATCAACATCGAGGCAATCAACGCGGCGGCGAATGCGAAGATCCTGCACGTGCCCTATCGCGGCGGCGGGCCGGCCATCACGGACACGCTGTCCGGCACGATCGACATGATGTTCGACGTGATGCCGGCGCTGATGCCGCATGTGACATCAGGGAAATTTCTGGCGTTTGCGGTGAGCTCGCGCGAGCGGCTCTCGATCCTGCCGGACGTGCCGGGGATGAAGGATTTTTCCGACCTCGGCCTGGGGCAGCACAATGTCGTGACCTGGAACGCGGTGATGGCGCCGGGCGGGACGCCAGCCGAGCACGTGAACCGGCTGCATGGGGCGATCAAGGCGATCGCGGCGCAGCAGGACTTCATCGATCGGCTGAAGCCGCTGGGCTACGGGACGGTGGTGAGCGAGACGCCGGCAGCGATGGGCGCGCTGGTGGAGGCGGAGACACCGGTTTGGCAGCGGCTGGTTCAGGTTTCGGGGGCTAGGCTGGAGTAATATTATAACTTTTGGCGCGGAAAAGTGAACATGAATGACAAGCACGCGTCCGACCCGAATCCGGACTTAATTGAGGAATTTATTGCCAATTACATGCGCGAAGTCGATTTTTACAGAGAAGCCGCACGCTTATCTGCTAATAAAATTCAATCTCTTCTTGAGGCCAATGCGATCGCAGCAATGGTGACGTATCGCGAAAAGAATGCTGCTAGTCTAAGAAAAAAAATACAACAAAGATACAAAGAAAAAAACTATAAGACAATGCAGGAAATTCGCGATGATATAGTTGATCTTGCTGGCGTAAGAATTGCTTTATATTTTCCAAATGATAGAGAAAAAGTAGAAAAAATTCTACGCGCTAATTTTGATATTAATGACAATGTTCGAATATTTCCTGCAGCTGACAAGAAAATGCCCAAGGGGAAAAAATTTACCGGCTATCACGCTACACATTTTCGCGCATCCCTTTTGGACGATGGTAAAGATCCTAATATTTCGCGATTTTGTTCGGCAAAATTAGAAATTCAAGTCGGCTCTGTTCTAATGCATGCCTGGGCGGAGGTAGAGCACGACCTGTCTTATAAGCCTTCCAAATCAGATCTATCAGAGGAAGAGCTTGATATTTTAGACGAGCTTAATGGCTTAGTTTTGGCGGGAGAGATAACACTAACTCGCCTTAAACGGGCTATTGAGCGGCGAATTGAACAACAAGATCGGCCTTTTGACAATGAGTTTGAATTAGGAGTCTTTTTACATCATCTGATTAAAGAAAAATTTCCAGAGCATGGCGCCAAGGCTACAATAGGAAGTCTTGAGCATCCATTTAGGATTTTGCGCGGTTATGGCCTTAACAAGCCGGAAGCTATTAGAGCATTGATTAAACATGTCACAGTTATCGGTACCAATATTTCAGTTGCCCCCATTTTAATTGATGCAATAGGGAAAGAATTTCCTGATCTCGAAGGAAAAAAACTTAGGAATGATTTGATTGATTCGTCGCTGAATCAAAAAATGAAAATTGCCATTAGAGAAAAAGCTACTTTTCTCATAACAAAAATATCCGAGCTCGAAAAATATCTTGACTCAATTCTTCCCAAGCGCATTGGCGACTTTTCCTCTTATTCTTTAGCCAACTTTGGATTTTCGAGAAATACTGCTTCAATGATTCGTGATTTATTCAGAGCACGGGCGCGCTTGGTTGATGATCCCCTTCAAATGGGCATCGATCGTTTAGAGAATTACGAACTTATGGCCGATTATGTTAGGATTGAAGCAGAGCAGGTTAAGCAAAAAGGAAGATAATATATCTATGTGCTAATATTGTCGATTAATCTTACTTGCTCAATCCAAGCTGCCCCTAACACCCGCCCAGGCTTATCTAATCTGTCCATATCTTCAAATTGCTGCTCACTCCGTAACGCCACGTAATCTACCTGCCGGAACCCGGCCTCCCGCAGCCGTTCCTCCGCCTCCTCACAGGCCTCCGCGGCCGTAGCCCCTGCCTTCAGCCGCTCCGCCGCATGGATGAGCACCGCATGCAGCGCCACCGCCTTCTCCCGCGCCTCCGGATCCAGGTAGGCGTTGCGCGAGGACAGCGCCAACCCATCCGCCGCCCGCACCGTCGGCACCGTCTCGATCGCGATCGGCAGGGCCAGGTCCTCCACCACGCGGCGGATCACCATCACCTGCTGCCAGTCCTTCTCGCCGAAGACGGCCACATCCGCCCGCGTCAGCCCGAAGATCCGCGTGCAGACCAGCGCCACCCCGCCGAACATCTGCGGCCGGTGCGTCCCCTCCAGCCCCTCGGCCGGCCCCGACATGACGATGCGCGTGGCGAAGCCCGGCGGGTACATCACCTCCACCGGAGGCGCGAAGAGCAGGTCGCACCCCGCCGCCTCCAGCTTCCGTACGTCGCCCGCCTCGTCGCGCGGGTAGCGGCCGAGATCCTCGTGCGGCGCAAATTGCGTCGGGTTGACGAAGATGGTCGCGATCACCCGCGGCGCCAGCTCCCGCGCCCGGGCGACGAGGGCCAGGTGGCCCTCGTGCAGGTAGCCCATGGTGGGCACGACGGCCACGCGCTCGCCGGCCGCGCGCCAGGCGGAGACGGCGGCCGCCAGCGCGGCCGCGTCACGAACGATCCGCATGCTCAGATGGCGAGCGACATGCCGATGGGCGGCTTGGCGTCCTCCGGCAGCGGGCACTGGTAAGGCCCGCCGGCGCGCGCCGCGTGGTCGGCCTTGGCCGCCGCGATGATCGCGGGGTTGGCCAGCGCGTCCACCGCCGTGCCGGCCATCACCTTGGCCACATGCACCATGCCCTTATGGGCATGCGGCAGCTTGCCCTGCGCCGTCGCCTGCCAGGAGTGCAGCGGCGTGCCGATGGCATGCGTGGCGCCACGCGCCTGCACGGTCGGCACCTTCCAGGAGACGTCGCCCACATCGGTGCTGCCCACCATCGGCGCGCGCTTGGAATCGAGCGGCACGATGGCGTCGGTCAGCGGCGATTCGATCACCGGCATGCCCATCTTGCGGAAGGCGGAGGAGATGTCCTCCGGCGAGAGCGTCTCCTGGAACTTCGCGGCGGCCTCGCGGTCCGCGGCGTCGAAGGGCGGCGGGCCGAGGCGGTCGAGATTGTCCTGCATCAGCTTCTCGAGCGGGTCGTTGCCGAGCAGGTTGGAGACGGCGGAGATCACCTGCGTCGTCACCGTCGTGCCCGTCATCAGCGCCGCGCCGTCGGCGATTTTCCGCACGCGCTCGACCAGCGGCTTCAGCGTGGCCACGTCGGCCGCGCGGATGAGGTAGCGCACCTTCGCCTTGGCCTGCACCACGTTGGGCGCCACGCCGCCGGCATCGAGATAGGCGTAGTGGATGCGGCTCTCGGAGGGGATGTGCTCGCGCAGGTAGTTCACGCCGACGGACATGAGCTCCACGGCATCGAGCGCGCTGCGGCCGAGATGGGGCGAGGCCGCGGCATGGCTGGCGCGGCCGTGGAAGGTGAAATCGATGCGCGTGTTGGCGAGGCTGATCGGCTCGTTCACGCCGGCGAAGGAGGCGGGGTGCCAGGAGATGGCGATGTCCACGTCGTCGAAGAGGCCGGCGCGGGCCATGAAGCCTTTCGCCGCGCCGCCCTCTTCCGCGGGGCAGCCGTAGTAGCGCACGCGGCCCTTGAGGCCGTTGGCGGCCAGGTAGTCCTTCACCGCGGTCGCCGCGAGCAGGGAGGCCGCGCCCAGCAGGTTGTGGCCGCAGGCATGGCCGTTGCCGTCGCCGGGGACGGGCTTGTGCTCGGCGACGCCCGCCTCGTTGGAGAGGCCGGGCAGCGCGTCAAACTCGCCGAGGATGGCGATGATGGGGCCGTCCTCGCCCGCCTCGCCCATCATGGCGGTGGGGATGCCGGCAAGGTTTTCGGTGACCCGGAAGCCCTCGGCATTGAGGTAGGCGGTGTGCTCCGCGGCCGAGCGGGTCTCGGCATAGGCGAGCTCGGGCATGCCCCAGACGCGGTCGGAGAGCTCGATGGCGGCGTCCTGCTTGGCCTCGACGTGGCGCCAGACGGGTTCGCTGTTCTGCATGGTCAGATTCCTGAGATGGGCGGAAGCGTGTCCGCGAAAGCCGGCCGCGCGGTGGCGGCGTCGTACCATTGGGCCAGTCTGTCCCGTCCCTCGCGCCAGCGGAAGACGGTGTGGCGGCGCTCGCAATAGCCCAGCGCGCAGGCGAGGGCCACGCCTTCGGGCGTGAAGGGGTCGTAATGCCGGGGGTCGGTGGCGTCGAGGATGCGGGAGGCGCGGGTGTGCTCCAGCGCGTGGAATTTTTGCGAGCGCTCCTCGGGTGGGCGGCGGAGGTCGCGATTCCAGACGGCGATGCCCTCGAGCAGGGAGAGCGCCTGGCCGAGGCGGCCGCGCGCGGGGGCGTCGGCCGGCAGCCAGCCGAGATGGGCGAGGATGAGGGGCACCTCCACCAGCACGTGGTCGCCGTCGCGCAGCGTGGGGACGCGGCCGGGCGGGCTGTGTTCCAGCAAGGGCGAGGCCGGGTCGCGCAGGGGGACCGTGATCTCCTCGACCGGGAAGGCGCGGTCGCGCATCAGGACGCGGATGATCCGGGCGAAGGGGCTGCCCGGCGAGATGTACAGGATCATGCTTCCTCCGGGCGACAGGTTCGCCCGGGGCGGCGCCTCAGTCCAGCCGCAGGGCCGCGCGGCGCTCGGTCAGCCCGACCGGGTCCGTCAGGCCCGCGAGTCGCGTGGCGGCGAGGGTGGCGAAGCGGTGCATCAGCGCCTTGCGCCGGGCCGGGGCGAGCGGATGCGCCGGCGCCTCGCGGATATGGGCGGCCTCCCAGCCGTCGCTGACGATCACGCCGACATCCTCGGGCAGCAGCGCCTGGGGAAAGTCGAGGTCGACGGCGAAGTGCAGCTCGTCCGAGAAGCCGCGGTAGTCCTGCCACTTGGCGTCGCAGAGGTAGTCACGCGCGCAGGACTTCACCTCGATGATGACGAAGCCGCCATCCGGCCGCAGCGCCAGGATGTCGGCGCGGCGCCCGTCGGGCAGCGGCACCTCCGGCAGCGGCGACCAGGCGCGGGCGAGGCAGTAGCGCATGGCGGCGCGGGTGGTGGAGAGCGTGCGTGCGGCGGCGTCCATGGCGCGATGTTCGCGCGGGCCGCCGCCGAGAACAAGAGGGGAACTAGCCCCGGCGGCTCACAGCAGCGAATCGATGGCGGTCGCCAGCTTGATATCCTTGTCCGAGATGCCGCCGACGTCGTGGGTGGTCAGCGTGATCCTGACCCTGTTGTAACTGTTCGACCATTCCGGATGGTGGCCATGCGCTTCCGCCAGGAGCGCAACGCGCGAGATGAAGCCCCAGGCCTGCACGAAATCACGGAAGCGGAACTTGCGTTCGATGACATTCTTGCCGTCGTCGAAGCGCCAATCCGGCAGTTCCTCGGCTACGGCTTGCGCCGCATTGTTCAGTTTTTCCATCCGTTCCTCCCGGCCCCATCTTCAGAGCATGCAATGACATATACAACACCACCCGATCTCGATGACATTCTCAAGATGGCGGAACACGCATTCCGTGCGATTCCGATGGAGCTTCGCAAGAAATTGGACGGAATCACCTTCGCCGTCGAGGAGACGCCGGATGACGCGCTGGTCGAGGAGATGGGCCTGGAAAGCCCATGGGACCTGACCGGCCTCTACCGGGGCACGCCGCTGACCCGAAAATCCGTGCTCGACGCGCCGACCGAGCCGGACACCATCCTCCTCTTCCGCGAGCCCATCCTGCTGGAGTGGATCGAGACGGGCGTGGACCTTTCCCGCCTGGTCCGGAACGTGCTGATCCATGAGATCGGCCATCATTTCGGCTTCTCGGACGAGGACATCGAAAGGCTGGAGAACGAGGGCTGAGGCCGGGAAGGCGGTGCGGCCCCTAGCCCGGCTGGATGCCGGAGAGCAGCGGCCGCCAGCGCGCCACCTCGGTATTGATCATCGCGGTGAACTCCGCGCCCACGCCGCCGAGCGGCACCGTGCCTTGCTGGCTCAGCCGCGCGCGCAGCTCGGGACTCGCCATCGCCGCCCGGAAGGATTCGGCGAGCTTCGCCAGCACCGGATCCGGCGTGCCCCTGGGGGCTACCAGCGCCGAGGTGGAGCCGTTCTCCAGCCCGGGGAGGCCGGCCTCGGCGGCGGTCGGCACCTCCGGCAGCAGCGCCAGCCGCTCCGGCGCCGCCACGGCCAGCGCCTTCAGCGTGCCGGCACGGACATGCTCGATGACGATCGGCGTCGCCTCGGCGGTCAGCGAGACCTGGCCCGCGATCACCGCCTGCACGCTGGCCGCGCCGCTGCGGAAATGCACCGGCAGGAGCTGCACGCGCCCGAGGTGCTGCAGCAGGATCTGCGTGAGATGCGGGCTGCTGCCCGCCCCCGCCGTGCCCCAGCTCAGCGCCTCCGGCCGCGCGCCGGCGGCCGCGAGCATGCCCTTCAGGTCGTTCCCCGGCGTGGAGGCGTGCGCCACGACCACATGCGGCGTGCTGGCCGCCAGCACCACCGGAGCGAAGTCGGTCAGCGGGTCGTAGGTCATCCGCGGATAGATCGCCGGGTTCACGGAAAACATGGCGAGCGAGGCCATCAGCAGCGTGTACCCGTCGGGCGCCGCGCGGGCCGTGTACTCGCCGGCGATGTTGCCGTTGGCGCCCGTGCGATTCTCGACCACGACCGCGGCGCCCAGCTCGGCCGAGGCCCGCTCAGCCAGGATTCGCCCCACGAGATCGGTGATGCCGCCCGCGCCGAACGGAATCACCAGCTTCACCGGCCGCGCGGGAAAGCCCTGCGCCCAGGCCGGAGACGCCGCGAGCGCCCCCAGCATCACCCTTCGTCCCAGTTTCATCGCCGAATTCCCTGATCTCGGCGACCGGATTTCCTCGGAGCAATCTCAACACAACAAACGCGGCAAGGCGAGGCTCCGCCTCGCGCTCCGCCGCGGGTCCGTGGCGGCCCCCCGGCCCCCGCCGTCAATGGGCGCGGTTGGGATACTGCATCGCCAGGACCTCGGCGCCGTCCGCGCCGGCCGACAGGGACAGGGGGGCGTCGTTGGGCGCGACGAAGATCAGGGAGAGCGGCGGCAGATCGCCCTCCGGCCCCGACAGCGCGCCGGCCACGACCATCCAGAACTGCCCGCGGCCGGCCGACGGGTCCGGCCCCGACAGCGCAGCGCCCGGCGGCAGGAAGTGGCGCCAGGCGCCCAGGCCGTCCGCGCGCGGCGCCAGCATCTCCTCCACCCGGGCCGGGGCGAAGCCCGCGCGCACCGCCGGCTCGGTCGTCGTCTGCCAGGGGCGCCGACCCCGCACGGCCTTCAGCTCCGGCGTGGATTCCGGCACGTAGCGCGCGCCGGGATCGTAGCTGTTGCGCAGCGTGAAGTAGTGCAGCCCCTCCTCGCCTGCCGCGATCGGCCCGTAGGCCGTGTGCGCGTTGGTGTAGTGCACCGTCACCGGCTCGACCGCGTGCCGCCCCAGCGTCCCGCCGCCGGCCACCACCACCTGGAACTGGTCCGCCTGATGGAAATGCGCCTGCACCACCGAGCCCGGCGGCTGCTCCACCAGGAAGGCCATGGGGTAGAGCGCGCCCGGCTCCGGCAGGGGCGTGTCCGGCCCGCGCACCATCCAGTTGCTGCCGATGAAGGTCGTCGTGTGGATCGGCACGCCATTGGCGTTCACCGGACGCCGCAAGGGCCGCACGGCCTCGCTCGATGCTGCGATCATGTCCATTCCTCCAGACCCGCAGGCTAGGGGCGCGGAGGACTCGCCGCAAGAATTGTTCCGGACAATTCAGCCGGCGCGCAGCGCGCCCAGCACGATCACACCGGCGCCCACCAGGCAGAGCGCCGCGCCGCCGAGGTCCCAGGCCGTCGGCCGAAACCCTTCAACCGCCATCAGCCAGACCAGCGAGGCCGCGACATAGACGCCGCCATAGGCCGCGAAGGCGCGGCCTGCCGCATCGCCCGGCGCCAGCGTCAGCAGCCAGGCGAAGAGGATCAGCGACACGACGCCCGCGGCCAGCCACCAGACGCTCGCCCCCTGCCGCAGCGCGGCCCAGAAGGCGAAGCACCCCGCGATCTCGGCGGCCGCAGCCAGCGGGAAGACGAGGACCGGAGTCAGAGCTGCCGGAGCGCGAGGCAGACCCGCGCGACCTGCTCGTCGGTCATCTCCGGGAACATCGGAAGGGAAAACACCTCCTGTGCCACCCGCGCCGTCTCCGCGCAGCCCGCCGGGCCGAGCGGCACGCGCCCCTCATAGGCCGGCTGGGTGTGCACCGGCATCGGATAGTGGATGCCCGTGCCGATCCCCAGCGCCTTCAGCTTCGACATGAAGGCGTCGCGCGCGGGATGCCGCAGCACGTAGAGATGGAAGACGTGGTGGCCGCCCTCGCGCCGCGCCGGCTGTGACAGCGAGGTGCCGGAGAGCGCCGCGTCATAGGCGTCGGCGATCTCGCGCCGGCGGTCGTTCTGCCGGTCGAGATGCTGCAGCTTCACGCGCAGGATGGCCGCCTGGACTTCATCCAATCTGGAATTGACGCCCTGCATGTCGCTGATATAGCGCCGCTTCCAGCCATACTGCCGGATCGCCGCGATGCGGGCCGCGAGCTCGGCATCCGGCGTGGCCAGGATGCCGCCATCGCCCAGCGCGCCCAGGTTCTTGGTCGGATAGAGGCTGAAGGCCGCCGCATGGCCGATCGTGCCCAGTTTCCAGCCATCCAGCTCCGCGCCATGGGCCTGTGCGCAATCCTCGATCAGCGCCACGCCGGCCGCATCGCAAGCCTCCTTGATCGGGACCAGATCCACCGGCTGGCCGTAGATATGCACGGGGATCACCGCGCGGATCGGCGGCAGGCCCGGCGGCGGATCGGCCAGCACCGAGGCCAGCTCGTCCGGGTCCATGGTGTAGGTGTCGGGGTCGATGTCGATCAGCAGCGGGGTCGCGCCCGTCATCTCGATGGCGGCGACGGTCGCGACGGCGGTGTGGCTCACCGTGACCACGGTGCTGCCCTCGCCGATGCCCATGCCGCGCAGGATGAGCATGATGGCGTCCGTGCCGTTGGCGCAGCCCACGGCGTGCATCTGCGGCGCGCCGGGCTTGTTGCCGAGCCAGGCAGCGAATTCCTTCTCGAAGGCCTCGCCCTCCTGTCCCAGGATGTACCAGCCCGAGGCCAGTGCGCGCGCCACGGCCGCGTCGATCTCCGGCTGGAGCGCGCGGTAGCCCGCGCCGGGGTCGGCGAAAGGCAGCATGGGGAGGGGTGCGTTCATCTCTCGTATCCTTCCCTGGGTCAGGCCTTCGCGGCCTGATCGAGGTCAACGTAGTCGCTCATGCGCTCGCGATACCAGTCGAGGCTGGCCCGCAGGCCCTCCTCCAGCGAGAAGAGCGGCGCCCAGCCGGTCGCGGCGCGGAAGGCGCCGTCGTCGGCGTGATAGCTGCCGATGTCGATCGGCGCGCGGTCGGCGGGGAATTCCCGGGTGGTGAAGCTGCCCTTCCCGCCATTGGCGAGGATCACCAGCCCGGCCAGGTCGCGCAGCGAGATGGGCGGCGAGCCGCCGAGGTTGAAGACCTGACCGGCCACCGCGGGCTGGCCGGCCTGCTCGGCCGCCACGAGGAAGGCGCGCGTCACGTCGTCCACATAGGTGAGGTCGCGCAGCTGGTCGCCGCCCCAGACCTCGAAGGGATCGCCCTCCAGCAGCCGGCGCATCCAGATGCCGAGGAAGGTCTGCCGCGCGTCGGCGATGCGCAGGCGCGGGCCGTAGCAGTTGGTCAGCCGCAGCGAGACCACGGGGCGGTGCAGCACCCGGTTCTCCAGCATCCAGTACTGCTCGCCCGCCCATTTGGAGACGCCGTTGGCATCGGGCGGGTTCACCGGGTGGAGCTCGTTCACCGGCAGCGCGATCGGCCTTCCGTAGAACTGGCGCGTCGAGGCATGGATCACCGCCGCCTGTGGCGCCGCGGCGCGCATCACCTGCACGAGCCGCACCTGCGCCACCGCATTGATGGCGATGTCGGCCACCGGGTCCTTCTGGCCGCCCATGTGGCTGGTCTGCGCCGCCATGTTGAACAGCACGTCCACCTTGTCGCAGAGGCTGTGCAGCTCGGTGTCCCTGATGTCGCCGCGCACCAGCAGGACGCCGGCGCCCTCGAGATTGGCCGGGTTCGCGCCGCCGTCCGGCAGCATGGCGTCGAGCGCCGTCACGCGCGCGCCGAGCGCGGCCAGCGCGTGGCACAGGTTGCTGCCGAGGAAACCCGCGCCTCCCGTCACCAGCACCCGCTTGCGCCGCCAGAACCCTGGATCACCCAACATCGCCGTCACCGGATATCCCGCCTTTTCGTCATGCTCTTGTCGCCGCGCAATGCGGCGGAATCACGCCAACCCCATGGCTGTCCTGCCTTGGCCGTCAATGCTCCGGCGCGCGGCTGCGCGGCGGATCCAAGCCCTCGCCGGCGCTCGGCCGATCCGGCGCGTGGCTTCGCATGATCTCCGCAAAGCCGAAGAGCAGCAGAAGTTGCCCCAGGATCATCTGGATCGCGGCCAGCAGCCGGATGCCGTCATCCACCGGCTGGATGTCGCCATAGCCCACCGTGGAGAGGGTGACGATGCTGAAATGCAGCGCATCCGAGAAGGAGATCTCGTCCGGCCGGCCCATCAGCAGGAAGATGTGCCGCGCGGAGAAGCCGTCGGCGATGCGGTAGACGCAGCCGAAGGCCACCGCCAGCAGGGCGAAGAGGCTGACATAGGTCGCGATCGGCACCGCGAGCACCTGAACCCGGCGGCTGACCTGGCGCATGATCGCCGAGACGTCCACCAGCAGCCGCACGATGGGCCCGACCGAGGTGGCGGTGAAGACCGCGAGGACCGCCATCGCCGCCAGCAGCACGACCGCCTGCCAGCCGGGCGACGCCCGGTTGACCGGCAGAGAGAGGCAGAGCGCGCCGACCACCGACATCCGCACCATCCAGCGCAGGATGCGCGGGAAATGCCGCAGGTCGGCGCCCTGGTTCGCGGAGGCCACCGCCTGCAGCGCGTGCCGGCGGACCACGCAGGCCAGCACGAAGGCGAGCACCGGCAGCAGGAAGCCCACGCTGCGCGACCAGTCGGGCGCGTCGGGAAAGGCCGCGCGGCCGATCACCACGAAGAGGCAGACATAGATCGCCAGCCCGTTCGCGAGGCCCAGCGCGAAGAGCAGCCCCTGCGGAAACATCACGTGCAGCAGGCCGAGCGCCAGGCTCGCGATCAGCAGGGCCGCCGCCGCGAAGGCCCAGCCCTGGTCCGAGACGCCGAGCGCCACCAGCAGCATGAAGGCGAGGGTCAGCCCCGTGGCCAGAAGCGCCTGCCGGCGGGCGGCGCGCCTCGCGGCTCCCCTGGGCGGGGTCACGGCAAGGCCGCGATGCCCGTGATCTCGACCTTCCAGCTCGGGTCCACCAGCGGCGCCTGGATGGTCATGCGCGCGGGCTTGTTGAAGGGGTCGAGCCACTTGTCCCAGGCACGGTTCATCGCCGGCGCGTCCCGGATATCGGCCAGGATGATCTGGACGCTCAGCAGGTACTCCTTGCTGGTGCCGGCGACGGCCAGCAGCGCGTCGATCTGCCGCAGCACATCCGCCGTCTGCCCCTGGGTGTCCAGGCTCGTGTCGTCCGCGACCTGCCCGGCGAGGTAGACCAGGTTGCCATGCACCACCACGCCGGAGAGACGCTCCTCCTCCGCCAGCCTCAGGATCATCGCCTCGTCTCCCTGTCCCGTCGGCGCGGGCTGCGCCGGAGCTTCCAAAGGGGGCGGAAGCTAACCGACGATTCCCCGCAGGTCAGCCGTCACCTGGCCCCGAAAGCCCGGAAACCGTCGCTTGACAGTCATTCCCCGCGAAACCGAGCATGCAGCATGCGTTTTCACGGCGATCCCCCATGACGGAGTCATCCGTCGCCCAGGTCTTCCAGGCTGCAGAATACGCCGAGATCTGCGAGCGCGTCGCGGCGGAGGAACTGCTGGAGCCCGGCGACCTCTACTACGTCGCCTGCGATCCCTATGCGCTGCCGCTGCGGGAACCCGCCATCTACACCCGGGGGGATAGGCCGGCGGCCGCGACCAAGGCGCGGATGCCCGAGATGCACATCGCCAAGCTGCACGGCACGCTGGTGTGCCCCGGCCAGGTCCTGATCCATTCCGACCGGGAAACCCTGCTGGTGGATTCCTTCCGCCGCGGGGCGCGCCAGAACAACAGCCTCGTCGACCTCGGGCCGAATCGCTACGGCTCGCCCACGGAGCTCAGGCCACGGGAGGTGCTGAGGGGCCGCTACTTCTACCTCGACGGTCGGCATGGCCGGCATTTCGGCCATTTCCTCACCGAGGTGCTGCCGCGGCTCTGGGCCGCCGAGTTCCTCGATCTCGGCGGCATGCAGCTGCTGATGAAGGAGCGGCACTTCCAGCTCTGGATGCTCGAGTACCTGCGCGCCTTCGGCTTCGGCCCGGACCGGCTGACGCTGTTCCGGGATCCCGTGCAATGCGAGGAGCTGGTGATCGCGCGGCAGGGCTGCGTGCTCGGCGGGTACTTCCATCCGCTCGCGCAGCCGCTCTCGCGCCGGCTGGCGGAGTTCCATGGCGGCCCTGCGGACGGACCGAGGCGGATCTACCTCTCGCGGCGGGGCATCACGCAGCGCCGCCTCGTGAACGAGGAGCAGATCGAGGCGATCGCGCAGCGGGCGGGCTTCACGCCGATCCGGCCGGAGACGCTTCCCGTCGGCGAGCAGATCCGCCTCTTCGCCGGCGCGACGCACCTCGTCTGGCCGGTCGGCAGCAACGGCTACAATGCGCTCTTCGCGCGGTGCGACCCGCGGAAGCTCGTGCTGCGGCCGGCCACCTTCCGCAACCGCGTGGACGTGAACCTGAATGCCGCCATCGGCGGGGAAGTCTCCTTCGTCGAGGGTGAGCAGACAGACCCGTCGGAGCTCCCGATGATGGGGAGCTGGCATCTCGATCCCGACTTCTTCGCGGAATCCTTGGCGGACTGGCTGAGCCGGGGCTGAGGTTCAAAGCCGTCCTGCAATAGCCGCAGCGATGAGGCAGCGATGGATTTTTCGTCCTGAAAGCGCGGCCTTGGCTCAGATGTGCCAAATGCCCGCCGAAGGTGGTTATGGGCAGCTACAATCGCGCCAATATCCGCTCGCATGCGGTCAATAGGTTTCCTTGAGAGCGTGCATCGATCAGTTCGATCGCCTGATCTCGTGAAATGCTCCTGCCATATGCCTTGCTAAACCAATCCTGCATGTCCTTGACCTGATCGTTGGCTGGGGTCGGGGCCGGGGATGCTGCCGTTTCCGATTTACCCATTGGAAATGTAGGTTCCGATGCTGAAGCGACCACGGTTGCGAATGCTCCACGGGTATTTTGTTTGATCGCAACCAATTGTTCTCGGATGTCGAGGAACAATGCGAGAATAGCTGCTGCGGGAAGTGCGATCAGGAAGCCCACAATGGCGCCTCCGAGCCCGGCAGCCACGTTGAAATTCCCATATGGCAGGCCCACCGCGCTTCCGGTCAAAATGAAGGCGACGAAAGGAATTCCCAAAACCATCAATCCCAACACGAGGTTGGCGATCGCGATCAAAACCCCCCGGATTCCCGACATGCTTTTCCTCCCGAAAATGGTAACTTTCGGTTAATGTATCAAGCAGAAAAATTTCAGGAAAGAAATTCGATTATCTGTCTTTTGCCCTGAACTTCTCTCCACGCGCCATGCCCGAAAGCAGCTTCATCGCCTGATGCAGGCGAGACGTTCCAGCCGCCCGGCCAGCCGGCTCCAGCACACAAAGATCATTCACCAATATCCAAGTATTTTCAGGCGGCATATTTTAATATATGATGTCGCATTGAAAACGAGAATTTCGGCAGGGCGACGCCTGATGCCGAACCTGGGGAGCGTCGTGAGCGCGATGTCCGAAGAGCGGATATCGCCAGCCTCATCTCCATCGGGCCGTTCGATGCCATGCGCCGGACCAGAGCCGCGCCTCGAAACATTTGCCTTACGCCCTCGCCTTGCCGATGGGGGCCGCCTCAACACCACAGAGAGGATCCTTCCGATGGCGCCTCTACCTCCCATGCCGCTCTTTCCGCCGCCGCCTTCGCTGAAGTTCGCGCAGGACACCAAGCTCCAGGCCGCCGTGAAGGCGGCCGTCGATGCGCTTGCCGCCGCGCGCGGCGGTGCCGCGCCGGCCTTCCGCGTCGCCATCATCGACCTGGGCGACGAGAAGCCCGGCAACACGCTGAACTTCGGCGCCTACAACGGCGACACCGTCGACTTCATCGCGAGCGAGGCCAAGATCATCGCGCTCTATGCCGCCTTCGCGCTGCGCGACATGGTGGAGCGCTTCGCCGCGGGCCTCGCCCTGCGAACGCTGGTCGCACAGGGGATCCAGGCCTTCGGCGGCCGGAAGGCGCCGCCCAGCCCGGACCTCTTCACCGCGCTGCGGACCGAGCTGGACGCGCACATCCTCGCCGCCGCCGATGGGGCCCTCCGCGCGCTCCCCCGCAGCGAGCTCCTGCCGGACTACAAGGCCATGTTCGAGGTGCCGCCCGGCGGCGTGCCGGCCTTCAAGACCTCGTTCCGCGGCGCCATGCGGCAGATGATCGTGCCGAGCAGCAACAGCGGCGCCAGCACCGTGATCATGAGCGTGGGCTACGCCTATATCAGCGGCGCCATGAAGGCGGCCCAGCTCTTCGTGGGCGGCAAGGGACCGTGGCTGTCGGCGGACTTCGCCGGCCACTACCACGCGCTGATCCAGAGCACGAACGACAACGCGGTGGGCCAGGCGGGCACCGCGCTCTCCATGGCGAAGCTCTTCGCGATCCTCATGACCGGAGGCGTCCCCATCCGCGCCGATGCCTTCACCGACATGCAGACGCTCCTGGCGGATGCGGTGGACGGTCCCGATACCCCGCTGCTGACGCGCAGCCCGGCGCAGGGCTTCACGGATCCGGCCGACAGCGATCGGACGAAGTCGCGGCTGCGCATCCTGCGCAAGACGGAGCTCACCCACATCAAGCTCGGGCAGGAATGGCTGAAGCCGAAGAATGGCGGCTTCACCGTGTGGTCGGAGGCCTTCCGGCTCAAGGATCTCTACAAGGCGGGCAAGACCTATGCCGTGTCCTATCAGAACCTGCTGACGGATTTCGTGTCGGTGCCGGACATGGCCTTCGTCATCCGGCGCGCGATCCAGGACTACGAGAAGTAGGTCAGACCTCCTCCACGCTCGCCACGCCGGAGAGCAGCTTCATCGCCTGCATGATGCGCGGCGAGACGTTCCAGCCGCCCGGCAGGGTGATCTCCACCTCCTGCCCCGGCGCCAGCTTCGGCACGAGGCTGACGCGGCCCTTGCCCTTCCCGTCGCGCTCCAGGAGCTTGCGGATATCGGGCACGGCGGTCGCGGCATCGAGGAAGATGCGCATCCCCTGCCCCACGCCGGCCGCCGCCTTCTCCAGGCTCTCGATGTCCTGGGCGGTGAGGCGCAGGGCCTCGCCCTCCAGCCGGGCATCGGCCGTGATGAGCACGGCCGTCCCCTCCTCCATCAGCTCGCGCGAGCGGTTCAGCACCTCGCTGAAGAAGGTCACCTCGAAGCTGCCGGTCTGGTCGGAGAGGCTGAGCCAGGCCATGCGGCTGCCGGTGCGCGTGTTGCGCTCCTTGCGGGCCGTCACCGTGCCGGCGAGCTTCAGGCGCGTGCCGCCGGCCCGGGCGCGCTCGGCGATCAGGGCGGAGGGCGTCGCGTCCAGCCGGCGCAGCGCGCCCTTGTACTCGTCCAGCGGATGGGCGGAGAGGTGGAAGCCCACCGCCTCGGCCTCGAAGGCGAGCTTGTCCAGCGTCGGCCATTCCGGCGCTTCGGGCAGGCGCAGGATGGGCGGGCCCTGCTCGACCGCGCCGAAGAGGCCGATCTGGTTGCTGGCGCGGTCTTCGGCCGTGGCCTGGGCGCGGCGCAGGACGGTCTCCGCACCCAGCGTCAGGCGCGCCCGGTTGCCCTCCAGACTGTCGAAGGCACCCGCCTTGGCAAGGTTCTCCAGCTGCATCTTGTTGAGCAGCCGCGGGTCCACGCGCTCGGCGAAATCGGCGAGGCTCTTGAAAGCGCCGGTCTCGCGTCTGTTGGCGACGAGCTCGCGCATCGCCTGCATGCCGACGCGCTTCACCGCGGCGAGCGCGAAGCGGATGGCCGCGCCGTTCTCCGTCTCCTCGATGGCGAATTCGGCGCCGCTCTTGTTGATGTCGGGCGGCAGCACCTTGATCTTGAGGCGGCTGGCCTCCTGCATGTGCGAGGCGAGCTTGTCGGTCTTGTCGAGGTCGAGCGACATCGACGCCGCGAGGAAGGCCACCGGATGGTTCGCCTTCAGCCAGGCCGTGTGATAGGCGACCAGCGCATAGGCCGCCGCGTGCGACTTGTTGAAGCCGTAGTTGGCGAATTTTTCCATCAGGTCGAAGACCTCGCCGGCCTTCTCGGCGGGCACGCCGTTCTTCGCCGCGCCCTCGCAGAAGATGGCGCGCTGCTGCGCCATCTCGGCCATGTTCTTCTTGCCCATGGCGCGGCGCAGGAGGTCGGCGCCGCCGAGCGAGTACCCCGCCATCACCTGCGAGATCTGCATCACCTGCTCCTGGTAGACCATGATGCCGTAGGTCTCGCCGAGGATGTCCTGGATGGAGGGGTGCGGCGCCTCCCACTTCTCGCCGTGCTTGCGCGCGCAATAGGCGGGGATGTTCTCCATCGGGCCCGGGCGGTAGAGCGAGACGGCGGCGATCAGGTCCTCGAAGCGGTCGGGGCGCATGGAACGCAGGCAGTCGCGCATGCCCTGACCTTCGAACTGGAACACGCCCGCCGCGTCGCCGCGCGCCAGCATCTCGTAGGTTCTCTGGTCGTCGAGCGGGAGCGCGGCGAGATCGATCTCGATGCCCTGCGCCCTGAGCAGCTCCACCGCGCGCTGCAGCACCGTGAGCGTCTTGAGGCCGAGGAAGTCGAACTTCACCAGGCTCGCCTGCTCGACATACTTCATGGAGTACTGGGTGATGAGCGAGGGCGAGCGCGGGTCGCGGTAGATCGAGGTGATGTCGATCAGCGGCCGCCGCCCGATCACCACGCCGGCGGCATGGGTCGAGGCGTTGCGGTACAGCCCCTCCACCTGCAGCGCGACCTCCAGGAGGCGGGCGATGTTCTCGTCGGTCTCCTGCATCTCCTGCAGGCGCGGCTCGCCCTTGATGGCGTCGCCGAGCGAGACGGGATTGGCGGGGTTGTTGGGGATCAGGCTCGCGATCTTGTCGACCTGGCCGTAGGGCATGCCGAGCACGCGGCCCACGTCGCGCACCGCGGCCTTGGCCTGGAGCTTGCCGAAGGTGATGATCTGCGCGACGCGCTCGGCGCCGTATTCGCGGCGGACGTAGTCGATCACCTCGTCGCGGCGGTCCTGGCAGAAGTCGATGTCGAAGTCGGGCATCGAGACGCGCTCGGGGTTGAGGAAGCGCTCGAAGAGCAGGCCGAAGCGCAGCGGGTCGAGGTCGGTGATGGCCAGCGCCCAGGCGGCCACCGAGCCCGCGCCCGAGCCGCGGCCGGGGCCCACCGGGATGCCCTGCTGCTTCGCCCATTGGATGAAGTCGGCGACGATGAGGAAGTAGCCGGAAAAGCCCATCTTATCGATGACGCCGAGCTCGTATTCCAGGCGCTCGGCATGGACCGGCGGCACGCCTTCGGGGAAGCGCTTGGCGAGGCCCTCGCGGGCCATCACGGCGACGGTTTCCGTCTCGGTGCTGCCCGGATGGACCTTGGGGCAGATGGGCAGCTCGGGCTTTTTCGACTCCGCCATGACGGAGCACATGCGCGCGATGGCGAGCGTGTTGTCGCAGGCTTCGGGCAGGTCGGCGAAGAGGGCGCGCATCTCGGCGGCCGGCTTGAACCAGTGATGCGCGGTGACGCGGCGGCGATCGGCCTCGGCGACGAGGCGGCCCTCGGCGATGCAGAGCAGCGCGTCGTGCGCGAGGTGCATTTCCGCCTTCGCGAAGTAGACGTCGTTGGTGGCGACGATGGGCAGCGCGGCCTCGTCGGCGAGGCGCAGCAGGCCGGGCTCGATGGCCTGCTGGCGCTCGGTCTGGTGGCGCATGAGTTCGACGGCGAGGCGGTCGGGGAAGGCCTCGCGGAGGGCGTGGAGGAAGGTTTTTGCGGCGTCGCGCCGGCCCTCGACGATGAGGCGGGAGAGCGGGCCGTGGTCGCCGCCGGTCATGAGGAAGATGCCGGGGGCGTTGTCCAGGAGCTGGCGCAGGGTCAGCGCGGGCTTGCCGGAGATGTCGTCGTTCAGCCAGCCTAGGGAGGAGAGGCGCTGGAGGTTGATCCAGCCCTCGGGGTCCATGGCGAGGGCGGTGACGCAGTCCGCGCCGTTGCGCAGGGCCTCGGGGCGCTCCTCGCCCGTCGCGGCGCGGGAGAGCCAGAGCTGGCAGCCCATGATGGGCTGGACGCCCTTGCCGGAGCAGTACTGCGCGAATTCGAGGGCGCCGAAGAGATTGGCGGTGTCGGTGAGGGCGACGGCGGGCATGCCGGCTTCGAGGGCCAGGGCCGGGAGCTTGTCGGCCTTGATGGCGCCTTCGGAGAGGGAATAGCTGGAGTGGGTGTGGAGGTGGATGAAGGACTCGGGCATCCGCTCATCCTAGCAAAAGGAAGATCGAGGGGCTCTGTCCCCCTGTCCTTCTTCCAACGCGCTTCCCCACATGTCGATCAATGCGCTTGTCCAGCACCAACCAACGATCGTGGATCGGAGGTGAACACCCTCGATGAAAGCAGCAAGGTGGCTGACGAAACGTCGCTCGAAGCAGCCGCCGGACGATGGGCGGGACGTGTCCTTTGCCCTGCGTATTGGAAGTGCAGCATGATCAGGCCAAATATGGCTGCCGCAGCGGCGGCCACGAACCAGGCCCAGGCTTGGCTTCCCGCGCCGGGATAAGGACGGCTTACCGCAGGATTGGCTCGATCGTAGAAAACCTGCGTGCGGGCGTACTGGATCTGCTCGGGCCGAAAAATCTGTGACGATTGCCTATGCGTATAGCGGTAGGTTTCTCCATCCACGGTGTATTCCCAAGTGGCGGAATAGGAGATCGTGGGTGGGCTTGGGATGTGCGTATGACGGTCATCCCCGCCTTGGGCGCTCGAGTGGATGCCTTGAAGCTCCGCCTGATATACAGCGTTTTCCGCGGCGTCGCGCTGACCTACATAGCCTGGGTCCAGAACCTTAGCCTGGATCGGTACAAGGCGGCGCGTGAGACCCCTTTCCCTAAACCAGAGAACAAGTGCTCTGACGAGCAGAGTGAGCGCCAAAAGGAACGAGATGGCGGCACCCATGGGTGATCTCTCCTCGTATGGTTCTGGTGCACGGGGCAAGTAAGAGCATAATTCTCGGGCATTTTTCCGATATATGATCTAGAATGCAACCTGTCATGAAGACCGGAGCGATTCACGGGATCACGGCAGGACCATCACTGCGAGGTTTTCGGCAGCCTGCTAAAGTGTCGGAAGATGACCCATCGGATCACCCTCGACGACCTTCCGGTCTCGCTGCCTTCGGCGCAAAGGAAGGTCCGGCACCACATCATCGGATGCGAGTACCTCTCCGGCTTTTGCACGGGATCGGAGGAAGCACGCGACGTCCGGCGAGATGGCGTCCTCTGGATCCATCACCTTCGTAGCGGAAAGTCGCGCCCCTCGAACCTGGAGGGCGCCCCTATGGAGCGGGACCTCTATACGTTCACTGATGCGGATAGAACTAAGCGAGACGACGTCGAGAACGCCTTCGCGCGCACAGAGGCTGATGCTGGAGAACTGACGCGGCGCCTCGCAGCCGGTGGCGACATTTCGATAGAGGAAAAGTTTCGATACGCGGCGTTCGTGGCAAATATGATCATTCGAACCAAGGCGTTCCACGCTCGGTTGACCGAGACGCTCCGGCACGACTTCGGCCTCACGGCGGTCCGCCCCGAGCACCTCCACTGCTACGCGCTGATGCACATGCTGAAGCTCGGCCAGATCATCTTCCACATGTCCTGGAGCATCATCAGGACGTCCGGCATCGCGAGATTCCTCACCTCCGATAACCCAGTCTCGATCGCCCTGCTCCAGTTGCCGGGCGTCCCGGACTTCAACTGTTCCATCCTCGATCAACGCACGACGCTTACATTGCCCCTCGCGAAAAATGCTTGCCTCGTGGCCGAGTGGCACGACCCGCCTGCTGCGTTTCTGACGTTGGACGCCGATCACCCGCTGATCAGCACGTTAAACCTGAAGCGCATCGCCTCAGCTCACGACAACATCTTCGCGCCGGAACAGTCTGTCTTCCCCAAGCCGGACGACGCAGGGGCCTTGAGGCTTCTTCACCCCCAGCCATCTTTTCTGATTCAGGGCGACATTGAACTCCTTCCGCCACAGGGATTGAGGCTACCAGAAGTCTTCGACCTAATGGTTCAGTTGATGTTTGTGATGCGTGACGCCGATCTCCCTACCGAACCAATCCGGTGATGACCGAAGCGGCAAGACTTGGCGACCTGAGGCGAATGAATAGAGTTCTTCGCTCGCTCGAGAGCGCCAGAAGGCCCCGTTCGCCGGCTCGACCGCATAACGGGCGGCAGGGTCGCCCCATAGTCCAAGGTCCAGGGCCAAAAGCCCTGGCGGGGAGAGTTTGAGAGGGGCAGAGCCCCTCTCAACACAACATCAAAGTCCGAACTGGCTCACGAACTTGGTGTTCAGATAGGCGTCGATCGCCTCGGACCCGCCCTCGGTCCCGTACCCGCTGTCGCGCACGCCGCCGAACGGCACTTCGGGCAGCGCCAGGCCGAGGTGGTTGATCGTCATCATGCCGACCTCCACGCCCGCCGCCAGCGTCTGCGCCGTCTTGCCCGATGTGGTGAAGGCGTAGCTGGCGAGGCCGAAGGGCAGCCGGTTCGCCTCGCCGATGACCTCGTCCATCGTCTTGAACGAGCGCATCAGCGCCACCGGGCCGAAAGGCTCCTCGTTCATCGCGCGCATGTCGGTGGTGGCGCCGGCCACGACCGTCGGCTCGAAGAAGTAGCCCTTGTTGCCGATGCGGTTGCCGCCCGTGGTGATCTCGGCGCCCTTGCTGCGGGCGTCGGCGATCAGCGTCTCCATCACGGGCACGCGGCGCTCATTGGCCATCGGGCCCATGGTCGTGCCCTCGACCAGGCCGTCGCCGACCTTGATGCCCTTGGCATGCGCGGTGAAGCTGGAGACGAACTGGTCGTAGACCTTCTCCTGCACCAGGAAGCGCGTGGGGCTCACGCAGACCTGGCCGGCATTGCGGAACTTCGCCATGGCCAGCGTCTTGGCCGCGAGCTCCACGTCGGCGTCGTCGAAGACCATCGCCGGCGCATGGCCGCCGAGCTCCATGGTGACGCGCTTCATGTGCTGGCCCGCCATCGCCGCCAGCATCTTCCCGACCGGGGTGGAGCCCGTGAAGGTCACCTTCCGGATGGTCGGATGGGCGATGAGGTAGGAGCTGATCTCGCTGGGAACGCCGTAGACGAGGCCGATCACGTCCCCGGGAACGCCCGCATCGAGGAAGCACTTGATGAGCTCGGCCGGCGAGGCCGGCGTCTCCTCGGGCGCCTTCACGATGATGGCGCAGCCGGCCGCGAGCGCCGCGGAGAGCTTGCGCACCACCTGGTTGATCGGGAAGTTCCAGGGCGTGAAGGCCGCGACGACGCCGATCGGCTCCTTGATGGCGAGCTGGTAGATGCCCTCGCCGCGGGCCGGGATCACCTGGCCGTAGGTGCGGCGGGATTCCTCGGCGAACCAGTCGATGACGTCGGCACCCGCGAGCACCTCGCCCTTGGACTGGTCGAGCGGCTTGCCCTGCTCCAGCGTCATCAGGCGGGCGATGGAATCGGCGCGGCTGCGCAGCAGGTCGGCCGCCTTGCGCATGAGCTTGGAGCGGTCATAGGCGCTGACCTTGCGCCACTTGGCGAAGCCGCGCTCCGCGGCCTCCAGCGCCGCGTCCAGGTCCTTGATGGAGGCGTGGGCGACGGTGCCCACCACATCCTCATTCGCGGGGTTGAGCACGTCGATGCGCCTGCCGCCCTCGGCATCGCGCCACTCGCCGGCGATGTGGAGCTGGACGTTGGGGTATTCGGCCATGTGGGGGTTTCTCCGTTCCTCGATGCGAGGGTGGCTCAGGCTGAGATGAGTTGCAATGCGTTCGCATCAAGCCTCGACCGGATCATGGCAGCAGATGCATAGCTTGTTGCCGTCGGGATCGCGGACATAGGCACCGTAATAGTGAGGGTGGTATTGCGGCCGCAGGCCGGGCGCGCCCTCGTCGGCACCGCCGTTCGCGAGCGCCAGGGCGTGGCAGCGGTCGACGGTCGGGCGATCCGGCGCCAGGAGCGCGATCATCGCGCCGTTGCCGGGCGCGGGCGCCTGCCCGTCGAAGGGCCGGCCGACGAGGAAGAGCGGGCGCGGCACGCCCTCGTGGATCCAGCCGGCCCAGTCCTCCTCCCAGAACTTCAGCACCAGGCCGAGCTCCGCCATCAGCGGCCCGTAGAAGGCGACCGCGCGATCCAGGTCGGCGGTGCCGAGATGCGTGTGGGAGATCATGCAGTGCAGCATAGACACATCGCGCCGGCGCCCGACAAACAACCATCGAAGCGCCCCATCTGGCGGGGCAGGCCGGCTTCGTGGTCATCTCCGCCACCCCGCCCACGATAGGAGCCCGACCGAGATGGCGCAGCCCCTGGACCTCGATGCCTACCTCGCCCGCATCGGATACACCGGCCCCCGCGCGCCGACCTACGACACCCTCGCCGGCCTCCTCCGCGCCCACCTGGCCAGCATCCCCTTCGAAGGGTTCGACGTCCTGCTCGGCCGCCCCATCCGCCTCGACCTGGAAGGCCTGCAAGCCAAGATCGTCACCGCCCGCCGCGGCGGATACTGCTTCGAGCATGCGAGCCTCCTGCACGCCGCCCTCGAGGCGATCGGCTTCGCGCCCGTCCGGCACGCCTCCCGCATCCTGCTCTTCGAGCCGCGCCACACGAGCGGGCGCCAGCACCTGTTCCTCACCGTCGCCGTCGGCGGCGCCACCTATGTGATCGATCCCGGCTTCGGCCCCTTCGCGAGCTCCCTCCCCATCCCCGTCGACGGCACGCCCGTCCCGGCGGGCGCGCCCACGCACCGCTTCGTCCGTGAAGGCAGCGACTGGTTCCTCCGGATCCCCCGCGACGGCGAAGAGGTCCCGGGCTGGGTCTCCAGCCTGGAGGAGGAATTTCCGATCGATGTCGAGATGATGAACCACTACGTCGCCACCCATCCGGGCTCCTACTTCGCGCACAATATCCTCGCCAGCGCCGTCACCCCCGAAGGCCGCGTCAGCATCCGGAACCAGGACGTCCACATCCACCGCAACGGCGTGGTCGAGACCCTGCAGCTGGCCGACCGCGCGGCCCTGCGCGCGCTCGTCGCGGAGCATTTCGGCTTCGACCTCCCCGAGCTCGAGACGATGCGCGTGGACGGCGTGCCCGGCTGGCACTAGCGCTGGCGGGCGGCGCCGCTCGGGACTAGCTTCCGGGGCAGAAACGAACGGGGGGATATCATGCTCACACGGAGAGCCGCGCTGCCTGCGCTCCTCGCGGCGCCCTGGCTGGGCCGCGCCGCTGCGCAAGGCGAGGCCGGCGATTTCCCCAACAGGCCCATCCGCGTGATCGTGCCCTATTCCGCCGGCGGCCAGGGGGACACCATCGCGCGCTCGATCCAGCCGCGGATGAGCGAGGCGCTCGGCCAGCCCGTGGTGATCGAGAACCGCACCGGCGCCGGCGGCACCATCGCCGCCGGAATCCTGGCCGCCGCGCCACCCGACGGCCACACGCTGATGCTGGACGCGACCTCCTTCCTGATCGTGCCGCTGGCCGTCCGCGGCCTCGCTTTCGACTACGAGACCGCCTTCGCGCCCGTCGGCATCGTGGCGGAGCAGGCCTATGTGCTGGGCGTGACGGCGGGGCTGGAGGCCGCGAACCTCCAGGGGCTCCTGGCCCTGGTGCGCCGGAGCGGACAGACCATGCCCTATGGCACGCCGGGGATCGGCAGCATCGGGCATCTCGCGGGCGCGCTGCTGGCGAGCCGGTCGGGCCTGCCCTTCGAGCACGCGCCCTATCGCGGCGGCGCCGACGTGTCGCGCGACCTGGCGGCGGGCACGCTGCCGATGGGCATCATCACCTTCAACTCGCTCACGCCGACGCTGCAGAGCGGGCGGGCCCGGGCGCTCGCGGTCACCAGCGGCATAAGGCGCGGTGACCCGAGCGTGCCCACCATCGCCGAGAGCGGCTTTCCCGGCTTCGATCTGACGAGCTGGAACGCCCTCTTCGCCCCGGCCGGGACGCCGCCCGCGGTGATCCGGAAGATCGCCGCGGCTGCGAACCTCGCGACCTCGGATGCCACGGTGCGGCAGCGGCTCGCCATGATCGGCAGCGAGGCCACGGAGCTGCAGGCGGACACCTTCGCCGCCCGGCTGGTGACGGAGCGCGCGGTGGTGAAGAACATCGTGCGCGAGGCGGGAATCGTCTTCTCGTAGCGCCCTGGCCGGTTCGCGCGCGCGGGCCTAGCCTCCCTCCGAAGAAGATGTCGGAGGACACCATGCTCACACGCAGAGCCGCGCTATCAGCGCTCCTCGCCGCCCCCTGGGTGGGCCGCGCCATCGCGCAGGGCGAGGCCGGGGATTTCCCCAACCGGCCCATCCGCGTGATCCTGCCCTATTCGGCCGGCGGCCAGGCGGACACGATCGGCCGCACGATCCAGCCGCGGATGAGCGAGGCGCTCGGCCAGACCGTGGTGATCGAGAACCGCACAGGCGCCGGCGGCTCGATCGGCGCGGGCATCGTCGCGGCCGCGGCGCCCGACGGCTACACGCTGCTGCTGGACTCCGCCGCCTTCCTCATCGTGCCGCTGGCCGTGCGCGGGCTCACTTTCGACTACGAGACGGCCTTCGCGCCGATCGGCTTTGTCGCCGAGCAGCCCTATGTGCTCGCGGTGACGCCGGAGATGGGCGTGTCGGACCTGGCGGGCTTCCTGGCCGCGGTGCGGGCGGGCGGGGAAACGCTGCCCTACGGCACGCCGGGCGTGGGCAGCATCGGGCACCTCGCGGGCGCGCTGCTGGCGAGCCGGGCGGGCGTGCCGCTGGAGCACGTCTCCTACCGCGGCGGTGCCGAGGTGGCGCGCGACCTCGCGGCGGGCACGCTGAAGATGGGGCTCCTCACCTTCAACTCGCTGACGCCGGTCATTCAGAGCGGGCGGGCGAGGGCGCTCGCGGTCACCAGCGGGATCCGGCGCGGCGACCTCAGCGTCCCGACCATCGCGGAGAGCGGCTTTCCCGGATTCGACGTGACGAGCTGGAACGCCCTCTTCGCGCCCACGGGCACGCCGGGGGCGGTGATCCGGAAGCTCGCGGCGGCCTGCAACCATGCGACCAGCGATGCCGGGGTGCGCCATCGGCTGGCCGGGATCAGCAGCGAGCCCAACGAGGCGCAGCCCGACGCCGCCGCGGCGCGGCTCGCGGCGGAGCGCGCGGTGGTGAAGTCGATCGTGCGCGAGGCCCGCATCGTCTTTCAGTGAAGCCGGCCTATCCTGGGACGGACATGTCCGACGCCTCGCCCCAGGCCCGCAGGCTCGGCCTCCTGCTTCTCGTCGTGACCACGACGGGCTGGGCGCTGAACTGGCCCGGCATGAAGATCCTGCTGCGGGAGTGGCCGCCGCTGGCCGCGCGCGGGCTGGCGGGGGTGGTGGCGGCGCTGATCCTGGCGGCGCTGGCGTGGCGCGCGGGGCAGACGATGCGGGTGCCGCGCGAGGCCTGGCCGCGGCTGCTCTTCGCGAGCTTCACCAATGTCGTGGCGTGGATGGGATTCGGGACGCTCTCGATGGTGTGGCTGCGTGTCTCGGAGGGGGCGCTGCTGATCTACACCATGGCGCTCTGGGCGACGCTGCTGGCCTGGCCGATCCTGGGGACGCGGCCGACACTGCGGCAGGTGGCGGCGCTGGTGCTGGGGTTCTCGGGGATCGCGGTGCTGTTCGGTGGGCAGGGGTTTGCGCTGGGGGTGGATAAGCTGCCGGGGGTGGGATTCGCGCTGGGGGCGGCGGTGCTCTTCGCGCTGGGCGCGGTGCTGAACCGGAGGCCGCTGCCGATCTCGCCGCTGGCCTCGGCGGCGTGGCAGGTTGGGCTGGGATGCTTGCCGATGCTGGTCTTCGGGTTCTGGGTGGAGCAGCCGCGGTGGGGGGCGCTCTCGGCGAACGGATGGGCTGTGCTGGTCTATATGACGCTGGTGCCGATGGGGCTCTGCTACGTGGCGTGGTTCGAGACGCTGCGAAGGCTGCCGGGGACGGTGGCGTCGATGGGGACGCTGCTGGTGCCGCTGATTGGGGTGATTTCCGCCAGTCTGATGCTGGGGGAGCCGCTGGGGTGGCGAGAGGGGGTGGCGATAACACTTGTCATTGGAGGGGTAATATTAGCGATAACTTCGCCTCCCGGCTGACACAAGTTAACGTAAAGGTTTGTAATGCTTGTTTATTGTTGTTGGTTTGAATTTCTTGTGATAAAGATCCGATACAAAGTATCCTGCGGCTTTATGAAATTTCCCGAAAAAACCATCTCTCCTCAAAATACGAGACACAAATCTTTCGAACTTTGTCCTCGTTTCCCGCAATCTAACAGAATATTCATCCTCTTCGTATTCATAAGAAAAGCCGAAATATAAATTAGACGATTTGACAAATTTCTTTTCGTCTATTTCTTTTGTTTCAATTTTTTTGATTTCATCAACTGATATATCAAACAAAAGAAGCGAATTCAATTGCATTATTATTTCTTCATATTCATAACCGATATCATAAGGTATTTTAAACCATCTAGTTTCCCCTGTGAATTTAACCTTGGGCAATTCTCCCACATATAGTTCAAAAATTAATAGTTCTTTTTTAAAAGCCTCCAAAGTTTGAAAGCATTTTTGCATTGCCGAAACCGCACTGCCGTGTCTTTTTATGTAATTTTCTTTATTTTCAAATACATACCCGATAGCCGGCATTATTTTTCGTGCATTTTTAATATTGGCATCCAAATCCCATAGCAACATCAGTGTTTTTTCAGCTAATTCAATAGCTCGATTTCCCAACGTTGATCGACGCCAGGCACTAAACGCAACATACGCCGCTATTAAGGCGACAAACGCTGAAATGATTTGGAATCCGCCGGAAATAAGGGCAGCTTTCATTTGCTCGCTCAAGATAGCATCTCCCAAATTATTCCATCGCTAATTTCCACTCGTTTCAACAATAGCACCATGATGGAGAGTCACCACCCGATCCATCCGCGCCGCCAGCGCGGGATTATGAGTCGCAATCAGCGCGGCCAGGCCGCGATCCCGGGCCTCCCGCAATAACTCCCCGAAGACCAGCTCCGCCGTCGCCACATCCAGGTTCCCCGTCGGCTCATCCGCCAGCAGCACCTTCGGCGCATTGGCCAGAGCCCGCGCGATCGCCACCCGCTGCTGCTCGCCGCCCGAGAGCTTGCCCGGCCGATGATCCAGCCGCGCGCCCAGCCCGAACTGGCTCAGCAACTCCCCAGCCCGCGCCTTCGCCTGCGACCGCGACACTCCCGCCGCGAGTTGCGGCAGCACCACATTCTCCAGCGCGGAAAACTCCGGCAGCAGGTGATGAAACTGGTACACGAAGCCGATCGTGTTCCGCCGGATCGCCGTCCTTGCGTCGTCCGAGAGCGTGCCCGCCGCCCGGCCCTCGACGAACACCTCGCCGCCATCCGGCCGCTCCAGCAGACCCGCCAGATGCAGCAGCGTCGACTTGCCCGTCCCCGAGGGCGCCACCAGCGCCACGATCTCGCCGGCCTGCAAGCTCAGATCCGCGCCCTTCAGCACCTCCAGCACCCCGGCCTCGGTCTTGTAGCGCCGCTCGACGCTGCGCAGCTCCAAAGGCGCACTACTCATTGCGCAGCATCTCCACCGGGTCCGTCTTCGCGGCCCGCCAGCTCGGATAGATCGTCGCCAGCAGCGCCAGGGTCAGCGCCAGCGTCACCACCTGCCCCACCTCGTTCCAGTTCAGCACCGCCGGCAGCTGCGTGAGGAAGTAGATCTCCGCGCTGAACAGCTCGGCGCCGATCACCCACTGCACGAATTGCCGGATGTTCTCGATGTTCTCGCAGAACAGCACCCCCACGATGAACCCCGCCAACGTGCCCGACACGCCGATCCACGCCCCGCACATCAGGAAGATCCGCATGATCGACCCGCTCGTGGCGCCCATCGTGCGCAGCACCGCGATGTCCTTGCCCTTGTCCTTCACCAGCATGATCAGCGTGGAGATGATGTTGAAGGCGGCCACGATGATGATCAGCGTCAGGATCAGGAACATCACGTTCCGCTCCACCTGCACCGCCGCGAAGAAGCTGCTGTTGGAATCCTGCCAGTCGATGATGCGCACCGGCTGGCTCAGCGCCCGGCGGATCTCGCCGTTGACCACGCGCACCCGCGTCGGGTCCTGCACGAAGACCTCGATCTGCGTGACCGCGTCGGCCCCCGTCTGGAAATAGACCTGCGCGGCCGGCAGCGGCAGGAAGACGTAGCTGCTGTCGTACTCGTTCATGCCCACTTCGAAGATCGCCACCACCGTATAGGCGCGCAGCCGCGGGATGGTCCCGATCACCGTCGCCCGACCCTGCGGGCTGATCAGCGTGATCTTGTCGCCGATGTTGAGCCCGAGCCGGTAGGCCAGCCGCGTGCCGATGGCCACCGCGTCGTCGCCCTGGAACTGCTCCAGCGAGCCCGCGCGGATATTGCCGGCGACGATGGCCTTGGCCCGCAGGTCCTCCGGCCGGATGCCGCGCGCGAGGCCGCCCGTGGCGGAGTTCCCGGCGCCCGAGAGCAGCACCTGGCCCTCGACCACCGGCGTCGCCGTGACCACGCCGGGCAGGCCGCGGATGGTGCGCGTGATGGCGTCGAAATCGCGCAGGTTACCCTGGCTGGCGGCGTAGATGCCCATATGGCCGTTGAGGCCGAGGATGCGTCCGAGCAGCTCCTGCCGGAACCCGCCCATGACAGACAGCACGATGATGAGCGTGGCCACGCCCAGCATGATGCCCACCAGCGAGAAGGTGCCGATGATGGAGGTGAACCGATCGCTTTTGCGCGACATCAGGTAGCGCATCGCGACGGTGCGCTCGAAGGCCCCGAACATCAGGCGGTGAGCTTGTTGAGGGCTTCCTCGAAGGACAGCTCCTCCCGCTCGCCCGTCATGCGCCGCTTGAGCTCCACCTTGCCAGCGGCCGCGCCGCGCGGGCCCACGATGGCCTGCCAGGGGAAGCCCATCAGGTCCGCATCGGCGAACTTCACGCCGGCGCGCTCGGAGCGGTCGTCATAGATGGCGTCGTCCGGCATGGCCGCGTGCAGCTTCTCGCAGAGCGCGTCGCAGGCGGCGTCGCCGACCTTGAGGTTCAGGATCGAGAGCTTCCAGGGCGCCACCGGATCGGGCCACTTGATGCCGTTCTCGTCGTGGTTCGCCTCGATCAGCGCCGCCACCAGCCGCGAGACGCCGATGCCGTAGCTGCCCATCTGCGGCGCCACCGGATTGCCGTCCGGCCCGGCGACGGAGAGCCCCATCGGCTCGGAATACTTCGTGCCGAAGTGGAAGATGTGGCCGACCTCGATGCCCTTGCCCTCGCGCCGGCTGGCGGCGTCCACGCCGGACCAGGCGGCCTCGTCGTGCATTTCCTCGGTGGCGGCATACATCGACGTCACCTCCTCGAAGAAGCCCTTGAGCGCGGGGACGTCGTCATTCCCGACCTCGGTGCCGGCCCAGTCCAGCCCCTCGAACTTCGAGTCGTAGAAGACGGTGCTCTCGCCGGTCTCGGCCAGGATGATGAACTCGTGCGACAGCTTGCCGCCGATCGGGCCGGTGTCCGCGCGCATCGGCACCGCCTTCAGCCCCATCCGCTGGAAGGTGCGGAGATAGGCCAGGAACATCTGGCGGTAGGAGTGCTCCGAGCCCTCCTTCGTCAGGTCGAAGGAATAGGCGTCCTTCATGAGGAACTCGCGCCCACGCATCACGCCGAAGCGGGGGCGGACCTCGTCCCGGAACTTCCACTGGATGTGGTAGAGGTTGCGCGGCAGGTCGCGGTAGCTGGTCGCATAGGCCCGGAAGATGTCGGTGATCATCTCCTCGTTGGTCGGGCCGAAGAGCATCTCGCGCTCGTGCCGGTCGGTGATGCGCAGCATCTCCTTGCCGTAATCGTCGTATCGTCCGGACTTCTGCCAGAGATCGGCCGGCTGGATGGTCGGCATCAGGATCTCCTGTGCGCCGGCGCGGTCCTGCTCCTCGCGGACGATCTGCTCGACCTTGCGCAGCACCCGAAGCCCCGCCGGCAGCCAGGCATAGATGCCGGCCGAGGTCTGGCGGATCAGGCCAGCCCGCAGCATCAGGCGATGCGAAACGATTTGCGCCTCGGCAGGCGTTTCCTTCAAAGTGGGCAGGAAGGCACGGGTCAGGCGCAAGGCGGTTTCCTCGTCAGGTCAAACGGCTGCGGACCCTAGCCGAGAAACCATCGCACCGAAACGGGCGCCACGGCGACGCAACAATGCTGCGTTGCAGCATCCAGAATTCTTCAAAAATGTCTTGAGTTGTCCGGGCGAAAGCCGTAACAAAAAGAAAGGGCCACCCCCCCATAGGGGAGCGGCCCAAGTTTAGGGAGGAAACGCCAGTCACACGGCAGAAAGAGGAAAGCCCTCTCTCTGAAACCAAGATTGCCGCAAAGCCCCTTCAAGGCTCAACGCCAAAGGGAGCTACAGACGGCGAAAAAAAGAGCGTTCATTCAATGGATGCTCAAAATCGAGGCGGCGATCCGGGGAAGCCCAGATAGCCGCCTTTTCTTTGTGCAGGTGGTCAGTCCGGGATGGCGAGCCAGGCGTCGCGGAAGCTGATCCAGTTGCTCTCGATGAGCAGATAGACGCCCAGCCAGAGAATCGTCGCCACGATGGTCGTTATGATGACCTTCTGCAGGATGCGCGGCTGCTCGGGCGCGCCGCGCCAGCCGCCGGCCTCCGGATCGCCCTTGGAATCAGGGCGGACGCCAATGGGGAGCACGGCGAAAAGGGCCGTCCACCAGATGATGGCGTAGACGACGAGGCTCAGGAACCAACCCATATGCGCGCTCCTTGAGGGGGCTTTGCCCCCTCAAACTCCCCCAGCAAGAACCTCAGGTTCTTGCATCTCCGATCAGTATAAGGGTCCAGGGCCCAAAGCCCTGGCGGGGGTTCCAGGGGGCAGAGCCCCCTGGGCTACACCCTCAGAAGATGCACCTCGACATTCGGGCGCTTCTTCAGCCTGCGTCCGACCGCCTTGCGCAGGACCGTGCGCGCCGCCTCGGTCAGCGCATCGTTCTCGCGGCGCAGCCCCTTCGGCAACTCGCCCACGCCGCGCGCCAGCTCGTCCTCGAGCTGCCCCGATTCGGGACCTTCCGCCTCGAACAGCCCCGGCGCCGAGACGCGCGGCCGGCCGACGATCCGGCCCGCCTCGTCCACCGCCAGGCTCGCCACCACCACGCCGTTGAACAGCATGCGCTTGCGCGCGCCCATCACGCCGCCCTCGAGCGGCAGCAGCCGGTTGCCGTCCACCACGAGCCGGCCGACGGGCACGCTGCCCACCACCTTCGGCTCGTTGCCGGAGAGGCGCAGGATGTCGCCATCCTCGATCACGATCGGATCCGCCCCGCTATCCTCGGCGAGATCGGCATGGGCCGACATGTGCCGCCATTCGCCATGCACGGGGACGGCGAACTTCGGCTTCACCAGGGAATAGAGCCGCTTGAGCTCGTCGCGCGCCGGATGGCCGGAGACATGGACGGCATGGTCGTCGGCCGTCATGACGTGGCAGCCGGCCCGGGTGAGCTCGTCCTGGACCAACAGGATGCCGCGCTCGTTGCCCGGGATCATGCGGCTGGAGAAGATGACCGTGTCGCCCTCGCCCAACGAGATGTTCGGATGGGTGTCGGCGGCGATCTTGGCCAGCGCCGAGCGCGGCTCGCCCTGGCTGCCGGTGCAGATGATCAGCAGATGATCGTCGGAGAGGGTGCCCGCCTCCTCCTCGGAGACGAAGTCCCTGACAGCTTCGAGATAGCCGCACTCCCGTGCGGAGGCGACGGCATTGCGCAGGGAGCGCCCGAAGAGCGCGACCTCGCGCCCCGCCGCCTGCCCGGCCAGCGCGATGGATTCGACGCGCGCGAGGTTGGTGGAGAAGCAGGTCACCGCCACGCGGCCCTTGAGGCCCTTGATGATGGCGTTGAGGTTGCGCCGCACCTCGGCCTCGGAGCCGGAATGCCCCTCGACCATGGCGTTGGTGCTGTCGCAGACCATGGCCAGAACGCCCTCCTCGCCGAGCTTGGCGAAGGCGGCCTCGTCCGTGGGCGGGCCGATGAGCGGGTGCGGGTCCAGCTTCCAGTCGCCGGTGTGCAGCACGGTGCCGTGACGGGTGCGCAGCACGAGCGCGCTGGCCTCGGGCACGGAGTGGGTGACGCGGAGGAATTCGAGGTCGAAGGGCCCGACCTTGCGGCGGCCCGGCAGCGGCACGGTGTCGATCTCGACGTCATGGCCGAGGCCGGCCTCGCCCAGCTTGCGCCGGAGCACCGAGGTCACGAAGGGGCCGCCGATCACCGGGCAGCGCAGGCTGGGCCACAGATGCGCGACGGCGCCGATGTGGTCCTCATGCGCGTGGGTGATGACCAGGGCCAGCAGGTCGTCCCGCCGTTCGGAGAGCCAGGCGGGATCGGGCACCATGACCTCGACGGCCGGGTTGTCCGGGCCGCCGAAGCCGATGCCGCAATCCACCGCCAGCAACTTTCCGTCGCAGCGATAGACATTGAGGTTCATGCCGATCTCGCCCGTGCCACCGAGCGGGATGAAGGCCAAATCGTCCATATGTTCGATGGGAGGTTCTTTGCGGTTCACAAAAGGTCTTTTGCTGAGATGGGGGCGGGGTTGCGCGATGCCAACAGGCGTAGCCCCTCCAGCGTGATATCGGGATCGATTCGTTCGATCAGCGTGGTCCCCTCGGCGAGAAGGGGGGCGAGGCCGCCCGTGGCGATGACCTTCATCTTCGGCAGTTCCGCCTCGTTGCGGATGCGGGAGACGATGCCCTCGATCATCCCGACATAGCCCCAGAAGATGCCGGACTGCATGGCCGAGACGGTGTTCCGCCCGATCGCCGCCTGCGGCCGGCCGATGCCGATGCGCGGCAGGCGGGCGGCGGCGCGATGCAGCGCCTCGATGGAGAGGTTGATGCCCGGGGCGATGACGCCGCCGAGATAGGAGCCCTCGCCGTCCACCACGTCGAAGGTCGTGGCCGTGCCGAAATCGACGACGATCAGCGGGCCCTTGTAGTGGTGGTGCGCGGCGAGCGAGTTCAGCAGGCGGTCGGCGCCCACCTCCTGCGGCTGGTCGACCTTGATCTCGAAGCCCCAGTCCAGGATGGAGCGCGCGATCAGGGGCTCGGCCCCGAACCAGTCGCGGCAGAGGCGGCGCAGGTTGTAGAGCGCCGCGGGCACCACGGTGCCGATGACGCAGCGATGGACATCGGCCGGCTTCAGCCCGGAATGCTGCATCAGAGTGAGCAGCCAGACGGCATATTCGTCGCTGGTGCGGTCGGCGCGGGTGGCGATCCGCCAGCGGCCGCGCCACTCCTCGCCGTCATGCACGGCGAAGACGACGTTGGTGTTGCCGGCGTCAACAGCGAGAAGCATGCCCGTCCCCGATCACCTCGCCCGCGTGGAAGATCCGCGGGCCTTCGGCCGTGGCAAGGCGCAGCCCGCCATCCTCGGCGAGCCCTTCGTAGCGGCCCGCGACAGGGTTGTCGCCCTGCCGGAGGGTCAGGACAGTCCCGCGCGGGGGGCCGCGCTCCTCCCAGGCAGCGCGGACGGTCGCGAAGCCGCTTTCAGCGCGGATCCCGTGCCAATGGGCGAGGCGGGCGATGAGGGTGGCGGCAAATTCCTCCGGCGGGATGGGGCCCAGGCAGGCGACGGCGCGGCCCTCGACTTCCGGCGCATGGGCGAGGTTCACGCCGAAACCCAGCACCAGATGGGCGATGCCGCCGGCGGGGTCCAGCGCGGCCTCGGCCAGGATGCCAGCGAGCTTGGCGCCTTCCTCCATCAGGTCATTGGGCCATTTCAGCCGGAGCGGACGGCCGGGGGCGTGGTGGGTGGCCGCCTCGTGCAACGCCACGGCGGCCAGCAGCGCGTGGCCGGCGATCTCGCGCGCGGGCCCGGCCGGGCGCAGCAGGACGGAAAGATGGAGGTTGCCGGGCTGGGACTGCCAGGCCCGCCCTGCCCTGCCCCGCCCCTGGCTCTGCCGGCGCGCGAGGATGGCGAGCCCGCCCGCCTCGCCCTGCTCCGCCAGCTCGATGGCCAGGGTCTGCGTGCTGGGCAGGCTGTTGTGGACGCGGAGCCGCCAGCCCGCGGGCCCACTCACCCAATATTCCTCAACCGATGATCGCCGCGACCGCGTGCTTCGCCGCATCGAGCAGCATGGCCGGGAAGAGGAAGAAGAAGAGGGTGAAGAGCCCCGTCCCCGCCAGCACGACGGAAACGCCGGCCGGCCGCACGTCGAAGCCCGTCGCCGACGCGTCGAAGTACATCACCTTCACGATGCGCAGGTAGTAGTAGGCCGAGACCACCGAGGAGAGCACGCCGATGACCGCCATGGCCCAGAAGCCCTGCTCGATGGCCGGCAGCAGCACGTAGAGCTTGGCGAAGAAGCCGGCCATCGGCGGGATGCCCGCCATGGAGAACATGAAGATCGCCATGGCCAGCGCCATCGCCGGATCGGACCGGCCGAGCCCGGCCAGGTCGTCCACGCCCTCGACGGCACGGCCGTTGCGCCGCATGGCGACCAGCACCGCGAAGGCGCCGATGTTCATCGCGATATAGATGGCCGTGTAGACCAGCACGCCGCGCAGGCCCGTCTCGCCGCCGACGGCGAGGCTCATCAGGATGAAGCCGACATGGCCGATGGAGGAATAGGCCATCAGCCGCTTCACGTTGCGCTGCCCGATGGCCGCGAAGGCGCCGAGGACCATGGAGAGGATCGCTGTCAGCACGATCACCTGCTGCCACTGGGCGATCACGTCGCCAAAGGGGCCGGAGAGCACGCGCACCAGCAGCGCCACGGTCGCGACCTTGGGCGCCGAGGCGAAGAAGGCGGTGACCGGGGTCGGCGCGCCCTCGTAGACGTCGGGCGTCCACATGTGGAAGGGCACGGCCGCGATCTTGAAGGCCAGCGCCGCGATCACGAAGACGATGCCCACGATCACACCGGCGGAGATGCCGGCCTCGGCCGAGAGCGCGTCGGCCAGCCGGTCGAAATTCGTGGTGCCCGCGAAGCCGTACACGAGCGAGGCGCCGTAGAGCAGCATGCCAGAGGCGAGCGCGCCCAGGACGAAGTACTTCAGGCCGGCCTCGGCCGAGCGCGGGTTGTCGCGGTCGAAGGCGGCGAGGACGTAGAGCGGCAGCGACATCAGCTCGAGCCCGAGATAGAGGCTCATCAGGTCGTTGGCCGAGATCATCCCCATCATGCCGACGGTGGCGAAGAGGACGAGGACCGGGAACTCGAAGCGCGACAGCCCCTCCTTCGCGTTCCAGTCCAGCGCAAGCAGCAGGCCCAGCGCGGCCGCCGCGAGGGCCAGCAGCTTCATGAAGGCCGAGAAGTCGTCGGCGACGTACTGCCCGCCGAAGGCCGTGCCCTCGGCCTGCATGATGACCAGCACGCCCGTCAGCAGGAAGGCGCCGATCACGGCCATGGTGCAAGGGAAGGTCGTGTCCCGCTTCGGGATCACCCCGAAGACGAGGATGGCGAGCCCGCAGACGGACAGCACCAGTTCCGGGAGGGCGAGGGTCCAGTTCATCTCAGAGGCCTGCCAGACGCGACGCGGCCCCGATCGCCGCCTGGTGCTGCTGCACCATCTGCGCGACCGTCACCGAGAAGAAGGAGAGGAAGGACTGCGGATAGATGCCCATCCACAGGGTCAGCGCGATCAGCGGCGCGAAGACCGCGTATTCCCGCGGCTCCATGTCGAGGAGACGGCGGACGTCGTCCTTGGTGATCTTCCCGAAGGCGACGCCGCGGTAGAGCGTGAGCATGTAGGCCGCACCCAGCACCATGCCGGTCGCTGCGCCGAAGGCCACCCAGGGATTCACCGCCCAGGCGCCGAGGATCACCAGGAACTCGCCCGGGAAGCCCGCCAGCCCGGGCAGCGCCACGCTCGCCATGGTGAAGAGCATGAAGACCAGCGCATAGGCCGGCATGACCTTGGCCACCCCGCCGTAGCGCGCGATCTCGCGAGTGTGCAGCCGGTCGTAGAGCACGCCGACGCAGAGGAAGAGCGCGCCGGCGACGATGCCGTGCGAGAGCATGGTGAGGAGCGCGCCCTCGATGCCCTGCTGGTTGAAGGTGAAGATGCCCAGCGTCACGATGCCCATATGGGCGACGGAGGAGTAGGCGATCAGCTTCTTCATGTCCTGCTGCGCCAGCGCCACGAGGCTGGTGTAGACCACCGCGACGATGCTCAGCACATAGACCCAGGGCGCGAAATAGGCGCTGGCCTCCGGCAGCAGCGGGATGGAGAAGCGCAGGAAGCCGTAGGCGCCCATCTTCAGCAGCACGCCGGCCAGGATCACCGAGCCCGCCGTCGGCGCCTCGACGTGGGCGTCGGGCAGCCAGGTGTGGACCGGCCACATCGGCACCTTCACCGAGAAGCTCGCGAAGAAGGCCAGGAAGAGCCAGATCTGCATGGCGAAGGGAATGTCGAACTCGCCGAGCTCGGGGATGCTGGTCGTGCCGGCCTGGTACCAGAGCGCGATGATGGCCAGCAGCATCAGCACCGAGCCGAAGAAGGTGTAGAGGAAGAACTTGTAGGAGGCGTAGACCCGCCGCGGCCCGCCCCAGATGCCGATGATCAGGAACATCGGGATCAGCACGCCCTCGAAGAAGATGTAGAAGAGGATGAGGTCGAGCGCGCAGAACATGCCGACCATCATCGTCTCGAGGACCAGGAAGGCGATCATGTACTCGCGCACCCGGCTCTGCACCGAGTTCCAGGAGGCGAGGATGCAGAGCGGCGTCAGCAGCGTCGAGAGCAGGACGAAGAGGACCGAGATCCCGTCCACGCCCATCGCGTAGCCGATGCCGAAGTCGGGCAGCCAGCTCACCTGCTCCAGGAACTGGTAGTCGGCCGAGGACTTGTCGAACTGCGCCCAGAGGACGAGCGAGAGCACGAAGACGATCAGGCTGGTCCAGAGCGCGGTCCAGCGCGCGTTGCTCGCGACCACGGCCTCGTCGCCGCGGACCATCATGATGATCCCGGCGCCGAGCAGCGGCAGGAAGGTGAGCAGCGAGAGGATCGGGAAACCCGCGGCGTTCATGGCTCAGCGCCCCATCAGGAAGAGAGACACGAAGACCACGAGGCCGATGATCATGGCGAAGGCGTAGTTGGCCACCCTCCCCGTCTGCAGGCGCACCACGCCGCGCGCCGTGCCGGCCGCGAGGCTGGCCGCGCCATTGGGCATGCCGTCGATGATGCGGACGTCGCCCACCTGCCAGAGCTGCTTCGCGAGGCGCTTCGCGGGCTGCACGAAGATCGCGTCGTAGAGCTCGTCGAAGTACCACTTGTTCAGCAGGAAGCGGTACAGGCCGGGCACCGCGGCGGCGATCCTGGCCGGCACCCGCGGGAAGAAGCCGTACAGGATCACGGCGAGCACGATGCCGCTCACCGCCACGGTCAGCACCAGGTTCGGCACCCATTCAGGCACGTGGTGCATGGCTTCCATCATGTGCTTGCCGGGCAGGTTGAAGATCGCGCCATTCCAGAAATGCTCGTACTCGTGGCCGATGAAGTAGGGCGCGAAGATCATGCCGGTCAGCACCGCGCCGGCCGCGAGGAGGATCAGCGGGATCAGCATCACCGCCGGGCTCTCGTGGACATGCTCCATGGTGTGATGGTCGGCCCGCGGCTTGCCGTGGAAGGTCAGGATCAGCAGGCGCCAGGAGTAGAAGGCCGTCAGGAAGGCCGCGATGACGCCGCAGACGAAGGCGTACATGCCGGTGGCGCTGTGCGCGCCGAAGGCGCCCTCGAGGATCGCGTCCTTCGAGTAGAAGCCGGCGAAGATCGGGATGCCGGCCAGGGCCAGCGAGCCGATCCACATGACCACGTAGGTCACGGGGATCTTCTTCCAGATGCCGCCCATCTTGCGGATGTCCTGCTCGTCGGACATCGCATGGATCACCGAGCCCGCGCTGAGGAAGAGCAGCGCCTTGAAGAAGGCGTGGGTGAAGAGATGGAACATGGCCGCCTGATACAGGCCCACGCCGGCGGCGAAGAACATGTAGCCGAGCTGCGAGCAGGTCGAGTAGGCGATGATGCGCTTGATGTCGTTCTGCACGCAGCCGATCGTCGCCGCGAAGAGCGCGGTCGAGGCGCCCACGACCGTCACAACGCCGAGCGCGAAGGGCGCGTATTCCATGATCGGCGACATCCGGCAGACCAGGAAGACGCCGGCCGTCACCATCGTCGCCGCATGGATGAGCGCGGAGACGGGCGTCGGGCCCTCCATGGCGTCCGGTAGCCAGGTGTGCAGGCCCAGCTGCGCCGACTTGCCACAGGCGCCGCCGAAGAGCAGCAGGCCGATCAGCTCCAGCGAGGGGATGCCCATGAAGGTCGCGTCCACCTTGCCCGCGGCGGCCGCGAAGATCGCGTCGAACTCCAGCGTGCCGAAGGTCAGGAAGGTCAGCGCCATGCCGAGCATGAAGAAGACGTCGCCCACGCGGTTCACGATGAAGGCCTTCATCGCCGCAGCGTTGGCGCTCTCCTTCTCGTACCAGTAGCCGATGAGCAGGTAGCTCGCGAGGCCGACGCCTTCCCAGCCGAAGAAGAGCTGCACGAGGTTGTCGGCCGTCACCAGCATCAGCATCATGAAGGTGAAGAGCGAGAGGTAGGCGAAGAAGCGCGGCGGCGTCGCGTCGTGCGACATGTAGCCGACGGAGTAGATGTGGATCAGCGTGGAGATGAAGGTCACCATGCCGACCATGATGGCGCTCAGCGTGTCGTAGCGGAGCGCCCAGGCGAATTCGAGCTCGCCCACATCCATCCAGGTGAAGATAGTGACAGTGGCGGGCTGGCCGCCCATGGCCACCTGCCAGAAGCTCAACGAGCCGCAGATGGCCGCCAGCACCATGCAGACCACCGTGGACCAGATGGAGGCCTTCACGCCGATCCAGCGGTTCAGGAAGCCGCTGATGCAGGAGCCCAGCAGCGGGAAGAAGACTGCGCCGACGAACATCGATCTAACCCTTCAGGGCCGAGATATCCTCGACCTCGATGCTGCCGTGGTTCCGGAAGTAGATGACGACGATGGCCAGCCCGATGGCGGCCTCGGCGGCCGCGACCGTCAGGATGAACATCGCGAAGACCTGTCCGGTCAGGTCGTCCAGCCGGGAGGAGAAGGCCACCAGGTTCAGGTTCACGCTGAGCAGGATGAGCTCGATCGACATCAGGATGACGATGACGTTCTTCCGGTTCAGGAAGATGCCGAAGACGCCGAGCACGAAGAGGATGGCGCCCACCGTCAGGAAATGCGCGAGGCCGATGGTCAGCATCAGTGGTGCCCTCCCCCATGCCCGTGGTCGTCATGCTCGATGGGCGCGGCCACCTCCTTCACCGGCGGCGGCAGCGGGCGGAGGATGTCCGCACGCGTAATGCCCTGGCCGATGACCGGCTGCGCCATCACCAGCTCCGCCGAGCGCGCGACCTGGACGGCGATGACCTGGCGCTTGCTGTCGGCCTGGCGCTCGCGCAGCGTCAGCACGATCGCGCCGATCATGGCGACCAGCAGGACCAGCCCCGAGGCCTGGAAGAGATAGAAGTAGTCCGTGTAGATCAGCCGCCCCAGCGCCTGGGTGTTGGACACGCCCGCCGGCGTCGGCGAGAGCCGCAGCTCCCCGGCATCGGCCGAGAACTGCCAGGCGCCCAGCACGAAGAGCAGCTCCAGGAAGAGGATGCCGCCGACGATGGCGCCGATCGGAGCGTAGCGCTGGAAGCCCTCGCGCAGCTGCACGAAGTCCACGTCGAGCATCATCACGACGAAGAGGAACAGCACCGCGACCGCGCCGACATAGACGATCACCAGGATCATCGCGAGGAACTCCGCCCCCGCGATCAGGAACAGCGCCGCCGCGTTGAAGAAGGCAAGGATCAGGTACAGCACGGAATAGACGGGGTTCCGCGCTGTGACGACCATGACCGCCGAGGCGATCAGGATGAAGGCGAAGAGGTAGAAGGCGAGCGCTGCGATCACGGCGTCGGCCTTTCCTGGAAGAAGGTCATGTCCGGCATCCGTTCAGCGGTAGGGCGCGTCGAGCTCGAGCCGCTTGGCCAGCTCGCTCTCCCACCGGTCGCCATTCGCGAGCAGGCGGTCCTTGTCGTACATCAGCTCCTCGCGCGTCTCCGTCGCGAATTCGGCGTTCGGCCCCTCGACGATGGCGTCGACCGGGCAGGCCTCCTCGCACATGCCGCAGTAGATGCACTTGGTCATGTCGATGTCGTAGCGCGTGGTCCGGCGGGACCCGTCCTCGCGCGGCTCGGCCTCGATGGTGATGGCGAGCGCGGGGCAGACGGCCTCGCAGAGCTTGCAGGCGATGCAGCGCTCTTCCCCGTTGGGGTAGCGGCGCAGCGCGTGCTCGCCCTTGAAGCGCGGCGAGAGCGGCGTCTTCTCGTAGGGGTAGTTGAGCGTCACCTTGCGCCGGAAGAAGTACTTGAGCGTCAGCCACATGCCGCCGGCCAGCTCGGCCAGCAGGAAGGATCGCGCGAAGCGGTCGAGGGTCGTCATGCGGGAAGCATCCCGGTCAGCTTGAGGAAGGCCGCGGTCAGCACCAGCCAGACCAGGCTGAAGGGGAGAAAGACCTTCCAGCCCAGCCGCATCAGCTGATCGTAGCGGTAGCGGGGGAAGGTCGCGCGCACCCAGATGAAGGTGAAGAGGCAGAAGCAGACCTTCAGCGCGAACCAGATCGGGCCGGGGATCCAGGTCAGCGGCTCGATATGGAAGGGCGGATACCAGCCCCCCAGGAAGAGGATGGTGGTCAGCGAGGACATGAGGATCATGTTCGCGTATTCGCCGAGGAAGAAGAGCGCGAAGCTCATCGAGCTGTATTCGACGAAGAAGCCCGCCACCAGCTCGGACTCGCCCTCGGGAAGGTCGAAGGGCGCGCGGTTGGTTTCCGCGAGCGTCGAGATGAAGAAGATGATGAACATCGGAAAGAGCGGCAGGATGAACCAGACGTTCTCCTGCGCCCGCACGATCGCCGTCAGGTTCAGCGAGCCCACGCAGAGCAGCACGGTCACGATGACGAAGCCCATCGAGACCTCGTAGCTGACCATCTGCGCCGCGGAGCGCAGCGCGCCGAGGAAGGCGTATTTCGAGTTGGACGCCCAGCCTGCGATGATCACGCCGTAGACACCGAGCGAGCTGATCGCGAAGAGGTAGAGCACGCCGACATTGATGTCGGCGACCGCCCAGCCGTCATTCACGGGGATCACCGCCCAGCCCAGCATGGCCAGGGTGAAGGTGAGCATGGGCGCGCCGAGGAAGAGGAGCCGCGACGACCCTGAAGGGATGATCGTCTCCTTCATCAGCATCTTCAGCGCGTCGGCGAAGGGCTGCAGCAGGCCGAAGGGGCCGACCACGTTCGGCCCCTTGCGCATCTGCATGGCGGCCAGGACCTTGCGCTCGGCCCAGGTGAGGTAGGCGACGAAGATCAGCACCGGCACCAGCAGCGCCAGGGTCTTCGCGACGGTGAGCGCCAGGATGCCGATGGGCGAGGCGAGGAACTCGTTCATCGCGTCACTCCGCCGCCAGCAGGGGCTGCGGCTTCAGATAGACCGAGGCGCATTCCGCCATGGTCGCGCTGGCGCGCGTGATCGGATCCACCTGCCAGTAGTTGGCGATCGGCAGGGCGAAGGGCTTGCCATTCCCCACGAAGTTAGTGCCGCGCTCCGGCCCGGCATCGTCCGTACAGCCCGGCAGCGGACCCTGGTCCATCCGGCCGAAGACGGGATGCGCCGCCTTCATCTCGGCGCGCAGGGCGTCGAGCGTGTCGAAGGGCAGCGTCACGCCGAGGAATTGCGAGGCGGCGCGGATGATGCGCCAGTCCTCGCGGGCCTCGCCCGGCGGGGTCACCGCGAGGCGGCCGTGCTGCACGCGGCCCTCGGTGTTGACCCAGGTGCCGTCCTTCTCGGTATAGGCCGCGCCCGGCAGGATCACGTCGGCCCGCGCGGCGGCGGCCTCGCCGTGATGGCCCTGGTAGATGACGAAGGTCGAGGCGGGGATGCGCGCGGCGTCGAAGCCGTCCGCGCCCAGCAGCCACAGCGCCTCGACGCCGCCCGCCAGCATCGCATCCACGTCGAGCCCGCCCGGACCCGGCACGAAGCCGAGATCCAGCGCGCCGACCTGGCCGCCGAAGAGATGCAGGAGGTTGAAGCCGTGCCAGTCCTCGCGCAGCGCGCCGGCGGCCTTGGCCAGATCCCAGGCCGCCGCCAGCACCGCCGCGCCGTCCTCGCGCGCCAGGGCGCCACGGCCGAGGATGACCATCGGGTTCTTTGCACCGGCAAGGAACTGAGCCGCAGCGGCAATGTCTTCCGGGCCGATGCCCAGCTGCGTCACCGGATAGGTCAGGTCCATCGCCGGCCCGATCACGCCCACGCGCATCCCGCCCAGCGACCAGCGCTTGCGGATGCGGGCATTGATCACCGGCGCCTCGACGCGCGGGTTGCTGCCGATGACGACGATCGCATCCGCCTGCTCGATGCCGGCGATGCCGCTGTTGAACAGGTAGTAGTCGGGCCGCGAGGTGTCGATCTTCGCCCCGTCCTGCCGGCAGTCCAGGTTCGTGCTGCCCATGGAGGCCAGCATCGCCTTCAACGCGAAGAGGCTTTCCGCCTCGACCGTGTCGCCCGCAATGGCGCCGATCGTCCTGCCGCGCGCGCCCTGCACGATGGCCCCGAAGGCCTCCGCCCAGCTCGCCGGCACCAGCTTGCCGTCGCGCCGCACCCAGGGACGGTCCAGCCGCTTGCGCTTCAGCCCGTCGAAGGCGAAGCGCGAGCGGTCGCCGATCCACTCCTCGTTCACGTCGTCATTCGTGCGCGGCAGGATACGCAGCACCTCGCCGCCGCGCACGTCCACGCGGATCGCGGCGCCCGTGGCGTCCAGCACGTCCACGCTGTCCGTCTTCCGCAGCTCCCAGGGGCGCGAGACGAAGGCGTAGGGCCGCGAGGTCAGCGCGCCCACCGGGCAGAGGTCGATCAGGTTGCCGGAGAGCTCCGAAGTCAGCGCCTTCTCGACGTAGGTGCCGACCTCCATGCTCTCGCCGCGGCCCGTGGCGCCCATCTCCGGCACGCCCGCCACCTCCGCCGCAAAGCGGATGCAGCGCGTGCAGTGGATGCAGCGGTTCATGATCGTCTTGATCAGCGGGCCGACATACTTGTCCTTCACCGACCGCTTCTCTTCGCGGTAGCGGCTGCCGTCCTTGCCGTAGGAGACGGCCTGGTCCTGCAGGTCGCACTCGCCGCCCTGGTCGCAGATCGGACAGTCCAGCGGGTGGTTGATCAGCAGGAATTCCATCACGCCGCGGCGTGCGTTGCGCACCACCGGCGTGTCGGTGAAGACCTTCATGCCGTCGGCGACGGGATAGGCGCAGGAGGCGACCGGCTTCGGCGCCTTCTCGACTTCCACGAGACACATGCGGCAATTGCCAGCGACGCTGAGCCGCTCATGGTAGCAGAAGCGCGGGATCTCCTTGCCCGCAGCCTCGCAGGCCTGGAGCACGGAGGCGCCGTTGGGGACCTCGACCTCGATGCCGTCGACGTTGACCTTGGCCATGCCGGTTACTCCGCCGCCATCGGGAAATGCGCCGCCTTATAGGCCGCGATGCGCTCTTCCATCATCGGCCGGAAGTGCCGGATGAGGCCCTGCACCGGCCAGACGCCGCCATCGGCCAGCGCGCAGATGGTGTGGCCCTCGATCTGGCGCGTCACCTGCTCCAGCACGTCGATCTCGTCGATCTCGGCGCGCCCCTCGACCATGCGCAGCATGACCCGGTTCACCCAGCCCATACCCTCGCGGCAGGGCGTGCACTGGCCGCAGCTCTCGTGCTTGTAGAAGGCGGACAGCCGCTGGATCGCCTTGATGAGGTCGGTGGACTTGTCCATCACGATCACGCCGGCGGTGCCGAGGCCCGTCTTGTGCTCGCGCAGCGCATCGAAATCCATCAGCACATCGTCGCAGATCGACTTGGGCAGCATGGGCGTGGAGGACCCGCCGGGGATCACCGCCAGCAGGTTGTCCCAGCCGCCGCGCACGCCGCCGGCATAGCGCTCGATGAGCTCCCGCATCGGGATGCTCATCTCGGCCTCGACGTTGCAGGGCTTGTTCACGTGGCCCTGGATGCAGAAGATCTTGGTGCCCGAGTTTTTGGGCCGGCCAAAGCCCGCGAACCAGGCCGCGCCGCGCCGCAGGATGGTCGGCACGACCGCGATGGTCTCGACGTTGTTCACCGTGGTCGGGCAGCCGTAGAGGCCGACGGCGGCGGGGAATGGCGGCTTCAGCCGCGGCATGCCCTTCTTGCCCTCGAGGCTCTCGATGAGCGCCGTCTCCTCGCCGCAGATGTAAGCGCCGGCGCCGCGGTGCGAGTAGAGGTCGAAGTCGTAGCCACTGCCCGCAGCGTTCTTGCCGAGCAGGCCTGCCTCATAGGCCTCGTCGATCGCGGCCTGGAGGATGTTGCCCTCGTTGAAGTACTCGCCTCGGTAGTAGATGTAGCCGGCGGTCGCGCCCATCGCCATGCCGGCGAGCAGGCAGCCCTCGATCAGCTTGTGCGGATCGTGCCGCAGGATGTCGCGGTCCTTGCAGGTGCCGGGCTCGGATTCGTCGCTGTTCACGACGAGGTAGACCGGCCGCCCGTCGGCCGGGCGCTCCTTCGGCATGAAGGACCACTTGAGCCCCGTCGGGAAGCCCGCGCCGCCGCGGCCGCGCAGGCCGGACTGCTTCATCTCCTCGACGATCCAGTCGCGGCCCTTGGCCATGATGGCGGCCGTGCCGTCCCAGTCGCCGCGCATGCGCGCCGCTTCCAGGTTCCACGACTGCGTGCCGTAGAGGTTGGTGAAGATGCGATCCTTGTCGGACAGCGCCATGACTATTCCTCCGACCCGGTCAGCACCATCGGTCCGCCCTCGGGCGCGCTGGTCTGCCGGCCGATCACGGAGCCGGGCTTCGGCCGCTCGCCGCGCTTCAGCGCCTCGAGCAGCTTCACCGTGCTCTCGTAGTCCATGTCCTCGTAGTAGTCGTCGTCCACCTGCAGGATCGGCGCGTTCACGCAGCCGCCCAGGCACTCCACCTCGGTCATGGTGAAGAGGCCGTCCTCGCTGGTGTCGCCATAGCCCTTGAGATGGCCCGCCTCCTGGCAGGCGCGCTTCACCTCGTCCGAGCCGCGGAGCCAGCAGGGCGTCGTGCCGCAGACCTGCAGGTGGTACTTCCCGATCGGCTTCGTGTTGAACATGAAGTAGAAGGTCGCGACCTCGTAGACGCGCATCGGCGGCATGGAGAGCCGCGCGGCCACCGCGTCCATCGCCACGCGCGGCACCCAGGCGCTGCCGGTCAGCCGGCCCATCTGCTTCTGGGCGACGTAGAGCGCGGGAATGACGGCACTGGCCTGCCGGCCCTCGGGATAGCGCGCCACGATCTTGGCGATCTGCGCCTCGCTGTCGGCATCGAAGGCGAAGGAGGTCGGCTCGACGTGCCCGTGGTGATCGTGGGGCGCGCTCACCGGTCGATCTCCCCGAAGACGATATCGAGGCTGCCGATGATGGAGACGGCGTCGGCCAGCATGTGGCCCTTGCTCAGCTCCTCCATCGCCTGGAGATGCGCATAGCCCGGCGCGCGGATCTTGCAGCGGTAGGGCTTGTTGGTGCCGTCGGAGACGAGATAGACGCCGAATTCGCCCTTGGGCGCCTCGGTCACGGTGTAGGTGCTGCCCGCCGGCACGTGATAGCCCTCGGTGTAAAGCTTGAAGTGGTGGATCAGCGCTTCCATCGAGCGCTTCATGGTGCCGCGATTCGGCGGCACGATCTTGTTGTCCAGGATCTTGATCGGTCCCGGCTTCATCTGGTCCAGGCACTGGCGGATGATGCGCAGCGACTGCCGCATCTCCTGCATGCGGACCAGGTAGCGGTCGTAGCAGTCGCCGTTGCGGCCGACAGGGATGTCGAACTCCATCCGGTCGTAAACGTCGTAGGGCTGCGACTTGCGGAGGTCCCAGGCCATGCCCGAGGCACGCAGGCAGGGGCCGGAGAAGCCCCACGCCATCGCCTGCTCGGCAGTCATGACGCCGATGTCGACGGTGCGCTGCTTGAAGATGCGGTTGCCCGTCAGCAGCGTCTCGAGCTCGTCGAGGAAGGCCGGGAACTGCGCCATCCAGGCTTCGATCTTCGCGGGCAGCGCGGCCGGGATGTCCTTGGCGACGCCGCCGGGCCGGAAGTAGTTCGCGTGGTAGTGGCTGCCCGAGGTCATCTCGTACATCTCGAGCAGGTGCTCGCGCTGCTCGAAGCCCCAGAGCGCCGGCGTGATGGCGCCGCAGTCCAGCGCGTAGGTCGTGACGTTCAGCAGATGGTTCAGGATGCGCGTGATCTCCGCGAACATCACGCGGATGTACTGCGCGCGCTCCGGGATATCCTGGGTGATGCCCAGCAGCCGCTCCGTCCCGAGCGCGAAGGCGTGCTCCATGCACATGGGCGACACATAGTCGAGCCGGTCGAAATAGGGCAGCGCCTGCAGATAGGTCTTGTACTCGATCAGCTTCTCGGTGCCGCGATGCAGCAGGCCGATATGCGGATCGGCACGCTCCACCACCTCGCCCTTCATCTCCAGGATGAGGCGCAGCACGCCATGCGCGGCCGGGTGCTGCGGGCCGAAGTTGATGGTGTGGCTGTCCACCTCGATGGTGCGGGTGGGCGCCGCCTCGGGGGATCCGACGGGGCTGAGATCTTCGGTCGGGCTGAGCTCGCTCACGGCTTGGCCTCCTCCGTCTTGGCAGGCTCCGGCGGAGGCAGCCGGTTGAGGTGCACCTTCTCGTCGCCCGGCAGCGTGGTCATCGCCTCCCAGGGGCTCATGAAGTCGAACGAACGAAAATCCTGGGTGAGCTTCACGGGCTCCTGCACGACGCGGCCGACCTCCGCGTCGTAGCGGACCTCGACGAAGCCGGTCAGCGGGAAATCCTTGCGCAGCGGATGGCCTTCGAAGCCGTAGTCGGTCAGCAGGCGCCGCAGGTCGGCGAGGCCGGCGAAGACGACGCCGTACATGTCCCAGGTCTCGCGCTCGAACCAGGTCGCGGTCGGCCAGATCGGCGCCACGCTCGGAACCGGCTGCGAGTCGTCCGTCGGCACGATCACGGTGACGCGGGCGTTCCGGGTCAGCGAGAGCAGGTTGTAGACGACGTCGAAGCGCTCGGGACGCTCGGGCCAGTCCACGCCGCAGACGTCCATGAGCTGGGCGAAGTCGAGCGCGGGCGTGTCGCGCAGCAGCAGCATCAGCGGCAGCAGCGATTCGCGCGTCGCATGCAGCACGAGCTCGGCGCCGTAGCGGGCGCGCGCGAACTCGACGGGCAGGCGATCGCCCAGGACCTCGCGGATGTCGTTCTCGAGCGCATCAACCACGGAGGATGGTCCCCGTCCGCCGGATCTTCCGCTGAAGCTGGAGGATGCCATAGACCAGCGCCTCGGCCGTGGGCGGGCAGCCCGGCACGTAGACGTCCACCGGCACGATGCGGTCGCAGCCGCGGACCACGCTGTAGCTGTAGTGGTAGTAGCCGCCGCCATTGGCGCAGCTGCCCATCGAGATGACCCAGCGCGGCTCGGACATCTGGTCGTAGACCTTGCGCAGCGCGGGGGCCATCTTGTTGGTCAGCGTGCCCGCCACGATCATCACGTCCGACTGCCGCGGCGAGCCGCGCGGGATGATGCCGAAGCGGTCGAGGTCGTAGCGCGCCATGTAGGCGTGGATCATCGGCACCGCGCAGCAGGCAAGCCCGAAGGTCATCGGCCAGAGGCTGCCGGTCCGCGCCCAGTTCACCACCTTGTCGAGGTTGGCGACGACGAAGCCCTTCTCCTCCATCTCGCCGGTGACGGCGCGCAGGACCGCATCCTGCTGAGGCCCGGGCGGGGCCGCTTCACGGTTCCAGGCGAGGTCGCTCATGGGCCTACTCCCAGTCCAGGGCGCCCTTGCGCCATTCGTAGATGAAACCCACCGTCAGCACGCCCAGGAAGCCCATCATCGAGCCGAAGCCGAGCCAGCCGATGTCGCCCAGCGTGACCGCCCAAGGGAAGAGGAAGGCGACCTCGAGGTCGAAGATGATGAAGAGGATGGCGACGAGGTAGAAGCGCACGTCGAAGCGGCGGCGCGTGTCGTCGAAGGGGGCGAAGCCGCACTCGTAGGCCGACAGCTTTTCCGCATTTGGCTTCTGGCGCGCAAGGAGCATGCTGCCGCCGACCATGGCGATGGCGATGCCGCCGGCGATGCCCAGGAAGACGAGGATCGGAAAGTACTCGGCGAGCAGGGGCTGCGTCATCGTCGTGCCTTGCGTTTCACAAATCCGCGCCCGGAACGAGCGCCAGCCAGACGGGTGCCCGGGAGCGCCCCTCTGACGCGGCGCACCATACAGCAAGGCCGTGTCAGGTTGCCATAGGGGGGCCCGGGTTAAACCCGCGTCAGGCCAAGGGATTCATTGGGCTTTCTTGCGAATCGTTCGCAACAAGAGGGCCGATGAAGAGGCCGCCCAGAGGGCGATCGAAGCGCTGCGATCTGGAGGAAATATCTGGCGCGAGTGACGGGGCTCGAACCCGCGACCTCCGGCGTGACAGGCCGGCGCTCTAACCGACTGAGCTACACCCGCGTAAGACGTGGGGGGCGTTTACGGCCCCTCCCCCCACCTGTCAACCAACCGACACGAAGGAAAATCTGGTGGGCGCTGACGGGGTCGAACCGCCGACATCCTGCGTGTAAAGCAGGCGCTCTACCTCTGAGCTAAGCGCCCTGATTCACTGCGCCGAAGGTGCGATGAATCAGAATGTTTTTGTGCCCTCAGACGCCGGGCGGCTTCGTGGCAAGCAGCCCCGACCCGCCGCCTTGGCTTCGCCGCGCGACTTTAGCACCAACTTCGCTGTCATGTGGGCGGCGCCGGCCATCGCGCGGCCGGATTCTCAGCAGGCCCGCCGATCCTGGCATGCCACGCTTCCGACAAGTGCGCCGCGCCCAGAGCGTCGGCCTCGATACCCTCGCGAGGCTTAGCCTCGCGAGGGGAACCTGTCCTTCAAGATGAGCACCCGTATGGGGCTCCCTGAGCCGCCGTCTCGCGGCGGCTTGGGCGCCCGACCGGGGCCTCCTCCGCAAAATCACGCAGTGATTTTGTGGGGATTAGTTCACGCTGTCCTTGAGGCCCTTGCCGGCCTTGAACCGGACGGTCGTCGACGCCGGAATCTTGATCTCCTCGCCCGTGCGCGGATTGCGGCCCTTGCCGGCCTTGCGCTTGCTGGTGCTGAACGTGCCGAAGCCCACCAGACGGACCTCCTGCTTCTTCTTCAGCGCCTTCGTGATCGCCTCGAAGACCGAGTCCAGAACGTCGCCGGCCTTGGCCTTCGACAGCTCCCCCGCTTCCGCGACGACCGCAACGAGATCCTGCTTGTTCATGGGATGTCCCCCCTTCTGAACTGACCCAATGGCGAGGACCGATTCCACCGCCGTGATCGATACCGGACACTAAGGGTCGGTTTTCCGGGGCGTCAATCGCCGCATCGCCCGATTCGCGGCGGAAACCCTCGGTTTTCTGGGGATGACACGCGCAAAGCCTTGATATGCAAAGGGGGCGCCGCGACCGCGACGCCCCCTTCCGACTCGATGCAAGCCCTCGGGCACGATCCGCCTAGGCCGAAGGCCGAAGCGATGAATCGTCCCCACCGCTAGTGCGGGCGGACGGCCGTCTCCGACTCGGCCGGCGGCACCGGAGTCTCCTCCGGCTCCACCCAGGTGATGGGCTCCGGCGCGCGCACCAGCGCCTGGCTGATCACCTGGTCGACATGGCTGACCGCCACGATCTTCAGCGCCTTGCGGACGCTGTCGGGGATGTCGGCGAGGTCCTTCTCGTTGTCCTTCGGGATGAAGACCGTGGTGATCCCCGCCCGGAGGGCCGCGAGCAGCTTCTCCTTCAGCCCGCCGATCGGCAGCACCCGGCCGCGCAGCGTGATCTCGCCCGTCATCGCCACGTCGCGCCGCACGGGGATGCCGGTCAGCACGCTGATGATGGAGGTCGCCATCGCCACGCCGGCCGACGGTCCGTCCTTCGGCGTCGCGCCTTCCGGCACGTGCACGTGGATGTCCCGCTTCTCGAACAGCGTCGGCTTGATGCCGAAGGTGATCGAGCGCGACCGCACGTAGGACAGCGCGGCGCTCACGCTCTCCTTCATCACGTCGCCGAGCTGGCCCGTCGGCTTGATGTTGCCCTTGCCGGGCACCACCACGCTCTCGATGGTCAGAATCTCGCCGCCCACCTCGGTCCAGGCCAGGCCGGTCACGACGCCGACCATGTCCTCGCTCTCGGCCTCGCCGTAGCGGTACTTCTTGATGCCCGCATACTTCTCGAGGTTCTTGACGTTGATCGAGACCTTCTTCGCCTTCTTCGAGACGATCTCCTTCACCGCCTTGCGTGCCAGGCCGCCGAGCTCCCGCTCGAGGTTCCGCACGCCGGCCTCGCGCGTGTAGTAGCGCACGAGATCCAGCAGCGCCTCATCGGAGAGCGTCCACTCGCCCGCCTTCAGGCCGTTGGCCTCGGAGACCTTCGAGAACAGGTGCCGCTTGGCGATCTGAACCTTCTCATCCTCGGTGTAGCCGGGGATGCGGATGATCTCCATGCGGTCCAGCAGCGGCTGGGGCATGCGCAGCGAGTTCGCGGTCGTGACGAACATCACGTCCGAGAGGTCGTAGTCGACCTCCAGGTAGTGGTCCGCGAAGGTCGAGTTCTGCTCGGGATCGAGCACCTCCAGTAGGGCCGAGGACGGGTCGCCGCGCCAGTCGGCGCCGAGCTTGTCGATCTCGTCCAGCAGGAAGAGCGGATTCGAGGTCTTCGCCTTCTTCATGCCCTGGATGACCTTGCCCGGCATGGAGCCGATATAGGTCCGCCGGTGACCGCGGATCTCCGCCTCGTCCCGCACGCCGCCCAGCGACATGCGCACGAAGTTGCGGCCCGTGGCCTTGGCGATGGACTTGCCGAGCGAGGTCTTGCCCACGCCGGGCGGACCCACGAGGCACAGGATCGGACCCTTGATCTTCTGGCTGCGCGACTGGACCGCCAGGTACTCGATGATCCGCTCCTTGACCTTCTCGAGGCCGTAGTGGTCGGCGTCGAGCACCTTCTCCGCCGCGATGATGTCCTTGCGGACCGTCGTGCGCTTCTTCCAGGGGATCGACAGGATCCAGTCGAGGTAGTTGCGCACCACCGTCGCCTCGGCCGACATCGGGCTCATGGTGCGCAGCTTCTTCAGCTCGCCCAGGGCCTTCTCGCGCGCCTCCTTCGAGAGCTTGGTCGCCTTGATGCGGGCCTCCAGCTCGGCGGCCTCGTCCTTGCCGTCCTCGCCCTCGCCCAGCTCCTTCTGGATCGCCTTCATCTGCTCGTTGAGGTAGTACTCGCGCTGGGTCTTCTCCATCTGCCGCTTGACGCGGCTGCGGATGCGCTTCTCCACCTGGAGCACGCTCATCTCGCCTTCCATATGGGCGAAGATGCGCTCCAGCCGGCCGCCGACGGAGGCGATCTCCAGCAGCTCCTGCTTCTCGGGAATCTTGATGGAGAGGTGGCTGGCGATGGTGTCGGCGAGCTTGCTGGGGTCGTCGATCTGGTTGATCGAGACCAGCACCTCGGGCGAGATCTTCTTGTTGAGCTTGATGTAGCTCTCGAACTGCGAGACGACGCTGCGCATCAGCGCCTCCACCTCGCGCTTCTCCGAGGGGGCCTCCTCGACGACCTCGGCATAGGCCTCGAAGTAGTTGTCCGTCTCCTTGAACTTCACGATCTTCGCGCGACGGCCGCCTTCGACCAGCACCTTCACGGTGCCGTCGGGCAGCTTCAGCAGCTGCAGCACCGTGGAGACGGTGCCGGTCTCGTAGAGATCGCCGGTGCCGGGATCGTTCTGCTCGGCGTTCTTCTGGGCGACGAGCAGGATCTGCTTGTCGTCGCGCATGACAGCCTCGAGAGCGCGCACGGATTTCTCGCGGCCGACGAAGAGCGGCACGATGAGGTGCGGGAAGACCACGATATCCCGCAGCGGCAATACGGGTAACAAGTCGCCGCGAATCACTTCCGTCATAGGGACCTCACTGGGACAGTCGGCCTGATGGGCGCCCGCATTCGGCACGCCCACCCGTGGCCACGGGTTAGGGTAGGCACTTGGTCATGGGCTGGCGGGGAAACAAGCGGCCCGCCGCCCCTCATGCCGAGCTCTGCTCGGCCGGCTTCTCGCCATAGATGAACAGCGGCTGGGCGCGGACCTCCGCGACCTCGCGGTTCACCACGACTTCCTCGACATCGGCGAGGCCGGGCAGCTCGAACATGGTCGTCAGGAGGATCTGCTCCATGATGGAGCGGAGCCCGCGGGCGCCGGTCTTGCGCTGGATGGCGCGGCTGGCGACCGACTTCAGCGCGTCCTCCGTGAAGGTGAGCTTGGCGCCCTCCATCTCGAAGAGGCGCTGGTACTGCTTGAGCAACGCGTTCTTCGGCCGGGTCAGGATCTCGATGAGCGCCTTCTCGTCCAGGTCCTCGAGGGTCGCGACCACGGGCAGGCGGCCGATGAACTCGGGGATCAGGCCGAACTTCAACAGGTCCTCGGGCTCCACCTCGCGGAGCACGGCGCCCATGCGCCGGTCCTCGGGGCTGCGGACCTCGGCGCCGAAGCCGATGCCCGAGCCCTTGCCGCGGGAGCCGATGATCTTCTCCAGCCCGGAGAAGGCGCCGCCGCAGATGAAGAGGATGTTGGTCGTGTCCACCTGCAGGAATTCCTGCTGCGGGTGCTTCCTGCCGCCCTGCGGCGGCACGGAGGCGACCGTGCCCTCCATGATCTTCAGCAGCGCCTGCTGGACGCCCTCGCCGCTCACGTCGCGCGTGATGGAGGGGTTGTCCGACTTGCGGCTGATCTTGTCGACCTCGTCGATGTAGACGATGCCGCGCTGCGCCCGCTCCACGTTGTAGTCGGCCGATTGCAGCAGCTTGAGGATGATGTTCTCCACATCCTCGCCGACATAGCCGGCCTCGGTCAGCGTGGTCGCGTCGGCCATGGTGAAGGGCACGTCGAGGATACGTGCCAGGGTCTGCGCGAGCAGCGTCTTGCCCGAGCCGGTGGGCCCGATGAGCATGATGTTGCTCTTGGCGATCTCGACGTCGTTGTTCTTCGCGCCCGCGGCCAGCCGCTTGTAGTGGTTGTGGACCGCGACCGAGAGCACCTTCTTCGCGTGGTCCTGCCCGATCACGTAGTCGTCGAGGACCTTGCAGATCTCCTTGGGCGTCGGCACGCCGTCGCGGGTCTTCACGAGGTGCGTCTTGTGCTCCTCGCGGATGATGTCCATGCACAGCTCGACGCACTCGTCGCAGATGAACACCGTCGGACCCGCGATGAGCTTGCGCACCTCGTGCTGCGACTTCCCACAGAAGGAGCAGTATAGGGTGTTCTTGCTGTCGCCAGACTTGCTCATGCCAACTCCTCGCGCCCTGGAAGGTGGAGCCGGTCGCCCATTCCTACAGGTGCGTTGCAAAACCATAGACCCCATGGGGCCCCCGGGGGAAGCATGGCCTCCTTACGGCTTGACCATGCCCCGGAAAACACTAAAGACTCATCAATTCGCCGTCCTGGCCATCAGCCCTTGGGGGTAGCCTCGGGGCCCGCCGGGCGCTTGTCCACCACCTGGTCGATCAGCCCCCAGTCGCGGGCCTCCTCGGCGGACATGTAGCTGTCGCGCTCCAGCTTGGCCTCGATCGCCGCCACGTCCTGGCCGGTATGGGTCACGTAGATCTGGTTGAGCCGCTTGCGCAGCTCCAGGATCTCCTTGGCCTGGATCTCGATGTCCGTCGCCTGGCCCTGGGCGCCGCCGGAGGGCTGGTGGACCATGACGCGGGCGTTCGGCAGGGCGAAGCGCTTGCCCTTGGCGCCGGCGGTCAGCAGCAGGGACCCCATGGAGGCCGCCATGCCGACGCAGACCGTGCTCACGGGGCTGCGGATGTACTGCATCGTGTCGTAGATCGCGAGTCCCGCGCTCACCACGCCGCCCGGGCTGTTGATGTAGAACGAGATGTCCTTGTTCGGGTTCTCGCTCTCAAGAAACAGCAGCTGGGCGCAGATCAGGGCGGACACCTGGTCGTAGACCTGGCCGGTCAGGAAGATGATCCGCTCCTTCAGCAGGCGCGAATAAATGTCATAGGCGCGCTCGCCCCGGCTGGATTGCTCCACCACCATGGGCACGAGGTTGTTGTTGTAGATTTCGACTGGATCGCGGTCCCGCACGTCTTGGTATCCCATCATCTGAGGTCCGCCCCAGGATGGGCACGGCCGGGTTAAGGCCCGGCGAATCGCGCCCGGGCCTCGGTGTCAGAATGCAGCATGTGGGCAGAGACGCGCCCAGGGAAAGGGGGGCCCTTTGCGAGCCCCTCCCCCTCAGGCCTGCTGGGCAGCCTCGGCCAGCTTCTCGGCGGAGACCGTCTCGTCCTCGACCTTGGCCAGCTCCAGCATGAAGTCCACGACCTTCTCCTCGAAGATCGGGCTGCGCAGGTTCTCGATGGCCTGCGGGTTCTTCTGGAAGAAGTCGTAGACCTGCTTCTCCTGGCCCGGATAGCGCTGCACCTCGGCCCGCATGGCCTGGCCCAGCTCCTCGCGGGAGACCTGGATGTTGTTGGTCCGGCCGATCTCGGAGAGCAACAGTCCCAGACGGATCCTGCGCTCGGCGATGGCGCGGTACTCGGCCTTCAGGGTCGCCTCGTCCTTGCCGGCATCCTCGCCGTCCAGCTTGCCGGCCTTGAGGTCGGCCTCCACGCGCTGCCAGATCTGGGCGAACTCGTTGTCCACCATGCCCTCGGGCACGGTGAAACTGGCGCGCTCGGCCAGCGCGTCGAGCAGCTTCCGCTTGATCGCCATGCGGCTGAGGCTGTCGTACTCGCGCTGCAGCGAATCGGTGATGGCCTCGCGCAGCTTCTCCATGCTCTCCAGCCCGAGCTTCTTCGCGAACTCGTCGTCCAGCGCGGGCTTGGCATAGATCTTCAGCGCCTTGGCCGTGACGGTGAACTCGGCATCCTTGCCGGCCAGCTCCGCCGAGCCGTACTCGGCCGGGAAGGTCACTTTCACGAGGCGCTCCTCGCCCGGGGCCATGCCCTCGAGCTGCTCGGTGAAGCCCGGGATGAAGCCGGGGCCGGCGACCTCGATGGGCATGTCGCTGGCCGTGCCGCCCTGGAACTCGACGCCGTCGATGCGGCCGACGAAGTCGCAGATCAGCACCTCGCCCTTGGCGGCGGGGCGGGCCTCGGTCTCCTCGAGGGAGGCCTGGCGGCGGGTGATGTTCTCCAGCGCCTTGGTGATGTCCTCCTCGCCGGGGGCGGCCTTGAGGCGGATCAGGCTGATGCCGGCGAAATCGGGCATCGGGATCTCGGGCAGGACCTCGACGTCCATGCGGAATTCGAGGTCGGCGCCGTCGGCGAAGTTCACCAGCTCGATCTTGGGCTGCAGGGCCGGGCGCAGGTTGTTGTCGGAGACGACCTTGTCCGAGGCCTCCTGCACCGAGGCCTCGAGAACCTCGCCCATCACGGCCTGGCCGTAGCGGGCCTGGACGACCTTCTGGGGCACCTTGCCGGGGCGGAAGCCGGGCAGCTTGATGTCCTTGGCGATCTCCGCCAGGCGCTTGTCCTTCTGGAGCGCGATGCTCGAAGCGGGGACCACGACCGTATAGGCCCGCTTCAGACCCTCATTCGCGACCTCAGTGACCTGCATTGCCCTTGAATCCATTTCAAAAAATCGCTGGATGCGGCGGTGGTGCGGACGGAGGGACTTGAACCCCCACGGCTTGCGCCACTGGAACCTAAATCCAGCGTGTCTGCCAATTCCACCACGCCCGCGTTCCAGCGTTGCCGGGTAGGAAGCGGGGCGTGTAGCGGAAAGGGACGGCCGCGCCAATACTGCCGTGATGCCCGATTCCCATGATCCCGGCGGGAAGGTCCGCCTCAAGCTGGCGTCCGACGTCGTCTCGGCGGCCGCCTTCTCCCCCGACCGGCGCTGGCGCTGGTGGCTGGAACGCCGCTGGGACGGCCGGCCGCTGGGCACGCCGGGCTTTGGCGCAGTCATCGGGATGAACCCCTCGACGGCCGATGTCGACGTGGACGACCCGACCGTGGCGGGCTGCATGTGGCGGGCGCGGTACCGCTGGGGGCTGCCCGGGCTCGTGATGCTGAACGCCTTCAGCTACCGGGCCACGGACAAGAAGCGGCTGCTGGAGGTGGAGGACCCGGTCGGCGAGGAGACCGATGCCACCATCCTGCACTACGCCCGCTCGGCGGCGCTGGTGGTGGTGGCCTGGGGGCAGCCGCCCAAGCCGCTGATGGCGCGGGGGGCGGCGATCGCACGGTTGCTGGCGGCCGCGGGCGTTCACGCGATGTGCTTCGGGGTGAACGGGGATGGGAGCCCGAAGCATCCGCTCTACCAGCGGCGGGATGCGGAGCTGGTGCCATATCCCTTGCCGCCGACTGGTTGACCAACTAGTTTATCGGCCATGGACGGCACCGTAGGGGCCTTCGAGGCCAAGACCCATCTCTCCGCCCTCCTCGACCGCGTGGAGCGCGGCGAGGAGGTCACGATCACGCGGCGCGGGCTGCCGGTGGCGAAGCTCGTGCCGGTGAAGAAGGCGGCCGAGGGCGTGCATCCCCTCAGCGAGAAGCTGCAGGCCCTTCGCCAGAAGATGCGCGAACGGGGCTTCAAGCCTCTGACCGTCGAGGAGATCCTGGAATTCAGGGACGAGGGGCGGAGGTACTGAGCCTCCGTGCCGGAGTTCGTGCTGGATGCCTCGGTCACCGTGGCGCTGCTCCTCGGTGAAAGCGCCGCAGCAGACTTCGCGGGGCTGACCGGTCTTCCCTCCATCTCGCCGGCGATCTGGCGAGTGGAAGTCGCCAACGTGATGCTCGTCTCCTATCGGCGGAAGCGCATCACCGCCGACGAATTAGCGGAGTTGCTGGGGGATATCGCCGAGATGGATGTGGAGCTGGACCTTGCCGGCCTCGACGCCGTCCTGACCCTGGGTGCCGAGCTCGCGGGCCGCCACGGGCTGACCCTCTACGACGCCACCTATCTGGAACTGGCGATCCGCAGCGGCCTTCCGCTCGCTTCCCTCGACAAGCGACTTCGTGCCGCCGCCGCCGCCGAGGGCGTCGCCCTCATCCCCTAACCAATCAGCAGCTGCGCGCAGGCGTCCAGGATCGCCGCCTCGTCCAGCCCGTACTCGGCGTAGAGCGCGGGGATGTCGCCCCCCTGCCCGAATCGGTCCACGCCCAGCGCCGAGATCCGCTGGCCGCGCACGCCGCCCATCCAGTCCAGCGCCGCCGGGTGCCCATCGAGCACCGTCACGATGCCCGCGCCCGGCGCCAGCGGCGCCAGCAGCGTCTCGATATGGGACGGCGCCGAACCCGGCCCGGACCGCGCGCGCTTGCGGCTGTCCAGCCAGCCCTGGTGCAGCCGGTCCGGCGAGGTGATCGCCAGCAGGCCCGCGCCGGGCTCCTCCTCGCGCAACGCCTCGAAGGCCGAGATCGCCTCCGGCGCCACCGGCCCCTGATAGGCGATGGCGATCCGCGCGCCCTGCGCCGGCGGCACCATCCAGTAGCCGCCCGCGATGACCTGCGCCGGATCCAGCTCCCGCTCCGGCTGGACCAGCCCGCGCGTGGACAGCCGCAGCCAGACGCTCGACCCGTTGGGCTCCTGCATATGGGAGAAGGCATGGCGCATCAGGATGGCCAGCTCGTCCGCGAAGGCCGGCTCGAAGGCGGCCAGCCGGTCCTGCGCCATGCCGATCAAGGGCGTGTTCACCGACTGGTGCTGCCCGCCCTCCGGCGCCAGGGTCAGGCCCGACGGCGTCGAGACCAGCAGGAAGCGCGCATCCATGTAGCAGCCGTAGATCAGCGCATCGAGGCCGCGGTTCACGAAGGGGTCGTAGACCGTGCCGATCGGCAGCAGCCGGGCGCCGTAGAGCTTATCTGCGAGCCCGAGCCCCGCCAGCATGAGGAACAGGTTCTGCTCGGCAATGCCCAGCTCCACATGCTGCCCCTGCGGCGACATCCCCCAGCGCTGGGCCGAGGCCAGCTTGGCGTCGCGGAAGACGTCGTTCTTGAGGTGCCGGTCGAAGATGCCGCGCCGGTTCACCCAGGGGCCGAGATTGGTGCTGACCGTCACGTCCGGGCTGGTGGTGACGATGCGGCCGGCCATGGGGCCGTACTCGCCTTCTCCGCGGCCGATGCCGGCGAGGATCTCGCCGAAGGCCATCTGCGTCGCGAGCTTCCGCCCCGCCGGCACCTTCGGCACCGGGAAGGCCGCGGGGATGGGGATCTTCGGCGAGACCAGGCTGCGCCCCTCGGGCGTCAGCTTCTGCGCGAAGGGCACGGAGTCGATGAAGGCCTGCAGTTCGGCCTCGGGCAGGCCCAGCCCTTCGAAGACATCCCATTCATGCCCGGGACGGATCGCCATGAGCTCGCGGAAGGTCTCCATCTGCTCCTTCGTCATGAGCCCGGAATGGTTGTCCTTATGGCCGGCGAAGGGCAGGCCCATGCCCTTGATGGTATAGGCGATGAAGCAGGTCGGCTGGTCACCGGCGGCGTCCTGGGCCCGGAAGGCCTCCATCAGCGTCTCGACGTCGTGCCCGCCGAGGTTGTTCATGAGATCCGCCAGCTCGTCGTCCGAGAGCGGGTCGATGATGGCGCGCACCCCGTCCTCGCGGCCCAGCTCGGCCAGCAGCGCCGAGCGCCAGGCCGCGCCGCCCTGGAAGGTCAGCGCCGAGTAGAGGCTGTTGGGGCAGTCGTCGATGAAGCGGCGCAGCGCCTCGCCGCCCGGCCGCGCGAAGGCCGCCTGCAGCTTTCGCCCGTATTTGATGGTGACCACGTTCCAGCCCATGTCGCGGAACAGGCCCTCGATGCGGCCGAAGAGGCGGTCCTGCACCACGCTGTCGAGGCTCTGGCGGTTGTAGTCCACCACCCACCAGACGTTGCGGATGTCGTGCTTCCAGCCCTCGAGCAGGGCCTCGTAGATATTGCCCTCGTCCAGCTCGGCGTCGCCCACGATGGCGACGTGACGGCCGGCGGGAATCTCGTCGGGCGTCAGCTTCTTCAGGCGCACATAGTCCTGCACGAGGCTGCCAAAGCTGGCGAGCGCCACGCCCAGCCCCACCGAGCCCGTGGAGAAGTCCACCTCCGCCCCGTCCTTGATCCGCGAGGGATAGGGCTGGATGCCCCCGAACTGCCGCAGCGTCGCCATCCGCTCCGGCGTCTGGCGGCCGAGCAGCCGGTTCATCGCGTGGAAGACCGGCCCGGCATGCGGCTTCACCGCCACGCGGTCGGCAGGCTTCAGGATGTCGAAATACAACGCCGTCATGATCGAGATGACCGAAGCGCAGGAGGCCTGGTGCCCGCCCACCTTCAGCCCGTCGCGGTTGGGGCGGATGTGGTTGGCGTTGTGGATCATCCAAGCCGAGAGCCAGAGCAGCTTGCGCTCGACGGCGTTCAGCAGCGCGAGGCGGCGGGCCTCTTCCGGAGCGCGGATCAGGGGCGATTGCTGGTTCATGGCGGCTTGTTCCTCGACTTGACCGGAGCTTAGCCGTCAAAAGCCCCGCCGCGCGAGGGCGCTGCGAATGCGGCCCGCGCATTGCACGCTCCCGCCCGCGCGGCTACGGCTTTCATATCCCTTCCGAACCGAGGAATGCGCCCTTGCCGCTCGTCGCGCTCACCAGCCCCATCGCGCCCGCCGCCGTCGCGCTCTTGGAAGGGGCAGGCCTGCGGGTGGAGCTGCCGCCGACGCGTGGCGCAGAGGGCTTCTACGCCGTCTGCGCCGAGGCCGACGCACTGGTCGTCCGCCTGCCTCTGCCCCGCGACCTGCTGGACCGCAGCCCGAAGCTGCGCCTCGTGGCCCGCGCGGGCGTGGGCTACGACTTCATCCCGGTGGACCGCGCGACGGCGCTCGGCATCCCCGTCACCAACGTGCCCGGCGGCAATGCCGTCTCGGTCGCCGAGCACGTGATCGCGCAGATGATGGTCGCCAGCCGGCGGCTGGAGACGGCCGACCGGGTCTTCCGCACCGAGGGCTGGAAGAAGTCCATCGCCGCTTGGGACCAGGCCGTCGAGCTCTCGGGCCGCACGCTCGGAATCGTGGGGCTGGGCGCCATCGGCCGGCACCTGGCGCGCATCGCTGGGCTGGGCTTCGGCATGCGCGTGCTGGGCATGCGGCGCAGCGGCGGCGCCCTGCCTGAGGGAGTCCAGGCGGCCGATCTCGGGCGCATCTTTTCCGAGTCCGACTTCATCGTCCTCGCCTGCCCGCTCACCGAGGAGACGCGGGGACTGGCCTCGGCCGAAATGATGGGGCGGATGAAGCCCGACGCCTGGCTGATCAACGTGGCCCGCGGCGGCGTGCTGGACGAGCCGGCCCTGCGGCGCCTGCTGCATGACGGCCGCATCGGCGGCGCCGCGCTCGACGTCATGAACGAGGAGCCGCCGCCCCGGGACAGCCCGCTCTTCGAGGCGCCCAATCTGCTGCTGACGCCGCACTGGGCCGGCATGACGCCGGCCTCGGTGGAGCGCACCAACCTCGCCGCCGCCGAGGAGGTGCTGCGCGTGATGCGCGGCGAACGGCCGGTGAATGTCGTGAATCCCGAGGTCTGGGAGCACGCCCGCCATGCTGCGGCCCCTTGGGCGGGCGCCTGAGCCCTCAGCTCTTGGCGAGCTTGCGCACGCTCGTCGCCATGGAACGCTTGCCCTCGCCCGCATAGGCCTCGTGGTTGTCCTCGATGAATTCGAGGTCATAGAGGTAGTTCACCATCATGCCGGCGCTCTCGCGCATACCCTTGGGCGAGGTGTCGGCGCGCCAGTTGATCCGCTCGATCCGCGCGCCGTTGGACAGGTGGAAATGCGCCACCGGATCGGCCGCCCGCTTCTTGTTGCGGCCGGATTCCGTTGCGAGGAAGCGCGCGCACAACCGGATGAGCACGGGCTCCATCACCTTGCGCAGCTCCGGCGTCCATTCCTTGCGCGCGACCAGGAGCTGCAGCGCGGCCAGCGGCGAGGCCTCGGGCGGCACGCCGGCGGCGGCGCGGATCGCGTTGATCTCGTCCGGCGTCAGCAGCGACATGTCGCCCGCCTCCTCGCGCGCCGTCAGCCAGCGGCAGAAGCCGGGAATGGGCGAGAGCGTCGCGAAATGCTTGAGGCCGCGGAACTCCAGCCCCAGCACCTCCACCACGCGCTTGATGAGGAAGTTGCCGAAGGCGATCCCGTCCAGCCCGCGCTGGCAGTTGTTGATCGAGTAGAAGATCGCGGTGTCGGCGCCCGCGGGGTCCATCGCCTCGGTGCGCGGATCGAGCAGCGCCTGCACGGAATCGGCAAGGCCCTTCACCAGCGCGATCTCGACGAAGATCAGCGGCTCGGCCGGCATGCGCGGATGGAAGAAGGCGTAGCAGCGGCGGTCGGAATCCAGGCGGTTCTTGAGATCCTCCCAGGATTCGATGCGGTGCACCGCCTCGTAGCGGATGAGCTTTTCAAGCAGCGCGGCGGGGCTGTTCCAGTCGATCCGGCGGAGTTCGAGAAAACCCACGTCGAACCAGGAGGTCAGCAGCGTCTTGAGGTCGGCCTCCAGCGCCTGCAGCAGCGGGTCGGTCTCGGCCACGCGCAGCAGGTCCTCGCGCAGGTCGACGAGCAGCTTCATCCCGTCGGGGATGCCGGTGAACTGGGAGAGCAGCCGGATGCGCGGGCTTTCCAGCGCGCGGCGCAGCTTGACCTTGGCGGCGGCCTTGCCGGCGCCCTCCGGCGCGTCGAGCCAGGCCTTGATGGCGCCCTCGACGGCCTTGGGATCGGCGTCGAAGCCGGCCAGGGTGCGGAGGAAATGGACGCGCTCGGCCTCGGTGAAGCCGCGATAGGCAGCGGCCAGCTTCGCCGCGCGCGCACGCGCCGAGACCTCGCCGCCGCGGCCGGTGAGGCAGGCCTGCATCTGGGCCGCGACATCCTCGGGCTCGCCGCGGCTGACGACCCGCTCCGCCATGTCGCGCCAGAGGCCGGTGACGCGGCGCAGCGCGCGATCGACCAGGGTTTCAGGCGCTTCGGCAACGAGCGTATCGGCCATTTCGGTCTCCGGATTCAGGTCAGGTTAGCCGGGAAATATTCGGAAACAAAGCGCGATCCCTACATGAGGTCGCGAAAGGCGCCCGCAAGGTCCTCGGCGAGCAGGCTGGGGCCGATTTTCGCCGCCGCGGCGCCCTGAATCCAGGCGGCGGCGCAGGCGGCCTCGAAGGCGGGCATGCCCTGGGCGAGGAGCGAGGCGGCGAGGCCGGCGAGGACGTCGCCGGTACCGCCGGTGGCCAGCCAGGGCGGCGCATTGTGGTTGATGGCGGCGCGGCCGTCGGGGGACGCGATCACCGTGTCGGAGCCCTTGAGCAGGACCACGCCGCCGATGCGCCTCGCCGCCGCGCGGGTGGCGGCGAGCCGGCCCTCGCCGGTAGGGCCAAAGAGGCGCGCGAATTCGGCGGCATGCGGCGTGAGGATGGCGACGCCTTCAAGGCCCTCGGGATCGCCGGCGAAGGCGGTGAGCGCGCCGGCATCGGCGACGACATGCCGCCCGGCGGCGAGGAAGCGCGCCACGGCCTCGCGGGTCGCGGCATCGGGCGGCAGGCCGGGGCCGGCCAGGATGGTGTCGCGCCTGGCATCGGCGAGAATTGTGTCCACCAGCGCGGAGGTGCCGTCCGCCTCGACGACCAGCGCGCCGGGCTCGGCCTGCCGGTGCAGGGCAGCGCTCGCGGCGTCGGAGCAGGCCAGCGTCACGAGGCCGGCCCCGGCCCGCCGCGCTGCACGAGCTGCCAGCAAAGCGGCGCCCGTCATCTCCCGGCCGGAGATGACCGTGACATGGCCACGGCTGTGCTTGTGGCTCGCCGCGCCCGGGCGCGGCAGCGTCCAGAGCGACGGGCCGTTGGCGAAGGTCTGCGGCCGAATCGCCTCCAGCACCGAGGCGGGCAGGCCAATATCGGCCACCACCAGCTCGCCGCAGAGGTCGCGCCCAGGCAGCAGGAGATGCCCAGGCTTGGCGCGGAAGAAGGTGACCGTCAGCGCGGCCTGCGGCGCAAAGCCGCGCACGGCACCCGTCGCGCCGTCCAGGCCGGAGGGCACGTCCACCGCCACGACCGGCGCGCCACAGGCCCGCAGCGCCTCGGCGGCCGGGCCTTCGAAGTCGCGAACCAGGCCAGCGCCAAACACGGCATCCACCACGAGCCCCGCGCGCCCGGTCGCGTCCAGTCCACGCATCGGCCCGCGCCACCGCCTGGCCGCCGGCGCCGCGTCGCTCCCCTCGCGCGGCGGGGCGAGCGCCGCCATCGCCACATCCCAGCCCGCCTGCTCCAGCAGCCGGGCAACCACGTAGCCGTCGCCGCCGTTGTTCCCAGGCCCCACAAGCACCAGCGTGCGGCACGGCCGGAAGCGCTGCCGGATCGCCATCGCCACGGCGCGGCCCGCCGCTTCCATCAAGGCCGGGCCGTTGCCGGCCAGCCGGTCCGCCTCGGCCATGTCGGCGGGCGTCAGCAATTCGGAAAGGATTGCGGAGCGGGGGCGGGTCTGGGCCATATTACCGGAGATTGGGAGGATCACACGATGTCCAACAAGAGGCCCGGCAAGCCGGAGCGCTCGTTGCTTGAGCTGTACCGCGACGATCCGGAGCGCGCCGACGCCCTGGCCTGGGGCCGGCGCGGCGCCCTGCGCGGCACCGCCCTCGCCTCCATGGGCGCGACACTCGGCGCCGCCATCCCCTTTTCCGCCCGCATGCCGGCGGGCACCCTGCCCGAGCTGCTGGCCCGTCCCGCCGCCGCCCAGGGCACGTCGGCCGCCGCGCCCCAGGTCTTCCGGATGGAGGGCAAGAACGAGCTGATCCTGCTGGGCGACCGCCCGCTCGTCGCCGAGACGCCGGAGCACCAGCTCGACGAGCCCGTGACGAGCTTCCGCAACTTCTTCGTCCGCAACAACGGCCAGATGCCGGAGCCCACATCGGATCCGGATTCCTGGATGCTCACCATCGACGGCGAGGTGAACACGCCGCTGACACTGAAGCTGGGCGAGCTGCGCACGCGCTTCCCCAACGTCACGCTGCAGCTCCAGATGGAGTGCGGCGGCAATGGCCGCGGCGCCTACGCGCCGCAGACGCGCGGCAACCAGTGGGGCAACGGCGCCATCGCCAATGCCGAATGGACCGGCGTGCGGCTGCGCGACGTGCTGAACGTGGCCGGCCTCAAGCCCAGCGCCATCTACACCGGCCATTTCGGCGCCGACCCGCATCTCTCCGGCGCCACCGACCGCCAGGCCATCAACCGCGGCATGCGCATCGCCAAGGCGATGGACGAGGACACCATCCTCGCCTTCCGCATGAACGGCGCGGCCATCCCGCACATCCACGGCGCACCGCTCAGGCTCATCACGCCGGGCTGGCCGGGCAGCTTCAGCCAGAAATGGCTCACCCGCATCTGGATCCGCGACAAGGTGCATGACGGCGCGGGCATGGGCGGCACCAGCTACCGTGTGCCGGTGAAGCCCATCATCCCCGGCAGCAACGACAACGGCGCCAGCTTCGCCGAGCTCGAGAGCATGCCGGTGCGCGCCATCCTTTCCTCGCATGCGCATGGCACGCGGCTTCCGGCCGGCACGCGCAGCCTCGACCTGCGCGGCGCCGCCTGGGCGGGCGACCTCACCGCCAAGGCCGTGCATGCCAGCGTCGATTTCGGCGCGACCTGGGTGGAGATGCAGGTCTCCGCCCCCGCGAACTGCCACGCCTGGCAGCGCTGGCAGGGCCGCGTGACCCTGCCCTCGGACGGCTATTTCGAGGTGTGGTACCGCGCCACCGACAGTGAGGGCCGCATGCAGCCGCACGCCGCCGCCAACTGGAACCCGCAGGGCTATTCGGCGAACCCGATCAGCCGCGCCGCGATCCTGGTGGGTTGATGCGGTCCATGCTGCTGGCGCTCGCCATGGCCCTCCCCCTGGCCGGCGGCGCGGCCCTCGCGCAGACCGCGCCCGAGCCGGAGGACCCTTCCATCCTGCCCGCCGGCGACGGGCAGGAGGAGACCTTCTACGCCTGCACCGCCTGCCACAGCACCGCGATCATCCGGCGCAGCGCCTTCAACCGCGAGCAGTGGGACGGGCTCATGGACTGGATGGTCGAGAAGCAGGGCATGAACCCGCTGGAAGCAGCCGAGCGCCGGCAGATCGTGGACTATCTCGCGCAGCATTTCGGCCCGCGCCATCAGCCGCGCGGCCGCAATCCCTTCCTGAACTGAAGCGCGCGTGCCCATCACCATCGCCTGCCTGCACACGGCGGAGAGCAACGCGATGCTCTTCGATTCGGCCGCCGCCGCCCTGCCCGGCGGCGCGCTGCGGCTGACCCACAAGGTCCGCGCCGACCTGCTGCGCGAGCCCACGCCCGAGGTGCTGAACGAGGCCGCCGTGCTGCTGCGCGACCTGGCCTGGCACGCCGATGCCGTGCTGCTCACCTGCTCCACCATCGGCGCCGCGGCCGAGCAGGCGCAGGACGCGCCGAAGCCCGTGATCCGCGCCGACGGCGCGCTGGCCGAGGCCGCGACGCGCGCCGGCGGCACCGTCCACGTCCTCTACGCCGCGCCGACCACGCGCGAGCCCACGCGCCGGCTCTTCGAGGCCTCGGCGAAGGCGCATGGCGCGAGGCTGGTCATGCACATGGTCCATGGCGCCTGGCCGCTCTTCCAGGCCGGCGAGCTCCGCGCCTATCTCGGCCGCATCGCCTCCGCGGCCGAGGGGCTGGAGGGCCGCGTGGTGCTGGCCCAGGCCTCGATGGCGCCGGCCGCGGCGCTGATGCCGGGCCATCCGCCGCTGACGGTGCCGGGCATCGGCGTGATGGCCGCCGCACGAGCGGCCGTACAGGCGCGAAAAGCAGGCTAAGCTCGGCTTTCCGAATCGCAGGAGACCCTGCCTTGGCCGTCATCATCGCCGTCGCGCAGCAAAAGGGCGGCGCGGGAAAGTCCACCCTCGCCGCCAACCTCGCCGTCGCCCTTGGGGCGGGGGGCAAGAAGGTCGTGCTGCTCGACACCGACCCGCAGCAGAGCCTGGTCCGCTGGTACGGGCTGCGAGCCGAGGGCACCGCGCCGATCGGCTTCGAGGCGCCCTCCGGCTGGCGGCTCAGCGGCGCCATCGACCGGCATCGCAAGGACGCCGACTACGTGGTGCTCGACACGCCGCCCCATGCCGACACGGATGCCCGCATCGCCGTGCGCGCGGCCGATCTCGTGCTGATCCCGCTGCAGCCCTCCCTGCCCGACCTCTGGGCCGCCGAGGCCACCATCAAGCTCGCCGAGGACGAGAAGCGGCCCTACCGCATCGTGCTGAACCGGATGCCGCCCACGGGACGGCTGCGCGACGTGGTGACGGCGGAGCTCGCCCGCCGCAAGGCACCGGTCATGAAGGAGACTCTGGGCAACCGCTCCGCCTTCGCGACCGCCTTCGCGCTGGGCCTCGGCGTCACCGAGAGCAGCCCGCGCAGCGCCGCCGCCGAGGAGGTGAAGGCGCTGGCCTCTTCCCTCCGGAAGCTGAAGACCCAATAACTCCTTCATGACTTGTCCCATCAGGAGGCGCGTCGCGTGACGGACGCCCCCAAGCTCACCATCAGCGACGACGACTATCCCGAGCTGGAGGCGGTTGCCGCCATCCAGCGCGGCCTGCACTCCTACAACCAGGAGCGCGGCGGCCCCTACGACCGCGAGCCGGTCACGGTGCTGGCGCGCGACGAGGAGGAGGTGGTGAAGGGCGGGCTGCTGGGGCTGACCTACTGGAACTGGCTCTTCATCGACTGGCTGTGGCTCTCGCCCGGCGTGCGCGGCAAGGGCCTCGGCACGGAGCTGCTGACGCGGGCGGAGGCGATCGCGCGGGGCCGCGGCTGCACGGACGCCTATACCGACACCTTCAGCTTCCACGCGCCGAACTTCTGGCAGCGCAACGGCTGGATCGAGGCGGGACGTCTGGACGGCATGCCGCCGGGGCATTCGCGGATCTGGTACCGGAAGAAGCTGTAGCGCCGATCCGTCCGCATCGGAGCCGGGCGTGACACGGCAGGTCGAGACTCATTACCCTCCGCTCCGGGCCATCTCTCCATGGCTGGCACAGCCTCCGAAGGAACGATCATGGCGCTCAAGCGCATGGTGCTCGAAATTGGCATGGGCACGGATATCCGCGGCACCGACTACACCAAGGCCGCCGTCCGCGCGCTGCGCGACGCGCTCTGGCACAACTCCCTGACGATCGGGGCCGCGGTGGACCAGCCCGTCGACGCGATGCAGGTCGAGGTCCTGATCGGGGTGCCGAAGCCGGACCAGGTCGACAAGGCCGAGATCCTGGCCGTCCTGCCGCACGGCACCGGCACCGTGACCGTCGTCGAAGGCGGGCTGGAGATCCCCAATGACGAAGGCACCAGCATCACCGTCATGGCCAATTGCTGCGCGATCGTGCGGCTCGACATCTGAGGAGCGCCGGATCATGGCCTTGAAGCGCATCATCCTGGAGATGGGCAGCGGCAACGACCTGCATGGCGGGGACTACACCAAGGCGGCGCTGCGCGCGGTGCAGGACGCGCTGCACCACTCGTCCCTGGCCTTCATCCGCACCCTCGGCCTGGATATCCGGACCATGCAGGTGGAAGTCACGATCGGCGTCCAGCGGCCCGACAGGGTCGATATCGAGGCCGTCCGGACATCGCTGCCCTATGGCGTCGTGACCGCCAGGGCGGTGAAGGGCGGCCTGGACGTGCCGCAGGAGGACAACCACGACATGGCCGTGATCGCATCCGCGGCCATCGCCGTCCGCTTCGATCTCCCCTGAACGTCTTCGGCTCTATCGGGGTTTGACGGCCTCGGATCGCTCGGGCGGCATATGGACGGCGAGCCAGACGGTCTCCCGCTCCGGCGTCGTCCAGGCGACCCGATGCCGGCATCCGGCCGGCAGGATCGCGTAGTCCCCCGCCTCCAGGCGGCGCTCGCCGCCATCCGCAAAAGCCAGCACAGCGGCGCCGGAGACCAGCAGCACGAACTCGTCCCAACCCTGCTCGTACCAGAAGTCCGGCGGGCTGCTGGCGCCCCGCGAGAGGATCCGCTCCACCCGCGCGCCTCCAGGCGCGGCCAGAAGGTCGAGGAGGCACTCCTCCCCATCGCCCGGGCGGGGGCCGCCTTCCGCCAGCCGGCCAAAGACAGGTGCTTCCTTCTCGGGGCCGTCGTCCCGGCAGGATTTTGCAGTGCACAACTTGCTCATTCCGTCATCGACCAACATCTTTCTCCTGGTAGCAGGATGACACGAATGGACATGGGTTTCGGGCGCTTCGGCAGCGGACGGGCGGTGCGGCGGGTCGAGGACCGGGCATTGCTTGCCGGCGAAGGCCAGTTCACCGGGGATTTCGCGCCCGAGGGCGAGGTCCATCTGATCTTCCTGCGCTCGCCGCACGCCCATGCCCGGATCGTCTCGATCGACACGGCACCGGCGCTGGAGGTGCCCGGCGTGCTGGCGGTCGTCACCGGCGCGGAGCTGGTGGCAGCCGGCGTGAAGCCGATGACCGCCTCCGTGCCCTTCAAGCGCCCCGACGGATCGCCGCTCCAGGCCGAGCCGCAGACCCTGCTCGCGACCGGCGCGGTCCGCTTCGTGGGCGAGCCCATCGCGGCCGTGATCGCCGAGACCATGGCCGCCGCGCGCGATGGCGCCGACGCCATCTGGGTCGAGTATGACGAGCTGCCTTCGGTCACCGTCATCGCGAAGGCCGCCGGGGACCCGGCCCGTATCGTGGCGCAGACCCGCTACGGCGATGCCGCTACGGCGCAGGCCGGCTTCGATAAGGCCGCGCATGTCGTCTCGGTGGAGATCGCCAACCAGCGCCTGGCGCCAGCGCCGATGGAGCCGCGCGTCGTGCTCGCGGAGAACGACGCCACCACCGGCCGGCTGACGGTGCGGCTGAGCAGCCAGATGCCCTCGACGGCGCGCGACCAGCTGACCGACCTGCTGGGTCTCGAGAAGGGCATCGTGCGCGTGGTCATCGGCGATGTCGGCGGCGGCTTCGGCATGAAGACCAACCTCTATCCCGAGGACGCCGTGGTCGCCTTCGCGGCCCGCAAGCTAGGCCGCCCCGTCAAATGGGCCGCCACCCGCATCGAGGACTTTTTGTCTGCGGTGCACGGCCGCGATGTCGAGAGCCGCGCCGAGATGGCGCTGGATGCCGAGGGCAAGGTGCTGGCGCTGCGCGTCCGGAGCCTCGCCAATGTCGGCGCCTATCCGCGCAATTCCGGGATCGCGATCCAGCTGCTGGTCGGCCCCTGGGTCTCCACCAGCATCTACGACATCCAGACCATCGACTTCAGCTTCACGGCGCTGATGACCAACACCGCCCCCACCGGCGCCTATCGCGGCGCGGGGCGGCCGGAGGCGATCTACATCATCGAGCGGCTGATGGACGTGGCCGCCCGCAGGATGGGGCTGGACCCGGCCGAGCTGCGCCGGCGCAACATGATCAGCCCGGACCAGATGCCCTACCGGAACGCCATGGGGCAGCTCTACGACAGCGGCGCCTTCGCGCAGATGCTGGAGCAGGGACTGAAGCTCGCCGACTGGGACGGCTACGAGGCGCGCGCCGCCGCCTCGGCTGTCAGGGGAAAGCTGCGCGGGCGCGGCATTGCGACCTTCCTGGAATGGACCGGCGGCAACGCGCTGGAGGAGCGGGTGACCGTCGCCGTGAAGGGCGACGGCGGCATCGAGATCTACGCCACCACCCAGCAGATGGGCCAGGGCATCGGCACCTCCTACGCCCAGCTCGCGGTCGATGCCTTCGACGTGCCGATCGAGAAGATCACCGTGATCTTCGGCGATTCCGACCGCGGCACCGGCTTCGGCAGCGCCGGCTCGCGCTCGCTCTTCACCGCGGGCTCGGCGGTCAGCGTGGCCTCGGGCAAGGCGGTGGACCAGGGCAAGGAGCTCGCGGCCGAGGCGATGGAGGTCGCCGCCGCGGACCTGGAGTACCAGGCGGGCGTCTTCCGCGTCGTGGGAACGGACAAGGAGATCGGCCTCTTCGAGGTCGCGGCGCAGCAGCCGGAGGGGCGGATCTTCATCGATTCCACCACCAAGGTGGACGGCCCCACCTGGCCCAACGGCTGCCATGTCTGCGAGGTCGAGATCGATCGCGAGACCGGCGAGATCGACGTCGCCTCCTACGTCTCGGTCAACGATGCCGGGCGCGTGGTGAACCCGATGATCGTCGAGGGCCAGATCCAGGGCGGCGCGCTGCAGGGGCTGGGACAGGCGATCTTCGAGCAGGTGGTCTACGACCCCGAGAGCGGCCAGCCCCTCAGCGCCAGCTTCCAGGACTACTGCATGCCGCGGGCCGACGTGCTGCCGGCCGGCTATGTGACGGCGCTGGACCAGTCGGTGCCGTGCCGGACCAACCCGCTGGGCGTGAAGGGCGTGGGCGAGCTGGGGACCATCGGCGCCACGCCGGCGCTGGTGAACGCCGTCGCCGACGCGCTGGCGCGGCAGGGACGCCTGGGCCAGGCCGACACGCTGCAGATGCCGCTGACGCCGCCGAAGGTCTGGGCGCTGCTGGAGGGGTAGATTCGGCCCCTGCCGCCGACGCCGCATTCGTATAATCTCTCCGCGCGACCGGCCGCAGATGCCGGCGGGAACTGCGGAGGAAACGGCGATGAAGGTCAACAGGCGATGCCTTCTGGCGGGCGTGGCGGCAACGCTGGCCGCGCCGGCGGTGCGGGCGGAAACCTGGCCCAACCGGCCGATCCGCCTCGTCATCCCCTTCCCTCCCGGTGGCGGGACGGACATCTGCGGCCGCATCCTCGGCGCTAAGCTGGGCGAGGTCGTCGGGCAGCCGGTGGTCGTCGACAACCGCGCCGGCGCGGGCAGCATGATCGGCACGCGCGCGGTCGGGCAATCGGCGGCCGACGGCTACACGCTGCTCTTCAACGGAACCTCCTCCATCGTGCGGGACGGCTTCGATCCGCGGTCCGTCGTCCATCACGTCGCGCGGGCCGCGATCACGCACAACATCCTCGTGGTGAACCGGACGATTCCCGTCTCGGATGTGCCGGCGTTCATCGCCTATCTCCGGGCGCGGCCGGGGCAGGTGAATCACGGCACGGCCGGCCCGCTGACATCGCAGCACCTCGCGGCGGTCATGTTCGACCTGCTGGCCGGCACGAGGATGGAGAACGTGCACTATCGCGGCACCGGCCCTTCGATCGCGGGCATCCTGGGGAACGAGGTGCAGGTGATGTTCGGCTCGCTCAGTGCCGTGCTCCCGCTGGTGCAGGAAGGGCAGCTCAAGGCCCTGGCGACGGCTTCCGCACGGAAATCGATCGTCCTGCCGGCCCTGCCGACGATGAGCGAGTTCCTCCCCGGCTACGCGGCCGAGCTGACCTATTCCTTCTGCACGCCGAACGGCACGCCGGCGCCGATCGAGCAGCGTCTGGAGGAGGCGGTGCGGCGTGTCCTGGAGGACGGGAACACGGTCCGCACCATGGCTTCGAATGGATTCGAGCCGTACTTCGAAAGCGGGGAAAGCCTGACCACGTCCATCGACAGCGACATGCGCCGGTGGTCGGAGATCCTGCAGCAGGCCGGGATCCGGCTGGATCAACTGTAGCCCTCAACCGGGGTTGAGGAGGTTCTCCCGGAGCGTCTTCCCCGCATATTCCCGCCGGAAGACGCCGCGGCGCTGCAGCTCCGGCACCACCATCCGGCCGACATCCTCATAGGTCATGGGGAAGGTCGTCGGCGGGATCACGAAGCCGTCGCAGGCGCCGGACTTGAACCAGTCCTCCATCACGTCGGCGATCATCGCAGGCGTGCCGGCGAGCTGGCCGCGCGCCTTGCGCGCCGCCTCGGCGTAGCTGATGCCCTCCGCCTTCGCCCGCTGCGTCATGCGGTCGCGCGAGCCCTGCGAGCCGCTGGCACCCGCCCGCCGATCGGCTTCCTCCGGGCTCGGCACGTCGCTGAGGTCCACGCCCAGCAGGCCGGAATTGGAGGCCATCACCAGCTCCGGATCGACCAGCGATTCCACGAATTCCGCCTTCTCCTTCGCGATGGATTCCGTCTCGCCCACCACGACCGACAGCGTGGGCAGGATGGCGACGTCCGCGCGCGAGCGGCCGTATTTCGCGAGCCGCCGCTCCATGTCGGCACAGAACGCGATGCCGTCCTCCTTGGTCGCGACTGTGCAGAAGATCATCTCCGCCCAGCGCGCCGCGACGTCGCGTCCGCGGGGCGAGGAGCCCGCCTGCAGGATCACCGGCCGCCCCTGCGGCGTGCGCGGGATGGAGAGCGGCCCGCGCGTCTTCACATGCGGCCCGACATAGTCGACGTAGCGGATCTTGTTCGCGTCGGCGAAGACGCCGCTCTCGCGGTCCAGCACCAGCGCGTCCTCGTCCCAGCCGTCCCAGAGGGCGCAGCAAGCGGCCAGCACGTCCTCCGCCCGGTCGTAGCGCAGATCCTTGTCCGGCAGCGCGTCCATGCCGAAGTTGCGCGCCTCGGCCTCGTAGGAGGAGGTGACCACGTTCCAGGCCACGCGCCCCTTGCTGATCAGGTCGAGCGAGCCGAGGCTGCGGGCGAGCTGGTAGGGCTCGTAGAAGGTCGTCGAGAGCGTGGCGCCGAGGCCGAGATGCGTCGTCGCGCGCGCCATCAGCGGCAGCACGATCATGGGGTCGAGCAGGCTCGCCTGGCCGCCGCGGCCGATATAGTCGGCGAAGGTCCGGCGATAGACGTCGGGGATGCCGAGGCCGTCGGCGAAGAAGCCGCAGTCGAAGCGGGCGTATTCCAGCAGCCGGGCCAGGTTCTCCCAGCGCGAAGGCTCCCAGATGTCGTCGAGCGGCGCGGCCGGGTGGCGCCAGCCGCTGGCGAAGCTCGCGGTGGGGCCCGTCTTCAGATAGGCCACGAGATGCATCTTGCCGGGACGGCTCACGCGCAAAGTCTCCTCAGATCCGACGAAGGGTCGCGGGCCCGTGCCTAGCACCGTGCCCGCCGGCGGTCAGGACGGGCGCGGCCCGCCGATCACGCCGCGCGGGACGTGGGTGACCGATCCTTGGGCATGGAGCTGCGCGCTTCCTGAGCGTCGCTCAGAAGCGGTAGAGCTCTGCCGGGTTCGTCACCAGGATCTTTTCCCGGATGGCGGCGTCCGGCACCCAGTCGAAGAGCCAGTCCAGCAGCATGCCGTCGTCGGTCATCTCGGCCTGGGTGGCGAACTGCGTGTGCGGCCAGTCGGTGCCCCAGACGCAGCGCTCGGGCGCGGCGGCCACGAAGCGGCGCGCGACCGGCAGGAGGTCGTCATAGGGGGGCTTGCTGGAGCGGTAGCCGCTGATCTTCACCCAGACCTTGCCCGTCTCCAGCAGGCGCAGCGCGGTCTCCAGCTCCTCGCTCTCCGGCCCGAGGGCCGCGTCGACGCCGGCCATATGGTCCAGCACCAGCGGCACGGGCAGCTTCGCGAGCTCGGGCGCCAGCTGCTTCAGCAGCGGCCCCTTCATGTAGAGCTGCAGGTGCCAGCCGAGGCTCTCCACGCGGCGCGCCATGCTCTCGATCTGCTCCAGCGGCGTACCGTTGCCGCTCACCACGTTGAAACGCATGCCGACGGCGCCCTCGTCGGAAAGGCGCTCCAGCTCGGCCGGCATCACGCCCTCGTCCACCACGACGACGGCGCGGGCCGTGTCGCGGCCGAAGCGCGCGACGGCGTCCATGGTGACGCGGTTGTCGGTGCCGTAGACGCTGGCCTGCACCACCACGCGGCGGTCGAGGCCCAGGGTCTCGGCCATGTCGAGGTAGTGCTCGATCGAGGCCGGCGGCGGCGTGTAGGGCCGCTCATGGCTCATCGGGAAGCGCCCGTAGGGGCCGAAGATGTGGAAGTGGCTGTCGCAGCTTCCGGGCGGCGCCTTGTGGCGGGGCTTGTGCGTCTTCGCGTTGGCGGGGACGCAGGTGTAGGTGAGGTGCGTTTCCATGGGGTGAGATTGCGAGGATCGCGCGCCCGACGCAATCTTGCGCCGCACACGCGCCCGGTCCGATCCGGGCGCCGAATTCGGCGTCCGGTGAATCGGCCCGGCAACAAGTGAGGGACGTTACATGAGCAAAGTAGCTGTCGTGACGGGGGCGAGCACGGGCATCGGGCGGGCTTCCGCGCTGGGCCTGCTGAAGGCGGGCTATCGCGTGGCGCTGGTCGCGCGGCGCCAGGAGGCGCTGGACGAGACGGCGCAGATGGCGGGCGCCAATTCCGGCAATGCCATGCCCGTCGCGACCGACGTGGCCTCGCCGGAGGGCGTGGCGAAGCTCTTCGCGGACGTGAAGTCCAAGTGGGGCCGCTGCGACCTGCTCTTCAACAATGCCGGCATGGGCGTGCAGGGCTTCCTGCTCGAGGACCTGCCGGTGGAGAAGTGGCTGCAGGTGGTGAACGTGAACCTCACGGGCTCCTTCCTCTGCGCGCAGCAGGCCTTCCGGATGATGAAGGAGCAGACGCCGCAGGGCGGGCGCATCATCAACAACGGCTCGATCTCGGCGCACACGCCGCGGCCGGACAGCGTGGCCTATACGGCGACGAAGCACGCGATCACCGGCCTCACCAAGTCGCTGATCCTGGATGGGCGGAAGTACAACATCGTCGCCGGCCAGATCGACATCGGCAATGCGGCGACGAACATGACGGCGCGCATGACCAAGGGCGTGAAGCAGCCCAATGGCGAGATGGTGGTCGAGGCCACGATGGACGTGCAGAACGTGGCGAACGCCATCGTCTTCATGGACAGCGTCACACCGGAGGCGAACGTGCCCTTCCTGACGATCAAGGCCTCGCTGATGCCGTGGGAAGGCCGCGGCTGAGTCTACGGTGGTGCAGGGAACATGAGGTTCCTGCCGGGTAACGCGAGGGGCAGCGCCCATCGCCGGGTCAGAGCAGCTTGTCCAAGGTGATCGGCAGCTCCCTCACCCGCTTCCCGGTCGCGTTGTAGACGGCGTTCGCGACCGCCGCGCCGACTCCCGTGATCCCGATCTCGCCGATCCCGTGCACGCCCATGGGGCTGTGCGGATCGGGGATGTCGTTCCAGATCACGTCGATGACGGGCACGTCGAGATGCACCGGCACGTGATACTCGGCCAGCGACGGGTTCATGATGCGCCCGCTCCGTTCGTCGAACAGCGTCTCCTCGGTCAGCGCCAGGCCGAGGCCCATGATGATGCCGCCGCGGAACTGGCTGGCCGCCGTCTTGGGATTGATGATGCGCCCCGTATCGAAGGAGCCGAGCCAGCGTGACACACGGGTCTCGCCGGTGACGTCATTGACCCGTACCTCGCAGAACTGCGCGGCATAGGAGTGCATGGAGAATTTCATCGACTCCGTGGGCTGGGATGCGGCCGCCTCGGCCGCGATCTCGTCCCGGGCCGCGCGCCGCAGGATGGAGACGTAGCTCTCGCAGCGCGAAGGGTCGTCGCGGCGGCAGAGGCCGCCGTCGCGGAACTCGACCTCCCTGGCCTTGAGGCCGGCCAGCGGGGAATCGTTGCCGGCCAGCTTCAGGAGATCCTTCAGCAGCACCTCGCTCGCCGCGACGACGGCGGCGATGATGGAGGCCGTCTGCGAGGAGCCGCCGGCCATGGTGCCCGGGGGCAGCGCCGTGTCGCCGTATTCGAAGGTGACCTTGTCGAAGGGCAGTCCGAGCCGCTCGGCGGCGTGCTGCGCCTGGGCGGTGGCGGTGCCCATCCCCATCTCGTGGCTCGCCATCTGAACGATGGCATGGCCGTCGGCGGTGATGCGGATCCGCGCCGAGCCGCCGGGCATGCGGTAATAGGGATAGGTGCCGGTGGCGACGCCCATGCCGATGAGCCACTCGCCCTCGCGCCGGGCGCGCGGGGTCGGGTCGCGCCGGTCCCAGCCGAAGGCCTCGGCGCCGCGGCGATAGGCCTCGACCATGTGGCGCGAGGAGAAGGCCAGGCCGGAGGTCGGGTCCTTCCCGGGCTCCAGCCGGCGGCGCAGCTCCACGGGATCCAGAGCGAGCTGCTCGGCGAGCTCGTCGACCGCGCATTCCAGGGCGAAGGTGCCGATGGACTCGCCCGGCGCGCGCATGAAGGTGTTCGCGACCATGTCCAGATCGACGACCTTCTGGGACAGCAGGAAGGACTTCGCCGCGTAGAGGTGGCGCGCGGGAAAGGTGAACTGCTCGGGGCAGTCGTTGTGCGCGGTCATGCCGGCGATGCCGGTGTGGATCAGGGCGGCGAGCGCGCCGTCCTTTGCGGCGCCGAGGGCCACGCGCTGCTCGGTGAGGGTGCGGCCGCCGGTGGCGCGGAAGACGCCCTCGCGCGAGAGGGCCAGGCGGACGGGCCGCCCCACCTCCCGCGCGGCCGCGACGGCCAGAATGTGGTGGCTCCAGACGGCCTTGTTGCCGAAGCCGCCGCCCACGAAGGGGGAGAGGATGCGGATCTTCTCCGCCGCGATGCCGAAGGTCGCGGCAAGCGTCGAGCGCGTCAGCGTCAGCATCTGCGTGGTGTCGTGGACCGTCAGCTCGTCGCCGCTCCAGATGACGGTGACGGCGTGCGGCTCGATGGCGCAGTGGTTGTGGCGGGGCGTGCGGAATTCGCGGTCCACGCGGAATTCCGAGCCGGCCAGCGCCGCCTCGGCGTCGCCAATGGCGATCTTCGCGGGCTCGCCGAGCACGGAGGCGGGTTCGCGGGCCCTGGAGCGGGCCTCGTCGAAGCAGACCTCGGCGCGCGCGGTCTCATAGGTCACCTCGATGAGCGAGGCGGCATGGTCCGCCTGCTCCTGCGTTCCGGCGATCACGATGGCGACGGGCTCGCCGTTCCAGTGGATGCTGTCGTCCTGCATCACCGGCAGCTTGCTGGCAGCAGCGCCCGTGGCATCCATCATCATGACCGGCGGCGGGGACATCCGCGGCGCATTGCGATGGGTCATGACCAGCAGCACGCCCGGCGCGGCCTCGGCCGCCGCGGTGCCGATCTCGGCGATCCGGCCGCGCGCGATGCCGCTGTAGGCCAGCGCCGCATAGGTCATGCCCTCGACGGCGACCTCCGCGGCGAAGCGCGCCCGGCCCATCACCTTCAGCGTGCCGTCGCGACGCGGCAGGGGCTGGCCGACCACGCGATGCGCGTCGATCAGCGCATCGGTCGCCTTGGCCGGCATGAGGCGGATGGCCGCCTTCACGGCGCTCTGGACGATGCTCATCGGGCGTCTCCCCGGGCGAGCTCGCCGAGTGTGGCGGTGATGGTCCGGCAGGCCAGCTCGACCTTGAAGCCGTTATGCGCGAGCGGCGCGGCATCCTCCATCTCGGCCTCGGCCGCCTGGCGGAAGCTGACTTCGGAGGCCGGCTTGCCGCGCAGCGCCGCCTCGGCTTTCCAGGCACGCCACGGCTTGTGCGCCACGCCGCCGAGCGCGAGCCGGACGTCACGAACGAGGCCGTCCCGCACGTCGATCGCCGCGGCGACCGAGACCAGCGCAAAGGCGTAGCTGGAGCGGTCGCGGACCTTGCGGTAGGTCGAGCTCGCGGCGAAGGGCTGCGACGGCAGCTCGATGGCGGTGACGAGCTCGCCAGGCTGCAGCTCCGTCTCGATGTCGGGGCGGCCGCCGGGCAGGCGGTGGAAGTCCACGAGCGGCAGGCTGCGCTTCCCGCCGGGACCTTCGATGTGCACGACGGCATCCAGCGCCGCCAGCGCCACGCACATGTCGGAGGGGTGGGTGGCCACGCAGGCCGGCGAGGCGCCGAGGACCGCATGGATGCGGTTGAGCCCGTCGACGGCGTCGCAGCCGGCGCCCGGCCTGCGCTTGTTGCAGCGCGCGGCGTCGTCGTAGAAATAGTAGCAGCGCGTGCGCTGGAGCAGGTTGCCGCCGACGCTCGCCATGTTGCGGATCTGCCCCGAGGCCCCGGACAGGATGGCCCGCGCCAGCACCGGGAATCGCGCGCGGACCGCGCGGTCATTCGCGACCGCCGTGTTCTTCACGCCGGCGCCGATGAGGATGCCGCCATCCTCCCGCGCCTCGATCCCACGCGACAGGCCTGCGACATCGATCAGCTTCACCGGCCGCTCGATCGTCTCGCGCATCAGGTCGACCAGATTGGTCCCGCCGCCGAGATACTTGGCCTGCGGCGCGGCGCCCGCGAGACGCACGGCTTCGGCGGCGTCGGCGGCGCGTGCATAGCCGAACTCCATCATGCCACGCGCTCCCTCTCCCCGAAGGTGGACAGGATCGCCTCGACGATGCCGTTATGCGCGCCGCAGCGGCAGAGATTGCCGCTCATGCGCTCGCGCAGCTCGTCATGGGTGAGGTCGACGGAGTCGGCGCTCAGGTCGCCGGTGACCGCGCTCGGCAATCCGCGCTCCAGCTCGCCGGCCATGCCGATCGCCGAACAGATCTGCCCGGGCGTACAGTAGCCGCACTGGAAGCCGTCACACGCGATGAAGGCCGTCTGCAGCGGGTGCAGCGCCTGCTCCGTGCCCAGTCCTTCGATGGTGGTGATCGACCGGTCCTCGTACTGCACGGCCAGGGCGAGGCAGGAATTGATCCGCTCGCCCTCCACCAGCACGGTGCAGGCTCCGCAGGCGCCCTGGTTGCAGCCCTTCTTGCTGCCGGTGAGCCCGAGCGTCTCGCGCAGCATGTCGAGCAGCGAGGTTCGCAGATCCAGGGCCAGGTCATGGTCCTGTCCATTGACGATGAAATGCATGGCCGGCGCTCCCCGGGTCGCGACCGGGGAGCGCCGATGCGCCATGCCTCGGTCCTGCGTGGACGGTACGCGGCTCTAACGGCGGAACGGGGGGAAGGTTACGCGGTCAGTAGACCAGCGCCTCATGGATCGGCCGGCCCGCGGGGATGCGCTCGTAGCCCAAGGGGCTGAGGTCGAGCGAGACGTAGCGGCCGTGCAGCAGCAGCTCGGCCACGCCGCGGCCCGTCGCGGGGGAATGCATCACGCCATGGCCGGAGAAGCCGTTGGCGAAGAGGAGGTTCGTGACCTCGGGGTGCGGGCCGATCACGCCGTTGTGGTCGAAGAGGTTCATCTCGTAATGGCCCGCCCAGGCGCTCATCAGGCGCAGGCTTTCCAGGGCGGGGATCCGGTGCGCGAGGGCCGGCCAGACCTTCTCCTCGAAGAGGTAGTGGTCGGGCTCGAAATCCTCGCCCGCATCGGGATCGCGATCCTCGTCGGGGAGCGCGCTGCAGATGAAACCGTCGCCCTCCGGCCGGATGGCGATGCCGGAGCTGTCGAAGACGAAGGGCAGCCCCTTGTTCGGCAGCGGCGCACGGATGACGAACATGGTGCGCTTGCGCGGCCAGACCGGAAGCTCGCAGCCGGCCATCGCGGCGATCCGGCCCGCGGAGGGGCCCGCGGCATTCACGACGCTGCCGCAGGCCCAGACCGCGCCGCTCGCCAGCCGCACGCCCTCGATCCGGCCATGCGTCACGTCGAAGCCGGTGACCTCCTCGTCGATGAATTCGGCACTCATGCGCTTGGCCTGCGCGCGCAGCATGCGGAGCAGCATATAGGCGTCGAACCAGCCCTCGCCGGCGAGGCCGAGCGTTGCGCCCGCCAGATCCTCCACGTTCAGCCAGGGGAAGCGGCGCGCGAGACCCTCCTGGTCCAGCCAGGCGATGTCCGAGCCGAGCTGCCGAAAGGTCGCGTGGCAGCCGCGCAGGTTCTCGACGCGCGCCGCGTCGGCCAGCAGCAGATAGGCGCTGTGCACCAGCGCGATCTCGCCGTCGTCGCCGAAGCGGTCCTTCAGCCCGTCGAGGAAGGCGAAGGAGAATTGCGACATCTGCGTGCTGACCGGCGTAGTGAACTGCTGCCGGATGGAGGCGGCCGAGCGCGCGGTGGAAGCGAACTGGTAGGAGGGGTCCTTCTCGAAGACCACGATGCGGCCGGTGAAACCGAGCTCCCGCAGGAAGAAGGCCGTGGCGCAGCCGATCACGCCGCCGCCCACGATGATGATGTCCGCCACCTGCCGCGCCATCGACGAGCCTTCTGCCTGAAGGCGACAGCCTAGCCAGGGCTCACCGGCCGGTGAAGGTCGCCTGCCGCTTTTCCAGCATCGCGTTGACGGCTTCCTTGTGGTCCGCGGTCTCCTGCGCGATGGCCTGGTAGGCGGCCGACAGCTCCAGCGTCGAGGCCAGCGACATGTGCTGGCCCTCGCGCAACAGGCGCTTGGTCATGCGCAGCACCTGCGGCGGGTTCTTCGTCACGCGCGCGGCCAGCTCCTTCGCGGCGGACATCAGCTCCGCATGCGGCATGACGCGCGAGACAAGGCGCGCGGCCAGCCCCTGCTCGGCATTGAGCGGATCGCCCGTGAAGGACATCTCGGCGGCCATGGCCAGGCCCACCGCGCGCGGCAGCAGCCAAGCGCCGCCGTCGCCTGGGACGATGCCGACGCGCACGAAGCTCTCCGCGAAGATGGCCTTCTCGCTGGCGATGCGCATGTCGCACATGCAGGCGAGGTCGAGGCCGGCGCCGATCGCAGGGCCGTTGATCGCGGCGATGGTCGGCAGGTCCAGCTCCCACAGCGCCAGCGGGATGCGCTGGATGCCGCGGCGATAGTTCTCGCGCATCACGGCGGCGCCGTCGGCCGCCATGATGCCGGTGCGGTCGCGCATGGCCTTGAGGTCGCCGCCGGCGCAGAAGGCGGGGTCCGCGCCGGTGACGATGACGCAGCGGACGGAGTCGTCGCGCGCGATGCGCCGGCAGGCGGCCTCGACCTCGTCGCAATCGGCGAAGCTGGAGATGGCGTTGCGGCGCTCGGGCGCGTTGAGGGTGAGCGTGACGACCGGGCCGTCCTGCTCGATCTTGAGGAAGTCAGCCATCTATTCGGTTCCTTGGGGATCTCGTGCGGTCAAATCGGGCCAGAGCTGCGCGCCGCCGCGGGCGAGCGCCGCCCGGCCGATCTCGGCGGCCCAAAAGCGTTCCGTGCCACCCTCCTCGCGCCAGGACCAGAGCCGGCGGGTGAAGTGGTGCAGCTCGTGCTCCTCGGTGATACCGATGGCGGCGAAGACCTGGTGCGCGGTGGCCGCGCCCAGCGTCGCGGCCTCGCCGGCGATGATCTTCGCGCAGCCGATCTCGAAGGCAGCGCCCGAGAGCCCATGCGCATCCACGGCCCGCGCGGCCTGGCTCACGGCGACGCTGGCGGCGGCGACCTCGCCGGCCATGGCGGCGAGCTGCTGCTGCACCGCCTGGAACTTGCCGATGGGCCGGCCGAACTGCTTTCTCGTGTTCGCCCAGTCCACGGTCAGCGCCAGCACGCGCTCCAGCGCGCCCGCGATCACCGAGGACCGGATCAGCGCCCGGCCGAGCAGCCCGGCGCGCGGCCCGAACTGGTTGGGCAGCAGCGCACGCGCGATGCGCGGGCCGGGGGCCGCCGCGTCACGCGGCTCGCGGCCGATATTCCCGGCAAGGCTGGCCTCGCCGGGCTCGTGCAGCGCGACGGTGCCGCCCTCCAGCAGCACGATCCGCGAGACGTGGCGGCCATAGGGCACCGCCGCGGTGCCGCAGGCGAGGCCGAGCGGCCCCTCCGGCACCTCGATCCCGGCGCTGGCCAGCAGCGCCGCGGCCAGCATGGTCTCGGCGACGGGGGCCGGCGCGCCGTGGCGGCCGAGCACCTGCCAGATCGCGACCGCATCGCCCCAGGTCAGGCCGACGCCGCCGGCCTCCTCGGGCACCAGCCCGAGGGCGAGCCCCTGCGCCTCCAGCCCGGCCCAGAGCTCCGCGGGCCACTCGCCGGCCTCGATCCGGCGCAGCAGCGCGACGCCGCCGGCATCGCCGATGAGGCGGTCCACCTGCTCCGTGAGGATCGAGCGCAGGTTCGTCATCAACGAAGCCCCAGATCGCGCGCGATGATGCCGCGCAGGATCTCGCGCGTGCCGCCGCGCAGGCTGAAGGTGGGCGCGAGCTGGGCCAGCACGCCCAGCATCTCCTGCAGCTCCGGTGGCCTGTCGCCGGGGTCGAGCAGGTTGCGCAGATGCTCGGGCAGCGCCTGCTCGAAGAGGTTGCCGGCATCCTTCACCAGCGCGGCCTCCACCTGCGGCGATTCGCCGCGCTCCAGCATCCCGCCGACCGAGAGCGACATACCGCGCAAGGTCGCGAGACGCGCGACCATGCGGCCGATCGTGACCTCCGCGCCCGGCTGCGGCGCCGCGTTCAGCGCGTCGATGCCGGCGGCGAGCGCCGGGAAGGAGGAGAGGTAGCGGTCCGGCCCGCTGCGCTCGAAGCCGAGCTCGGAGGTGGCCTGGGCCCAGCCGGCGCCCTCCTGTCCCAGCAGGTCGTCGGGCTTCAGGCGCACCTCGTCGAAGGTGACCTCGTTGAAGCTGTCCTCGCCGGCGAGGTCGCGGATCGGGCGGATGGTGATGCCGGGCAGCGTCAGGTCCACCAGGAACTGGGAAAGCCCCGCATGGCGCGAGCCGCCCTCGGGCGCGGGCGAGGTGCGGACGAGGGCGATCATGAAGTCGCTCTTGTGCGCGAAGGTCGTCCAGATCTTCCGGCCGTTCAGCACCCAGCCGTCGGAAGTGCGCTCCGCCCTGGTGCGCAGGCTCGCAAGATCGCTGCCGGAATCCGGCTCGGAGAGGCCGATGCAGAAGGCCAGATCGCCGGCGGCGATGCCGGGCAGGATGCGCATCCGCTGGTCCTCGGTGCCGAGGCGCAGAATCAAAGGCCCCGACTGCCGGTCGCCGATCCAGTGCGCGCCGACGGGGGCGCCGGCCGCCAGCATCTCCTCCAGCACGACGATGCGCTCGAGGCTGCTGCGCTCGTGGCCGCCGTACTGCTTCGGCCAGGTCATGCCGATCCAGCCGCGCTCGCCGACCTGCCGCGAGAATCCGCGGTCGAAGCCCATCCAGGAGCGCGCGCGCGTCGCCGGCGACCAGTCGCGGCCGGCATCGGCCAGGAATTCGCGCAGTTCCCCGCGCAGCGCCTCGGATTCCGGCGGTGTGTCCGGCAGGTCAAATCGCATCCGGCTTCCTCCTGCCGCGCAGGCTAGACGGGCCGCGTTGCCAGGGCGACCCCCCGCCCATGACCCCGCCGCGATGCGAGGAGACGAAGCATGGAGGCGGCGTGCTACTGCAGCGTGATCCTGAGCTGCCGGATCATCCCGCCGATCTCGTTCACGTCGCGCGCCACGAAATCCGTGAACTCCGCCGGCCCCAGGGGCCGCGGCACGATGGCATGCTCCTGCAGCCGCGCCAGCATCTCCGGCGCCCGCAGCGCCGCCATCACCTCGGCGTTCAGCCGCTCCACCACGGCGTCAGGCAGTCCCGCCGGGCCCGACACGCCGAACCAGTTCTCCGCCTGCAGATAGGGGAAGCCCTCCTCGCGCGTGGTCCGCATCCTGGGCGCGGCGTCGCTGCGCTGCCGGCTCGCCACCGCGAGGCCGCGCAGCCGCCCGGCGGCGAACTGCTCGATGTATTGCGGCAGGGTGTCGAAGGCGATCGGGACCTCGCCGCTCAGCAGGTCCGGCAGCAGCGGGATGCTGCCCCGATAGGGGATGTGGTTCAGCCGCAGCCCCGCCTGCCGCTGGAACAGCTCGCCCAGGATATGACCCACCGAGCCGTTGCCCGAGCTGCCGAAGCTCGGCGGCCGCGGCTGCGCATGGGCCCAGGCGATCAGGCCCGCAAGGTCGGTCGCGGGCACGATCCGGGGATTCACCAGGATCACCACCGGCGCGGCGCCGATATAGGTGACATGGGTGAAGCTGGTCAGCGGGTCGTAGCCCGCCTGCGGATAGAGCGGCGGCGAGGTGGTGATCGCCGCCGAATTGGAGAGCATCAGCGTATAGCCGTCGGCCGGCTGCTGCGCGACATGGAGCGCGGCCGGCGTGCCGCCCGCCCCCGCCCGGTTCTCCACGACGAAGCGCTGCCGCAGGGCGAGGGTCAGCTGCTCGGCCAGCACGCGGGCCACGATGTCGGAGGAGCCGCCCGGCGGAAAGGTGACGACGATCCGCACCGGCCGCGTCGGCCATGGCTGGGCGATGGCATGCCCGCCGATCAGGCAGGCCAATGCCACTAGCAGGGGCAAAAGGAACCGATTCACGTTCGAATCCCGGGAAGCCGCTGGGGACCAGCAGGAAACATGCCGAAGAAAGTATGCCGGCGCGGAAAGGTCCGGCTAGACCGGTTTCCGTTGCATGTCGGCGACAGTCGCCGCTCCGGCCGCCCAGCCGTCCAGCACCGCCACGGCCTCCGCCACCAGCGCCTGGCGCGTCGCGATCCGTCCGGCGCCGATCGGCGCGCCGGCCTCGCGACGCAGTTCGGCCACGTCACCGCCGCGGCGGATCGTCTTCGGCACGCCCGCCAGCGCCTCCTCGCTGTCCGCGAGCGAGGCCGCATAGACCACGCGCGAGATGCCGGTGACGTGCATCGCGGCGACGCAGAGCGCACAGGGCTCGCAGGAGCTGAAGACCGTGCAGCCCGTGAGGTCCAGCGTGCCGAGCTTCGCGCAGGCGTCTCGGATCGCCTCGGTCTCGCCATGCGAGGTCGGGTCGAAGCGCACGGCCGAGTGGTTGAACCCCTCGCCCAGGATCACGCCGTCGCGCACCACGACGGCGCCGAAGGGCTCGCAGCCGGGCGTGGCAGCGGCCTCGGCCGAGAGCGCGATGGCGCGGCGCAGAAAATCCTCGTCGGTGGCCATGGTCAGTCGTTGGTGATTCCCATGGAGCGCACCGTAGCACCAACCGTGTTCACCTGGTTCTGCACGAAGGTCACGAAATCCGGCTGGCTCATCTGGCCCGAGACGATGCCGACCGTGGCCAGCCGCTCCTGGAAGGCCGGGGTCTGCAGGACCGCCGTCGTCTCCGCATGCAGCCGCTCGACGATGGCCGGCGGCAGCCGTGCCGGGCCGGTCAGGCCCAGCCAGTTGAGCGCGATCAGGTTGGGCAGCCCGGCCTCCACCGTGGTCGGCACCTCCGGCACGCTGGGCTGGCGCTGGGGCGAGGTCACGGCATAGGGCCGCAGCCGGCCGGCGCGGATGTTCTCCACATTCTCCGGCAGCGTGTCGAAGGAGAGCAGGATGGAGCCGCCCAGGATGTCCGCCTGCATGGGCTGCGAGCCGCGGTAGGGCGCGTGGTTCAACGGTATGCCCGTCTGCTGCGTGAACATGGTGCCCACCACATGGCCGACCGAGCCGATGCCCGAGGTGCCGTAGGTCACCGGCGCGGGCTGGGCGCGCATCCAGGCCATCAGCCCGGCCATGTCGGTGGCGGGCACGGAGAGGTTGGTCACCACCACCATCGGCGTGGAGCCGAGATAGGCGATGTGGGTGAAGGAGGTGACGGGGTCGTAGCCCGGCGCGCGGTAGAGCGGCGGCGAAGTCACGATCGGCGCGGTGTTGGAGAGCATCAGCGTGTAGCCGTCGGCCGGCTGGGTCGCGACGTGCTGCGCGGCCAGCGTGCCGCCGGCGCCGGGCCGGTTGTCCACCACCACGCGCGCGTTGAGCTTCGGCCCGAGCGCATCGGCCAGCACGCGGGCGACGATGTCCGACGAGCCGCCGGGCGGGAAGGTCACGACGATCCGGATGGGCCTCGTGGGCCAGGACTGGGCAGAAGCCTGCCCGCCGATCAGGCAGGCGAATGACGCAACGAGCGGCAACAGGTAACGCAGCATGTCGGACCCTCCCGGAGAGGAGGGGAGCTGAGCAGGAAGCGTGCCGCCCGGACCCATGGACCATTGAGGCGCGTGCGATCGCGGGGAATGCCCGCGGGCCTCACAGCTCGGCCACCACATCGCGCGGCCGGACCACCGCGTAGAGCAGGAGGATGCCGGCCAGGACCGCACCGGCCAGGGCAGGCGCGCGCCAGTCGCCGGTGCCGACCCGGTTCACCAGGAGGGTCAGGCAGACCAGGGCGCCCGAAGCCGGGACCAGCTGCGGAATCTCGAACCCGCCGCGGGGCTCGCCCGGCCGCCGCTGCAGGACCAGCAAGGCGAGGTTGACGCAGGTGAAGACGGCCAGCAGCAGCAGCACCGTCGCCGAGGCCAACTGCGCGATATTCCCCGCCAGCATCAGCACGACCAGCACGACGAACAGCGCCGCGATCGCGATGTGGGGCGTGTGCGTCCTCGGATGGACCCGCCCCAGCGCCTCGGGCAGCAGGCCCTGCCGGGCCATCCCATAGGCGAGGCGCGAGGCGGTGACGTAGTTGAGCAGCGCCGTGTTGGCGACGGCGAAGATCGTGACCGCCACGTAGATCCAGTTGGGCAGCCAGGGTGCGGCCCTGTGCATCACCTCGGCCAGCGGGCCGGACGCCACGGCCAGCTCGCGCCAGGGCACGACCGAGACGGCAACGATCGCGACGGCCATGTACAGGACCGTCGCCACCAGCATCGCGGAGATGATCCCGATGGGGATGGTGCGGTGCGGATCCTGGCATTCCTCGGCGACGTTGAGCGTGTCCTCGAAGCCGATGAAGGCGAAGAAGGTGAGGATCGCGCCCTGGAGCAGCAGGCTGGCCCCGATGCCGTCCGGACCCGGCGTCTCCAGCAGGTCCGCCTGCCCCAGCCAGGGCAGCCCCACGGCGATCACCAGCAGCAGGCCCCCGGCCTCGATCACGGTGCAGAGCATGTTCATCCACATGCTTTCGCGCATGCCGCGCAACACCACCCCGGCGACCAGCAGCAGGAAGCCGAAGGACAGCAGCACCGGCGGGATGCCCGGCAGGTCGACCAGGCGCAGCAGGTTCTCGGCCACCACGCGCGACTGCGTGGCGACCGAGGTGAGCCCCGACGCCATGACGGCCAGGCCCACCATCCAGGTCAGCAGCGGCCGGTGAAAGCTGCGCTGCGTGACGAAGGCCGCACCCCCGGGCCCGCGGGTAGCGCGAGCCGAGCGAGGCATAGGAGAGGCCGGTGAGCAGGGCCGCCACCATGGCCACGGCGAAGCCGAGCCACACCGCCGCGCCCAGCTGCCCCGCCGCCTGGCCGATCAGGCCGTAGATGCCGGCGCCGAGCATGCCGCCGAGCGTATAGGCGAAGAGCTGCATCGGGCCGAGGCTGCGGCGCAGGCCCGGCGGCTCGGTGGCGGGTTGCGTATCGGGCAAGGCGTTTCCTCCGGCTGACGCTTTCCGGCCATCCGGCGATACCGGCGGAGCTACGCCGCCATCATCGCCAGCCCCGCCTGCACGCCCAGCACCGTCGCGTCCCAGACTGGCCTGCCGCCGAACTCCACGCCGATGACGGGCAGCGGATAATTGGTGCACCAGCCGAGCAGCACGTCGCAATGCGGCGCCACGCGCCCGGCCTGGGCCAGGATCTCGGCGCGCGGGACCCCGGCGTAGGAGAGGTTGTCGCTGAGACCGAGATGGTCCTCGGCGCTGATGAGCCAGCCGCGCGAGGCAAAGGCGTCCATCAGCCGGCGCTGGTAGGCGTCGTTGTAGGGCGTGACCAGGCCGAGGCGCACGGGCCTGCGCGCCATCGCCGCCTCCAGCGCGAGACCGGAGGTGGTGGACGGGATGCCCGTCGCCGCCGTGATGCGCGCGCAGAGGTCGCGGTCGTGCTGCAGGCCGATCACGCCGCCTTTGCTGCCGTTCCAAAGGATCAAGTCCGGCCGCGCATGGCTCAGCAGCTCAGCGGCGCGGAGCATGGCTTCCAGGTCGTAGCTGTCGGGAAACGGATCGCGCCCGCCATGGACGGGAATCCGGGAAAAGATGGGCAGCACGTCCAGCCGGTCGCGCAGCAGCGCCTGCGTGACCGCCTCCACCACCGTGTTGCCCGAGGGCGTGATGGTGGCGAGGATCTTTCCGCCGCTGAGGTTCATCCGCGCGCGAGCGAGAGCAGCGCCGAGCGCGGCGGCACGCCCGGCTCGAATTCCGGCCAGCGCGTGGAGGGCCGGTCGAAGGTGGCGCCCCGCTCGGCGCCCGGCCGGCGTGCGACGGTGAAGATGACGCGCCCGTCCGGCGAGGCCGCCGCGCCGCCGATCCCGGCCGCGCGCGGCGCGCCGTAGATCGGGCGCGTGCCGGCATCGTCCATCAGCCAGAGCGTCTGCGCGGTGGGGCCCACCACGCCATCCGTGTCCGTGCCGAGCATCAGCCCGCCGCGCGCATCCACGGACACGGTGCGGACGGCGCCGAGCCGGCTCGTGTCGTGCCGGCGCACGGACATGCTCGCGGCGCCGGGATCGCCGCCGTCCGGCAAGAGCGACATGGCGCCCAGCCCGCCGCAGAAAACCAGCCGGTTGCCGGTCGTGTCCCAGGCGAGGCCGGAGGGCGTGTCGAAGGGCGTGCCGCCGGCCGCGCGCGCGGATTCCGGCGGGTTGGAGGCGTCGGCCAGCGGGACCCAGGTGAGGCTGCCGCCCCGGATCTGCGCGACGGCAAGCGACCCGCCCTCCAGCGGCGCGCCGCCGGCCGCGGGGCCGGAGGAGAGGTAGCGGAAGAGGTAGCCGCCCGAGCCGCGCTCGGCGACGAAGACCACCGCCTGGCCGCTGCGCGCCAGCGCCGCCGCCGAATCGGCCTTGGGGAAGCGGCCGATCGCGGTGTGCTTCACCGGGATGGATTGCGGGTCGAGCGGGTCGAGCTCCACGAGCCAGCCATAGGCCTCGGGATGGCCGAGGCCGAGGCGTTGGATCCAGGGCCTCGGGTCGCCCTCGGTGAGCAGCAGCGAGCCCCAGGGCGTCGCGCAGCCGCCGGTCACGGCGATGAGCCCGCGCAGCGCGCCGCCCGTCTCGGTGGCGAGCGGGCCGCTGGCCCGGCAGAGGTTGGAGGCCGTCAGCCGGCGCGACTGGAAGCCGCCGTCGATCACGATCCAGCGGCCGGCCTGGAGCTCCACGTTGAGCAGCGAGGCGCCCTGCATGGCGCCCGCGACCTCGGGCCGGTCGATCCCGCCGGGGAAGGCCATGGCGGCCTCGACCGTCGGATGCGCAATGGCCAGCACGCCGCGCGGCACGCGGTCGGCGGCGAGCGGCGGGATGACGATGTCGGCGAGGCGCGCATCCCAGCCGAACTGCGCGGCGGCGCCCTCGACATCGACGGTGCGCGGGTCCCAGGGGGGCGCGTCGAAGGTGACGCGGTCGCCCCAGCGCATCAGCACGCCGCGGCGGAAGCCGGGGGCGACGCTGTCGTCCTGCAGGACGGGGAAGGCGGATTGAGCCGACGCCAAGGCCGGAAGCAGCGCGGGCGCGGCGAGGAGGCTGCGACGGGAAATCATGCCGGCATCTCCTCGATGGCGGGCGGGACATGGGCGCGGACGGGCGGCAGCAGCCCCTCCCAGGCCTCGATGCGGACGAGGCAGGATTGCGCGGAGGGGCCCTGGGTCAGCGTCGAGGTGCCGATATCGGCGGTCAGGACGTTGGGGTTGCCATGGACGCAAAGGCTACCAGGCACGCCGGGCTCCAGCGGGTCGAACCAGGCGCCCGTGGCCAGCAGGACCACGCCGCGCGCGAGGCGGTCGTCGCAGCGCACACCGGCGAGGCAGGCGCCGCGCGTGTTGAAGACGCGGACCACCTGGCCGGCTTCCAGCCCGCGCGCCTTCGCGTCCTCGGGGTGGATGATGAGCGGCTCGCGGCCCTGGATCTTGTCGCGGGCCGCGATCGGCCCTGGGTCGAGCTGCGAGTGCAGGCGGGTCGGCGGCTGATAGCTCAGCAGGTGCAGCTCGTCCGGCGCGGCATTGCCGAGGTATTCCCGCGGCGGAATCCAGGTGGGCAGGCCCGGGCAGTCGGCATGGCCGAAGCCGGCGATGGTTTCGGAATAGAGCTCCACCTTGCCCGAAGGCGTGTCGAGCGGATGTGTCTCCGGGTCTTTCTGGAAATCTGCGAATTGCGTGAAGGCCTCGCCCTTCCCGATGGGCGGCATCTCGACGTGGCCGTATTCCCAGAAGGCATCGAAATCCGGCGTCTCGAAGCCCATGCGGGCGCAGGCCTGCTGCCAGCGGCCGTAGAGGTGGCGCAGCCAGGCGCCCTCGTCGCGCTGCTCGGTGAAGCGGTCGCGGAAGCCGCCGGCATCGGCGAGGTCGGCCAGGATGTCGTGGTCGTTGCGGGCGAGGCCCAGGGGCCTGATCGCCTGGTGCATCGCGCGGATGAAGCGGTCGCGCGAGGAATGGCCGATGTCGTTGCGCTCGAGCGTGGTGGTGGCCGGCAGCACGATATCGGCATGGCGGGCCAGCGCGGTCCACCAGGGCTCCTGCACCACGATGGTCTCGGGGCGCGCCCAGGCGCGCAGCAGGCGGTTGAGGTCCTGGTGGTGGTGGAAGGGATTGCCCCCTGCCCACCAGACCATGCGGATGTCGGGCAGCGGCAGCTTGCGGCCGTTGTAGTCGAGCGTGCCGCCGGGCCGCTCCAGCAGCTCGGTGATGCGGCCGACGGGGATGAAGCTGCTAACCGGGTTGCGCGAGGCCGGCAGCGAGATGCCCGGCATCTCCTTCCGCGGATTGCCGATGCCGCCGGAGGAGCCATAGCCGAAGGCCACCCCCTGCCCCGGCTTGCCGATATTGCCGAGCGCGGCCGCCAGCGCGATCAGCGCCCAGTAGGGCTGCTCGCCGTAATCGGCGCGCTGCAGCGACCAGGAGGCGGTGAGCATGGTCGGCTGGGCCAGGCAGCGCTCGGCCAGCTCGCGGATCGTGGCGGCCGGGATGCCGGTGATATCAGCGGCCCATTCGGGCGTCTTGTCCGCCAGCGTCGGCTCCAGCCTGTCCCAGCCCACGCAATGGGTGGCCAGGAAGGCGCGGTCCTCGCGGCCGATTCTCACGATGTGGTTGATCATCGCCAGGATCAGCGCCGTGTCGGTGCTCGGGCGGATGGGCACGAACTCGGCCGCCAGCGCGTCCTCGGTGTCGGCGCGGTAGGGCGAGATGTTCACGATGACAACGCCCGCCGCGACGGCCGCGCGCATGTTCGGCCCGTAGGTGTTGGCCGCGCTGCCCGAGGTCACATAGCCGTTCTTCGCCGCCAGCCCGCCGAAGCAGAGCATCAGCTTCGCGTTCTCGGCGATGGCCGCCCAGTCCGTCATGCGGCCGAGAAAGACCTCGTTGGTGCCCATGAGGTGCGGCATCAGCGCCTGCGCCGTCGCATAGGAATAGGCGTTCACGGAGAAGCTGTAGCCGCCGCCCAGGCCCAGGAAGCGCTGGAGCTGGCTCTTGGCATGGTGGAAGCGCCCCGCGCTCGACCAGCCGTAGGAGCCGCCGTAGATCGCGGCGTCGCCGTGCTCGGCCCGGACGCGGGCGGTCTCCTCGGCGACGAGGCGGATCGCGTGGTCCCAGCTCACGGGAACGAAGGGATCGCCGCCGCGCAGATGGCCGCGGCGCCGGCCTTCGAGCCAGCCCTTGCGGACATAGGGCCGGTCGATCCGCGCCTCGCTATGGACCGTGGCGGGGACGGATTCGATCAGCGTCGCCGGCACCGGGTCCTGCGCGAAGGGGCGGACGCCGACCAGGCGGCCATTCTCGGTGATCGCGTCGAAGAAGCCCCAATGGGCGGCGTGCGGCTTGATCTCGGTCATGCCGGCCAGAATGCCCGGAAATGCGCAGCGCGCGAAGCGGGACACGGTCGGCTTCGGGTTCCAAGACAGGCCCCGGAGGCGTAGGGTGCAAGGATTCTGCAAGGATGGCCCGATGACTCCCCCGCGCAATTCCAATGCCGCCCGCGATATCGCGAATTTCCTGCATCCCATGACGGATGCCCGCGCCCATGAGCAAAACGGTCCGCTGGTGATCACCCGCGGCAAGGGCGTGCGGGTCTTCGACGACCAGGGCAATTCCTACATCGAGACGGTGGCGGGCCTCTGGTGCGCCTCGCTGGGCTTCGACAACGAGCGGCTGGTCGAGGCCGCTACGAAGCAGATGAAGCAGCTGCCCTTCTACCATGCCTTCACCGGCCGCAGCCACGAGCCGGCGATCGACCTCGCGGAGATGCTGATCGAGCGGGCCCCGGTCCCGATGAGCAAGGTGTTCTTCTGCAACTCGGGCTCCGAGGCGAACGACACCGCGATCAAGATGATCTGGTACTTCAACAACGCCGTCGGCCGGCCCGAGAAGAAGAAGATCATCGGCCGCCTCAAGGGCTACCACGGCATCACGGCCGCCGCCGCCTCGGTGACGGGCCTGCCGGCGAACCACAAGCTGTTCGACCTGCCCTTCCCGGGCTTCCTCCACACGATGACGCCGCATTTCTACCGCGAGGGCCTGCCGGGCGAGACCGAGGAGCAGTTCGCCACCCGTTGCGCCGAGGCGCTCGACGCTCTCATCGTGGAGCAGGGGCCGGAGACGGTCGCCGCCTTCTTCGCCGAGCCCGTGATGGGCGCCGGCGGCGTGCTCGTGCCGCCCGCCACCTACTACGAGAAGATCCAGGCCGTGCTGAAGAAGCACGACGTGCTCTTCGTGGCCGACGAGGTCATCTGCGGCTTCGGCCGCACCGGCGAGTACTGGGGCTGCCAGACCATGGGCATCCAGCCGGACATCCTGACCTGCGCCAAGGCGCTCAGCGCCTCGTTCCTGCCGATCTCGGCGGTCATGATCAACGACCGGGTCTACCAGGGCCTGGCCGACGGCTCGCACAGCATCGGCACTTTCGGCCACGGCTTCACCTATTCGGGCCATCCGGTGCCGGCCGCCGTCGCGGTCGAGACGCTGAAGATCTACGACGAGATGGACCTCGTCGGTCACGTGAAGAAGGTGGCGCCGGTCCTGCAGGACGGGCTGCGCAGCCGCTTCGCCGACCATCCGCTGGTGGGCGAGGTCCGCGGCGTTGGCCTGATCGGGGCGATCGAGCTGGTGGCGGACAAGGCCACGAAGAAGAGCTTCGATCCCGCGCAGAAGATCGGGCCGCGCTTCTCGAAGATCGCCGAAGGCCACGGGCTCATCATGCGGGCCCTGCCGGGCGACGGCATCGCCTTCTCGCCGCCGCTGATCATCACGGCGGAGGAGATCGTCGAGATGCTCGACCGGTTCGGCAAGGCGCTGGACGAGCTTTCGGTGCAGCTCCGCCGTGAGAGCCTCGTCGCGGTGTGATCTCGCCGAATTGGGCGCTGGCGGCGGCGCTCGCCGTCGCGCCCTTCGCGGTGGTGCTGCAGAACCGGGTGATGGCGCCGATCGCGCTGGCGGGCATGGCGGGTTGTGTCGTGCTGGGCTGGCTGCGGGGATGGCGGCCCTCCGGCGTGCCGGCGGTGGCCTGGCCGGCGATCGGCCTGCTGGGCTGGATGGCGGTCTCGGCGCTCTGGGCGCCGGATGCGGGGCGCGCGCTGGACGGGATGGCGCGACTGGGCCTTTCCGTCGCGCTCGCGATCCTGGCGGCGGATGCGCTGCGGCACGAGGCGCCCTCGCCGCTTCTGGCCCGCGCCGCGGCGATCGGCGTCGCGGTCGGGATCGCCGCTGCAGGCTTCGACCATTTGAGCGGGAACGCGCTGCGGGGCGCGGTGCGCGGGCTGCCGGCCTGGGACGTCACCCTTTCCTTCGGACTGAAGAACGCGGCGGCCATCCTGGCGCTGCTGCTGCCGCTCGGCGTCTTCGCGCCCCGGCTGCCGGTCTGGCCGCGCGTGGCGCTGGGCGTGATCGGCGGTGCCGTGGTGCTGATGCTGCCGGGCGACAGCGCCAAGATCGCGGTGCTGGCCGGGCTTGCGGCCGGCCTGGCAGGACAGTTTCTCCCGCGCCTGACGCGCCGGGGGCTGGCGATTCTGGCCGTGGCCGTGGTGATCGGGCTGCCCTGGATGGTGCAGGCGGTGCTGCCGCTCGATGCCGGCCGCCTGCCGGAATCGGCCGCGCACCGGCTGCTGATCTGGGACTTCGTCAGCGAGCACATCGCGCAACGCCCGCTGCTCGGCTGGGGCATGGACAGCAGCCGCGCCATCCCCGGCGGCACCGGCCATCCGGATACCGCCATGCTGGCGGCCTTCGGGCTGGCGGCGAAGAGCGACTGGTTCTCCTACGCGCAGCTCCTGCCGCTGCATCCGCACAACCTTGCGCTGCAGGTCTGGCTGGAGCTCGGCACGGTCGGCGCGGTGCTGATGGCCCTGCTGCTGGCGATGGCGGCGCTCCGGGCCGAAGGGGCCGCGGCCTGCGGCGCCTTCGCCGCCGGTCTCGTCATCGCCATGCTCAGCTACGGCGCCTGGCAATACTGGTGGGTCGCCGGCCTTCTACTGGCGGCCGTCGCCGCCCGCGCGATCGGGACTGTCGAGGCCAATACGCACGCGCAATAGTTGCATGCCTTGAAATGCATTTCGAGTATCGATAGCGTCCAGCTCCAGAACATCAGGGAGCCGGATCCTTTCATGACCTATGCCCAGTCCATGCCGCGATCCATTGCGGCCGCGATCGTCCAGGTCGTGGCCGACGACGCGGAATGCCGTCGCTTCATCCCCGAGGTCTCGCCCTTCTTCCTGGCGCAGCGCGGTGCCGGCGGCCTGCGCAACTTCGTGAACATGAGCGCCGAGGGCGCCGCCTGGGTCGGGGTCAAGGCCGTCGAGCTGGTCGGCGCGAAGCCCGATGCCACGAAATACGCCAAGGACTACTGGGAGAAGCAGGGCGTGGAGCAGGCCTGCACCAACATCGCCGCCGTGACCGATGCGGCGATATCAGCGGCCATCCAGCGCAAGCGCATCCCGCAATGGGTGAAGGCGGCGAGGCCCGTGAGCCGCGTCCCCTCGCGCGACAACCACGTGCTCGCCGACCACACCGCCACCGGCATCGATACGGCCGACGGCAAGACCTATGTCTTCGACTGGCACGCGACGCTGATGCTGCGGAACCCGCTCATCAGCCGCAGCCTGGCGGAGTGGGAGCGCGGCGACGACCACTACCGCTCCGCCTTCAGCACCTTCCAGGGCTGGGGCTGAGCGCGGCCCCCCTCAGGCGCGCCGTGCGAGCCAGCGGGCGACGGCCATGCCCGCCAGCATCGCCAGGACGAAGAGCGCGGCCTTCGTCCCGCCGCTGGCCAGGGCCGTGAGGGCCGGCCCGGGACAGAAGCCGGCCAGCCCCCAGCCGATCCCGAAGATCGCCGGCCCCAGGAGGATCCGCGCCTCGATGGCCGTGGCGGCCGGCCAGTGGAAGGCGTCGCCGAAGAGCGGCCGCCGCAGCCGACGGATCATCCGGAAGCCCAGGAAGGCCACGGCGACCGCCCCGGCCATGACGAAGGCCAGGCTCGGATCCCAGCCGCCGGCGGGGATGGCGCCCAGGTCCAGGAAGGCCAGGACCTTGGCCGGATCGGACATGCCGGAGACGATCAGCCCGAGGCCGAAGACGAGGCCCACCAGGAAGGCGGCGAGGGCGGCCATGGCTCAGCCCCCGTGCCGCAGGAGGAAGACGGTCGCCACCGCCGTCGCCATGAAGACGAGCGTCGCGATCAGCGAACGGGCGGACAGCCGCGCCAGCCCGCAGACGCCGTGGCCCGAGGTGCAGCCGTAGCCCCAGACGGAGCCGAAGCCGACTAGCAGCCCGGCGACGACCAGCAGCGCCGGCCCGGCCTCGATGGTCGGTGCCGGCAGGCTTCCGGTCGCGAGCCAGGCCAGGACCGGCGCCAGCACGAGGCCGAGCACGAAGGCGAGCCGGCCGTCGAAGCCGCGATCGCCATAGGGCGGCAGGAGCCGCGACAGGATGCCGCTGATCCCGGCGATGCGGCCGGTGGCGGCCATCAGCAGCACCGCCGCCGCGCCGATCAGCGCGCCGCCGACGAGCGAGGCCAGGGGCGTGAAGCCGGTCGCGACCGGGGTCATGGGGTTCCTCGGAGAATTCCTTCCTTCTTATATTCGCATATTCTAAAATATCAAAGATGAAGACATCCCCCGACGCCCCCGCCGCCGCGATGGCCGCCAAGGCCGAGCAGGTCGCGCGGCTGCTCGCTTCCATGGCCCATGGCAAGCGCCTGCTGGCGCTCTGCCACCTGCGGGAGGGCGAGACCTCGGTGGGCCGGCTGGCGGAACTGGTGGGCCTCGCCCCCTCCGCCCTGTCGCAGCATCTCGCGCGGATGCGCGACCTCGGCCTCGTGGCGACGCGGCGCGAGGGGCAGACCATCCACTACCGGCTTGCCAGCCCGGAGATCACCGCATTGCTGGAGCTGCTCTACCGCCTCTACTGCGCACCCGAGGCCTGACCGCTCAGACCAGCCGCGCCTGCCGCACCGCTGCCCCCACGAAGCCCGCGAAGAGCGGGTGCGGCGCGAAGGGCTTGGACTTCAGCTCCGGATGGAACTGCACGCCGACGAACCAGGGATGGTCCGGATACTCGATGATCTCGGGCAGGATCCCGTCGGGCGACATGCCGGAGAAGCGCAGCCCGGCCTTCTCCAGCCGCTCGCGATAGCCGACATTCACCTCGTAGCGGTGGCGGTGCCGCTCCTCGATGCGGGCGCTGCCGTAGATGCCGCGCACCAGCGAATCCTCGGCCAGTAGCGCGGGATAGGCGCCCAGCCGCATGGTGCCGCCGAGGTCGCCACCCTCGTTGCGCGTCTCGCGCTCGTTGCCGCGCACCCATTCGGTCAGCAGGCCGACCACGGGCTCGGCGCAGGGGCCGAACTCGGTGCTGGAGGCGCCGGGGATGTCGAGCAGGTTCCGCGACGCCTCGATGACCGCCATCTGCATGCCGAAGCAGATCCCGAAGAACGGGATTTTCCGTTCCCGCGCGAACTTCACGGCCTCGATCTTGCCCTGCGTGCCCCGCTCGCCGAAACCGCCGGGCACCAGGATTCCGTGCACGCCGTCGAGCCGGCGGACGACCTCGCCCTGCTCCTTCTCGAAGATCTCGCTGTCCACCCAGTCCAGCTTCACGCGCATGTTGTGCGCGATGCCGCCATGGGCCAGCGCCTCGTTCAGCGACTTGTAGGCATCGAGCAGCCCCGTGTACTTGCCGACCACCGCGATGGTCACCTCGCCCTCGGGCGAGGTGATGCGCTCCATGATGCTATCCCAGCGGGTCATGCCGGGCTCGCCGTAGATGCTGAGATTGAAGTGCCGCAGCACCTCGCGGTCCAGCCCCTCGCGGTGGTAGCTCGTGGGCACGGCGTAGATGCTCTTGGCGTCGTAGGCGGGGATCACGCTCTCGGGCCGCACGTTGCAGAAGAGCGCGATCTTGCGGCGCTCGTTCTCCGGGATCTGGCGGTCGCAGCGGCAGAGCAGGATCTGCGGCTGGATGCCCATGCCCAGCAGCTCCTTCACGGAATGCTGCGTGGGCTTGGTCTTCAGCTCGCCGGCCGAGGGGATGTAGGGCACCAGCGTCAGGTGGATGAAGAGGCTGCGCGTCGGGCCGAGCTCGTTGGCGAGCTGGCGGACGGCCTCGAGAAAGGGCAGCGACTCGATGTCGCCGACGGTGCCGCCGATCTCGACCAGCACGAAGTCGTAGCTGTCGGTGTCGGCGACCACCGCTTCCTTGATCGCGTCGGTGATGTGGGGAATGACCTGGACGGTGGCGCCGAGGTAGTCCCCGCGCCGCTCCTTCGCGATCACCTCGGAATAGAGGCGCCCGGTGGTCCAGTTGTCCGCCTTGTTGGCGTGGACGCCGGTGAAGCGCTCGTAGTGGCCGAGATCGAGGTCGGTTTCCGCCCCGTCATCGGTCACGAAGACCTCGCCATGCTGATACGGGGACATAGTTCCCGGATCGACGTTGAGATAGGGGTCCAGCTTGCGCAGGCGGACGCGGTAGCCGCGTGCCTGCAGAAGGGCCCCGAGGGAAGCCGCTGCGATGCCCTTGCCAAGCGAGGAGACCACGCCGCCGGTGATGAATACGAACCGCGCCATGGGAGTTCGTCATAGCGATACGGACGGCGCCGGAACAACCCCCCTTCGGCGCAACCCTGCCAAAGCGTTTCAGGCCGGACAGGATTCTCCGGCCGAGTCGCTGGAGCCCGTTCGGACAGCCTAGCGGCTGGGGGCCCGGACGGGGAAGCGCCGGCCGGATGCGGGGACACCGGACAAAGCTCCAACGCCGCCGGCGGAAAAGACCGCCGGGACCAACCCGCCAGGCCGCTCGGACGGGCTCCTAGTTGGTGGGAACGGCTGGGAGCGCGGGCACGGCCGGCGCCGTGGGGGCCGGCGGGGGAGCGGTGTCGAGGATCGAGCGGCTCTGCTGCGAGGTGCCGCGGTGCAGCAGCGCCAGCCCCAGGGCCATCACGAAGAAGATCGTGCCCAGGATGGCCGTGGTGCGCGTGAGCAGGTTCGCGGTGCCGCGGCCGCCCATGAAATTGCCCATCCCCTGGGACGAGCCGATGCCGAGGCCGCCGCCCTCGCTGCGCTGCACGAGGATGACCCCGATCAGCGCCAGGGTGACGATCAGGAAGACGATGAGGAGGATGGTGGACATGGTGGCGTCCCTCTACCCCCTCGGCGCGTCCAAGGCCAGAGTGGGAGTTGACAGGGGGATCAGCCAGCCATGACCGAGATCGAAGCCACGCTCCGCGCCGCGGTCGAATCGGGGCGCGTGCCGGGGGTGGTCGCCCTTGCCGCGACGCGGGACGGGCCGGTGTTCGAGGGGGCCTATGGCGTGCGGTCCCTGGGCGATCCGACGCCCATGACCGAGGATACGGTCTTCGCGCTGGCCTCCATGACCAAGGCCGTCACCTCCGTCGCGGCCATGCAGCTGGTGGAGGAGGGCCGCATCGGCCTCGACGACCCCATGGCCGCCATCCTGCCGGAGATGCGCGACCCGCTGGTGCTGGAGGGTTTCGATGCGGCCGGACAGCCGATGCTCCGCCCGGCGCGCGGCGCTGTCACGCTGCGGCACCTCCTGACCCACACCGCCGGCTACGGCTACGACCACTGGGACCCGCTGCTGGACCGCTACATGCGGTTGGCCGGGCTCTCGGGCGGCCCGCGCACGGCGAAGGGCATGCCGCTGATGTTCGATCCGGGGACGCGGTGGCAGTACGGGATCAACACGGATCTCGTCGGCCAGGTGGTGGAGGCGCTCTCCGGCCGCAGCCTCGGGGCGTATTTCCGCGAGCACATTCTGGGGCCGCTCGGGATGGAGGATACCGGATTCGCCGTCCCGGCGACGTGGCGGGGACGGATGGTCGGGCGGCACCAGCGCGGGCCGGATGGGGTGCTCGCGCTGGACCGGGAGTTTTCGCCGCCGGAGCGGGTCGAGGTCGAAGGCGGCGGCGGAGGGCTGTTCGGGACGGGACCGGACTACCTGCGCTTCCTGCGCATGCTGCTGAACGGCGGCTCGCTGGACGGGGTGCGCATCCTGGCGCCGGAGACCGTGGCGGAGATGGGGCGGAACCACATCGGGGCGGTGGAGGTGCAGCCGCTGCCGGCGAGCTCGGTGCCGGGGCGGGCCGATCTGGCGGATTTCTTCCCGGGAATGCGGAAGAAGTGGGGGCTGGGGTTTCTGATGAACACCGAGGCGGTTCCGGGGCGGCGCGCGGCGAACAGCCTGGCCTGGGGCGGGCTGTTCAACACCTATTACTGGATCGACCCGGAATCGGGGGTGACGGGGGCGATCTTCACGCAACTGCTGCCCTTCGCGGATGCGGCCGTGTTGGAGACGTTCCAGGCGTTCGAGGCGGCGGTCTATACAGGGCGGTAAGGCCCCCCCCTCGGAACACGCAGACCGCGGCCCCACCCGTCACGAGCCGGTCCGGTGGCCGGCCACCGGACGGGCCCGGCCTGCCGTCAGGCCAGGACGACGTTCTCACTGGAGGGAAGAGCGCCGCATGCCTCTCCCTGTGGCTCCAGGGGAAGCCCCGGCTTTGGGGCCGGGGTTGGATTCAGGCGACGAGCGGGGCGAGATTGGCATCGGGCGCCCATCCGCCGTGGAAGCCGAAGGGCACGCGCACCGGCAGGCGAATGGTGGCGACAGGGTCGCCGCCGAAATCCTGCGCATCGAGGATGACGACGTCGCTGAGGTTGCGGTTCCCGTCATAGACGTAGGACATGATCCAGCCGTCATCCTCGGCGACGGCGCCCGGCCGCCGCACAAAGACCGGCTCGAGCGTCATCCGGCCCGCACCGTAGTCGTGCACCTCGGTCGTCCCCCGCACCATGTCGTGCTTCATCGCCGGCCCCACACGCAGCTGTTCGCCCCAATGCGCGGTGTAGGCGAAGCGATAGGCCTGCCCGCCGTGGCGCCCGTTGATGCGCGGGAACTCGTTGCCGTGGTCGTCGAGGCCGGTCTCGCTCAGCCGGCCGGCGCGGCGGTCGAGCGTCCAGCGGACGAGCACGGGTGCGCCCTCGTTCGGGCCGTTCTGGTCGAGGTCGAACATGCGGGGGTGCCGCACGAGGTCGACGATCGTGAGGTCGCCCTCGTCATAGGCATTGACGAAATGAAAGACGAAGCAGCGCGGCGCCTCGAACCACTGGATCCGCGCGACGTCGCCGTCCCGCGGCAGCAGGCCGATCCGCGAATCCCGCCGCTCGTCCCAGAGCCAAGGGAAAGCCGTGTGGCCGCGCTCAGGCTGGAAAGAGACCGGCAGGTCCGGCACGACGATGAAGGAGGCGGTGAATGCCACATCATGGATCAGCGGCACATGGGGGAGGTCGATGCGCGCCTTGGTCGTGGCGCGGCCGTCGCGGCCGAGCGAGATATAGCGCACCGGCTGCCCCGGCTCGTAGGTGAGCGCGTGCTGCTCGCCCGTGACCGGATCGAGCTTGGGATGGGCGGTGAAACCGGCCTCCAGCGTCCCGCCGAAATCCGACCGGCCGACGCTTTCCAACTCGTAGTCGAGCTCGACCGGCAGACTGCCCGCCTCGACGATCGCGCAGAGCTTGCCGCCGACGCTGGTGAAGTTGGTGTTGACCGAGCCGTCGCGCGTCCCGAGCCCCGGGCCCGGGATCGCCCCCTGGCCGAGCGCGGCCACGGCGCCGGCGCTCTTCACGAAGCGGCTCCGATACCATTCAGCCTTGCCGTCGCGCAGCCGGAGGCCGTGCGCCATGCCGGTGCCGACGAACCAGTGGTAGTGCCGGGAGTCGGGCGCCTCGGCCGGGTTGGGGCCGATCCGCAGCAGGCGGCCGGTCAGCGCCTCGGGCACGTGGCCAATGACCTCCAGGTCGAAGGCCGTCGTCTCGACCTCGACCGGCGCGAAATTGCCGCTGAGATAGGGCGTTCCCGCCGCGGCGGATTCGCTGGGCTTGCTCGTGATGCTCATGATCGGCTCCTATGTGAATGACCATCACATAAGCCCGCCTTGACCCTCGGTCAACGAAAAAGTTATGCGTCATCACATCATGACAAAAGCCGCCGAGACACCGACGAAGCCGCGCCCGAACTACCACCACGGCGACCTCCGGCGGACGCTGCTCGACGCGGCGCGCGCGGAGATCGGCGCGAACGGCGCGGGGAACCTGTCGCTCGCCTCGCTCGCGCGCCGCGCCGGGGTGGCGCAGTCGGCCCCCTACCGTCACTTCGCGGACCGGGAGGACCTGCTGGCCGCGGTCGCGACGGCGGGCTTCGAGGAGTTCACGGCGGCGCTGCTGGAGGCGGCCGAAGCGGGAGACGGCGCCGGCGCGGTCCGCCGCATGGCCGCCGCCTATTTCGGCTTCGCGGAGAGGAACATCGAGCTCTATCGGCTGATGTTCGCGTCACGCCTCGTGCCGGCTTCGGACAGCGGCAGCGCCCTGCACCGGGCGGCGGAGGCCAGCTTCCAGCCGCTGCTCGAGCGCATCGCGTCGTCCGGCCATGCGCCGGCCAAGGTCCGGGCCCTCGTGGCCTGGGGCCAGCTCCACGGCCTCGTCATGCTCAAGGCCGACGGGTTCCTGCGGGACCCGCTCGAAGAGTTGCTCGAACATCTCGATCTGTGACGCGGCCGGCCGGCTCCTACTCCGGCACCGCCCGCGCGATCGCCAGGAAGTCCTCCGCCACCAGGCTCGCGCCGCCCACCAGCGCCCCGTCCACGTCTTCCAGCGCGAACAGCCCCGCCGCATTCCCCGGCTTCACCGACCCGCCATACAGCAGCCGCGTCGTCTGCGCCGCCGGCCCGAACCGCCCCACCAGCGCCAGCCGCATGGTCCCGTGGATCGCGGCCACCTCCTCCTCGGTCGGCGTCCGTCCCGTCCCGATGGCCCAGACCGGCTCGTAGGCCACGATCCCGCCCGAGGTCACGAAGCCGTAGGGGATGGAGCCCTCCAGCTGCGCCGTCACCACCGTCTCGGCCTGCCCGGCCAGCCGCTCAGCCTCCGTCTCGCCGACGCAGACCACGGGGATGAGCCCCGCGGCCAGCGCTGCCTCGGTCTTGGCCAGCACCACGGCATCCGTCTCGCCATGGTTCTGCCGGCGCTCGGAATGGCCGAGGATCACATGCGTCGCCCCCGTGTCGCGCACCATGGCCGCGCTCACGTCGCCGGTATGGGCGCCTTTGGCCGCCGCGTGGCAGTCCTGCGCGCCCACCGCCACCCGGCTGCCGAGCAGCACCACCGCCACCGGATGCAGGTGCAGGAAGGGCGGGCAGACCAGCAGGTCCACGCCCGCCACCCCCTCGCGCACACCCTCGGCGAGGCGCACGGCCTCGCGCAGGTTTCCATGCATCTTCCAGTTGCCCGCGATCAGCGGTCGGATTCCTGGCGTCATCGGCTCCCTGTCCTTCGGCTCCCGCCGATCAAGCATTCCGCCGCCCCGTTTGGCAACCGCCCGGCAAAGGGCTATGCGCGGAGCCATGCTCACCTGGATGCGCCGGCTGGCCGGCACCTGGTTCGCCAGGGCTCTCTTCATCGTGCTGATCCTCTCCTTCGCGGCCTGGGGGATCGAGGACACGCTGCGCAACATTGGGCGCGACACCGCCGTCGCGCGCGTGGGCAGCGACAGCATCGACGTGGAGGAGGCGCAGGACGCCGCCCGGCGCGAGCTGCAGCGCATCCAGCGGCAGCTCCAGGGCCGCATCGAGATCAACGCCGCCATCCGCCGCGCCGTGGCGGGACAGGCGATCGAGGCGCTGGTGCTCGACCGCGTGATCCGCCAGGAGGCCGAGCGCATGGGGATCGCCGTGCCCGACGACGCCGCGCGGGACTACATCTTCCAGATCCCCGCCTTCCAGGGCCCCGACAACCGCTTCTCGCGCGTCATGTTCGACGCCTTCCTGCGCAACAACGACCTGACCGAGGGGCGCTTCCTCACCCTGCTGCGCGCCGACCTCGCCCGCCAGCAGCTGACCGGCGCCGTCCGCGCCGGCGCCGTGACGCCGGAGGCCCTGGCCAACCGGCTGCTCGGCTGGAACCTGGAGCAGCGCACGGCGACGCTGGTGGAGCTGCCCTTCTCCGCGGCCCCCGAGCCGGAGGCGCCGACCCAGGCGCAGCTCGAGCGCTTCCACGAGAACAACGCCAGCCGCTTCTCCACCCCCGAATACCGCGACGTGGCGGTGGCGACGCTCAACGCCGCACGGATCATGGGCGAGGTTCAGGTCTCCGACCGCGACATCGAGGACGCCTATGCCGCCAACCGCGCCCGCTACGAGACGCCGGAGAAGCGCGAGATCTTCCAGGCCGTGATGCCCGACGAGGCGGCCGCGCTCGCGATCGCCGAGCGCTGGCGCGCCGATCCCGACTTCGCCGCCATCGAGGCTGCGGCCCAGGCGGCGGGCGGCATGGCCTCCACCCTCCCGCTCAGCGCGCGCGCCGACCTGCCGTTGCCCGAACTCGTCGACGCCGCCTTCGCGCTGGCGCCCGGCGTGGTCTCGGCGCCGGTGCGCACGGCCTTCGGCTGGCACGTGCTGAAGCTCGGCCAGGTCGAACCCGGCCACATCCGGACGCTGGACGAGGTGCGCGACGAGCTGCGCCAGGAGATCGCGGCCGAGCGCGCGGCCGACATGGCCTTCGACCGGGTAAGCCAGGTCGAGGACGCGCTGGCTGGGGGCGCCACGCTCTCCGAAGCGGCGCAGCGCTTCTCGCTCGGCTATTTCGAGGGGAAGATCGACGCCACGGGCCGCAATCCCGAGGGCGCCGAAGTGGACCTGCCGGTGGCGGCCGCCGCGAAGACGGCCGCGCTGCGGGCCATCTTCACCGCCGAGCGCGGCGCGGCGCCGCGCATGCAGGAGGGCGAGTGGGGCTTCATGGCCGTCGAGATCCGCGACATCCAGGCCCCGGCGCTGCGCCCGCTCGACACGATCCGCGAGCAGGTGACGCTGGCCTACCTCGCCGATGCGCGCCGGCACTCCCAGGAGGAGCGCGCGGCCGCGCTGCTTGCCGCCACACGCGGCGGGAAGACGCTGGCCGAGGCGGCGACCGAGGCCGGCGTGACCGCCGAGGAGCTCGGCCCCTTCGGCCGCGAGGCCGGCGGCGCCAACCCGATGCCGCGCGATCTGCTCGCCCCGGTCTTCGAGCTGCGCGGGCGTGACGCGACCATGGTCGAGCGGCCGCAATCCTTCGCGGTGATGCAGCTGCTCTCGGTGACGACGCCCGACCTCGCCGGCCAGGCCGAGGCGCTGACCACACTGCGCTCCGAGACGGCCCAGGCCATGGCCGAGGATCTCGAGGCCCAGTACCAGGCGGCGCTGCGCGCGCGCGCCAACGTGCGGATCAACCCGCGTCTGCTCGACCAGATCGCGGGCGGGGAATGACATGACCTCACCGGATTTCGCGAGCTTTCGCGCCACCCTCGAATCGGGTCAGTCGCAGCTGCTGTGGCGCGAGCGCGTGGCCGATCTGGAGACCCCGGTCGGCACCTTCCTGAAGCTTGCCGAGGGCAAGCCCTATGCCTTCCTGCTAGAGAGCGTCGAGGGTGGCGCGGCGCGCGGGCGCCACTCCGCGATCGGTCTCGCGCCCGACCTGATCTGGCGCTGCCGCGATGGGGTGGCGGAGTGCAACCCGCACGCGCTCAGCGCGCCGCACGCCTTCGTGCCGGAGGAAAAGCCGCCGCTGGAGGCGCTGGCCGACCGCATCGCCTCCATCCGCATGCCGCTGCCGGCGGGACTGCCGCCCATCGCGGCGGGGCTCTTCGGCTATCTCGGCTACGACATGGTGCGCCAGATGGAGCGGCTGCCGGCCGACAATCCGGACGTGCTGGGCATCCCCGAGGCGGTGATGATCCGCCCCACCATCGTCGCCGTCTTCGATCATGTGCGCGATGCGTTGACCCTTATCACCCCGGTCTGGGCCGAGAAGGGCCAGGATCCCGACACGGCCTGGGCACTGGCGCAGTCGCGGCTCGACGAGGCGGAGGCCGCGCTGTCGCGCCCCCTGCCCCGGCCCGCGCCGCCCGCGAAGCTGCCGCCGACTCAGGCGCCGCGCTCCAACTTCACGCCCGAGGAGTACATGGCGGCCGTGGAGCGCGCGCGGGAATACATCCGCGCCGGCGACGCCTTCCAGATCGTGCCGAGCCAGCGCTTCTCGACGCCCTTCGCGCTGCCGCCTTTCGCGCTCTACCGCGCGCTCCGGCGGATCAACCCGGCGCCCTACCTGTTCTTCTTCGACTTCGGGAATTTCGCGACCGTCGGCGCCTCGCCCGAGATCCTGGTGAGCGCCAAGGACGGCGAGGTCACCATCCGCCCCCTCGCCGGCACCCGCCGCCGCGGCGCGACGCCAGAGGAGGACGCCGCCCTGGAGGTCGAGCTGCTCGCCGATCCGAAGGAGCGCGCCGAGCACCTCATGCTGCTCGACCTCGGGCGCAACGATGTCGGCCGCGTGGCCGCCATCGGTACGGTGAAGGTGACGGCGCAGTTCCGCATCGAGCGCTACAGCCAGGTCATGCACATCGCCTCCGAGGTTCGGGGAAAACTGCGGCCGGGGCTGACGGCGCTGGACGCGCTGCAGGCGGGCTTCCCGGCCGGCACGCTCTCCGGCGCGCCCAAGGTCCGGGCGATGGAGATCATCGAGGAGCTGGAGCCCTCGCGGCGCGGGCTCTATGCCGGCGGCGTCGGCTATTTCGGCGTGGACGGCAACATGGACGTCTGCATCGCGCTGCGCACGGCGCTGGTGAAGGAGGGCACGCTGCACGTGCAGGCCGGTGCCGGCGTGGTCGCCGACAGCAACCCGCAGGCCGAGCACGAGGAGTGCATCCAGAAGGCCAAGGCGCTGTTCCGCGCGGCCGACGAGGCCGTCCGCTTCGCGGCGGGCGACCGCTGATGCCCTCGCGGCGCGCGCTTCTGGCCGCGCCGCTCCTGATCGCCGCCGCACCCGCCGCCGAGGGCGGCGAGCTCGTGCTGAGCGACACGCCCGCGCTGGCCTCCCACAAGATGGGCGTGCCGGCCGACAACCCCGACCTGATCCTGCGCTGGAACGCCCCGCGCGAAGGTCCGCTCGATCGCGTGCTGCATTTCCACGGCTTCTCCGACATGGATCCGCGGCTGCTCGACCTGCGCGACGTGATGGAGGGCTCAGGCCTCGACCTCGTGCCCATCCCGGAGGCGCGGAGCCGCCTGCCCGGCCGCCCCAGCGCGACGCTGGCGCTGCTGCCGCGCGGCCGCCCCCGGCCCCGCGACCGGCTGCCCGGCCCCTTCGACTGGCCGGCGCTCTCGGCGCCCGGCGGGCTGGCCGCGGCGCTCGAGACCGGCATGCAGGCGATGGCGGCACGCATCGGCCGCCCCGTTCCGCCCCCCGGCCAGCTGATCCTCACCGCGCATTCGGGCGGCGGCGGCGGGCTGATGGGGGCGCTCGACCAGGCGGCACGCGAGGGCATCCGCGTGGACGAGGTCTTCTGCTACGACGCGCTCTATCGCGATCCTGCACCTGTCATCCGCTGGGCCAGGGCGACTCCGGGCAGCGTGCTGGCGGTGATCCACACGCCCGGCGGCCGCAACGCCGAGAATGCGCGCCGCGTGAAGGCCGAGGTGCCCTGGGCCCGCATCCACCAGAGCGAGGCCGACCACGCCGAGATCCCCCGCGCCAATGGCTGGCGGCTGCTGATCACCCCGGACGCCGCGCTCATCTGAAACGGCCTCCACTGAAACGGCATGAGGTTTGCTAGCCCCGGCATGACGCCCGGCGGACCACCGCCGGGCGAAATGTCGATGGAGACTATGATGCTTCGCCGTTCCGTCCTGGCCCTGCCCGGCCTGCTCGCCACCCCCGCCTTGGCCCAGAGCTCCACCTGGAAGCCCTCGGCCCCGGTCCGCTACGTCGTGCCCTTCCCGCCCGGCTCCAGCTTCGACCTCGTGGGCCGCGTGGTGGCGGAGGGCGCGGCGCCGATCCTCGGCCAGACCGTGGTGGTGGAGAACCGGCCAGGCGCCGGCACGCTGGTCGCGGTGCAGGCGGTGAAGATCCTGCCGCCGGACGGTCAGGCCATCATCATGGTGGCCAACAGCTTCACGGTGAACCAGTCGCTGCACCAGCCGAAGCCCTATGACGCGCAGACCGACTTCGACCCGCTGGCGCTGCTGGTGGAGACGCCGCACGTCCTGGTCTGTCACCCCTCGGTCGCCGCGGATTTCGCGGGCTTCCTGGCCAAGGCGAAGCAGCCGGGCCGCGGCCTCTCCTTCGGAAGCAACGGCCAGGGCACGAGCCAGCACATGGGCATGGAGCAGCTCAAGCTCCTGGCCGGGCTGAACGCCGAGCACGTGCCCTATCGCGGCGTCCCGCCCATGCTGACGGACCTCATCGCCGGCCGCGTGGACTACACGCTCGGCAACCTCTCGGACGTGCTGCCGGGCATCCGCGACGGAAGGCTGGTCGCGCTCGGCATCGTGTCGCCCGCGCGCCACCGCCTGCTGCCCGACCTGCCCACCTTCAGCGAGCTCGGCTTCCCGCAGCTCGTCTCCGACACCTGGTACGGCGTGGTGATGCCGGCCGGCGCGCGGCCCGAGGTGAAGGCCGCGCTGACCGCCGCGCTGCTGGACTCCATTGGCCGGCCCGCGACGCGCGCGCGCATGGCCGACATGGGCCTGGACGTGCTGGCACAGGGGCCGGGCCCGCTGACCGAGCGAATCCGGCGCGACACGGCGGCCTATGCCGAGGTGATCCGCACCGCCCGCCTCACGCCCGAGTAGGCCGATTACGCCTTGTGGATCGGATCCACCCAGGCCACGCCCTCCGGCTTCTCCACCGGCTCGATGTCGAGGTTCACCACCACGGCCTCGTTGTCGCTGCGCACCAGCACGCAGGCGAGGGTCTCGGCCTCGCTGGCGTTGATCTCCTGGTGCGGCACGTAGGGCGGCACGAAGATGAAGTCGCCGGGGCCCGCCTCGGCGACGTATTCCAGCTTCTCGCCCCAGCGCATGCGCGCCTTGCCGCTCACCACATAGATCACGCTCTCGAGCGCGCCGTGATGATGCGCGCCGGTCTTGGCACCGGCGTGGATGTGGACGGTGCCCGCCCAGATCTTCTGGGCGCCGACGCGCGCGGCATTGATGGCGGCCGCACGGTTCATGCCCGGCGTCTGCGCCGTGTTGGTGTCGAGCTGGTCGCCGCGGATGACGCGGACGCCGCTGTGCTTCCAGCCGTCGGGCGGAATGTCGTGGCTGTGATGGCCATCATGAGGCATGGCAATTCCTCCAGAATACGATCCAGTCGCGTGGATTATACCCCTATCCCTGGCGATGACCATTCGCCGCCCCCGCATGCCACCTTCCCACATTGTACTTTACCGGAAGGGCAATTCTCCGCTCCAGGCGAAGCGGCTTGACCCTGGGCGCCTCCGGTGCCCATTTTTGCCGTATGCTCCTGCTCATCGACAACTACGACAGCTTCACCTTCAACCTCTACCACTTCCTGGGCGACCTGGGCGTGGAAGCGGTGGTGAAGCGCAACGACGCGCTCTCCGTGCAGGATGTCTTCGCCATGCGGCCGGATGCGGTGGTGCTCTCGCCCGGCCCTTGCACGCCGAACGAAGCCGGCATCTGCCTGCCGCTCATCGCCGCGGCCGCCGAGGCGAAGCTGCCGCTGCTCGGCGTCTGCCTCGGCCATCAGGCGATCGGGCAGCAGTTCGGCGGCCAGGTCATCCGCGCGCCCGTCCCCGTGCATGGCAAGGTCTGGGAGGTGACGCATGAGGGCAAGGGCGTCTTCGCCGGCCTGCCCTCGCCCTTCCACGCCACGCGCTACCATTCGCTCGTCGTCGAGCGGTCGAGCCTGCCGGCCGAGCTGGAGATCACGGCCGAGACGGCTGATGGACTCATCATGGGCCTGCAGCACCGCGAGCTGCCGATCCACGGCGTGCAGTTCCACCCGGAGAGCATCGCCTCCGAGCACGGCCACGCCCTGCTGAAGAATTTTCTGGACACGGCGCGCGTCGCCGCCTGAGCCGGGCGCGGTTGCCCGGCGCCATCGCGGCACCTAGCATCGCGGTTTGCCCCTTCAGGAGCCGCCGCCCGCATGCCCTCCCCGCTCGAGAAGATCAGCCAGTACCACCCCGAGCTGACGGAGCTCCGCCGCGACCTGCACGCCCATCCCGAGCTCGGCATGACCGAGCACCGCACGGCCGAGATTGTCGCGAAGCAGTTGGAATCCTTCGGCGTCGAGGTGCATCGCGGCGTGGGCACGACCGGCGTGGTTGGCGTTCTCAGGGGCCGCCCGGGCAACCGCGCCATCGGGCTGCGCGCCGACATGGACGCGCTGCCGATCGAGGAGGCGAACGACGTCCCCTTCAAGAGCACCAGGAGCGGCGTCATGCATGCCTGCGGCCATGACGGCCACACCACCATGCTGCTGGGTGCGGCGAAGTACCTCGCGGAGACGCGGAACTTCGAGGGCACGGTGAACTTCATCTTCCAGCCCGGCGAGGAAGGCTGCGGCGGCGCGCTCGCCATGCTGCAGGACGACCTGTTCAGCCGCTTCCCCTGCGACGCCATCTACGGGATGCACAACCGACCCGGCATGCCCGTCGGCGAGTACGCGATCAGCGAGGGGCCGGCCATGGCCGGCGGCGCCTTCTTCGACATCACCGTGACCGGCAAGGGCGCGCATGGCGCGCATCCGGATGCCGGGATGGATCCGGTCATCGCGGCCTGCCACATCGCGACGGCCGCGCAGACCATCGTCGCGCGCAACCTGAACCCGGCCGATCCCGCTGTCATCAGCATCACCAAGATCGGCGGCGGCGACGCCTACAACGTCATCCCCGAGACCGCGACCATGTCCGGCACCGCGCGCTTCTTCAGCCGCAAGGTGGGCGAGCAGATCGAGGAGGGGCTGAAGCGCGTGGTGGCGGGCGTGGCGGCGGGCCTGGGCTGCACGGCGGAGCTCGACTGGCGCCTCATCTTCGCGCCGACGGTGAACGCCGCCGAGCACACCGACGCCTATGTCGCGGCGGCCACTGAGCTGGTCGGCGAGGGCAAGGTGCTGCGTGGCAAGCCCCCCTCGATGGGGTCGGAGGACTTCTCCTTCATGATGGAGCAGGTGCCGGGTGCCTATATCCTGGTCGGCAATGGCGACGGCGCCATGCCGCACAACCCCCGCTACATGTTCAACGACGAGGCGATCCCCTTCGGCGCGGCGCTCTATGCGCGGATCGTGGAGCGCGGGCTGAAGTCGGCAGACTGATGGCCGCAGCATTGACATGAGATAATGCTGCATCGCAGCATCCCTGTCACAAAACGGGGTGCTGGCGATGAAGCGTTTGGGGTTCCTCTTGCTGGCTCTGGCCAGCCTCGCCGGGGCGCCGAGGCCCGCCCCGGCCGCGAACCTCACGGTGGTGCTCGAAGCCGAGATCGTCACGCTCGATCCGCACTTCATCGGCGCCTACATCACGCGCACCTTCGGTTATGCGGTCTTCGACACGCTCTACGCGCCGGACAGCAACTTCAACTACCGGCCGCAGATGGTGGCGAGCCACACGGTCTCGCCCGACGGGCTGACCTGGACCTTCACGCTGCGCGACGGGCTGCTCTTCCACGACGGCAGCCCCGTCACCTCGGCCGACGTCGTCGCCTCGCTGCGGCGCTGGGCCACCCGCGCGGCGCTCGGCGGGCGGCTCATGGCCGCCACGGCCAGCCTCGATGCGGTCGACGCGAAGACCTTCCGCCTGGTGCTGAAGGAGCCCTACGGCCTCGTCATCGAGACGCTGGGCACCATGGCCTCGCCCACGCCCTTCATCATGCCCGAGCGCCTCGCCCGCACGCCCGGCACCGAGCGCATCACCGAGATCGTCGGCTCCGGCCCCTTCGTCTATTCGCGCGCCGACCACCGCCCCGGCGACCGCATGCTGCTCCGCCGCAACGCGCGCTACGTCCCGCGCGCCGAGCCCGCGGATTTCCTGGCCGGCGGCAAGCGCGTGATGGTCGACGCGCTCGACATCCGCGTGGTCCCCGATGCCGGCACCGCCGCCGCCGCGCTGCAGTCGGGCGAGGTCGACTACATGCAGTACGCGCCCTTCGACCTGCTGCCGCAATTCGAGCGCAATCGCCGCCTGACCGTGCTGAACTTCACCGGACCGCAGATGTTCACCGGCCACTTCCGGCTGAACCATGCGGCGCCGCCCTTCAATGATCCCGCCATCCGCGCGGTGCTGCTGCGCCTCGTGGACCAGAACGAGGTGATGCAAGGCTTCGGCCTGGATGCGCGCTATGCCCGCTCCTGCCCGGCTTTCTTCACCTGCGGCGGCCCGAATGAATCCGATGTCGGCGTCTCCGCCCTGGCCGATCCCTCCATCGAGGCGGCGCGGACCGCGCTCCGCGCCACCCGCTACAACAACGAGCCCATCGTGCTGATGGTCGCCTCCGACCTCGAGGCCGCGCGGGTCTCGACGGAGATCCTGGCCGACCGCATGCGCCGCGCCGGCTTCAACGTGGACGCGCAGGTGACGGACTGGGCCACGCTGCTCGCCCGCCGCGTCCGGCGCGACGGCTGGCATGCCTATGGCGTGCACGCGCTGAACGTCGACCTCGGCTCGCCGCTGACCAATTCGGTGATCGCCTTCAACTGCCAGGACACCGGCACGGTCGGCTTCATGTGCGTGCCCCGCATGAACGAGCTCTTCGAGGCCTTCGCCCGCGCGCCCACGGCCGAGGCCCGCCGCGCCATCGCCGGCGAGATCCAGGGCATCGTCTACGAGAACGGCATGGCCGTGCCCTGGGGCCAGTTCGCGCAGCCCGCCGCCTATCGCGCGACGCTGCAAAACATGATCCCCTCGGCCATCCCGCTCTTCTGGAATGTCGAGAAGCCCTGATGACCGAATTTGACGTGATCGTGGTCGGCGCCGGTTCCTCCGGCGCCGCCCTGGCCGGCCGGCTCTCCGAGGACCCGAAGCGCAACGTGCTGGTGCTGGAGGCCGGGCGCGACTGGCGCGCTTCCGAGGCGCCGCCCGCGCTGCGCTCCAGCAACATCATCCCCTTCATGCACGACCGGCAGCACCAGCTCGCCTGGCAATGGCCGGAGCTGATGACCCGTCGGTCGCGGGCGCAGGCGGAAAAGTACTACTGGCGCGGCCGGGCGCTCGGCGGCTCCTCCACGGTGAACGCGCAGATCGCCATCTGGGGCGTTGCCGAGGCCTTCGACACCTGGGCCGAATCCGGCTGCGAGGGCTGGTCGGCGAAGGAGGTCATCCCGCTCTTCGCCAAGCTCGAGGACGATCCGGATATGACCGGCGTCCCGCATCACGGCCAGGGCGGACCGATCCCGGTCTACCGAGCGCCGCTCGAGACCTGGGGCCCCGTGGACAAGGCGCTGCGCGAGGCGGCGCTGGCCTGCGGCTATCCCTGGAATCCGGACCTGAACGATCCGGACAAGGAGGGCGTCTCCAACTACCCCATCAACAGCCGCAACTTCGAGCGCGTCACGACCAATGACGGCTATCTGGAGCCGGCCCGCAATCGTCCGAACCTGACCATCCGCGGCGGCGCGCTGGTGGAGAAGATCGTCGTCGAGGACGGCCGCGCGGTGGCCGTGCGCGTGATGCTGGACGGCGAGTGGCAGGAGATCCGCGCGCGGGAGATCGTGCTCTCCTCCGGCGCCATCCATTCGCCGGCGATCCTGCTGCGCTCCGGCCTCGGCCCGGCGGCGGAGCTGTCCGCGCTGGGCATTCCCGTGGTCGCGGACATGCCGCATGTGGGCAAGCACTTCCACGACCATGCGATCTGCCGCACCAACCTCGCGCTGAAGCCGGAATACGTCTCCAAGGACCCGAAGCAGCGGCACACCAATTCCTGCGTCACTTACACCTCCGGCCTCGGCGGCGGCGGCTTCCGGGACATGATCTTCATCGGCTTCAACCATCGCTATCTCGGCCAGGGCGACCTGCCGGGGCCGATGGGCGGCGTCGCGGCGGGCATCTACGACGTCTTCTCACGCGGCGAGCTGACGCTGGCCTCGGCCGATCCGCGCATCGACCCCATCGTCGAGGAGAACATGCTCTCCGACCATCGCGACGTGATCCGCATGCGCGATGCCGTCCGGCGCCTGGCGGAGCTCGCCGCGCAGCCGGCCCTGACACGGATCGCCGACGGGTTCAGCTTCGGGGAATCCGGCCTGCCGATCGCCCAGGTGGCCGCGCTGCCGACCGCCGAGCTGGACGCGCTGATGCTGGATCAGGTCAACGACATGCAGCACGCCGCCGGCACCTGCAAGATGACCGCCTATGAGGACCCGCGCGGCGTGGTCGACCCCGACCTGAAGGTGAAGGGGCTGGAGGGGCTGCGCGTCGCCGACGCCTCCATCATGCCCTACGACTGCCGGGCCAATACCCATTTCACCTGCGTGATGATCGGCGAGTGGCTGGCGCGGAAGATGAAGGAAGAGGCGGCGGCCTGAGCCCGGGCGACAGAATCGGGCGAACTTCCAGCGCCTCTTACACGTTCCGGTTGCATGGTCCATAAAGGGGCTCATGGATTCCCGGACCGCCTACGTCGTCCTGTCGCTCATGATGCTCGCCAATAGCGGCGCGCTGGGCCTGATCCTCCGGGATCTCCCGGCGATCCTCCGCCCGGCGGTCAGGAACTGGCAGGCCGGCACCCTGCTCATCGCCGCCGGCTACGGCTTCTACGCCTTTCCCTGGCTGCCGCTGGCCGCGATGGTTACGCCGGCCAACGGCGTGCTGCTGCTGGGCCTGACGCTCTGCTGGCGGGGCGTGCAGCAGTTCGACGGGCGCTCCCAGAAGGCCTGGCAGTTTCTTCCGGCCGGCCTCGCCACCTTCGCCATCTTCTGGTTCTCCGCCTTCCAGCCGGACACCATGGTCCGGATCTTCGCGGCCTCCCTGGCCTCGACCACGATCCTCGGCGGCTGCGTGGCCAGCCTGGCCATCGGGCATCGCCAGGACCGCTCGCGGAGCCGCCAGATGCTGATGGCGCTCTTCGCCACGACCATGGCGCTCAACGCCGTGAGGGTCGTCTATTTCCTCTGGGCCGGCATTCCCGCCAATTTCAGCATCGCGGACAACGGGAGCGTGGCGAACGTCATCTCGCCCCTCGTGGCCGCCATGCTGCCGGTGATCGGGACGACGGCCTTCATGCTGATGTGCTCCGAGCGCCTGCGCCGGCAATGGGAGCGCGCGGCCTCGACCGACTACCTCACCGGCCTGCCGAACCGCCGCACCCTCACCGAGATGGGCCGGCAGCAGTTCGATCGGCTGCGGAGCCGGAGCGGGCAGGTCGCGATCGCCCTGATCGACATCGACGGCTTCAAGTCGATCAACGACCGCTATGGGCACGAGGCCGGCGATCTCGCGCTGACGCATGTCGCCGCCAGCCTGGAGGCGGCGAAGACGGGATCCTCCGAGATCCTGGCCCGTACCGGCGGCGAGGAGTTCGTCGCGCTGCTTGGGCCGTCGGAACCGCAGCAGGCCCAGCTGGCGGCCGAGCGCCTGCGCCTGGCCGTGCAGCGCCGCCCCTTCACCCTGCGGGGGGCGCGGATCCCGCTCACCGTGTCGGTCGGGATCGCCGTGTCCCAGGAGGGCGACGCGGACTTCGACAGCCTGCTCCGGCGCGCCGATCAGGCGATGTACGCGGCGAAATCGGCCGGGCGGAACCGGGTGGCGCTCGCAGCCTAGATCATGATGAGTTCGCATCCGCTCACGCATCATGATCCAGCCGTTTTTCCATCGCGGGATTCAGACCTCCGGCGCCTTCGCGCCTTCGGTCATCCCGCTTTAGGCCATCTCCCGGACCAGCTTCGCCCGCAGCGCCCGCGCGATGTCCCGCCGGTTCTCCGCCGTGAGGACGAAGGCGCCGGGACCGCCGATCACCTCGCGGCGGTAGGTTTCCTCCAGGCTCTGGCCGAAGCGCGTGACCATGCCCGAGGCCGCGACGGCGAGCGCGTTGATCACCACGCCCCGGCCGACCAGCTCGTCCCGCACCTCGGGCGCGCGGCGCAGGCTGCGCAGGTCGGGCCCGTCGCCGGAAAGGTCGATCACCTGCTGATCGGCGGCGAAGGGCGCCTCGCGCAGCAGGCGGCCGGCATGGTCCAGCGCATCGCCGATGGCGTTGTAGCTCTGGCGCGAGCGGTCGGCCGCGAGCAGCGCATCGGCCAGCGCCTGCGCGGAGGGCGCGTCGGCCACGCGGTGCCAGTCCACGATCCTTTCCGAGGCATCCGGGCTGCCCCATTCCAGGATGGCGATGGCCGTGGCGCCGCGGCGCTTGCTGCGGATGGCCGCGACCACCTGGGGATGGGTCAGCGCCTCGGCATAGCCCTCGCGCTGGAGGCGGAACTCGTCCTCGTCGATGGAGCCCGAGGCGTCCATGGCCAGGACCAGCAGCAGGTCCACCGCCTCCTGCGCGGAGGCGCTGACGGCGAGGAGCGCGGGAGCGGCGAGCAGCGCGCGGCGGGGCGGGTGCATCGGCGATTCGTCGCCCGCCGGCGGCAGGGCTGGCAAGCGGAAAGCTAGCCCTCGCGCGCGGCGAGATCGACGAGGAAGGCCGCCGCGAGCGCCGCCGCGCCCAGCCCGAAGATCAGCAGGTGCGCGCCGCCGGTCAGCGCGAAGAGCCAGGACAGGCCATAAGCGCCCGCCGCCTGCCCCAGCGCGAAGCCGATGGTGGCGAGGCTCCAGGCGGCCTTCTGCCGGTCGGCATCGCCGGCGGTCAGCTCGCGCACGCGGCCCAGCACCAGCGGCACGATGCCCGGCACGAAGGCGCCCACGATGAGGCTGGAGACGGTCAGCGCAAGCGGGCCCTCGCTCCAGACCGGCAGGGCGACGGCCAGGGCCTGGAACAGCAGCGCCCCCCTGAGGGCGAGGCGGAAGCCGATCCTATCGGCGACATGGCCGGCCAGGATCGGCCCCGCCATCGCCGCCAGGCCGAAGAGCACCCAGTACTGCGCGCCCACCGCAATCCCCTGCCCCAGCCCGCGGGCCACGAAATCCACCAGCAGCGTCATGTGCGGCACCAGGCCGACCGCGTTCAGCCCATAGACCAGGCAGATGATCGCCAGCGCCCGCGACGGCCGGACGAAGCGGGGGCGCCTGATCGCCACGGGCTCGGCGGGCGGCCAGCCGCCCCAGGCCAACGCCGTCAGCGCCACGGCCAGCACGCCGAGGCCGAGCCAGGCGCGGACCAGCCCGCCCTGCAGCAGCAGCGGCACCAGCGTGCCGGAGAGCGCGATGCCCGCGCCCACGCCGGCGAAGATCATCCCGCCGGCCAGGCCACGGCGCGCCTCGGGGACATGCGGCAGAACCGTCGGCGCGACCAGCACCATCAGCACGCCGCCCGCGACGCCGGAGAGCACGCGCCAGCCGAAGAACCAGAGGAAGGAGATCGGAAAGGCGCAGGCGAAGAAGCTCGCGGCGGCCACTGCCATCATGGCGCGCATCGCGCCGGTGATGGTCAGCCGGCCCGCCAGTGGCCGCGCCCGCAGCGCGCCCGCGAGGTAGCCCGCAAGGTTGGCGGCACCGAGATAGGCCGCATCCGAGGAGGAGAACCAATGCGCCGCCACGAGCTCCGGCAGCAGTGGCGTATAGGCGAAGCGCGAGATGCCGATGCCGAGCAGGCTGGCGCACATCGCCGACAGGACCATCCGCGCCGGGGTCGCCGCACCATCGGGATGGGTCATGGAGAGCGTTCGCACCTTCATCCTCCTTCGGATGGGGGACAGGTAGGCGCGAATATCTCTCAGTAAAAACGATTAGATCTGATCAACACTATCTGGTCAGGAGATATCTATTCCGCGGCGATGGCCTGCACCGGGCAGGCGCAGTCGAGGAAGGCCGCCAGCGCGCTGGAGACGAAGGCGTCGCGGCGGCGGACAAACAGCGTGTCCACCCGCGCCTCCGCGCGCGGCAGGTCGTGGATCGCCACCCGCCCGTCGCGCTCGGCCATGCGGACGAGGCTGCGCGGCAGCAGCGTGACGCCGAGGCCGGCAGCCACGCAGCCGAGGATGGCCTCGATCGTGCCGAACTCCAGCATCCGCACCTCGCCCACGCCGCGCCGGACCAAAAGCTCCTCCAGCCGCTGGCGGTAGGAGCAGCCGGCCCGCAGCACGACGATCCTGAGGGAGCGCGCGGCGAAGAGCTCGTCGAGGCTGCGCATCAGCGGGCTGGTCAGCACGGCGAGATCCTCGCGGAAGGCAAGCCGCTCCTCCAGCTCCGGATGGTTCACCGGGCCGCAGACGAAGGCGCCCTCGAGCCGATGCTCCAGCACGTCCCGGATCAGCTCGCAGGTCGTGCCGGTCCGCAGCACGAAGTCCACCTCGGGATAGGCGGCGACATAGTCGGAGAGCCGCGCCGAGAGCCGCAGCGCGGCGGTGGTCTCCAGCGCGCCGATGGTCAGCGCACCCCGCGGCCTGCCGTCGTCGCGGAAGGCCCGGCGGGCCTCGTCCAGCAGCTGCCGCGCCCTGATAGCATAGGGCATCAGCCGATGGCCGGCGGCGGTGAGCGTGACGCCGCGCGCGTGCCGCTCGAAGAGCGCGGCGCCCAGCTCCTCCTCCAGCGCCTTCACCCGCGCCGTCACGTTGGACTGCACGGTGTTGAGCTCGGCGGCCGCGCGGTTCATGCCGCCCAGCCGGGCCACGGTCTCGAAGAGACGGAGGTCGGCGATGTCCATGGGCGGCATGCTATCACCCAAACCGATGGATGAGGGAATATCCGATCTCCGCGGCGTCTTGCGCCCGACGCCGCCAGCCCCGACCCTGGCGCCAAGGAGAACGCCATGACCGAATCCCCCGTCTTGATGTCCGTGGACAGCCGCGGCATCGCCACGGCCACGCTGAACCGCCCTGCCCTGGGCAATGCCTATAATGGCGAGATGCTGGATGCGCTGATCGAGGGCATCCCGAAGCTCGCCGCCGATCCCGCCATCCGCGGACTCGTCATCCGCGGCGCCGGAAAGCACTTCCAGGCCGGCGCCGACATCAACTGGCTCAACGCCGCCGCCGCCGCACCGCCGGAGCAGGCCTTCGCCTCGTCGCTGCAGACCACGCGGGCCATGCAGCTGCTGAACGAGTTCCCCAAGCCGAGCTTCGCGATCATCCATGGCGCCTGCTTCGGCGGCGGCACCGGCATCGCCTGCTGCGTAGACGTGGCGCTGGCCACGACGCAGGCCAGCTTCGGCATCACCGAGGTCCGCGTGGGCGTGGCACCGACGCCCATCTCCACACACATGGTCCACGCCATGGGCCTGCGCCACGCGCGCCGCTACGCCATCACCGGCGAGCGCTTCGGGCCGGAGGAGGCCATGCGCATCGGCCTCGTGCACGAGGTCCACACGCCGGAGGCCATCGAGGCCCGGCTGGAGGAGATCATCGCGGCCATGCTGCTCTCCTCGCCGGCCGCGATCGCGGTGACGAAGACCAGCCTGCTGGAATCCAACGGGCTGGTGCTCAGCGCGCATCAGGTGACGCAACTCACCAACGAGAGCTGGATGGTGCGCGCAGGCGCCGAGGGGAAGGAGGGCCTCGCCGCCTTCCGGGAGAAGCGGAAGCCGCGCTGGGCCTGAGCTACCGGGCCGCCCGGCCCGACGCGACCGGGCGCCTTATGCCGTCGCTGAGCACCGCGACGGTCCAGAGCGCCGCCATGCCCGTCAGCACGAGCACCACGCCCAGCATGGGCGCCTCCTCGGGACGGGTCTCCGTCACGCGGGAGACGCCCCAGGCCAGGAACAGCCCCGTGCAGAAGACCCGCAGGCTGTGCCGGCCGATCGCGGCCAGGGCACGGCCCGGCAGCGTCTCCATCCAGCCCGCCTGGCGCGGCACCAGAACTGCCACCAGATAGGCCAGCGAGAGCGCATGGATCAGCCGTGTCGGCGCCAGCACCTCCTTGTGCTGCAGCGCCCAGGCGGCGATGGCCGGCCCCTCGACGAAGCCGTGCTCCACCAGCCGCGCCGCGAAGCCGAGCAGCAGGATCGCGGCGGCCCCCGCCAGCATCCAGGGCGCGCGCGGCAGGGGCTGCTGGTAGAGCGCCCGCCGCCCCATCCAGGCGCCCAGCAGGTACAGGAACTGCCATGCCAGCGGATCGAACTCGATGGTCGAGCCGCCCAGCGCCGGCGTGGCGGTCCAGCCGGAATAGGTCGCGAGATAGACCAGAAGGCTCGGCACCAGCGCCCAGGCGCCGATGCGCGTCGCCGCCAGCAGGAAAGGTCCGAGCAGCAGCATGCCGAAGACAAAGATCGGCAGGATGCCCATGAAGTCCGGCTGGTAGAGCATGCTCGCCGCCGCCGGCAGCGCGGCCCAGGGCATGTCCACCAGGAAGCGCCAGCCGAAGCGGTCCACCGCGAAGGGCATCGGCACGAACATGTCGGCCGCGATCACCATGGCCGCGAACATGAAGAAGACGGTGAGGTGCGTGCGGTACAGACGAAAGGTCCGCGCCAGCATGTCGCGCTGTGCGGCCCTTGGCCCTGAGCGCGCGAGCTTCAGCGAGAAGACCGAGCCCAAAGTGAAGCCCGAGAGCAGGATGAACATCTCGGAGGAATCCGACAGCCCCCAGGCCGCGTGGATGCCCCAGGCCAGCGAAGTGCCGACCACGTGCGAGACGAAGATGGAAAGCTGCATCCAGCCGCGCAGCACGTCGAGCCGCTGGTCGCGCGGCGGTCGGGCGAGAGGAACTGCCTCCATGCTCACGCGGCCTTGAAGGGCAGCCGCGCGGCGAGGCCCGGCGGCAGCATCGCGAGGATTTGCCCACGCCGGATCCAGGCCACCAGCAGCCCCATCACGAAGGTGAAGCAGGCCTCCTTGAAGAGCACGCCGCCGTCGCCGTAGGGGTCGATGCCGAGCGGGCTGACCGTGTGGAAGAAGATCGCGCCCGCCATGATCCCGGCCGCGAAGAGCCCGCCGATCCCCTGGGTCCGCGGGATCAGCACCAGGATAGCGGCGCAGATTTCCATGGTGCCGACGAACAGCCGGAAGGGCTTCTCGCCGCCCGGCGTGCCGAGCCAGTTGGAGAGGATCGTGAAGAGATAGACCGAGCCCTCGTTGCCCGTGAGCTTGTACTGCTCGTACCAAAGCAATTCATAGGCGATCCACAGTGCGGCGGCCCAGGCGACGAGGCTCGGCGCGGTCTTTCTCCAACCGTCCTGCATGACGAAAACTCCTGCGAGGGCGGGATGACCCGCGTTGTCCTTGCTGGTGATTTCGCGCCACGGGAGGGCTCGGTTACCTGGTCGCCCAAATTACAAGTCGGTGAGCCGTCGCGCGGCCTCGGCGACGCAGGCCTCGAAGAGCGAGAGATCGGTCCAGGGCAGCGGCGCGGCCGCACGCAGCAGCACCCCGCCCGAGGCCGCGATGGCGCCCTCCAGCATGAGGTTCTCGGCCAGGCCGAAATCCTCGACCTCCAGGCCTTCCGCGTCGCGCCAGGCCGCGCCGTCCCAGGACGCCTCGACCCGGGCGCGATGATCGCCTGGCGCATGGGTGTAGCCGAAGACCGGCCGGCCCAGGGCGCTGAAGTAGCCGAGCTCGAAGGCCGTGCCGGGATCGGCCCCGACGCCGCGGAAGGGCGTGAGGTTGGCCACCAGCGCGTCGCAGTCGCGCATGTGCATCTCGCAGGCGGCGTGGATGCGCCGCCAGTCGGGCGGGCCCGCAGGCATGGGCGCCGGCGGATCGAGCGGAAAGATCCCGGTCAGCCCGTGCCTGCTGCAGATGGCCTTCTTCGCGGCGCCCAGGGCAGCCGGATCGGGCAGGAAGACCTCGGGGCCGGCCAGGTAGATTCGCATGCGCCATCCTGCCAGGAATGCATGCGACGGACCATGTTCGACCCTTCCGAGACAGGCTCCTAGCCGGTGAGATGCGCCAAGGGGATGCGCAGCCGGATGACGACGCCGCCCGGCAGCCAGTCCCGCTCGATCTCGCCGCCGAGCCCCTGCACCGTGGCGCGCTCAAGCAGGCTGCCGAAGCCCTCCGTCATCTCGCGCAGGGTGACCGCCGGGCCGCCGATCTCCGTCCAGCTCAGCGCCAGCATCTCGTCCTCGATGGCGGCCTGCACCGCGAGCCACCCCGATTCCGTCGAGAGGGCGCCGTACTTGGCGGCATTGGTCGCGAACTCGTGCAACAGCAGCGCCAGCGAGGTCAGCGTCGAGCCGCGCAGCGGCACGTCCGCGCCCGTGATCGCCATGCGCGGCGCATCCGCATCGTCATGCGGCGCGATGATCGCGGCCAGCAGCGCGAAGAGGGTGGTGCCCCGCTCGCCCGTCATGTCGCCGCCAGGATCGGTGCCGCCGAGATCGGGCAGCGTCAGGTCGTGCGCGCGGGAGAGCGCCAGCACGCGCTCGCGCAGCGAGACCGCCAGCTCCTCGGCGCTCCGCGCCGAGTAGGCGCTGACCGAGATGAGCCCGGTCGTGACCGAGAAGAGGTTCTTGACCCGGTGGTTCATCTCACGCAGCAGCAGGCTCTGGCGCTGCTGCGCGCGCCTCCGCTCCGAGATGTCGCGCGCGATCTTGGAGGCGCCGATGATGACTCCCTGCGCGTCGCGCACGGGCGAGACGGTCAGCGAGATGTCGAGCGGGCTGCCGTCCTTGCGGCGGCGCACGGTCTCGTAGTGGTCCACCCGCTCGCCGCGGCGGATGCGGCCGATGATCTCCTCCTCCTCGTGCAGGCGCTCGTCGGGGATGAGGATGGTGATGTGCCGGCCCACGGCCTCGGCCGCCGTGAAGCCAAAGAGCCGCTCGGCGCTGGCGTTCCAGCTGGAGATGATGCCCTCCAGCGACTTGCTGAGGATGGCGTCGTCCGAGCTCTCGACGATGGCGGCGAGCCAGGCATTGGCCTCCTGCACCTGGCGCGTCGCCTCCACCCCGCGGCGCGCGGCCTCGAGCAGCCGGGCGTTGTCGATAGCGATGGCCGCATGGGCCGCGATGGCCTCGACCGTCTGCTCGGCCTCCTCGTCGAAGACGCCCGGCTCGTCATGCGCGAGGAAGAGGCCGCCGAGCACCTCGCCCGTGCGCGACAGGACCGGCACGGCGAGGTAGCTCACCACCGGCAGATGGCCTTCCGGCATGCCGAAATGCGGGTCGTTCCTGCCGAAGCGGGAATCCTGGCGGATGTCGTCGGAACGGACGATGCCGGTGCCGTCGAAGGTCGGGGCGAAGACCTCCGTCTTGCGCGGCATCGGGAAATTCTCGAAGGCCGAGCGCGGGGCGCCGGACAGGGTGTAGAGGCTGTAGGCCTCGCCCGAGGCGTCCGTCACATTGTAGAAGAAGGCGCCGAACTTCCCGCCCGACCACTGGGTGGCGGCGTCGGTGACGATCTGCACCAGCTCGGCCAGCTCGACATCGCCAGCGACGGCCTGGGCGATGTCGGAGAACATGCGCAACCGCTGGAGCTCGCGGGCGGCGGAGGCGGGTCCCTCGCTTCTCATACTACGCGCACTGGCTGTTCCAGGACCTTTTCGCTGTCCCCTGCCCCCGCGAATCCGGGCAGGCGATCGAGAGCCGACGATGGGCCCGGCCCGAAGCGTTTCCTATCAGAATGCCGGAGATGGCGGTAGAGGAAAGGGCTGAGCGTCCAGACCGCGGTGCAGCATGAATTTCGAAGAGAAAGAGTACAACAACCGGGCCCGCGTGCCCGGCCATCCCGCCGTCATCGCGGGCTGGATGCGGGATGCCGAGGCCTTCCGGGCAGGACATCCGCCGGAGGTGCTGGCCTATGGCCCCGGCCCGCGCGAGGCGGTGGATCTCTTCCTGCCGGCGGAGATCCGCGGCGTCGCGATGTTCTTCCACGGCGGCTACTGGCAGGCGCTCGACCGCGCCTCGGCGAGCCATTGCGCGGCGGGGCTGCTGGCCCACGGGATCGCAGTGGGCGTGCCGTCCTACGACCTCTGCCCCTCGGTGCCGCTGGCCCGCATCGTCGGACAGGCGGAGGCCGCGGCGCTGGCGCTGCACGCCCGGCTCGGGCGGCCGATGCTGGTCTCGGGCCATTCGGCGGGCGGGCATCTCTCGGCGATGCTGATGGCGCGGCTGCCGGCGGAGGTGGTGGCCGCGGCGCTGCCCGTCTCGGGCCTCTTCTGGCTGGAGCCGCTGATCCCCACCAGCCTCAATGCGGCGCTCGGCCTCGATGCGGCGACGGCGCGCGATCTCTCGCCGGCGCTGCTCCCCTCGCCCGGGCGCCCGCTGCATTGCGCCGTCGGCGGGGCGGAGAGCGGCGAGTTCCTGCGCCAGAGCCGCGAATTTTCCGAGCTCTGGGGTGGCTCCTGGGAGGCGCTCGATGGTCTCGACCACTTCACCGTCCTCGCCCCCTTGTCCCAGGCCGGCCATCCGCTGACGATGAGGGCCGCGAGGCTTGCATGGCAGGCCTGCGGCACGGTATCGAATATTTGAGGCTTCAAACAATTCGCGGAGAGCACCCCATGGCGTTCCAGGACCAACCGGGCTTCGCCCGCCGCACGCTCCTCGCCGGCAGCGGCGCCGCGGTCCTCGCCGCACCGGCCATCGCGCAGAACGCGCCCATCAAGATCGGCCTCGTCGCCGTGCTGACCGGCCCCGCGGCCTCGCTGGGCACCCATCTGCGCGACGGCTGGATGCTCGGCATGCGGCACCTGGACACCAAGCTCGGCGGCCGCCGCGTCGAGACCCTCGTCATCGACGACGAGCTGCGGCCGGACGTGGCCGTCACCAAGGTCCGCGCCGCGCTGGAGCGCGACAAGGTGGACTTCATCGTGGGTGTGGTCTTCTCCAACATCCTCGGCGCCATCATCCGCCCGGTGACGGATGCGGGGACCTTCCTCATCTCCACCAATGCCGGCCCGTCCACCCTCGCCGGCCGCGGCTGCAGCCCCTACTTCTTCACGACCAGCTACAACAACGACCAGGTCCATTCGGTGATGGGCCAGGTGGCGCAGGACTCCAACTACCGCCGCGTCTTCGTGATGACGCCCAACTACCAGGCCGGCCGCGACGCGGTGGCGGGCTTCAAGTCGAAGTTCCAGGGCACCATCGTGGACGAGGTCTACGTGCCGCTGACGCAGCTCGACTTCTCCGCCGAGCTCGCGCGCATCGCCTCGCTGCGGCCGGATGCGATCTTCACCTTCATGCCGGGCGGGCTCGGCGTGAACCTGGTGAAGCAGTACCGGCAGGCCGGGCTGGCCACGATCCCCTTCCTCTCCACCTTCACGGTGGACGAGGCGACGCTGCCCGCGCAGGGCGAGGCCGCGCTCGGCTTCTACGCCGCAGCGAGCTGGGCGCCGAACATGGACAATCCCGCGAACCAAGCTTTCGTGCGCGACTTCGAGGGCGTCTACAACTACGTGCCCGCGAGCTACGCGGCGCAGAGCTACGACGCGGCCCGGCTGCTCGATTCCGCGGTGAAGAAGGTGGGCGGCAACCTCACCGACAAGAACGCGCTGCGTAACGCCATCGCCGCCGCCGATTTCCAGAGCGTGCGCGGGCCCTTCCGCTTCGGCATCAACCAGTATCCGGTGCAGGATTTCTGGCAGCTCCAGGTCGCGCGCCGGGCGGATGGCCGGTTCCAGACGGAGACGGTGCGCAAGGTGCTCTCCGCCAACATCGACCCCTGGGCGCCCGAGTGCCGCATGCCGGTCCGCATCTAGTTCCCCACGAAATCGCTTCGCGCTTTCGCGGGGGGCCCCGGATTGGCACTTGATCCTGCAATGATGGCTCATCCTGCCGCGGCAAAGCCGCGACAGGGCCCCTGGGGGCGTATTTTCCTGTGAACGCCACGCTCCTCTTCGTGCAGGCGCTGAACGGGCTGCAGTTCGGCATCCTGCTCTTCCTGATCGCCGCGGGCCTCACGCTGGTCTTCGGCGTGATGGACTTCATCAACCTCGCCCACGGCGTGCAGTACATGGTCGGCGCCTATCTGGGCGCCACGCTCGCGGCCTGGACGGGCAGCTTCTGGGTGGGATTGCTGCTGACCCTGCCCGCCACGCTGGGCTTCGGGCTGCTGCTGGAGTTCCTCGTCTTCCGCCACTTCTACGACCGCGACCACCTCTCGCAGGTGCTCGCCACCTTCGGCGTCATCCTCTTCCTGAACGAGGGCATGCGGGTGCTCTTCGGCACCGCGCCGCTGCAGATGCCCCTGCCCGAGGCGCTGAGCGGCGGCGTCACGGTCATGGACGGGCTGCTCTACCCGACCTACCGCATCGCCATCCTGATCGTCGGCCTCGCCGTTGCCGGCCTGCTCTGGTTCCTGGTCGAGCGCACGCGGGCCGGCATGCTGGTCCGCGCCGGTGCCAGCAACGCGCCCATGGTGAGCGCGCTCGGCGTCGACATCCGGCGGCTCTTCATGCTGGTCTTCGGCTTCGGCGCCATGCTCGCGGGCTTCGCCGGCGCGCTGGCGGCGCCCATCCTGTCGGTCGAGCCCGGGATGGGCGACACGCCGCTGATCCTGGCCTTCGTGGTGATCGTGATCGGCGGGATCGGCAGCATCCGCGGGGCCTTCCTCGCGGCGCTGCTGGTGGGCCTGGTGGAGACACTGGGGCGCGGCATGATGCCGGACCTCATGCGCCTCGTCATGGATCCCTCGGCCGCGCGGCAGACGGGCGCGGCGCTGGCCTCCATGCTGGTCTATATCGTGATGGCGGCGATCCTGACGTTTCGCCCCGCTGGCCTCTTCCCGGCCCGCCGATGAAAGGACGGGAATTCGCCGTCCCGCTCGCGATATTCGCGCTGCTGGCCCTCGCCCCCTTCATCGGCTTCGGCCAGGGCCATTCGCTGACCCTGCTGGCGCGCGCGATGATCTTCGGCATGGCGGCGATCTCGCTCTCGCTGATCGTCGGCGGCGCGGGGCTGGTCAGCCTGGGGCACGCGGCGATGCTGGGCGTCGGTGCCTATGCCGTGGTGGTGCTGGACCATGCGCGCATCACCGAGGCCTGGATGGTGGTGCCCATCGCCCTCGCGGCCTCGGCGGGTTTCGCGGCGGTGACGGGGGCGATCGCGATCCGCACCTCCGGCGTGCATTTCATCATGATCACGCTGGCCTTCGGGCAGATGGCTTTCTTCGCGACATCCTCGCTCGCCATCTACGGCGGGGACGACGGCTACACGCTCTACGGCCGCACGGAGCTGTTCGGAACGCGCGCGCTGGAAGGGCGCCTCTTCTTCCACTTCGCCTGCCTCGCGCTGCTGATCCTGTGCTGGGCGCTGGTGCAGGCTCTGCTGCTCAGTCGGTTCGGCCGTGTGCTGCGCGCGGCGCGGGAAAACGAGATCCGCGCGCAGGCGGTGGGCTTCGAGCCCTATCGCTACCGCCTGGTGGCCTATGCCATCGCCGGCGCCATCGGCGGGCTGGCGGGCGTGCTGCTGGCCAATGGGACGGAGTTCGTGGCGCCGGCCTATCTCACCTGGCAGCGCAGCGGCGACTTGCTCTTCATGGTGATCCTGGGCGGCGCGGCCGGGCCGCATGGCGCGCTGATGGGGGCGCTGGCCTTCATCCTCATCGAGGAATGGCTTGCCCATGTCACCGAGCACTGGCGGCTGATCTTCGGACCGCTGCTCATCCTCTGCGTCTACTATATGCGTGGCGGCATCGCCGGGCTGCTGCGCCGTGGCTGAAGCCCTTCTCGAACTGCGGAACCTGCGAAAGAGCTTCGGCGGGCTGGTCGTCACGGACGACGTCTCGCTCGACCTGCGCCAGGGCGAGATCCACGCACTGATCGGCCCGAACGGCGCGGGCAAGACCACGCTGATCCACCAGATCAGCGGCACGCTGGCGCCGGATTCGGGGCAGGTCGTCTTCGCGGGCGAGGACGTGACGCGGCTCTCGCTGGCCCGCCGGGCGCGGCGCGGGCTGGCGCGCAGCTTCCAGATCACCAGCATCGTTCCCGGCTTCTCCGCGATCGAGAACGTGGCGCTGGCCGTGCAGGCGCGCAGCGGCTCCTCCTTCCGCTTCTTCCGGCCAGCCGGCAGCGAAGCCGCGCTGAACGACCAGGCCATGGAGGCCCTGGCCGAGGTCGGGCTGGAGCGCCGCGCCGCCGCCTCCGCCGCCGTGCTCTCGCATGGCGAGAAGCGACAGCTGGAGCTCGCCATCGCGCTCGCCATGCGGCCACGCCTGCTGCTGCTGGACGAGCCCCTCGCCGGCACGGGCGCCGAGGAGGCCGAGCGGCTGATGCGCATCCTGGGCGGCCTGCGCGAGCGTTACGGCATCCTGCTCATCGAGCACGACATGCCCGCCATCTTCGCGCTGGCCGACCGGATCTCGGTCCTGGCGCAGGGTCGCGTGATCGCCACGGGCACCAAGGACGAGATCCGCGCGAATCCCGTCGTCCGCGACGCCTATCTCGGCGAGGAGGAGGAGGCATGATCCGCGCCGCCGATTCACGCCTCCGGGCCTTCGCCCTTCGGCGATTGGAGGCGAGCTGATGCTGTGGGTGGAAGGCCTCGCCGCCGCCTATGGCCAGAGCCAGGCGCTCTCCGACGTCACCCTCAGCGTGGAGGCCGGCGAGGTCGTGACGCTGCTCGGCCGCAACGGCATGGGCAAGACGACGACGATCCGCGCCGTCATGGGCCTGCTCCGCAGCGTCGGCGGGCGCGTCACCGGCGGCGGAATCCGCTTCGGCGATGCGGAGCTGATCGGACAGCCGCCGCATGTCATCGCGCGGCGCGGCATCGGGCTGGTGCCGGAAGGGCGGCAGATCTTCCCGACGCTCTCCGTGGAGGAGAACCTGATCGCCACCTCCCGCCCCGGCCGCTGGAGCCTGGATTCGGTCTACGCCCTCTTCCCGCGCCTGCGCGAGCGGCGCGGCAATTCCGGCCGCAACCTTTCGGGCGGCGAGCAGCAGATGCTGGCCATCGGCCGCGCGCTGATGACCGACCCGAAGCTGCTCATCCTCGACGAGGCCACGGAAGGCCTGGCGCCGCTGATCCGCGCCGAGATCTGGTCGGTGCTGGGACAGCTGAAGTCCGAGGGGCAGGCCATCCTGCTCATCGACAAGAACCTGTCCGCCGTGATGCGCCTCGCCGACCGGCACGTGATCATCGAGCGCGGCCGCACCGTCTGGACCGGCGACAGTGCCGCCCTCGCGGAAGCGCCGCAATTGCGCGAGCAGTACCTTCACGTCTAGCGATACGGGCGAGCGGATGCACGCCTCCGGGCTTTCACCCTTCGGCGATCCGCTGGATACCCATGCGGTGCCGGCAGCCCAGGGACCGCGATGGCGGCCTTGGCCCGGCCACCCAACCGTGCTGCGGTGCAACAAGCGAGTGCCGCCGCGTAACAGAGGAGAGGCATCCATGACTGAAACCGCAGGAATCACCCGCGCCGCCACCGGGCTCGACGGCGTCACCTGGAACATCCTGGGCCAGACCTATCACCCCAAGGCCGCCACCGAGGATTGCTTCGCCTTCGAGGCGCTGTCCCCGCCCGGCACCTTCGTGCCGCCACACATCCACCCGACGCAGGACGAGTACATCCTGATGCTCGAGGGCGAGTGGAAACTGATCCTCGACGGACAGACCCACCACGCCAAGGCCGGCGACCTCGTGCGCATGCCGCGCGGCATCATGCACGGCTATTTCAACGAGAGCGGCAATCCCGGCCGCGCCTTTTTCTGGGTCAGCCCGGCGCGCCGGCTGCACGACCTGTTCAAGGCCATCCACAACGTGCCCGATCCGGCCGAGGTCGTCCGCCTCTCCGCGCTGCACGAAGTGGAATTCCTGCCGCCCCCTGCATGAGTCGTCAGAACCGGCTGGCCCTGCTGCTGGGCCTGCTCACCGCCTTCGCACCCCTGTCGATCGACATGTACCTCTCGTCCCTACCCGATATCGGGACGAGCCTGGGGGTCGGTATCGAAAAGGCGCAGCTCACGCTGGCGGCCTATTTCCTCGGCCTGGGCACGGGGCAGCTCGTGCACGGGCCGCTCGCCGACCGGCTGGGGCGGCGGCCGCCGCTCTTCGTGGGGCTCGTGGTCTATACGATCGCCTCAGCGCTCTGCGCCATGGCCACCAGCATCGACGCGCTGATCCTGCTGAGGCTGTGCCAGGCGCTGGCGGGCTGCGCGGGGATGGTGATCGCCCGCGCGGTGGTGCGAGACGTCGCGCATGAGATCGACCCGATCAAGCTCATGGGCCGGCTGATGCTCATCATGGGCGTGGCGCCGATCCTGGCGCCGCTCATGGGTGGCTATCTGGCCGCGGCGCTGGGGTGGCGCGCGATCTTCTGGTTCCTGTCCGGCGTGGGCGCGGTCGCGCTGATCCTCTGCACTTTCTTCCTGCCGGAGACCCTGGCGCCGGAAAGGCGGCAGCGCGCCTCCTTCCCCACGGTGCTGGGGAGCTACCTGTCGCTGATCCTCGACCGGCGGTTCCTGGCGACCGCGATGGTCTCCGGCCTCACCATGGGCGGGATGTTCGCCTATATCGCCGGCTCGCCCTTCGTCTTCATCTCGATCTACGGCGTGCCGCCGGAGCATTACGGGCTGTTCTTCGGCTCGGGCGCGGCGGGCTTCATCCTGATGTCGCAGTTCGGCGGCCGCCTCGCCGCGCGCTACGGGCGCGACAGGGTGTTCACGATCGGCGTGGCCGGCGTGGCCTGCTGCGGCGTGGCGCTGACGAGCTTCGTGCTGCTGGGTGCGCCCTTCCTCGCGGTCTATGCGTCGATCGTGCTGTACATCGCGCTGCTGGGCGTGGTGGTGCCGATCGGCAGCGTGCTGGCGATCACGCCCTTCCCGCACATCGCAGGCACGGCCTCGGCGCTGCTGGGCACCTTGCAGTTCGGCTTCGGCGCGATCGCGGGCTCGCTGGTCTCGGCGCTGCACAACGGCACGGCGCTGCCGATGGCGATCACGCTCGGTCTCGCGGGCGTTTGCGCGATCGGCGCGCGGCTGCTGCTGCACAGATAGGATCCAGGGACTTGTAGTCCCTGGTGGGTGGGTTGGCCCCGAAGGGGAGACAATGAGGAGGGCGGTGCCCTCCTCAAGTCACCCGTGAATGGCCCGCCAGATCTTCTCGGGCGTCGCCGGCATGTTCATGTGCGTGACGCCCATCGGCCGCAGCGCGTCCACGATCGCGTTCATGACGGCCGGCAGCGACCCGGCGCAGCCCGCCTCGCCGCAGCCCTTGGCGCCGAGCGGGTTGGTCTTGCAGGGCACGGGATGGCTGGCGAACTGGAAGCTCGGCACGTCCTCGGCGCGGGGCAGGCCGTAGTCCTGGAAACTGCCGGAGAGAAGCTGCCCGTCCTCGGAGAAGGCGACGAACTCGTAGATCGCCTGGCCGATGCCCTGGACGATGCCGCCATGCGCCTGGCCCTGGACCAGCAGCGGATTCACGATCACGCCGAAGTCGTTGACCGTGACGTAGTTCACGAACTTCACCGTGCCGACATCGGGATCGATCTCCACCTCGGCGACGTGGCAGCCGTTGGGGAAGGCCATCGGCGCCTCCTGAAAGACATGGGTGACGTCCAGCGTGTCCGGGATATCGTCCTGCTTCGGCATCTCCTTCAGCTTAGCGGCCAGCTCCATGATGCCGATGCTGCGGTCCGTGCCGGCGACGGTGAAGACGCCGTCGTCGAACTCGATGTCGGCGACGGCGGTCTCCATCACATGCGCGGCGACCTGGCGGCCCTTCTCGACGACGATCGCCGAGGCCTCCACGATGGCCGCGCCCGAGGCCATGATCGACTTCGACCCGCCCGTGCCGCCGCCGGCGATGAGCTCGTCGCTGTCGCCCTGGAGCAGGCGCACGGCCTCGAAGGGCACGCCGAGATGCTGGTGCAGCACCTGCGCGAAGGGGCTCCAATGCCCCTGCCCGTAGTCGAGCGTGCCGGTGATGATGGTGACGGTGCCGTCATCGCCGAAGCGGATGCCGCCCTGCTCCTTCTGGGGCGGCGCGGTGCACTCGAGGAAATTGCCGATGCCGATGCCGCGGAGCATCCCGCGTTGCTTCGCCGCGGCGCGGCGCGCCTCGAAGCCCGCGAAATCCGCGGCCTCCAGCGCCTGGTCGAGGATCGCGGAGAAGTCGCCGCCGTCATAGATGCTGCCGCTCGCGGCGGAATAGGGCATTTGCTCGGGCTTGATGTGGTTGAGCTTGCGCAGCTCGATGGGCGATTTCCCCATCGCGCGCGCGGCCTCCTCGATGAGGCGCTCCATGTAGTAGTTGGCCTCCGGCCGGCCGGCGCCGCGATAGGCGGTGACAGGCACGGAGTTGGTGAGGATGCAGCGCGTGTGCACCTCCAGCAGCGGAGTCGCGTAGTTGGCCTGGATGTTCTTCGAGTAGTTGCCCGTGGCCATGTTGGGCCCGACATTGGTCATGTAGGCGCCCATGTTGGCGAAGCTGGTGAGGCGCACCGCCAGGAATTTTCCATCCGCGTCCAGCGCGAGCTCCGCCTCGACCTCGTGGTCGCGCCCATGTGCGTCGGACTGGAAGGAGCCGGAACGCTCGTCCGTCCATTTCACGGGGCGTCCGAGGATCTTCGCGGCGTGCAGCACCGGCAGGTACTCCGGATAGACCGAGGCCTTCATGCCGAAGCTGCCGCCGACATTGCCGGTCAGCACGCGGACCTTGTTCCTGGGCATCTTGAGCACGTCGTCGGCCAGCTGGTTGCGCAGGCCGAAGACGCCCTGGCAGCCGACGCGCAGCACGAAGCGGCCGGTCTCGGCTTCGTACTCGCCGATGGCGCTGCGCGGCTCCATGGCGGCCACCACGATCCGGTTGTTGCGGATGGACAGCTTCTGCACATGCGCCGCGCCGGCGAAGGCCTCGGCCACCTTCTCGGCATTGCCGAAGCGGAAGTCGAGCACCTGGTTGCCGGGGATGTCGTCGTAGAGCTGCGCCGCGTCCGGCGCGGCGGCGGCCGAGGCCTCGGTCGCCGCCGGCAGCGTCTCGACATCCAGGAAGATCATCTCCGCCGCATCCTTGGCCTGGGCCTTGGTATCCGCGACGACGACCGCGACCGGGTCGCCCACGAAGCGCAGCCGGTCCTTGGCCAGCGCCGCGCGCCGCGTCGTGCGCAGCGGCGTGCCGTCGATGCTCTTGAGCGGCATCGCGCAGACCAGCTCGCCGTAGTCGCCGAGGTCGTCGGCCGTGAGGACCATGTGCACACCCGGCGCGGCCTTGGCCTCGCTGATGTCGATGGAATTCAGGGTCGCATGCGCATAGGGGCTGCGCAGGACATGGGCGTAGAGCTGGTTGGGCAGCGACAGGTCGTCCGTGTAGCGCCCCTGCCCCTTGAGGAGCTTCGGGTCCTCCTGCCGGGGCACGGGCTGGCCGATGCCGAACTTCATGCGCGTGGGGTCGAAGGGCAGGCTGGCGTCGGGCATCGCTTCGGTCCTTGAGCAGCTTCCGGCAGGCGGAAGGCGCGGCACAACAAAGCCCGACGCATGAGCGGGATCTTGCGAGACGTTCATGCTTCGGGCTTTGCGAGGATGGTAGGCGCCAAGGACGTTTACGCAAAGACCGGGGGGCTTCCGCAAAGATGCGTGCCGCGTCACGCTGCGAGGCATCCAGGAAAGCCGATGAATTTTTCGCCCGACTGCGCCCCACGAAAGCATCCCATCGCGTGAGCCCGACCATCCTCGGCATGCTCTACGCGGTGGCCGCCGGCATCACCCTTTGCGGCCTCAACGTCGTCCTGCGGCTGCTCTCCGAGGACCTGCCGACCTTCCAGGTGCAGTTCATGCGCTACTTCATGGGGTTGGTGGCCGTGCTGCCCTGGGTGTTCCGCGACGGGCTCGCCGCCTACCGGACGCGCAGCCTCACAGGGCAGCTCGTGCGCGGGGCCGTGCATGCCTCCGGCCTGTTCCTCTGGTTCGCGGCGCTGCCGCTGATCCCCTTCTCCGAGCTCATCGCGATCGGCTTCACGAGCCCGATCTTCATCATGATCGGCGCGGTGATCTGGCTGAAGGAGGAGATGTTCTGGCAGCGCTGGGTCGCGGGCCTGCTGGGCTTTCTGGGCGTGCTGGTGGTGGTCTGGCCGGGGCTGCAGGGCAGCGCGGGCGGCGGCGCGAACTGGGGCTCCCTGATGATGCTGGCCTCCTCGCCGCTCTTCGCCGCCTCCTTCCTGATCACCAAGGCCCTGGCGCGCCGCGATTCGCCGACGGTGATCGTCGCCTGGCAGGCCCTGACCGTGACGCTCTTCACCCTGCCCGTGGCGCTCTACGTCTGGGTCTGGCCGACGCCCTGGCAATGGGCGGTGGCGCTGGTCTGCGGCGCGATGGGCAGCCTCGGGCACTGGTTCCTGACGCATGCCTACCGGCTCGCGGACATCTCCACCACGCAGCCCGTGCGGTTCCTGGACATGATCTGGGCCGCGAGCCTGGGTTACATCTTTCTCTCCGAGATCCCCTCCACCTCGACGCTGCTCGGCGCCGCGGTCATCTTCCTCTCAACCACCTGGATCGCCCGCGTCGAGGCGCGGCGCGGAAGGAGCCTGCCTGCATGACCGCCGAGATCGACGACCTCGAAGCCCGCGCCCAGCTCACCCACACGCCCTGCGGCGACGGGACCATCTCCTGGCGCAGCTGGGGCGACAGGCCCGAGATCCTGGTGCTGCTGCATGGCGGCTCGGGGAGCTGGCGGCACTGGCTGCGCAACATCGACGCGCTGTCCGCGCGTTACCGGGTGGTCGCGGCCGATATCCCCGGCCTCGGCGAGAGCGCCATGCCGCCGGACCCCAAGGACATCTACGACGTCGCGCGGCCGCTGGCCGCGGGGATCGCGACGCTGCTGGGGCCGGCGCGGCGCTACCACCTCGCCGGCTTCTCCTTCGGCGCCAATGTCGGCGGGCACCTGGCCGCGCTGGAGGGCGAGCACATCCGCACGGTGACGGTGGTGGGCGCGGCCTCGCTCGGCCTCCCGCGGCCGCCGCTGGACCTGCTGAAGGTGCGCGACAAGCAGGGGGCGGAGCGCCGCGCGGCGAACGCCGAAAACCTCGCGCGGCTGATGATCCGGGACCGCTCGAAGATCGACGACACCTCGCTCGACATCCAGGAGTACAACACCCAGCACGCGCGCTTCCGCAGCCGCGGCTTCGCCTCGGGCGACAGCCTGAAGGAGGCGCTGAAGCTGGCGAAGGCGCCGATCAACGGCATCTGGGGCGAGATGGACACGGTGGCCTGGCCCAACGTGCCGGCGCGACTCGACGTGCTCAGGGAGATCGACCCGACGCTGCTCTCCCATGTGGTCATGGGCGCCGGGCATTGGGTCGCCTACGAGGCGGCCGAGGAGTTCAACGCGGCGCTTCTTCGGATTCTGGCTGAACGCGAAGCCAGTACAGGCCGATGAAGGCCGCGACCGAGAGGCCGATGGTGAGCCAGAGCGCGGCGACGCCGTAGCCCTCGACAAAGAAGCCGAAGACGGCCGGCGCCAGCGCGGAGAGGAAGCGCCCCGGCGCCACGATCAGCCCCTGCCGCGCGCCATAGCCGGCCGCGCCGAAGACCGCGAGCGGCAGCGTGCCGCGCACGATGGTCAGGATGCCGTTGCCCGCCCCGTGGATCACGGCGAAGCCCATGGCCGCCGGCGCGCCGAAGGCCAGCAGCAGCGCGGCCGCGATCGGATGGCTGATCTGCGCGAGCTTCGCCGAGAGCAGCGGATGCGCCTTGCGCAGCAGCGTGAACTCCAGCACCCGCGCGCCGACCTGGGCCGGCCCGAGCAGCGCGCCGGCGGCGATGGCCGCGGCCGGGGTGGCGCCGGCGGCCAGCAGCAGCGCGGGCAGGTGCGCGCCCAGCGCCGCGGCGGTGAAGGAGCTGACCGAGAAGATCGCGGCCATCAGGATCGCGGAGCGACGCGTCGCCTGCGCCGCGGCCGTCGGGAGCGGCTTGGGTGGCGCCATATCCCTCACCCCGGCACGGGGCAGCAGCAGGTTCAGCGGCAGCGCCACCAGGAGCTGGATGGCGATCCAGCCGAGGCATGCGCCCCGCCAGCCCCATTCTGCCTCCATCGCCGCGGTGAGCGGCCAGCCGACCGTGCTCGCGAAGCCCGCGATGAGGGTGATGCCGGTGATCGCGCTGCGCGCCTCTTTGCCGTAGAGCCGCGCCAGGGTGGCGAAGCCGGCCTCGTAGAGGCCCATGCCCATGGCGATGCCCATCACGAGCCAGCCCGCGAAGAGCAGCACCGGGCCGTTGGCCAGCGAGAGGATCGCAAGCCCCGCCGCGAAGACCAGGTTGGCGGCGGCCAGCACCCCTCGCCCGCCCTGCCGGTCGATGACCGCGCCGACGCGCGGCCCCAGCACGGCCGAGATGAGCATGGCGCAGGAGAAGGCCACGAAGACCGTCGCGGTGGTCACGCCGGTGTCGCGCGCCATGGCCGCGGCGAGGATGGCCGGCAGGTAGTAGCTGCCGGCCCAGGCGAGGGTCTGCGTCGTACCGAGGACCAGGACGACGCGCGATTTCGTCATGCTTCGTCGCGCAGCAGCGGCTGGGCGGCGGCGAGCACCCGCTCGTAGCGGGCGCGCTCGGCGGCGGTCTTCTCCGGCGGCCAGTCGCGATAGCCGCGGCCGGTCTTGGGGCCGAGGCGGTTCTCCGCGACCAGCTTCGCGAGGCCCGGCGAGGGCTCCGGGCTGGTGTTCAGGCTCGGATAGATGGTGGCGGCCGCGGCCAGCTGGGTCTCCAGCCCGGCCAGCTCCTTCTGCAGGATCGGGCCGGCCGCGAGGTAGCGGAAGCCGAAGCAGTAGCGCACGGCGCGGTCCACGTCCTCGGCGGTGGCGAGGCCGGAATCGATGCAGGAGAAGGCCTCGCGCATCAGCGCGTGCTGGATGCGGTTGGCGAGAAAGCCCGGCTCGTCGCGCGAGACGCGGATGGGCATGCGGCCGAGGCTCTCCATGATGGCGAAGAAGCGGTCTACGACCCAGTCCTCGGTCGCCTCGCCCTTCACGACCTCGACGCCGGGGACGAGATGCGCCGGCAGGAAGAAGTGCAGGTTGCACATGCGGGACTTCGTCACGCAGTCCCTGGAGATCTCGGTGATGCGGTAACCCGAGGCGTTGGAGCCGATGGGGATGCCGGCCGGGACCATGCTGTCCAGCGCGCCGAAGACCTGGCGCTTCAGCTCCATCCGCTCCGGCGCGGCCTCGACGACGCAGGCGACTTCGGCGAAGGGCATCTCCCCGATGGCGGCGAAGAGCGTGAGGCACGCCTCCAGCGCCGGATCGGCGCCGAGCTGGGACAGCGAGAGGCGCACACGCTCGCGCTTCGCCGGCCAGGCGTCGGTCGCCGGCTCCTGCGCCACCACCTTCCATCCGCCGGCGAGGAAGATCGCGGAGATGTCGCAGCCCATCAGGCCCATGCCGATGACGGCGGCTGTCTCGCTCATGCTTCCCGCTCCGGATAGAAAATCCTCACCACTTCGATCTCCTCGACGCCCGAAGGCGTGCGCAGCTTGATCAGGTCGCCCTGCCGCTTGCCCAGCAGCGCCCGCGCCACCGGCGAGACCCAGGAGATGCGGCTCAGATTCGCATCCGCCTCCTCCATGCCCACGATGGTCACGGTCACCTCGGAATCATCCTCCCGCGCATAGGTGACGGTGGCGCCGAAGAAGACCTGGTCGCGCCGCTTCTGGTCGCGCGGATCCACCACCTCCGAGCGGGCCAGCCGACGGCGGATGAAGCGCACGCGGCTGTCGATCTGGCGCAGGCGGCGCTTGCCGTACTGGTAGTCGGCGTTCTCGCTGCGGTCGCCAAGCGCCGCAGCCCAGGAGACGATCTCCGTCACCTTGGGGCGCTCACCGTGCCAGAGCTCGTGGAGCTCGGCCTGGAGCGCGGCGTAGCCATCGGGCGTCATGTAGAAGGGCGTGCCGGGAGGGACGCCGGGCGGGCCCTCATCCTCGTCATCATCGTCCTGACTCATGGCATGTAGAGGCCGCCATTCACGTGATAGACCTGCCCGGTGATCCAGCTCGCCTGCTCGGAGGCGAGGAAGCAGGCCATCTCGGCCGTGTCCTCCGGCCGCCCGATGCGCGAGAGGGGGATGGCCTTCACCCGCTCGGCGATCTGCGCCTCGCTGTTGCCGTAGCGCGGCTGCGCCGTGTCCGAGAGGCCGGGCGCGATGGCGTTGATGCGGATGCCCTTCCCCGCCAGCGCGAGCGCGACCGAGCGCGTGACGCCGATCAGCCCGTTCTTGCTCGCGGAGTAGTGCACGCCGCGCGGATCGCCCCGCACCGCCGAGGAGGAGAGCAGAACCGCCGCGCCGGGCTTCCCGGCCGCGACCAGCGCCCGCGCGAAGAGCTGCGTCTGGAAGGCGGCCGCCTTGAGGTTCACGCCCTGGACGGCATCCCACATCTCCTCGGTGAGCTCGAGGAAGTCCGCGCGCGGGAAGATGCCCGCGTTGCAGACGAGGATGTCAGGGGTGCCGAGCAGGCGCTCGGTCTCGGATTGCAGATAGACCCGGCCCTCCGTGGTGCCGATGTCGGCCTGGATGGCCACGGCGCGCCCACCGCATTCGCGCGCCTTGGTGGCGACCGCCTCGCCGGCCTCCTGGTCGTCGAGCCAGTTCACCGCGACATCGGCGCCGTCGCGTGCCATGGCGGCGCAGATCGCCGCGCCGATGCCCTGCTGCGCGCCCGTGACGAGGGCGATGCGTCCCTTGAGCCGGCTCATTCGGCGGCGAGCTTCAGGGCGACGGGATCGCGGCGCGCGAGGCGGGCCAGCATCGCATCCACCTCCGCGCGCGTGGCATCGGAGAGTTTCGGCCCCGGCGCGCGCACCGTCGGATGCGCGATGATCCCGCGTCGCGTCAGCACATATTTGCGCACGGCCAATCCGAGGCCCGGCTGATGCTCGGTGCGAATCAGCGGGAGATGCGCCTCGAAGAGGTCCATCGCTGAATCCTGCTGGCCGGAGGCGAGCAGCGCGCGGATGCGCACCAGCATCTCCGGGAAGGCATAGCCGGTCATGACGCCGTCGCTGCCGCGCATGGTCTCCTCCGGCAGGAAGAGGCCGCCATTGCCACCGTAGATGGCGATGCGGCGCATCTCGCCGGACTTCATCATCCCGGCCAGCGTGGTGATCTTGTCGAGGCCGGGCCAGTCCTCGGCCTTCAGCATCACGCAGCGCGGGTCGGCGGCCAGCGCCGCGATCACACGGGGCGGCAGGACGATGCCGTTGGACTGCGGATAATCCTGCAGCACCCAGGGCGCCGGCGCGACAGCCTCGGCCGCGCCCTGCAGCCAGGCGAGCGCACCGTCGTCGCCGCGCAGGCCCGCAGGCGGCGCGATCATCACGCCCGCGGCCCCCGCCTCCATCGCGCGCTGCGCCAGCGCCCGCATCGGCGCATAGCCCGGCGCCGAGACGCCCACGATCACCGGCAGCCCGCTCGCATGCCTGAGCACGATGCGCACCAGCCGCATCGCCTCCTCCGCATCGAGCTTCGGCGCCTCGCCCATGATGCCGAGGATGGTGAGGCCCGTGGCGCCCGTCGCCGCATAGGCCTCGGTCATGCCGGCCGCGCTCCGCTCGTCCAGCGCGCCGTCGGGCGTGAAGGGCGTCGGGCAGATGACGCAGACGCCGGACGCATCGGATGTGAGCATGGGCTTCTCCTCCTGGATCGGGAAAACTAAACCCGATGTCAGCCGCTGCGAAGGATGGACGATGACGTTGCCTGGTGGAATGCCGCCGACAAGCCGCGATCTTGTCGGCTACGGGCGCAACCCTCCGAATCCCCGCTGGCCGGGCGGCGCGCGGCTGGCGCTCTCCTTCGTGGTGAATGTCGAGGAGGGGGCCGAGCTCTCGCTCGCCAGCGGCGATATCCGCAACGAGAGCGTGCACGAGATCCGCGAGGAGGTGACCGGCCAGCCCGACCCCTGCATGGAGACGCACTACGCCTACGGCGCGCGCGTCGGCATCTGGCGGATCCTGGACGCTTTCGATGCGACGGGCGTGAAGGCGACCTTCTCGGCCTGCGGCCGAGCCGTGGCGGCGAGCCCGCATCTCGCCGCAGCGCCGGCCGAGGCAGGGCACGAGGTCAGCGCCCATGGCTGGCGCTGGGAGAGCCTCGCCAACATGCCCGAGGCACAGGAGCGCGCTGTCATCGCCGGCACCGTCGACGCCATCGAGAAGGCCGCCGGAACGCGGCCGGTGGGGTGGCACACGCGCTCCGCCTCCTCGATGAACACGCGGCGCCTGCTGCTGGAGGAGGGCGGCTTCCTTTACGACAGCGACGTCTACGACGACGATCTGCCGAGACTATTCGCGCCCCACCCCGCGCGCCCCGACGCGCCCGGCCACGTGATCCTGCCCTATTCCTTCGACACCAACGACATGCGCTTCTCGCCCGGCGGCGGCTTCGTGCAACCCGAGGACTTCTCCCGGTATTGTATCGGCGCGATCGACTGGCTGATGCGCGAAGGGAAGACCACGCCGAAGATGCTCTCCATCGGGCTCCATCTTCGGATCATCGGCCGTCCCGGCCGCATGCCGGGACTGGCGGCGCTGCTGGAGCATGTGGCAAGGACGCCCGGCATCTGGGTCGCGCCCCGGCGCGAGATTGCGTCACATTGGCTCGAAATCGCCCAGGAAAGGCCTTGATCGGACGCCATTAGGAACCGCATGTCCCCCGCCCCCGCCATTTCCGTCGTCGTTCCCTGCTACAACGAGCAGGAGGTGCTGCCCGAGTTCCACAACCGCCTCGTGCCGGTGATGGATGCGATCGGCCGGTCCTGGGAGGTCGTCTATGTGAATGACGGCTCGCGCGACACGACGCTCTCGGTGATGACGGGCCTGGCCGCGGCGGATGCGCGGGTGGCGATCGTCAATCTCTCCCGCAACTTCGGCAAGGAGATCGCGCTGACGGCCGGCCTCGACCACGCGCGCGGCAGCGAGGGCGTCGTGGTCATCGACGCCGACCTGCAGGACCCTCCCGAGGTCATCCCGGAACTGGTCGCGGCCGCCCAGCAGGGCTTCGACGTCGCCTATGCCCAGCGGAGCGTCCGGCACGGCGAGAACTTCCTGAAGCGCGCCACGGCGGCCGCCTTCTACCGCGTGATGCAGCGGCTCGGCGGCAAGGTGCAGCTGCCCCGCGACACCGGCGACTTCCGCTACATGTCGCGCCGCTCGCTCGACGCCCTGCTGACGATGCGCGAGCAGCACCGCTTCATGAAGGGGCTCTTCGCCTGGGTGGGCTTTCCCTCCGTCGCCGTGCCCTACGAGCGCGCGCCGCGCGCCGCCGGCGAGACCAAGTGGAACTACTGGAAGCTGTGGAACCTCTCGCTCGAGGGCATCACCAGCTTCACCGTGGGGCCGCTCAAGATCGCGACCTATCTGGGGCTGGCCACCGCCTTCTTCGCCGGCCTCTACCTGCTGCAGCTGGTGGTGCGGACGATCTTCTTCGGCAATCCGACGGCCGGCTATCCGAGCCTGATGGCCGTGGTGCTCTTCCTCGGCGGTGTGCAGCTCATGACGCTCGGCATCATCGGCGAGTATCTCGGCCGCATCTTCAACGAGACCAAGGGGCGGCCGCTCTACCTGGTGGAGCGGCACCTGCCCTCATCGGCAGACCGTGAGGTCTCCCGCCGCCCGGCAGCCTGAGCCGGACAGCGCCGCCTGCGGCAAGCCCACGCGCAATTCGCCGGGCTGCAAGGGTGACGCCGACACCTCCGCATCCGTGCAGCGCGGCGGCGTGCGCCAGCGGGCGGCGTACATGGTGTTCACCGGGCGCGGCGTCTCGCTGGCCAGCAGCAGCAGCTCCAGCGTGCGGATCCGCGCGGCATCGTCGTCGGGGGCGATGCAGGGCCAGGACGGCAGGAAGGTGACGCGCTGCGCCGCGCGGAACAGCGGGCGCAGTTCGTCGGCCTCGACCGTCCAGGGCGCGTGCTCATGGGCCCAGGCGCGCAGCCCGTTGCGCATCGGTCCGGCATCGACGAATTGCAGCAGCCCGCAGGCGAGCAGGATCACGACGCCGCGCGGCCCCCGGCTTGCGAGCAGCACGGCCGCGCCGATCATCAGCGCGTAGCCCACCGGCCAGAAGAAGCGGCCGGAGGCGCGGAACTGCTCCAGGAATCCCGGCGCGGTGCCGAGGTCGAGGATGATCCGCTCGCCCAGCCCGATGCGGAAGGAGACGGCGATCGCCGTCAGGCCCAGCAGCGCCAGCACCAGGCCCAGATGCGCGCGCAGCCCCGGCGCGATGCGGCGCCCGGCCACCAGCGCCCCCGCGATCAGCGCCGCCCAGAGCCCGAGGCCGAGCCAGTTGTAGCCCTCCCAGCCGCCATGGCCGGTCGCGTCCACCTCGGCCTGGACCCAGCCGCCCAGGATCAGGGAGCGGAAGGGCCAGGCCGGCGAGAGCAGGTTCAGCGCATATTGCCCGTAGCCGCCGTCGCCCGAGGCGCCGAAATAGCCGAACGCCGCCATCACGCCGATCATGGCGGCCAGCGCGCAGGCCGCGCCGATCCCCGCGCGGAGGAAGCGCTCGCCCCGCAGCAGCAGCGTCAGCGGGACCGCGGCCAGCAAGGCCAGCGACATCAGCGCGAGATACGGATGGATCAGCAGCGCCACCGCCTGCCAGGGCACGGCGACCCACCACCAGCGCGACGATTCCAGCAGCCTGAAGTAAAGGCCCAGCGAGGCCAGGATCACGAAATGCCCGCAGAGCGCGGCATGGCCGTAGCGCAGGATGAAGGCGGGCATGGCGCTTGCCATGACAGCCACGGCGAGGCCTGGCCAGAAGCCGCGCACCCCTGCCCCGCGCAGCGCCCAGACCGCCGCCGCCGGCTGCAGAGTCCAGGCGATCGCATAGAACAGGCCGATCCCGTGAAAGCCCTCCGGCAGGATCGGGGCCAGGAGCTTCAGCGGCAGGGCCAGCGCCGGAATTCCGTCCAGAAACGCCAAATTCACATTTCCGAGGCTGCCCACATCCAGCGGCGGCCAGCGCCAGGCATCGGCCAGAAAATGCCGCTGGGCGATCGCATGCTGGGCCGCATCGCCCACCGGCCGCCAATCCAGCCCCGTGCGCGGCCAGATGAAATCCAGCCCGAACAGATGGATCGCCAGCAAAGCTCCCAGCAGGCATGAGGCGGGATAGGCGAGACGGGACAAGACGGGCTCCGGGCAATTGCATTCCTCGTGGCATTTCAGCCCCTTGCCGACAAGGTCGCGCTTTTTTGCGCTGCCACAATCCTGCCCCAACCGGGCCCGATTAACGCCAGCGATGGGGGTCAGAACCGCATCGTGGCCAGGGGGCGGATGATCTTCCCCCGCGCCGCAACCGGATCGGTGAGGGCGGCGTTTCGGCCCGGGATCACCGTGAATGAGGCCAGGATGCCTGGGTTGGACGCGTTTACGTCCCTGCAGCGTGAAGTGATCCTCCGCGAGACGCGGATGGGCGGCGAATACCGCGCCCCGAGCGTCATGCTGGCCCCGCCCCACGCCCAATGGCGCGAGGGGCTGCAGCCGGTCCTCAAGCGCGCGATGGACGTCGTCGGCGCCGGCGCCCTGTTGGCGATCCTGGCTCCCTTCATGCTGGCCATCGCCCTGATGATCCGCGCCGATGGCGGCCCGGCCATGTTCGGCCACCGCCGCGTGGGCCGGCACGGCCGCGAGTTCCTCTGCCTCAAGTTCCGCTCGATGGTGACCGACAGCCAGGCCCGCCTCGAGGCGCTGCTGGCCCGCGACCCCGAGGCCCGCGCCGAGTGGGAGGCCACGCACAAGCTCAAGAACGACCCCCGCGTGACGCGGATCGGCCGCTTCCTGCGCGCCACCTCGCTCGACGAGCTGCCGCAGCTCATCAACGTGCTGCTGGGACAGATGAGCCTCGTGGGCCCGCGCCCGGTCATCCAGAGTGAGCTCGACCGCTTCTACGGCGCCGCCGCGGCCCACTACATGAGCGTGCGCCCCGGCCTGACCGGGTTGTGGCAGGTCTCCGGCCGCTCGGACACCAGCTACGCCCAGCGCGTGGCGCTCGACGTGGCCTATGTGGCCCGCCCCTCGCTCTGGCAGGACATCGCCATCCTCCTGCGGACCCCCATGGCGGTGCTGTCGCGCCGCGGCGCCTGCTGAGCTAGGTTCGGCGCCTCCAAACAAGGCGCAGGCACCCAATGAGCCAGACCATCGAGGCGCGGGCCGGCGCGCGCCGCCTCCTCTCCGGCATGTTCTGGAACGCGATGGGGCGGGGCCTGCCCCTGCTCCTCGCTTTGGCCCTGACGCCCATCCTAGTCCAGGAGATGGGGTTGGAGCGCTGGGGCCTCTTCACCCTGGCGCTGGCGATGGTCGGCGTCTTCGGCATCTTCGACCTCGGCATCGGCCCGGCCCTGACCCGCGGGCTCTCGGAGCGCATGGCGGAGGGCGAGGACGCCGAGGCCGGCCGTCTTGTCGGCACCGCCATGCTGGCGCTGGGCGGCTTCGCGACGCTGGGCGCCGCCGTCTTCTGGGCGATCCTGCCCTGGCTCATGGGCCATGCGCTGAACGTACCGCCGGAATTGCAGGAGGAGGCGCTGGTCGCCTTCCGCGTCCTGGCCTGCGCGGCGCCGCTCATCGTGATCAACGCCGCGCTGTGGGGCGTGCTGGCGGCGCATCAGCGCTTCGCCGCCGCCAACCTCGTCACCATCCCCGTGGCGGCGATGTACTACGTCGGGCCGGTGCTGCTGCTGATGGTCTGGCCAAGCCTTGTCGCCGTGATGCTGGCGCTGGTGGCCTGCCGTCTCGCGAACACCCTCTCCTATCTCTGGCTGGCGCGGCCGCTGCTGCCGCGGCTCTCCGTCGGCAATCCGGCGATGGTGCTGCCGCTGCTGCGCATCGGCGGCTGGATGACCTTCGCCTCGCTGCTCAACCAGGCGCTGCTCTACGCAGACCGCTTCCTGATCGGCGCCATGCTGACGCTGGCCGCCGTGGCGCATTACGCGACGCCGCTCGACCTCGTGCTGCGCATGTGGATCCTGCCCATCGCCATTGCCCAGGCGCTGCTGCCGGCCATGGCCTCGGCCTTCCGCACGCTGCCCGAGGTCACCTCGGGCCTGCTGCGCCGCGGCGCCATGCTGATGATCCTGCTGACCTTGCCGCCCTGCCTCGTCCTGGCCGGTGCCGGCGACTGGGCGCTGCGCCTGTGGCTCGGTGCGGATTTCGCCGCGAATGGCGGGATGGTACTGCGCATCCTGGCCGCGGGCATCTTCTTCTCCTGCGCCTCCTTCGCGGCCAATGCGCTGCTCGACGCGATCGGCCGGCCGGATGCGACGGCGAAGCTGATCCTGGCCGAGGTGGTGGTGTTCCTGCCGGTCTCGGCGGTCATGCTCTGGTGGATCGGCATCGAGGGCGCGGCGATCGCCTGGGGCATCCGCGCGACGGCGGATTGCGTGGGAAAATTCTGGCTCGCGGGCTGGCTCTATCCGCCGGCGCGCGCGGCGGCGCAGCGGCTCGCGCTGCCGCTGATCCTCTCCTTCCTGGCCCTGGCGGCGACGGTGCTTGCGCCCGACTGGCGCTGGGCCACGGCCATCGCCCTGCCTGGCTTCCTCCTCGTCGCGCTCGCGACCCTGCGGGTGCTGACGCCGGTGGAGCGCACCACGCTGCGCCCCCTGCTGCGGCGCCCCTGGCAGGCGCGGCGGCTGCTGCAATCGGGCCTCGCATGATCGCGCTGAACGGGCGTTTCCTCACCCAGGGCCTCACCGGCGTGCAGCGCTACGCGCGCGAGATCACGCGGGCGCTGGATGCGCTGGTCGCCGCCGGCGAGGCGCCGCCGATCCGGCTGCTGGCGCCGCCGGGCGCGGAGGGGCTGGAGGCCTTTCCCTTCCTCGCGCCTGGTATCGTCGGCAGCCGCACGGGCCAGCTCTGGGAGCAGCTCGACCTGCCGCGCGCGCTGTCCGGCGATTTCCTGCTGAATCTCGGCAACACCGCGCCGATCCTGGCCGGCGCCAACCAGGCCGTGGTGATCCACGACGCCGGCGTCTTCGACACGCCGGAGAGCTATTCCTGGCAGTTCCGCAGCTGGTACCGGACGATGCAGCGGATCCTGGTGTTCCGGGGCGCGCGGGTCCTCACCGTCTCGGAATTCTCGGCGGAGCGGATCGAGGCGAATCTGGGCGTCGAGGATGTCGACCTCGGCGTCACGTTGGAGGGCGGCGAGCACATCCTGCGCGCGCCGGCCGACACCACGGTCCTGGAGCGTCATGGCCTCGCGCGGCACGGCTATGCGCTGGTGGTGGGCACGGGCGCTGCGCACAAGAACCTCGCCGCACTGCGCGACGCCATCGGCGCCCTGGGCGCGCGCGGGCTGGTGCTGGCCGTGGCCGGCGCGAAGGATGCGGGCGTCTTCCGGCAGGAGGGCGGTGCGGAGCTGGACCAGCACATCCGGCCGCTGGGCCGCGTGAGCGATGCGGAATTGCGCGCGCTCTACGAATCGGCGCTCTGCCTGGTCTTCCCCTCGCGCTACGAGGGTTTCGGCCTGCCGCCGGTCGAGGCCATGTGGTGCGGCTGCCCTGTCGTCGCGAGCCGCATCGGCGCCGTCGCGGAGGTCTGCGGCGACGCGGCGCTGTGGTTCGACGCGGCGCGACCGGAAAGCCTCGGCGAGGCCATCGGAAAGCTCGCCGACGATGCCGGATTCCGCGCCGCGATCGCCGAGGCCGGCCGCCATCGAACCGCCCGGTTTTCATGGGACGCAGCGGCCCGAAGACTGCTGGGATTTCTGCCGCGATGAAGATCGCCATCATCCATGAATGGCTGGACAGCTATGCCGGCTCGGAGCGCGTGGTGGAGCAGATGCTCGCCTGTTTTCCGGAGGCGGATCTCTATGCGCTCTGCGACTTTTTGCCCGACGGCCAGCGCGGATTCCTGGGCGGCAAGGTGCCGCGCACCAGCTTCATCCAGCGTCTGCCCTTCGCGAAAAGGATGTTCCGGAACTACCTGCAGCTCATGCCGCTCGCGATCGAGCAGTTCGACCTGCAGGGCTACGACCTCGTCGTGTCGTCGTCGCACGCCGTGGCCAAGGGCGTCATCACGGGGCCGGGCACGAAGCATGTCTCCTACGTGCACAGCCCGATGCGCTACGCCTGGGACCTGCAGCACCAGTATCTGCGCCAGGCCGGGCTGACTCGCGGCCTCAAGGGCCTCTACACGCGCTGGCTGCTGCACCGCCTGCGCGGCTGGGACCAGCTGAGCTCGGCGCGGCCCGACGTGATCCTCGGCAATTCCAGCTACATCGTGGAGCGCATCCGGAAAGTCTGGCGGCGCGAGGCGGAGGTGCTGCACCCGCCGGTGGATCTCGACGGCTTTCCGCTCAGCACGGCGCCGCGCACGCACTTCCTCGTGGCCTCGCGGCAGGTGCCCTATAAGCGGGTGGAGCTCGTCGCCGAAGCCTTTGCCCGCATGCCCGAGCTGAAGCTGGTCATCGCCGGCGACGGGCCTTCCGCGCCGCTGGTCGCCGAGGCCGCGAAGGGCGCCGATAACATCGAGGTCCGCGGCCGCGTGCCGCAGGCGGAGCTGGTCTCGCTGCTCCAGGGCGCGCGCGCCTTCGTCTTCGCCGCCGAGGAGGATTTCGGCATCGCCATGGTCGAGGCGCAGGCCTGCGGCACGCCGCTCATCGTCTATGGCCGCGGCGGCTCGCGCGACATCGTGGCGGATGGCAGGACGGGCCTCTTCTTCGAGGAGCAGAGCGCCGACGCGATCGTCGCCGCCGTGCGCGCCTTCGTCGCACGCGAGGCGGATTTCACGCCCGGGGCCTGCCACGCCCAGGCGCAGCAGTTCAGCATCGCGGAGTTCCGCCGGAAGCTGCTGGACGTCGTGTCGCGAGATCTGGCGCCGCCGATTCAGCCCTCCGCGCCTGCGGCGCTCCGGCCATCGGAGGCGACGTGATCTCGCTGGTCGTGTCCACGAAGGGCCGCGTCGCCGAGATCGGCGAGCTCTTCGACAGCCTGCTCGCCGATGCCAGCGCCGAATTCGAGGTGCTGCTGGTGGATCAGAACGAGGACGGCCGCCTCGATGCGCTGGTGGAGACCTACGCCCCGCGCCTGAAGCTGCGCCACCTGCGCAGCCCCCGCGCGCATGCCAATGCCGGACGCAACCTCGGCCTGCAGCACGCGCGCGGCGACCTCGTGGGCTTTCCCGACGACGACTGCGTGTTCCCGGCGGGCGTGCTCGGCCAGGTGCGCACGGCCTTCGACGCCGATCCGGCGATCGCCATCCTCACCGGCCCGGCCGCCGCGCCGCAGGGCGGGCTGGGCTCCGGCCGCTGGAACGAGGCGGCGGGCGCGATCACCCTGCAGAACGTCTGGACCAGCGTGATCGAGTTCAACCTCTGGCTCCGGCGCGACATGGCGCTCGCCCTCGGCGGCTTCGACGAGGCGATGGGCCCGGGCGCGCGCTTCGGCTCGGCCGAGGGCAACGACCTCGTCTGCCGTGCCATGGCGAAGGGGCTGGCAGCCCGCTACGCACCGGAGCTGCGCGTGGTCCATCCCGACAAGCGGCTCACGCCGGAGGCCGTCGCGCGCGCGGAGCGCTACGGGCTCGGCCTCGGCTTCGCGCTGCGGCGGCATGGCGTGCCGGCGGCGACCTGGGCGCCGTTCCTGTACCGCCCGCTCGCCGGTGCCGGCCTCTCACTGCTGCGCGGTCGCCTGCTGAACGCGCGCTACTACCTCGCGACCTTCCAGGGCCGGCTGTCCGGTTTCCTGTCCGCCGAATCCCGCGCCCTGCCCCATCCGGCGCCGCTGGAGAGCCTTGCATGAGGATCGCCATCGGCATCGCCACGCGCGGCCGCCCGGCCATCCTCGGCGAGGTGCTGCAGGAGCTCGACCGCCAGACCCGCGCGCCGGACCGCATCGTGGTCTGCCATGTCACCGACAGCGACATCACGGGCCTGAAGGAGCGCTTCCCCGGCGTCGAGTTCCTCACCTCGCCGGCCGGCCTGCCGCGCCAGCGCAACCGCATCCTCGACGCCATCGGCGATTGCGATGCGGTGCTCTTCCTCGACGACGATTTTCTGGCCGGCCCGCGCTGGCTGGAGGCGCTGGAGGGCGTGCTGTCCGCGCATCCCGAATGCGCGGTCGCCACCGGCACGGTCGTCGCCGACGGCGCCAAGGGCCCCGGCATCACGCCGGACGCCGCGCGCGAGGTCCTGGCCGCCGACACGCCGCCCGCCGACCTCCTCGGCTTCCACGATCACTTCAACGGCTATGGCTGCAACATGGCGCTGCGCCTCGCCCCCGTCCGCGCGCACGGGCTGCGCTTCGACGAGAAGCTGCCGCTCTACGGCTGGTACGAGGACCTGGACCTCACGCGCCGGCTGCTGCCCTACGGCAGGATCTACCGCCTGCACGGCGCGCGCGGCGTGCATCTCGGCACCAAGTCCGGCCGCGTGCCGGGCATCAAGCTCGGCTATTCGCAGGTGGTGAACCCCGTCTACCTCGCGCGCAAGGGCAGCTATCCCTGGAGCCATGCGCTGCGCTCGGTCGCGCGGCATTGCGCGATGAACCTGGCGCGCTCGCCGATGCCGGAGCCCGAGGTGGACCGCTGGGGCCGCTTCCGCGGGAACCTGCGCGGGCTGATCGACCTCGCGACCGGCCGCGCCGATCCGGAACGGATCCTCACCCTGTGATGCCAGGCGCCTGGCGAATCGTGCGGATCGCCGACCGGCCGGACCTCATTCCCGTGGTGGCGAACTGGCTCTGGGACGCCTTCTGGCAGCCCAACGGCCACCGGCTGGACGAGGTGCGCGAAATCCTCGCGGAGGCCACGGCCGAGACCGGCCCGCCGCAATCCTTCGTGCTCCTCGCCGGCGAGGTGCCCTGCGGCACCGCGAGCTTCATGTCCGCCGATCTCGAGATCCGCAACGACATCGGCCCCTGGCTCGCCGGCGTCTATGTCGTGCCGGAGGCGCGCGGCCAGGGCTGCGCGCAACGGCTTGTCGCGGCGGTGGTGGAGGCGGCGCGGATGGCGGGCGACACCTCGCTCTATCTCTACACGAACGATGCGCAGGGGCTTTACGAAGGGCTCGGCTGGCATCGGATCGAGGAGACGGTCGACAACAATCGTCCCGTCACCATCATGCGACTTGATCTATAGCGAAATCATCTACCGAAGAATCTGGAAAAGGCGAAGACCAGGACGTTTTTTCGATTAATACATGCCTCGAAGTTATCAACCCTCGGTTGATTATTTCATGAGGCATTCATGCGACGGCGTAATTTTCTCTGTGGATTTGGTCTGCTGACCCTGCTCGCGCCGAAGGACGCGTCGGCAAGGTCGTCCTTTCGTGTCTCGCGGATGCGAACCCCTCGCGCCTCGCGCCACCGGGCCCAGCGCAGCGTCATGCAGGATTTCCGCTTTCGCCAGCGCAGCAACCGATTCTGAGAAAAGGAGCAGGGCTCCGCCCTGCACCCGCTGGAGCCGAAAGGCCCCAGACCCCGATCCATGTCAGCACGGACGGCCCGGCGCGAGCTCCCCGCGGGCAAGCAGCAACGCGACATCGCATTGCGCCTCCGAGGCGCGGCGCCCGAGCGAGCAGGTCAGGTTCCCCACGCGCCTCGTGCGCCAGCCAGGCTGGCAGGCGTCGCTGCGGATGGGGCCGGACATGGCGTTGAACATCCGCCGGGCGGCCGCGCCGGTGATGGTCAGGTAGGCATGCGTGCCGGCGGGCTCGCCAGGCGGCGGATCGACCAGGGTGGCCCCGCCGAACAGGACCTCGCCGGCCAGCCGCTCCGTGGCCAGGTCCTGCGCTGCCGCGAGCTCCGCGCCGGCCAGCAGCGCCACCAGCACCAGCGCACCGCCTTTCCGTCTGTCGAAAGCCATGCCGCACCCTCCGTCTGGCCTCGGCATCCTAACCGGAACGCCCCGGACGGCCACGAGAATGGGCCGCCGCGCCTACGGCATCTTCGACGGCAGCCGGATGATGTCCCCATCCACCGCGAAGGTCCCGTAGCCCCGGTGATGAATGGTCTTCGGCTCCTTCCGCCCCGGCTCCCGCCAGGCCTTCACCACCTCGAGCACGAAGAGGTTGAGCTTGTTCACCAGCCGCGTCTCCACCACGCGGCATTCCAGGTTGGCGAAGCACTCGGCCACCAGCGGCGCCTTCACCTCCTGCGCCGGCAGGGCCGTCAGCCCGATCGTCGCGAACTTGTTCACGTCCCGGCCCGAGCAGTTGCCGACCGCCACCACCTTGGGCGCCAGCTCCACCGGGGGGATGGCGATCACGCATTCCCGCGTGGCGCGCAGCGCCTCGAAGCTGTGGTCGCCGCTGCTCACGATGCAGGCCACCAGCGGTGGCGTGAAATCGACCATCATGTGCCAGGACATGGTCATGACATTGGGCCGGCCGCGCCGGGCCGTCGTCAGCAGCACGACAGGCCCCGGCTCCAGCAGCTGGTAGACCTTCGCGAGGGGCAGGTCCTTCATCATGGGCGCGGCTCCGGCGGATGTGGGAAGCGGCGATCCTGCCGCTGCCTTCCGCCCGCCGCCCTGCGCGGGATCAGGGCGCGGGGAAGAGCGCGCTGGTCCGCCCGAGGAGCCGGTAGGCGATCAGCCCCACATATTCCCGCACCGCCCATTCCGCCTGCCCGAGCCGGAAGGAGAAGGGCGGGTCGAACCAGCCGGCTCCGCCTGGCGCGGTGGAGTAGTTCACCGGCCAGGGCGTGATCTCCCATCCCGCGCGGCGGAAGCAGCCGACCGAACGCGGCATGTGGCTCGCCGAGGTCACCAGCAGCCAGCGCTCGCCGGGCTGCGGATTCGCCACGCGGCGGGAGAAGTTCGCATTCTCCCAGGTGTTGCGGGACTCGCCCTCGAAGAGGACCCGCTCGCCCTCGAGCCCCATCGAGGCCCAGAGCTGCCGCGCGACATCGGCCTCCGTCTCCTGGCCGGTGACCACGGTGCCCTGGCCGCCGGTGAAGAGGATGCGCGCCTCCGGATGGCGCCGCGCGAGGGCGACGGCCTCGGTCATGCGCTCGGCGGCGCCGTTGAGGGCGGGGATGCCGCGGCGCTCGGTCAGGAGCTGCTCGACCGCGCCGCCCAGGACGATCACGCCGTCCACGCGCTCGAACCCGGCGGGGCGCGGGAAGCGGTCCTCCAACGGCAGGGTGATCCAGGCGGGCAGCGGCGTCAGCAGCACGGCCACGAACCAGCCGAGGCCAAGCACCAGCGGCACTCTCCCCCAGCGCCGGTGGGCGATCAGGGCGATTGCGCCGATCACCGCCAGCAGCAGCGCGAAGGTGTTCGGCCGCGCGAACATCCAGAAGACCTTCGAGACGAGGAAAAGGATATCCTCCATCACTCGGCCTCCACGCGGCGCCAGAGTTCCACGGTCCCGCGTTCCTCTACGAAGCTCGCGGCGAGCTCATAGCCCTCCTCCAGCGCCTCCGTGAGCATCGACATCGCCGAGGGCCGCATGGCGAACCACTCGCTGCGGTCGAGCACGATGAAGCGCGGCCGGGACTCGAGGATGCGCTTCACCTCGGCATCCGTGTCCACGCCGGCGAGGTTGGAGAAGCTGCCCGTCAGGTGCACCGGGAAGGGGAAGCGCGTCGGCAGGTTCGCGTGGGTCAGGAAATAGACCACGGGCTGGTAGTTCGGCACGAAGATCGTGTCGCCGGGCTGGAGCTCGTCATTCATCATCGCGGCCATGCGGCGGGGCGTATCGGGGCTGCCCATGGCGAAACCGCGGCTGAGGCGTGGCGAAAGATCGGTCGCCACGATGTCCGCGCAGATCGCGACGATCGCGACGCCCAGCAGCAGGCGGCCGCGATGCCCGGCGGCGAAGCGCGTGAAGGCATAGGCGCCGGTCGCGGCCAGCAGCGCCAGCGGCGGGATCGAGATCAGGAAGTAGTGCGGGAAGAAGAAGCCCGGCCCCGCCACCGCGAGCCCGGCGGCGCAGAGCCAGGCCGTGCCCAGAAGGGCCAGCCGCCGCAGCGTGGGCTCGCGCCAGGAGAAGAGCAGCGCCGCCAGCGCCAGGGCCAGCAGCCAGCGCAGCGCCAGCGCCGCGAGCGTGATGCGCCAGAGCATCTGCTCGGTCGGGATGCGGCCGGAGGCGTATTGCAGCGGCGCCAGGATGGTGCTGGCCCACCAGATCCCGAACTCGCCGCGCAGCGCGTAGATTCCCGCAACCAGCAGCGTCGGCGCCAGGCACAGCGCGGCATAGGCGGCGGCGAAGCGCAGCAGCGCCAGCCATTGCCGCGCCCGCAGCGCGGGCCAGGCGAAGAGCGCGAAGATCAGGCAGCCTTCCGGCGTCACCACCGGCTTGATGACCAGCGCCACGCCGATCAGCACGCCCATGCCGATGAGCCGCGGCCACGGCCGGCCCTCCATCAGCGCGATCGCCAGGGCGAAGACCACCAGCGGCGCGAAGATGATCTCGGTGTTGGAGGCGAGGCCGCCCAACAGCAGGCTGTGCGCCGCGTAGAGCAGCGCCGCGGCGTAGCCGAGGCTGCGCGGCCCCGACATCACGCGGGTCAGCAGGATCAGGGCATAGCCGGTCGCGGTGACGCAGAAGGCGCCGAGGAAGCGCACCGTCTGCAGGCTCTCGCCGCCCAGCAGGAAGGCGCCGGCGATGGCGGCGGGCGCGCCCACCGGATGCATGTCCCAGACGCCCGAGAGCGGCCAGTTGCCGCGCAGCCATTCGCGCGCCTGGAGGATGTAGAGGCTCTCGTCCCAGTCGATCACCGAGGGCAGGAAGGAGGCCCAGCGCAGCCCCGCCACCAGCAGAGGCAGCAGCAGCAGCGCCAGGACCCAGCGCAGGCTCAGGCGTTCGCGAACGACGGTCTCGGAGGACATCCGCGGAAATTGGCCCCTGTCAGGCCGGCGGGCAACCATGCCTCCCGGAGAGGCTACCGCCGCGGCAGTCGCCGGTTGCCGAGCTGCGCCTCGATCTGCGGCACCACGACCTCGGCGATGCGGAAGTAGCCGTTCTGCGTGAAGTGGAGGGCGTCCGGCTGGCGCAGCGAGGTGGGGTGGCTGCGGCCGTTGAACCATTTCTCATCGTAGCGGCCGTTGTGCAGCGTCAGCGGCCGCAGATGGAGGAAGGGGATGTTCGCGCGCCGCGTGGCCTGGGCCTGCAGCGCGTCGATCCAGGCATAGGCCTGGTCGATCTGCGGCGAGCCGGCGGAGGGCAGCCCCACCCAGAGCGGCGCGATCCGGGCCGCGCGCAACATGGCCACCAGTCGGGCCATGCGCTCCGCATAGGCCTCGGCATATTCCTGGCTGCCGAAGGCCAGGCTGTCCCGATTGTCGTCGAAGGTCAGGCGCTGGTTGTCCACGCTGCCGAGGCTGATCACCGCGGCCGCGTAGCGGTTCGGGGCGGCCCGGAGCAGCTCCTCCAGCCGGGCGAACCAGTTGCTGAAATTGGCCATGCGCGCATCGGCCTGGGCGAGGCCCGTGTTGACGATGCCGCGCGCATCCACGGTCACGTCCCAGGCCAGGACCCAGGTGAGGCCGATCGCAAGGCCGTTCGAATGCGAATCCCCGATGACGAGGATGTGTGGGCCTCGACGGCCCTCGCTCAGCAGCGTCTGGCGGCCCTGCGCGCCCGCCGACGGGGCGGCGAGCACAGATGAGCCGGCGAGCAATACCCCTCGGCGCGTTTCTCCCATGCGGGCATTTTATTTGTCCGGACACATCAAAAACAAGAATGTTCCGAATCGCGGGACACTCAGCGCTTGAGGCCGAGCTGCATTTCCCGGTGCCAGATATAGAGGCCGGAGGCGACGAGGATCAGGATTCCCGCACCGTCCCAGAGGTCCGGCGCCTCGGCCCAGACGACGGCACCGAGCAAGGTTGTCCACACAATTCCGGAATACTCGAAGGGCGCAACCAGGGTGGGCTCGCCGGACCGGTAGGCCTCGGTCATCAGCAGTTGCGCCAGCGCCGAGACCATCCCGATCCCGAGCAGCAGCCCCCATTGCGTGCCCGTGGGCCAGACCCAGCCCGGCAGGCTCGCGATCCCCGCGACCGCCGCGGAGCCGACGGCGAACCAGAACACGATCGAGACGCCGGATTCGCCGGCCTCGCCCATGCGGCGGATGGTGATCATGGCCAGCGCCCAGCTCAGCGCGGCCGCCAGCACGATGAGGCTCGGCAGCAGCGGCAGGTCGCCGGCGCCCCCGCTCCACGGCCGCACCATCAGGACCACGCCCGCGAAGCCGACAAGCACAGCCGAGCCCCGCCGCCAGCCCACATGCTCGCCCAGCAGCGGCACGGCCAGCACCGTCAGGAAGAGCGGCATGGTGAAGCCCAGCGCGGTGACGGCGGCGAGCGGCATGGTGGCATAGCCGTAGAAGGCACCGGCCATGCCGATCAGCCCGAAGACCATGCGCCAGACATGCCCCGCGGGGTTCGTCGTCCGGAGCTCGCCCCAGCCTCCCGCCTGGCGCAGCAATGGCAGGAGCACCGGGAAGGCGAAGATGCTGCGGAACAGCACGAGCTGGGCCAGGGGCACCTGTCCGCCCAGTGCCTTCACGCAGGCCGCCGCGCCCGCGAAGAGGATCGCCGCGCCGAGAATCGCGAGAATGGCGCGCCGGCGTGCGGAGCGCGCCGCCGGTCGGGCCGGAGAAAGACTTTGCAAGGCTCGGCTCATGGACTGGCGTTGGGGACAAGGTTACGGTCTGGCCCGCATGAGCGCCAGACCACCCAAGGCCCCCCCCATCGCGCCCTATCCCGGCCTCGAGATCCGCGAAGACGAGCTGGTCTGGAGCGGGCGCTTCCCGTTGCAGCGGGTGCGCTTCAGCTATGAGCGCTTCGACGGCGCGCGCTCGCCGGAGCTGACCTGGGAGCTGTGGCGCCGCGGGGCCGGCGTGGCCATGCTGCCCTTCGACCCCCGGGCGGATCGCGTGGCGCTGATCGAGCAGTTCCGCCTGCCGGTGCACGCCGCCGGCCTGCCGCCGATCCACACGGAATGCGTGGCGGGGCTGCTGGAGGCGGGCGAGGATCCCGAGGAAGCCGCCCGCCGCGAGACGCAGGAGGAGGCCGGCCTCGCGCCTGATATCGTCGAGAAGATCGGCCAGTTCATGCTCATGCAGGGCGGCTGTGACGAGCTGATGTTCCTGCATTGCGGCCGCGCGCGGCTGCCGGAGCCCGACGCCGTGAAGAACCACGGGCTGGCCCATGAGGGCGAGGACATCCGGCTCCTGATCATGTCGACGGAGCGCGCCTTCGCGCTGCTCGACGCCAACGAGATCCGCAACGCCACCTGCGCCCTCAGCCTCTTCTGGCTGCGCCAGAACCACGCGCGCCTGCGCGACGAATGGACCCGTGAATGACCGAAGTCCTCTACCGAGCCGATTCCTACCTGCGCGACCTGACGGCGCGGGTCGTCTCGGCCGATCCGGCGGGCGTCGTGCTCGACCGCACCATCTTCTACGCCCGCGCCGGCGGCCAGCCCGGCGATTCCGGCATCATGCACTGGGAGGGCGCCGATGCGGCCATCCTCGAGGCGGTGAAGGGCGAGGGCGACGCGATCCTGCACAGGCTCCCGGAAGGCGCCACGCTGCCCGCGCCGGGCACCGAGGTACGGGTCGCGCTCGACTGGCAGCGCCGGCACCGCCACATGCGCATGCACAGCGCCATGCACCTGCTCTGCAGCCTGATCCCCGGCGCCGGCGTCACCGGCGGGCAGGTCGGCGCGGACAAGTCGCGGCTGGACTTCGACCTCGCGGAGCCGCCGACCAAGGAATCCCTCACCGAAGGGCTGAACGCGCTGATCGCCGCCGACCATCCCATCTCCGACACCTGGATCACCGAGGCCGAGCTGGACGCCAATCCCGGGCTGGTGCGCACCCTCTCCGTGCAGCCGCCGCGCGGCTCCGGGCAGATCCGGCTCGTGCGCATCGGCAGCCTCGACGCGCCCGTGGACCTGCAGCCCTGCGGCGGGACGCATGTGAGGAGCACGGCCGAGATCGGCCGCGTGGAAGTGACGAAGATGGAAAACAAGGGGCGGCAGAACCGCCGCATCAGCATCGTGCTCGTGGAGGGCTAGTTCATGGAGAATCTCGTTTCGACCGAGTGGCTGGCGGCCGAACTCGGCAAGCCGGACCTCGTCGTCTTCGACACCACCAAGTACCTCCCCAACGAGCCCTTCGACGGCAAGGCGAAGTTCCGCGAGGCGCATATCCCCGGCGCGCGCTTCTACGACATCGACGAGGTCGCCGACCCCGACGCCGAGCTGCCCCACATGATCCCGAGCGCCGCGCGCTTCGAGAAGCTGATGGGCCTGATGGGCGTCGCCAACGGCAGCCGGATCGTCTTCTACGACCAGAAGGGGCTGCAATCCTCCGCCCGCGGCTGGTGGCTCATGCGGCTCTTCGGCCACGAGAAGGCCGCCGTGCTCGACGGCGGCCTGCCGAAATGGGCGCGGGAGGACCGTGCCGTGCAGTCCGGCGACGAGGAGCCCGTGACCTTCACCGACTATGTCGCGGATTTCGTCGCGAGCCGGGTGCTCGGCATCGGCGACGTGAAGCGGATTCTGACAAACGGCGACAGGCTCGTCCTCGACGCGCGCGCCGCCGGGCGCTTCAAGGGCACGTCCCCCGAGCCGCGCCCCGGCCTGCCTTCGGGGCACATGCCGGGAGCGCAGAACATCCCCTTCAACGAGCTCTTCGCGCCCGACGGCACCATGCTGCCGGAGGAGGCCCTGCGGGCCCGCTTCTCCCTCGCCGGCGCCGACGGATCGCGCCCGCTGGTGACGAGCTGCGGCACCGGCGTCACCGCCTGCATCCTCACCCTCGGCGCCCTGCGCGCCGGGCTGCCCGAGCCCGCCGTCTATGACGGCTCCTGGACCGAATGGGCGAGCCGGCCCGAAACCCCGAAGGTCACCGCCTGATGCCAAACGATCATGACTCCGGCGATCACAACGCCGCCGACAAGAAGCTCGGCTTCGCCACCCGCATGAGCCATGGCGGCCGCGCGGGCGTGAAGATCCACGGCTTCGTGAATCCGCCCGTGCATCGCGGCTCGACCGTGCTCTACCCCGATGCGGAGGCGCGACGCGACGGCGGAGCGAAGCGCTTCGAGCGCTACATGACCTACGGCACCGCCGGCGGCCCCACGCATTACGCGCTGGAGGACGTGATCGCCGACATCGAGGGCGGCACGCGCTGCACCATCGTCGGCACCGGCCTCGCCGCCGTGACCGTGCCGCTGACGGCCTATCTGAAGAACGGCGACCATTGCCTGATCCCGGACAGCTGCTACGGGCCTGCGCGGAACTTCGCCAGCACGCTCATGAAGGACTGGGGGATCGAGACCACCTTCTACGATCCCTGCGTGGACGAAGCCGGCATGGCCGCGCTCATCCGGCCCAACACCAAGGTGGTCTATCTGGAGAGCCCCGGCTCCCACACCTTCGAGGTCCAGGACGTGCCGGCCCTCGCCCGCGCCGCGCACGCCCGCGGCTGCAAGGTGCTGATGGACAACACCTGGGGCATCCACAACTTCCAGCCCTTCGAGCATGGCGTGGACGTTTCGATCCAGGCGCTGACCAAGTATGTCGGCGGCCACTCGGACATCCTGCTCGGCAGCATCACCACCAACTCCGAGGAGGATCACCGGGCCATCCGGACGGCCTCCTCCACCATGGGCCACTACGCCTCGCCCGATGATTGCTGGCTGGCGCTGCGCGGCGTGCGCACCATGGCGATGCGCCTCAAGGCGCAGGAGGCGGCCAGCATCGAGGTCGCGGCCTGGCTGGAGAAGCAGCCGCAGGTGAAGCACGTGCTGCATCCGGCTCTGCCGTCGCATCCGCAGCACGCCCTCTACAAGCGCGACTTCACGGGCGGATGCAGCCTGTTCGGCGTGGTGCTGGATCCGCAATACGACCAGGGCGGCATGTTCCGCTTCGTGAACGCGCTGCAGCTCTTCGGCATCGGCGCGAGCTGGGGCGGCTTCGAGAGCCTGGCCCTGCCGACCTCGGGCTTCATCACGCGGACCGCCGGCTCCGGGGACTTCGGCGGGCCGATGCTGCGGCTGCATATCGGGCTCGAAGACACGAAGGACCTGATCGCGGACCTTGCACAGGGGCTGCGCGTGCTGAACTAAGGCGAGGGGCTCCGCCCCTCGACCCCGCCAGGGAGCACGCTCCCTGGACCCTCATCACCCGGGAGCAAGCCATGAAGGCCACGGACGTCCTCGCCACGATCGGCAATACCCCCCACATCCGCCTCGGGCGCCTCTTCCCCGATGCCGAGGTCTGGGTGAAGTCCGAGCGCTCCAATCCCGGCGGCTCCATCAAGGACCGCATCGGCGTCGCCATGGTCGACGCCGCCGAGGCCGACGGCTCGCTGAAGCCGGGCGGGACCATCATCGAGCCCACCTCCGGCAACACCGGCATCGGGCTGGCCATGGCCGCGGCCATCAAGGGCTACAAGCTCATCCTCGTCATGCCCGAGAGCATGTCGGTCGAGCGCCGGCGCCTCATGCAGGCCTACGGCGCCAGCTTCGACCTCACCCCGCGCGAGAAGGGCATGAAGGGCGCCATCGCCCGCGCCGCGGAGCTAGTTGCGGCCACGCCCGGCGCCTGGATGCCCCAGCAGTTCGAGAACCCGGCCAATGTCGAGATCCACGTGAAGACCACGGCCCGGGAGATCCTGGCCGACTTCCCCGAGGGGCTGGACGCCATCATCACCGGCGTCGGCACCGGCGGCCACATCACCGGCTGCGCGAAGGTGCTGAAGAAGGCATGGCCGAACCTCAAGGTCTTCGCCGTGGAGCCCACCGCCTCGCCGGTGCTGTCCGGCGGCACGCCCTCGCCGCATCCGATCCAGGGCATCGGCGCCGGCTTCGTGCCGGGCATCCTGGACATGAGCCTGCTGGACGGCGTGATCCAGGTCACCGCGGACGACGCGAAGGACTACGCGCGCCGCTCGGCGACGAAGGAGGCGCTGCTGGTCGGCATCTCCTCCGGCGCCACCCTGGCCGCCATTGCGCAGAAGATACCCGAGCTTCCGGCCGGTTCGCGCATTCTCGGCTTCAATTATGACACCGGCGAGCGCTACTTTTCCGTTCCCGACTTCCTGCCGGAGTAGCGAATGCCCGAAGCGCCCCCGTTCCTGCCGCATTCCTCCCATTGGGGGAATTTCACCGCGCGCTGGCACGAGGGGCGTCTGGAGCTGCGGCCGCATCCGGGTGATCCGGATCCGAGCCCCATCCTCGGCAACATGGAGGCGGCGCTGCGCCACCCGGCCCGCATCGCGCGGCCCATGGTTCGGCGGGGCTGGCTGCAGCGCGGGCCGGGGCCGAGCGCCGATCGCGGCAGCGACGAGTTCGTGCCCATGGAATGGGACCGGGTGCTCGACCTGCTCGCCGCCGAGCTGAAGCGGGTGAAGGTGCAGCATGGGCCGCAATCCGTCTTCGGCGGCTCCTACGGCTGGTCCAGCGCCGGGCGCTTCCACCACGCGCAGAGCCAGGTGCATCGCTTCCTGAACATCGCGCTGGGCGGCTACGTCCGCTCGGTGAACTCCTATAGCGCGGGCGCCTCTGGCGTGATCCTGCCGCGGATCGTCGGCCCCATGGAGAGCATCTCCCGCCGCAACGTGACCTGGGAGGCGATCGCCGAGCACAGCGAGATCGTCCTCTCCTTCGGCGGCATGGCGCTGAAGAACAGCATGGTCGCGAGCGGCGGCATCAGCCGGCACGTGGAGCGCGGTTCCATGAAGGCGGCGCGCGAGCGGGGCGCGGAATTCGTCCTCGTCGGCCCGCTGCGCGACGACCTGCCGGAGGAGGCGGGCGCGGAATGGCTGCCGATCCGCCCAAACACCGACACGGCGCTGATGCTGGGGATCACCCACACGCTGGTCGCCGAGGGGCTGCACGATGCCGCCTTCCTCGCGCGCTACACCGACGGCTGGGACGTCTTCGAGGGCTACCTGATGGGCCGCACCGACGGTCAGCCGAAGGATGCCGCCTGGGCCGCCGCGATCGCCGATGTGCCTTCGGAAACCATCGTCTCGCTGGCCCGCCGCCTCGCCGGGCGCCGCAGCCTGGTCACCGTCGCGCATTCCCTCCAGCGCGCCGAGTTCGGCGAGCAGCCGGTCTGGATGGGCCTCGTCCTCGCCGCGGCGCTGGGGCAGATCGGCCTGCCGGGCGGAGGCTACCATTATTCGCTGGGCGCGCTCGGACATACGGGGCGGCGCAACGTGGCCACGCCCGTCGCCGCGCTGAACCAGGGGAAGAACTCCGTGCGCGAGTTCATCCCGGTCGCCCGCATCACCGACATGCTGCTCAATCCGGGTGGCCGCTTCGACTATGACGGCAAGCAGTACGCCTATGCCGACATCAAGCTGGTCTACTGGGCCGGCGGCAATCCCTTCCATCACCACCAGGACCTCAACCGCCTGCGCCGCGGCTTCGCCAAGGTCGACACGCTGATCGTCCATGACAGCGCCTGGACGGCCTCGGCCCGCCATGCCGACATCGTGCTCCCCGCCACCGTGACCATGGAGCGCGAGGACATCGGCGCCGCGCCGACCGATCCGCTGATCATCCCCATGCACCGCATCGCCGAGCCCTATGGCGAGGCGCGCGACGACTTCGCCATCTTCTCGGCCCTGTCCGAGCGGCTGGGCTGCGCGGAAGCCTTCACCGAGGGCCGCAGCGTGCGCGAATGGCTCGCCCACCTTTATGAGCCGGCCCGCGAGGCGCTGGCGAAGCTCGGCCGGCCCGCGCCCGATTTCGAGACGCTCTGGCGCGAAGGCCCGCTGGAGATCCCCTTCGCGCCCGACGATGGCGGCACGCTCCGCGCCTTCCGCGAGGATCCGGAGGGCAACGCGCTGCACACCGAATCCGGCCGCATCCAGGTCTTCTCGCCCGTGATCGCCGGCTTCAACTATCCGGACTGCCCGGGCCATCCGACCTGGCTCGAGCCCGTGGACGTGCCTCATGCCGAGGCCCCGCTCCGCCTCGTCGCCAACCAGCCGGCGACGAAGCTGCACAGCCAGCTCGACTTCGGCGCGACCAGCCAGGGCGCCAAGCGCCGCGGCCGCGAGGTGGCGCGCATGCACCCCGGCGATGCCGCCGCGCGCGGCATTGTGGAGGGCGACATCGTCAGGCTCTTCAACGCACGCGGTGCCTGCCTCGCCACCGCCCACATCACCGAGACGGTGGCGGAAGGCATCGTGAACCTGCCGACCGGCGCCTGGTACGACCCGGACGATGCCTCGGCCGAGGCGCCGCTCTGCGTGCACGGCAACCCGAACGTGCTGACGCGCGACGCCGGCACCTCGCGCCTCGCCCAGGGCTGCACGGGCCAGCTCACCTCGATCGAGGTTGAACGCTTCGAGGGCAACCTGCCTCCCATCCGGGCCTATGAGCCGCCAGGGGGCCTCGCCGCCGCCGCCGAATAGGCTGGCGCGGCGGCGCCGTTTTCCGCACCCTCCGGGCCAGCTGAACAAGGAGCTCGGAATGCGCCTCGCCGTCCTCGCCACCCTCCTCCTGCTGCCCGCGCTGGCCGCCGCCCAGGTCGCGGCCGGCCCCACCCTCGCCTCCGTGCGCAGCAAGGGGACCGTGGACTGCGCCGTCGGCACCGGCACGCCGGGCTTCGGCGCACCGGACAGCCAGGGCGTCTATCGCGGCCTCGACCCGGATTCCTGCCGCGCCATCGCCGCTTCCGTCTTCGGCGATGCGAGCCGCGTGCGCTTCACCCCCGTCGCCGGCGGCCAGCGCATGACCATCGTGCAGACCGGCGCCGTCGACGTGGTGACCAGCACGCTGACCTGGAGCCATTCGCGCGACACGGCCAATGCGCTGAACTTCGCCGCCATCAACTTCTACGACGGCCAGTCCTTCCTGGTGCGCATCTCCGCGAACATCCGCACCTCGCGCGACCTGGACGGCGCGGCGATCTGCGCCACCGCCGGCTCCACCAGCGAGCTCAACGTCGCGGACTGGGCGCGCTCCAACAACCTGCGCTACCGGCCCGTGGTCTTCGAGCGGGCCGACGAGGCCCGCGCCGCCTACGCCTCCGGCCGCTGCGACAGCTATTCGACGGATGCCAGCCAGCTCGCCGCCATCCGCAGCTCGCTGCCCAATCCGGCGGAGCACGTCGTCCTGACGGAGCGCATCAGCAAGGAGCCGCTGGCGCTGGCCGTGCGCCATGGCGACGACCAGTGGTTCGACATCGTGCGCTGGACCATCTTCGCGATGATCGAGGCCGAGGAGCTCGGCGTCACCCAGGCCAATGTGGACGAGATGCTGAACAGCCAGGTCCCGGCGATCCGCCGGCTGCTGGGACAGGCGGGCGACCACGGGCCGATGATGGGGCTGGACCGGCGCTGGGCGTACAACATCATCAAGGCCGTGGGGAATTACGGCGAGGTCTACGAGCGGCACCTCGGGCCGAACACGCCGATCGGGCTGACGCGCGGGGTGAACAACCTGTGGAACCATGGCGGACTGATGTACTCGCCGCCCATTCGCTGAGGATCGCTAACCGTCGGCCCTCGGCCAGCGAAGACGTGTCGCCATCGGAAGGATCTGCCGACCATGAACAAGCTCGCCGACCTGCCCTCCGCGGACGACATGATCTCGCCCTCCCCCTTCCAGCGCCCGGGGCGGCGCGGATTTCTCGGCGGGGCCGGCGCCGGCGTGGCCGCCGGCTATACCCTCGCCGCCGGGCCGGTGATCGCGCAGACCATCGTCACGACCGACACAAACGGGCTGGTGGCGGGCGACATCATGATCCCCGTCCCGGACCGGCCCATCCCTGGCTACCGCGCGCGGCCGGCGGGCGGTTCGAACTGGCCGGTCGTGCTGGTGTGCCAGGAGATCTTCGGGCTCCACGAATACATCAAGGACGTGTGCCGGCGACTGGCCAAGGCGGGCTACCTGGCCGTCGCGCCGGACTACTACGTGCGCCAGGGCGACCCGAAGAACGCCGAGAACGTGCAGGCCGCGGCCGCCATCGCGATGCGCAAGCCGGATGACGAGCTGAACCGCGACCTCGACGCGACCTGCGCCTGGGCCGTCACCGATGGCGGCAGCGCGGACAGACTCGCCATCATCGGCTTCTGCCGTGGCGGGCGGAACGTCTGGGAGTATTCGGCGCAGAACCCGCGGCTGAAGGCAGGCATCGCCTTCTACGGCCCGGTGGCGAACCCTGCGACGGCGATCACGCCGCGCACGATCCAGCAGCTCGTGCCCGAGATCAAATGCCCGATCCTGGGGCTCTACGGCGCGGCGGATACGGGCATTCCCGTGGACGGCCTGCGCCAGATGGAGGCCGCCATGCAGGCTGCGGGAAAATCCTTCACGCTGGTGATCTACCCGGACGCGCCGCACGGCTTCCACGCCGACTACCGCCCCAGCTATCGCCGCGAGGCGGCCGAGGACGCCTGGCGGCGGATGCTGGACTTCCTCAAAGCCCACGGCGTGGGCTGAGCCCTCAGCCCTGCCGAAGCGCGTCGGTGATGCGCTTCACCGTGCCGTCCGCGGCGACGAGCAGCACGTCGAAGCGCATACCGGCCGCGCCATGGCCGGGATTGGCCGCCAGCCAGATCTCCGCGGCGGCCATCAACCGGTGCTGCTGACGCTCGGTGAGCGCAAAGGCGGCCTCGCGCAGGCTGGGCCGGGCCTTCACCTCGACGAAGGCGAGCAGGCCTTCCTTCTCGGCGACGATGTCCAACTCGCCGGCCGGCGTGCGCAACCGCTCTGCCAGAATGGTCCAGCCGTCGCGGATCAGCGTGTCGCGGGCCAGCGCCTCGGCGTCGCGGCCCGTGCGGTCCGCGACGACGCCCCGGCGCTGGCGCCTGATGTCAGGCGGCAAGCGCGTCGCGAATGGCCGAGACTGCCTCGGGGATCATCGGGGCTGTCACATCCAGATGCAGGCAGGCCCGCACGCGGCCGCCGAGGCCGCTGACCATGATGCCCTGTTCCAGCAGCGTCTGCTGCAGCTGCGGCACCGACTTTCCCGTCGCCTTGATGTCGAAGAAGACGAGGTTGGTGTCGGGGTCCTCGACCACCACGCCCTCGATCTGCGCGAGGCCGCGGGCCAGCGCCTTGGCGTTCGCATGGTCGTCCGCCAGCCGGTCGATGTGGTGGTCCAACGCGTAGATGCAGGCCGCGGCGCAGATGCCGCCCTGCCGCATCGAGCCGCCCAGCCGCTGCTTCCAGCGCCAGGCCTGGCCGATGAACTCGTTGGAGCCGCAAAGCACGGCGCCGAGCGGCGCGCCGAGCCCCTTGGTGAAGTCCAGCCACACGCTGTCGAAGCCGGCCACCATGTCGGCGGCCGCGATGCCGGCGCCGACGCAGGCGTTCATCAGTCGCGCGCCGTCCATGTGGGTGGCCCAGCCCTGCTCATGGGCGATGTCGGTGAGCTCGGTCAGCGTCTCGAGCGACCAGATCGCGCCGCCGCCGATATTGGCAGTCTGCTCGATCTCCAGCAGGCGCTGCGGCGGGGTGTAGCGCGTCTTGGGGCGGATGGCGGCGCGGAGGTCGTCCGGCGTGAACATGCCGCGGGCGCCCTTCAGGCCCATGATCTGCGCGCCCGTCAGCGCGGCATGCGTGCCGCCCTCGCTACCCAGAATATGCGCGGTCTCGTGGGCGACGACCTCGTCGCCCTTCTGGCAATGGGTGAGGATGGCGATGACGTTGCACATGGTGCCGGAGGGCAGGAAGACCGCGGCCTCCTTGCCGGTGAGCGCGGCCATGCGGTCGCAGAGCTCCCAGACGGTGGGGTCGTCGCCATGCTGCTCGTCGCCCATCTCGGCCGACATCATGGCCTCCTTCATCGCGGGCGTCGGGCGCGTCTGCGTGTCGGAGTAGAGGTTGATGCGCACCGGCGGCGCATTCCGGGGCGGCCGGACGGGCGCCCAGGAGTGGGAGGACATCGTATGGGAGGGGGCTTGGACCATAGCCCAAGCTTGCCAGGATTTTTCGCGAGCGTCAGCCCGGGCAGGATCGCTGAGGCGGCGATTCCGCCCCGGACGATCGCAGTCTACCGGAATGGCGGCGCGATCAGCAGCCCGCCGTCGCGCCAGAGCCGGTTCGGCCCGCGCGCGATGCCGAGCGGGGTCACGTTCCGCTCGAAGCTTTCGGCATAGTTGCCCACCTGCCCTACGATCCGTGCGGCCCAGGCATTGTCGATGCCCATCCCAGCGCCGAGCCCGCCCGCGCGCCCGACGAAGCGCTGCACCGCCGGCTCCGTGCTGGCCTGCGCGGCGGCGATGTTCGCGCTGGTGAGGCCGAGCTCCTCGCCCTCCATCAACGCCCAGACGCTCCAGCGCACGATGTTCGCCCAGCCGTCGTCGCCGTAGCGCACGGCGACGGCCAGCGGCTCCTTCGAGACCAGCTCCGGCAGGATCGCGTGCTCGGCCGGGTTCGAGGCGCGCGTGCGGATGCCGGCGAGCTGCGTCTGGTCGCTGGCGATGGCGTCGCAGCGGCCGGCGAAATAGGTGTTCCCCAACGTCTCGACCTGCTCGATCATCAGCGGCGTGAAGGTGATGTTACGCCGGCGGAAGGCGTCCGACACGGCCAGCCCCGTCTCCGTCCCCGGCTGGATGCAGATGGTGCTGCCAGCGAGCTGCTCCAGCCGCGAGATGTTGGCCGCCGCCTTCACCATGAAACCCGTGCCGTCAAAGTAGTTCACGGCCACGAAGTTCACGCTTTGCGAGGTGTTGCGGCCCAGCGACCAGGTGGTGTTGCGCGCGAGCAGATCCACCTCGCCGCTGGTGAGTGCGGGCAGACGCTGCACGGCGGTGAGCGGCACGTACTGCACCTTCGCCGCGTCGCCCAGCGCGGCGGCGGCCACCGCGCGGCAGGCATCGACGTCGAGGCCGCGCCACTCGCCGCGGGCGTTGGGTGCGGCGAAGCCAGGGAAGCCGGTGCTGACGCCGCAGCGCACGGCGCCCCGCGATCGAGCGGCCTCCAGGGTGGATTGCGCCATGGCGGGCGCGATCGCGAAGGTACAGGCCAGCAGGCCCGCAAGCGCGGGGAAAAATCGCATCGTCACTCTCCTCAATCGTCGTCCGGTGCCGGGAGTGGCTGGCGTTCTTCTCGGTTCAGTTCGGGCGGCGCTTCACGCTCACCGCCTCGATCGCGTCGCGCAGGATCTCCATCGCCTGGTCGATCTGGTCCGGCGTGGTGGTCGCGGGCGGCACGAGGCGCAGCACGCTGCCCTGCCGGCGCAGGCTGAAGATCAGCCCCGTCTCGAAGCAGCGCTTGCCGACCTCGCGGCCTTCCTCGGTCGCCGGCTTCTTGCTCTGCCGGTCCTGCACCAGCTCGATGCCGGTGAGCTGCCCGCGGCCGCGGATGTCGCCGATGATCTCGTAGCGCTGCTGCATCGCGTCGAGATGCTCGCGGATCCGCGCGCCGATCTCGCGCGCCTTCCGCGGCACGTCCTCGTTGACGATGACCTCGAGGCTCGCCGTGCCGGCCGCGCAGATCAGCGGGTCGTTGCTGTGCGAATGCGTGGCGGCATAGCCCTCGGAGACGACCTTCTCCTCGATCGCCGCCGTGGTGACGACGGCGCTGATCCCCACGCCGCCCCCAAAGTGCTTGGCGACGGTGACGATGTCCGGGACGATCCCCTCGCCCTCGAAGGCGAACATGGAGCCCATCTTGCCGAGGCCGGTCTGCTCCTCGTCGAGGATGAGCAGCATGCCGCGCGCCTCGCACATCTTCTTCAGCTCGCGGAGCCAGCCCGGAGGGGGTTCGACCACGCCGCCCGCGCTGAAGACCGGCTCGGTGATGACGGCGGCCGGGCGGCCCGTGCTCTGCGCATCAATCAGCTCGAAGCTGGTCTTGAGGCAGGCGTACTCGCAGCCGGGAAAGGTCTGGTTCAGCGGGCAGCGGTAGCAATAGGGCGCCACCATCGCGATGCTGCCGCCGGGCAGTTGCCCATGGCCCGAATGCCAGCCGGAAAAGGTCACCGCGCGCGTCGCGTCCGAGAGGCCATGGAAGCTGATGTGGGGCGAGATCACCTCATGCCCGCCCGTATATTTGCGGGCGATCATCATCGCCATCTCGTTGGCGTCGGCGCCGCTCTCGCCGAAGAGGCTCTTCTGCAACGGGTCCGGCACGATCTCGCCCAGCTTCGCCGCCAGCTCGATCTCCTTCACGTTGAAGTGGCTGGAGTGCGAGTGGATCATCGTCTCGCAGGCGTCCTTGATCGCGGCGACGACATGCGGGTGGTTGTGCCCCAGCGCCGAGCACATCTGGCCCGAGTTGAAGTCGATCCAGGTCTTGCCGTTCACGTCGGTGACGATGCTGTCCTTGGCGCTGGCGAAGACCGGGCCCTCGGCCGTCTTCTTGTCCATGCGCGAGCGGAAGCTGTAGCGGTCGGCCTTCTGCAGCAGATCGGCTTCCGTTTGACTCATGGGCTCTCTCCTCGGGACTGGGAGAGCGTTGCGCATGGACATCCGGCGCAGCAAACGCGTAGATTTCAGGCCCAGATGAAGAAATCTCATCCCGGCCGCTGACCCCATGCGCAACCTTCCGCCGCTGCGCGCCGTCGTCGCCTTCGAGGCGACCTCGCGCCTCGGCAGCATGGCCCTGGCGGCGGAGGAGCTGCGCATCACGCCGTCGGCCGTCAGCCACCGCATCGCGACGCTGGAGGCACATCTGGGGCAGCCGCTCTTCCGCCGCACGCCCAACGGGCTGGAGCCTCTGGCCCTCGCGCAGAAGCTGGCCTTCCGGGTCTCCTGCGGCCTCGCCGAGATCGCCGAGGGCTGCCGCGACTTCCTGGACAACGGGGCGACCCTGCCGCTCGACATCCACGTCAACGCCAGCCTCGCTGCGAAATGGCTGCGGCCGCGCCTGCCGGGCTTCCTGCTCCATCATCCCAACGTCGCGCTGCACGTGCTCGACGCGACAAACGTGCGCCCGGGCCTCGACCTCGCGCTCCTGTACGGCAGCGACGCACCGAGCGTGGAGCCCCTGCTGAAGGAGATGGTCCGCCCCCTCTGCAGCCCCGCGCTGCGCGACCGGCTGCCGGCCGAGCCTGATGTCGCCGACATCCTCACCCTGCCCCTCCTCCACTCACGGAACGCCGTGCGCTGGCCCGAATGGTGCCGGGCCATGGGCCTGCGCCCGCCGCCGCCCGGCGGCCTCAGCTTCGACCGCTCGCACCTCGCCATCGACGCCGCCTGCGAGGGCCAGGGCGTGGTACTGGAGAGCGACGTCCTCACCGGCGCCGACCGCCGCTCCGGCCGCCTCGTGGCCCCCCTCCCCGACGCCGCCATCCCTTCGGTCGGCTTCGCGTTGCTGCTCCCCGAGGCCCCGCTCCGCCCGCCGATGGACGCCTTCGTCGCCTGGCTCCGCAGCGAAGCCGTCACCTGACGGTGCTGGCCTTGTCGTCGTCGCCATGGCATCTGGCCCAAGGTTACGCAGGAGACAGATTCGCATGGCGGGTGGACACGGGGCGCCGCACGGCACCGAGAACAAGGGCGTGGCGCTGCTCATCGCCATCCTGGCGTTGTTTCTGGCCCTGGCCGAGGTCGGCGCCAAATCCTCCCAGACCGAGGCGCTGAACAACAACGTCCAGGCGGCCAACCTCTGGTCCTTCTTCCAGGCCCGCACCATCCGGCAGACCCAGCTCCGCACCGCCGTCGAGCAGGCCGAGCTGGACAAGACGGCCGACAACCGGGCCGTCATCGAGGCCCAGCAGGCCCGCTGGAGTGCCACCATAGCCCGCTGGGAGAGCGAGCCCGACACCGGCGAAGGCCGTCGCGAGCTCACGGCCCGCGCCCGCGAGGCCGAAGCCAAGCGCGACCGGAACATGGAGCGCTATCACATGTTCGAGTACTCGAGCGCGGTCTACCAAGTGGCGATCGTGGTGGCCTCGGCGTCGATCATCACGGGGGTGGCGCTGCTGATCTGGCTGTCGGGAGCGCTCGGCGTGGTCGGGTTCGGGCTGATGATGCTGGGGTACTTCGCGCCGGGCCTCATCCACCTGTGACTTGAGGGCTTCCGCCCCACGTTGTCTTCGCTTCGCGGCCCCCCCCCCGCCAGGGGCCGCGGCCCTTGGATCCGGCTACACGGAAACGTGCTTGGCCCAGACGGGCGCGATGCGCGGCCGCAGGGAGACCGACTGCGCCAGCGCCTCCACGCGCGGACACTCCGCCGGCATCCACTGCGCGCCCTTGTTCCAGCGCGACAGCGCCGCCAGGTAGATGTCCGCCACCGAGAAGCGGTCGCCCAGCACGAAGGGCGACGGCGCGCATTCCCGCTCGATCAGCCGCCACACCTCGCGCCCCATCTCCTGCGCCCGCGTCGCGATCGCCGGCGCATGCGCGGGATCGGCGGAAAATCGCTCCGGATAATCGTAGCGCGTCACATGCGGGTAGAACTCGCCCGCCACCAGCGCCATCCAGCGCAGCGCCACCGCCCGTGCGCTGTCCGAACCCGACGGCAGCAGCCCTGCCCCCGGATGCCGGTCCGCCAGCGTGATCAGGATCGCCGCCGATTCCGTCATCACCGTGCCGTCCGGCAGGATCAGCGTCGGGATGCGGCCCATCGGGTTGAGCTTGCGGTACTCCGCCGCCAGCTGCGCGTTGGTCGCCAGCGGCACCTCGCGCAGCTCGACCTCCGCGCCGATCTCCGCCAGCGCCATCTCGACGGGTCCGGAGCCTGAGCCGACATCGCCATAGAGCACATAACGCATCGCGTCTCCTTCAGGCAGGGCACGACCGTTGAACCCGGAAGCCGGCGTGGAGGTTTCCTACCGCGGCGTGGCCGGCGCCGGCGTCGCGACCGGCGGCACCGGGTGGCGTCCGTAGAGCACCATCGCCCGCCGCTCGAAGGCGCGCACCATCACGCGCACCGCCTCGTTGAACACGGTCCCGATCACCGCCTGCAGCAGCTTCGAACGGAACTCGAAGTCCACGAAGAAATTCACCTCCGTGCCGCCGGGCACGGGCGTGAGGCGCCAGGTGTTGTTGAGGTAGCGGAAGGGGCCGTCGAGATACTTCACCTCGACCAGATGCGGGCGATCCAGCGTGACCTCGCTCCGGAAGGTCTCGCGGAACATCTTGAAGCCGATGGTGAGGTCCGCGGTCAGCTTCGTCTCGTCGCGCGTGAGGACGCGCGCGCCCACGCACCAGGGCAGGAACTCGGGATAGCGGTGCACGTCGGCGACGATCTGGAAGACCTGCTCCGGCGTGTGCCGAAGGATCTTCTTTTCGGCATGCGTCGGCATCAGGCCGCGAGGCTCTTTTCCCGCGCGGCCCGCAGCGCGGCGAAGTCGCGGTCGGCGTGATAGGAACTGCGCGTCAGCGGCGTGGCCGAGACCAGCAGAAAGCCCTTGGCGCGCGCCAGGCTGGCATAGTCCGCGAACTCCGAAGGGTCCACGAAGCGGGCCACGGCCGCGTGCTTCACGCTCGGCTGCAGGTACTGGCCGATGGTGAGGAAATCGATGTCGGCGCTGCGCATGTCCTCCATCACCTGCTGCACCTCGATGCGCTCCTCGCCGAGGCCGACCATGATGCCGGACTTGGTGAAGATGGAGGGATCGAGCTGCTTCACCCGGTCCAGCAGCCGCAGCGAGTGGTAGTAGCGCGCCCCCGGCCGGATGCCCGGATAGAGCCGCGGCACCGTCTCGAGGTTGTGGTTGAACACGTCCGGCTTGGCCGCGACCACCACCTCCAGAGCGCCGTCCTTCCGAAGGAAGTCGGGCGTGAGGATCTCGATGGTGGTGTCCGGCGCGGCCTTGCGGATGGCGGCGATGGTCTCGGCGAAATGCCGGGCCCCGCCGTCGCGCAGGTCGTCGCGGTCCACGCTGGTGATGACCACGTGGCGCAGGCCCAGAGCGGCGACCGCATCGCCCACGCGGCGCGGCTCGTCATGATCCAGCGGGTTGGGCATGCCCGTCGCGACGTTGCAGAAGGAGCAGGCGCGCGTGCAGGTGTCACCCATGATCATCATGGTGGCGTGGCGCTGGCTCCAGCACTCGCCGATGTTCGGGCAGGCCGCCTCCTCGCAGACGGTCACGAGCTTGTTGTCCCGCATGAGCTTGCGGGTCTCGTGGTAGATCGGGTGGGTCGGCGCCTTTACCCGGATCCAGTCTGGCTTGCGCTGGATCGCGTTGTCCGGACGATGCGCCTTCTCCGGGTGCCGCTCGGCACCCGTCCTGGCACTTCCCTGGGGACGATGGTCGATCTCGATGCGGGCCATGGTCCCTCACATATAGCGCGGCCGGGCCGTTTCACATCCCTGGTTTGGCGGCCCGAGCCATGACGCCCGGGCAATCCATGGTTCAGATGTGGAGCACGCGTCCGTAGGCGTCCAGGACCGACTCGTGCATCGTCTCGGACACCGTCGGGTGCGGGAAGACGGTGTGCATGAGCTCCAGCTCGGTCGTCTCCAGGGTCCGGGCGATGGTGTAGCCCTGGATCATCTCCGTGACCTCCGGCCCGACCATATGGGCGCCCAGCAGCTCGCCGGTCTTGGCGTCGAAGACGGTCTTGGTGAAGCCCTCGGTGTCGCCGAGCGCGATGGCCTTGCCGTTGCCGATGAAGGGGAAGCGGCCGACCTTCACCTCATGGCCCAGCTCCTTGGCGCGGGCCTCCGTCAGGCCCACGGAGGCGACCTGCGGGCGGCAATAGGTGCAGCCCGGGATGTTCGAGTTCTCGAAGGGATGCGGGTCGAGGCCGGCGATGAACTCCACACAGGTGATGGCCTCATGGCTTGCCTTGTGGGCCAGCCAGGGCGGGCCGGCGAGGTCGCCGATGGCATAGACATTCGGCTCGCCGGTGCGGCCATAGCCGTCCACCACGACATGCGTGCGGTCGACCTTGATCTTGGTGCCCTCGAGGCCGATGCCCTCGACATTGCCGACGATGCCGACCGCCAGGATCAGCTTGTCGGCCTCGATCTCCTGGGTCTTGCCGCCGATCTCGACCGTCGCCGTGACGGTGGAGGCGCCCTTCTTCACGGATTTCACCGAGGCGCTGAGCAGCACCTTCATGCCCTGCTTCTCGAAGGACTTCTTCACGAAGGCGGAAACCTCGGCATCCTCGACCGGCACCACGCGGTCCAGCGCCTCGATGATGGTGACCTCGCTGCCGAGGTCGCGGAAGAAGCTGGCGAATTCCACGCCGATCGCACCCGAGCCGATGACGATGAGCCGCTTCGGCACGCTGTCGGGCACCAGCGCCTCGCGATAGGTCCAGATCAGCTTGCCGTCCGGCTCCATGCCCGGCAGCACGCGGGCGCGGGCGCCGGTGGCCAGGATGATGTTCTTCGCCACCAGGTCGGCGACGGGCTTGCCGTCCTTCTCGACCGCGACCTTGCCGCCGCCGGCCAGCTTGCCGAAGCCGTCGATGACGGTGATGCCGTTCTTCTTCATCAGGAACTTCACGCCGCCCGAGAGCTGCGCCGCGACGCCGCGGCTGCGCCTCACGATCTTGGCGATGTCGAACTTCACGTTGTCCGCGCTCATCCCGTAATGGTCGAGCGTGTTGAGGATGTGGAAGATCTCGGAGGAGCGCAGCAGCGCCTTGGCCGGGATGCAGCCCCAGTTGAGGCAGATGCCGCCCAGCGCCTCGCGCTCGACGATGGCGACCTTCATCTTGAGCTGCGCCGCGCGGATCGCCGCGACATAGCCGCCGGGGCCGCTGCCCACCACCACGAGATCGTAATTGTCGGCCATGTCTCAGCCCCTTCCTGCGAGCGCGACGAGGGCGGACCCCGAGACGCGCTGATCCGTCCATTCCTCGCGCCCGACGGCGCCCATCGCGCGATAGGCGGCGATGGCGGGCGTATTCCAGTCCAGCACGTTCCACGAGACCGCCGTGCAGCCCTCGTCCAGCGCGCGCTGCGCGACCATCCGGAAGGCCGCCTTCGCGATGCCCTTCTTGCGATGCTCGGGCTCGACGAAGATGTCCTCGATCCAGATCTCCGGCTTGCCCATGAAGCTGGAGAAGGTGTGGTACCAGAGGCAGACCGCGACCGGTTTCCAGTCGACATCGGCCAGCATGGCCTGGGCCAGCGGTCGTTCGCCGAAGAGGGCCTTGGTCAGGTCCGCTTCCGTGACGTGGAACTCGTGCTCGATCTTCTCGTAGACCGCCAGCGCGCGCAGCAGCCGGTGGATGTCCGGGACATCCGCCGGCGTCGTTTTACGCCAGGTGAAGCCTTTCGCCACCTGCTACAGCATCAGGCTCAGCGGCTCTTCCACGATGGCCTTGAATTCCTGCAGCCATTCCGCGGCGAGCGCGCCGTCGATCACGCGATGATCCACGCTGAGCTGGCAGGTCATCACGGTCGCGACCGCGAGCTCGCCGTTCTTCACCACCGGCCGCTTCTGGCCCGCGCCGACGGCGAGGATGCCGGCCTGCGGCGGGTTGATGATCGCCGAGAAGAAGGAGACGCCGTACATCCCCATGTTCGAGATGCTGAAGCCGCCGCCCTGGAATTCCTCCGGCTTCAGCTTGCCGGACTTGGCGCGGGCGCCGAGGTCCTTCATCTCGTTGCTGATCGCGGCCAGGCCCTTGGTGTCAGCATTGCGCACGATCGGCGTGATGAGCCCGTCCGGGATCGAGACGGCGACGCTGATGTCCACGTCGTTGAAGCGCAGGATGGCGTCGTCGGTCCAGGCCGCGTTCACGGCCGGGATGCGCTTCAGCGTGACAGCGGCGGCCTTGATGACGAGGTCGTTCACCGAAAGCTTGAAGGCGCCGGGACCGTCCTTCGGGCTGCGGGCATTGAGCTTGGCGCGCAGTTCCAGCAGCGCGTCGATCTCGATATCCGCCGCCACGTAGAAGTGCGGGATGGTCTGCTTGCTCTCCGAGAGCCGGCGCGCGATCACCTTGCGCATCGAGCTGTTCGGGAAGGCCGTGGTGGCGCCCAGGATCGGGGCCGGAGCCGCGGTCGGGCGCAGCGCAGGAGCCGCCGCCGGAGCCGGAGCAGCGGCGGCGGGTGCCGGCGCGGGAGCGCCGCCCTTCATCGCGGCCTCGACGTCGGACTTCACGATGCGGCCCTGCGGGCCCGAGCCCGTGACCTTGGAGAGGTCGAGCCCGGCCTGCTGCGCCATGCGCTTGGCCAGCGGCGAGGCGGCGACGCGGTCGCCCGAAGCCGCATGCGCCGGGGCGGGCGCAGGAGCCGGAGCGGTGGCGGGCGCGGGTGCAGGAGCGGCGGCAGCCTTCGGTGCCTCCGACGGCTTTGGTGCAGGCGCCGGAGCCGCCTTCGCCTCGCCGCTCGGCGCGGCCTCGCCCGGCTCGACCAGCACGGCGATGACGGCGTTCACCTTCACGCCCTCGGTGCCGGCAGGCACGACGATCTTGCCGAGGATGCCCTCGTCCACGGCTTCCACTTCCATGGTCGCCTTGTCGGTCTCGATCTCGGCGATCACGTCGCCGGACTTCACCTTGTCGCCCTCGGCCTTGAGCCAGCGGGCCAGCGTGCCCTCCGTCATGGTCGGCGAGAGGGCGGGCATCAGGATGTCGGTGGCCATGTCGCGCGTCCTCTCAGCGATAGGTCACGGAGTGGGCGGCCTCGACCACCTGCTCCAGCCGCGGCAGGGCCAGCTTCTCGAGATTGGCCGCATAGGGCATGGGGATGTCGAGCCCATGCACGCGCACCGGCGGCGCGTCGAGGTCGTCGAAGCAGTTCTCGACGATCTGCATCGCGAGTTCCGAGCCGATGCCGGCGAAGGGCCAGCCTTCCTCCAGCGTCACCACGCGGTTGGTCTTCTTCACGCTGCGCACGATCGTCTCGATGTCGAGCGGGCGGATGGTGCGGAGGTTGATCACCTCGGCGCTGATCCCCTGCTCGGCCAGCTTGTCGGCCGCCTGCATGGCGAGCCCCACCATGATCGAGAAGGCGATGATGGTGACGTCCGTGCCCTCGCGCTCCACCTTCGCCTTGCCGATCGGCAGGATGAAGTCCTCGTCGGTCGGGCAGTCGAAGCTGTGCCCGTAGAGAATCTCGTTCTCGAGGAAGATGACCGGGTTCGGGTCGCGGATGGCGGCGCGCAGCAGGCCCTTGGCGTCGGCCGCGGACCAGGGCGCCACGACCTTCAGCCCCGGGCAATGCGCGTACCAGCTCGCATAGCACTGGCTGTGCTGGGCGGCGACGCGCGAGGCCGCGCCGTTCGGCCCGCGGAAGGTGATGGGGCAACCCAGCTGGCCGCCGGACATGTAGAGCGTCTTGGCGGCCGAATTGATGATCTGGTCGATCGCCTGCATCGAGAAGTTGAAGGTCATGAACTCGACGATGGGCTTCAGGCCGGTGAAGGCCGCGCCCACGGCCATGCCGGTGAAGCCGTGCTCGGTGATGGGCATGTCGATCACGCGCTTGGCGCCGAACTCGTCCAGCAGGCCCTGGCTGATCTTGTAGGCGCCCTGGTACTGCGCGACCTCCTCGCCCATGAGGAAGACGTCCTTGTCGGCGCGCATCTCGGCGGCCATGGCGTCGCGCAGCGCCTCGCGGACGGTGATGGGCTTGGTCGGCCCCCAGTCCTTCTCGGGCGCGACCGACACCGGCGTCGCGGCGATGGTCGGGTGCGGCTTGGCGGCCGGGGCTTCGGCGGCCGGCTCGGCTGGCGCTTCGGCCTTGGGAGCGGGCGCCGCCTTGCCGCCGCCGGCGCCGCCGTCGAGCTCCGCGATCGGCGAGTTCACCGCGACGTTCTCGGTCCCCTCGGGCACGACGATCTTCGTCAGCGTGCCTTCGTCGACGGCCTCGACTTCCATCGTGGCCTTGTCGGTCTCGATCTCGGCGATCACGTCGCCGGACTTCACCGCGTCGCCTTCCTTCTTCAGCCACTTGGCCAGCTTGCCCTCCGTCATGGTGGGGGACAGCGCCGGCATCAGGATCTCGACACCCATCTTACTTCGCCTCCACCAGGACGTCGGTCCAGAGTTCGCTTTCGTCCGGCTCGGGCGAGGTCTGCGCGAAATCGGCGGCGTCGGTGACGATGGCCTTCACCTCGTCGTCCAGCGCCTTGAGGTCCGCCTCGGTCACGCCCTGGCCCATGAGCTGCGCGCGCGCCGTCTCCAGGCAGTCGTGCTGCTCGCGCATCTTCTGCACCTCCTCGCGGGTGCGGTACTTCGCGGGGTCGGACATGGAGTGGCCGCGGTAGCGGTAGGTCTTCATCTCCAGCAGATACGGGCCGTTGCCGGCGCGGCAATGCGCGACCGCGCGCTGCGCTGCCTCGAAGACGGTCTGCACGTTCATGCCGTCCACCTGCTCGCCCGGGATGCCCCAGGGGCTGCCGTTCTTCGAGAGGTCGTGGCTGGCCGAAGCGCGCTCGACGCTCGTGCCCATGCCGTACTTGTTGTTCTCGATGACGAAGATGCAGGGCAGCTTGAACAGCGCCGCGAGGTTCAGGCTCTCATAGACCTGCCCCTGATTGGAGGCGCCCTCGCCGAAATAGGCGACCGAGACCTTGCCGTCCTCGCGGTACCAGTTGGCGAAGGCGAGGCCGACGCCGAGGCTCACCTGCGCGCCCACGATGCCGTGGCCGCCGAAGAAGCCCTTCTCGCGGCTGAACATGTGCATCGAGCCGCCCTTGCCCTTCGAGTAGCCGCCGATGCGGCCCGTCAGCTCGGCCATGACGCCGCGGGCCTCCATGCCGGTCGCCAGCATGTGCCCGTGGTCGCGGTAGGAGGTGATGACCTCGTCGCCCGGCTTGAGCGAGGCCTGCATGCCCACCACCACGGCCTCCTGGCCGATATAGAGGTGGCAGAAGCCGCCGATGAGCCCCATGCCGTAGAGCTGCCCGGCCTTCTCCTCGAAGCGTCGGATCAGGAGCATGTCCCGATAGGCGCGCAGCAGGGCGTTGTGCCCCATCTGCATTTCCTTTTCCTTCGCGGCGCCCTTGGCGCGGCGCTTGGACGGGGCGGCTTCGAGCATGGGCGTCTCCCTCGGGGGTACGCCACAGTTAGGCCGGCCCCGCGACCTTCGCAAGGCGGACCTCCTGTCGGAAAATCCAGTTATTGCAACGCAATATTCACTTTAACCAGATTTTGGTTCACGACATATTCTTATGCTGCGACGCAACAATGTTGCTAGATCGCTGATCTGGCTGGGGAAGCGCACCAGCAAAGCGAGAGGGCGCCGCCCTCTCGCGCTCTCCCGCCAGGGATTTTAGTCCCTGGACCCTATGATATTGAATTCAAACCTGAATCGGATCAGGGATCCGGCGGCAAGCAAGGAGCGAAGCCCCGAAGCCTCAGAACAGCCGCTGTCCCGGCGGATAGGGAATGACGATCTCGTCGCGGTTGGTGAGGTTCAGCATGGCCCGGGCGCGCTCCTCGAGCTGGTCCCGGTCCAGCCGGTCGCCACGCATGCCGTTGACCCGGCGCTCGGCCGCCTCGCGCTCGGTGGCGGCCCGCTGCAGCTCGCCCCGCGCGGCTGCGATCTCGGCGATGCGCTGCTCGCGCGCGATGAGCCCGCGGTCGCCATGCGAGGCGTGCCAGACGAAGAAGGCCGCGACACTCGCCAGGATCACCGGCGCCGCCAGGAACTTCACGCCGCGGATGAGTGCCCGCCCGAAACCCATTGATCCCCCGAAGCGCGCCCAATCAGTCCCCCTTGGGCCCGCACCTTCAAAGAATCACCAAGACCCGGCGCTGGCAAGGGGAAACGCCATGCCAGCGCAAGAATTTTCGTTCAGATTCCGAGGGATTCCAAGGCTCGGAAGGAAGCGCCTCAGCGCTTCACGATGGTCCGGCCGGCATAGCGCCCGGCCGGGCCCAGATCCTGCTCGATCCGGATGAGCTGGTTGTACTTGGCCAGCCGGTCCGAGCGGCTCAGCGAGCCCGTCTTGATCTGCCCGCAATTGGTCGCCACGGCGAGGTCGGCGATGGTGTTGTCCTCGGTCTCGCCCGAGCGGTGGCTCATGACGGCCGTGTAGCCGGCGCGATGCGCGATCTCGACCGCCTCCAGCGCCTCGGTCAGCGTGCCGATCTGGTTGACCTTCACCAGGATCGAATTGGCCGTGCCGGCCCCGATGCCGCGGCGGAGCAGCTCGGGATTGGTGCAGAACAGGTCGTCGCCGACCAGCTGGACCTTGCCGCCGAGCTTCTCGGTCAGCAGCTTCCAGCCGTCCCAATCCTCCTCGGCGCAGCCGTCCTCGATGGAGATGATGGGGAACTTGGCGACGAGGCCGGCCAGGTAGTCGACCATGCCGCCGGCATCGAGCGTCTTGCCCTCGCCTTCCATCACGTACTTGCCGCCCTTGTAGAACTCGCTGGCAGCGCAATCGAGGCCGAGCATCACGTCCTCGCCGGGGCGGTGGCCGGCGGCCTCGCAGGCCTTGGAGATGAAGGCCAGGGCCTCCTCGGCGCTGCCGATGTTCGGCGCGAAGCCGCCCTCGTCGCCGACATTGGTGTTGTGGCCGGCATCGTGCAGCGCCTTCTTCAGCGCGTGGAAGCACTCGGAGCCGACGCGCACCGCATCGGCCATGGTGCCGGCGGCCACCGGCAGGATCATGAACTCCTGGATGTCGATGGGATTGTCGGCATGGGCGCCGCCATTGATGATGTTCATCATCGGCACCGGCAGCGTCCGCGCCGAGGTGCCGCCGACGTAACGGTAGAGCGGCTGGCCATGCGCCTGGGCCGCGGCCTTGGCCACCGCGAGGCTGACCGACAGGATCGCGTTGGCGCCGAGCCGCGCCTTGTTGGGCGTGCCGTCCAGCTCGATCATGAGGCTGTCGATCTTCACCTGGTCGGTGGCCTCGAGCCCGCCGATCGCGTCGAAGATCTCGCCTTCCACATTCGCGACCGCCTTGGTCACGCCCTTGCCGCCATAGCGCGACTTGTCGCCGTCGCGCAGCTCCACGGCCTCGTGCACGCCGGTCGAGGCGCCCGAGGGGACGATGGCGCGGCCGCGCGAGCCGTCGTCGAGGATCACCTCCGCTTCCACCGTGGGGTTGCCGCGGCTGTCGAGCACTTCGCGGGCGATGATATCGGCGATGGCGGGCATGGCTGATCCTTCCGGAGGTTCCCTCGGCGGATACGGCGGCGGAGGCGAAAGGGCAAGGCGGTCGGAGGGTGGCTTGCGCTGGATAAGTAATGATATATTATAACATACATGCCGCTCTTCTGCGAAGCTTTCGCCCCCGAGGCCAACGCCATGGAATCCGCCGCCCGCGCGGTCATCGGCACCTCCGACAACACGCTGCTGGCAGGGCTGCACCCGCAGGTCGGCCTCGCGGTCTGGCTGCGCGACGAGCCGCCGGGCTTCGCCCGCTCGCTGCGGGCGATGCGCGAGGGCGGCCCCTTCCGGGCCACCGGCGAGGGCCCGCCCGAGGCAGCGCTGGATGAGCTCTGCGAGCAATTGCCCGAAGGCGCGCCGGCCGAGTTCCTGACCGACATTTTCCGCCTGTCCACCCTCTTCGGCGTCCTCACGCGCTCGGAGACGGTGCGGCTCCGGCTGGACGGCATCACCGGCGACGCCTGCAGAAAGTTCCATGTGGATGCGGTCGGCTTCCGGCTGCTGGTCACCTATGCTGGTCCTGGCACGCAATGGGTCATGGGCGATCCCGAGACCGCCGCCTGTCCCGAGCAGGTGCCCCGCTGCGCCGTGGCGCTCTTCCGCGGCCGCCGCCGGCCCGGCGGATATGCGCTGCACCGCTCGCCGCCGCTCTCCCACCTGCCCGAAGCGCTGCGCTGGCGCCTCGTCCTCTGCATCGACGAACCGGAGCCCAACCTATGACCCCCATTTCCTCCCCCTTGGCCGTCACCGTCCTCTCCGGCTTCCTCGGTGCGGGGAAGACGACGCTGCTCAACCACGTGCTCGCCAACCGCGAGGGCCGCCGCGTCGCCGTCATCGTGAACGACATGAGCGAGGTGAACATCGACGCCTCGCTGGTCGGCAACACCGGTGCCCTCTCCCGCACCGAGGAGCGGCTGGTGGAGATGTCCAACGGCTGCATCTGCTGCACCCTGCGCGAGGACCTGATGCGCGAGGTCCGCAAGCTCGCCCTGGAGGGCCGCTTCGACGCGCTGCTCATCGAGAGCACCGGCGTCAGCGAGCCCATGCCCGTCGCCTCCACCTTCGACTTCTCCGCCGAGGACGGCTTCCGGCTCGGCGACGTGGCGCGGCTGGACAGCATGGTCACCGTCGTGGATGCCCGGGCCTTCCTCGATGATTTCTCCAGCGCCGACACGCTGCGCCAGCGCGGCGAAGCCGCGGGCGAGGGCGACGACCGCCAGCTCGTGGACCTGCTGACCGACCAGGTGGAATTCGCCGACACCATCGTGGTGAACAAGGCCGATCTGGTCTCGCCGGAGGAGCTCGGCCGGCTGAGGGCCCTGCTCGCCACCTTCAACCCTGGGGCCGAGATCCTGATCGCAGAGCACGGGCAGGTGCCGCTCGGCCAGATCCTCGGCACCGGCCGCTTCGACATGGAGCGCGCGCAGGAGGCCGCCGGCTGGCAGCAGGCGCTGGCCGGCGGCCACCTGCCCGAGAGCGAGGAATATGGCGTCACGAGCTTCGTCTGGCGGGCGCGGCGCCCGGTGCATCCGGCGCGCTTCAAGGCGCTGATCGAGGGCGACCTGCCCGGCGTGGTGCGCGCCAAGGGCTTCTTCTGGCTCGCCACCCGCCACGCCTGGGTGGGCGAATGGCAGCTCGCCGGCCGCATCGGCCGGCACCAGGGCGCGGGGTTCTGGTGGGCCGCGGTCCCGCCCGACCGCTGGCCCGACGACCCCGACTGGCGGGAGACGATCCGCTCCCTCTGGCAGGAGCCGGCGGGCGACCGGCGGCAGGAGATCGTCTTCATCGGCATCGGCATGGACGAGGCGGCCCTGCGCGCGGGGCTGGACGCCACGCTGCTCACCGAGGCGGAGCTTCGCGCCGGCACGCCCCTGCCCGATCCGTTTCCGGCCTGGAGCGCATGAACATCTTGCGCCGCCCTGCCGAGGTGCCATTGATGGGGCGATGCATGCCTCCGCGCCCTTCGCCGCCCTGATCGCACCCTCCTGCCTCGGGGCCGCCGCATGGGCTTGAGCCCGAAGGTCGGACCCGAGGCGATCGAGGCCGAGATCCTGGCCCGCACCGAGGCGGCCGGGCCCGGCGCCTCCATCTCGCCCACCGAGGTGGCGGCGGGCCTGGCGCCGGAGGACTGGCGGCCGCTGCTCGGCCCCGTCCGGCAGGCGGCGGCGCGGCTGGCCGCGGCGGGGCGCCTGGAGATCCTGCGCAAGGGCAAGCCGGTGCCGCCCGAGGCCATGCGCGGCGTGATCCGCCTGCGACGGCCGGCCGGCACGCCATGAGCTCGGTGCTCGGCCGGCTGCGGCGCTGGTGGGATCCGCCGGCCCAGGAAGCGCCGGCGCCGGAACCCGAAGCCGCGCCGCCCGCGCCTGCCGAGGAGCCGCCGCCCGCGGGCCCGCCCGGCCTCGCGGAGCTTCTGGCCCATGCCGCGCCCGGCCGGCACGTGCTCCTGGCCTGGGGCGACGAGCGCGAGATCCCCGACCTCACCCTGACCGGCGTCGCGGCCGGCGCCGCCTCCATCCGCGCCTTCTCCGCCGATCGCCCAGGCCATGCGGACCGGCTGCTGGCGGATTCCGGCATTGCCTCGGGCCGGACGGGCCTGGCCGAGACGATCCTCGCCGGGAGCTCCGCCGCGCGCGATCTCCTGGCCCCCACCCTGCACGTCCGCAGCGATGCGCCGCCCGTCTGGTGGATGCGCGGCTCGCTCGACGCGCCCGACATCCGCGCCCGGCTGGGCCGGGTCGATCTGGTCGTGGACGGCGCGAGCCTCGCACGGCTGGACGGCGATCCGCCCCGGCGCCTCGCGGCACTGCACGGCACGGGCGCGGAGCGGCTGATCCTGCGCACGGAGATCGTCGGCGAAACGCCGGCGCTCGCCGACGCCGGCTTCACGCAGGATACGCTCTGGCATGCCGGCGAGCTGGACGGGCCCCGTGCCGCCGCGCTGAGCGGCGCGCTGGCCCTGCCGCAGTTCCGCGCCACCCCCGGCCGCCTGACGCGGGAATCCGCGCAGGCCTTCGGCCTCGCCGATCCCTGGTGGTGGTTCATGGGCCGCGATGCGCTGACCCGCCTGCTGCGCGAGGCCGGCTGGACTCCGCGCGGCTGGCGGGAGGACGGCCTCTTCGTCCTCGTCTCGGCCGAGGCCTGATGCGCCAGCGGATCTGCCTGCTGACGCTCGACTTCGTCGGCCCCATCCGCAACGGCGGCATGGGCACCGCCTTCCTCGCCGCCGCGGAGGTCTTCGCCGCCGCCGGCCATCACGTCACCGTCCTCTACCCCTCCGCCTATACGGAGAATGAGCCCGTCACGCGCTGGCGCGAGCATTATGCCGCGAGGGGCATCGAATTCGTCTCGCTCTTCCTGGAGGGCACCCAGAAGGTCTTCAGCTTCGGCGCCTATCAATGGCTGAAGACCCGCCGCTTCGACGCGATCCATTTCCACGAGATGGGCGGCGTCGGCTATTGGCTCACCGTCGCCAAGCGCTGCGGCCTGGCCTTCGCGGATACCGTGCTGGTCTGCCAGATCCACAGCCCCACGCTCTGGCACTTCGCGCATTCCGCGCAGTTCCTGCACAGCCATGCGGAGTTGGAGGTGGACTGGCTGGAGCGCCGCAGCTGCGAGGGCGCCGACGTGGTCATCGCCCCCTCGCGCTACATCCTCGACACCGTCGCGAAGATGGGCTGGCGGCTGCCCGCGCGCCACCGGGTCATGCCCAACCTCATGCCGGCGAGCTTCCCGACGGTCGCCGATCCGCCGCGCGCGCCGCGCCCGGTGCGGGAGCTCGTCTTCTTCGGCCGGCTGGAGGAGCGGAAGGGACTCAGCCTGTTCTGCGAGAGCGTGCGGCGCCTGCTGCGCGCCGGAATCCACCCCGAGCGGATCACCTTTCTCGGGAAGGTCGGGCACATGGACCGCATGAACGCCCTGGCCTGGCTCGCGGACATCGCCGGGCGCTGGCCGGTGCCCTGGCAGGTGGTGAACGACCTCGACCCCCACCGCGCGCGGGAATTCCTGGCGGAGCCGGGGCGCCTTGCGGTCATCGCCTCGCGCATGGAGAACGCGCCCTATGTGGTGCTGGAGTGCCTCGCCGCCGGCCTGCCCTTCCTCGCGCCCGATGTCGGCGGCATTGGCGAGCTGGTGGATGCGGCGGACCACGCGACGGTGCTGTATGAGCGCACGCCCGAGGCGCTGGCCGGGGCGATGCGGCGCGCGCTCGAGCACGGCGCGGCGCCCGCGCGCCCGCAGGTGACGCCGGCCGAGGTGCGCGAGGCCTGGCTGGAATGGCAGGGCGATCTCCGCCCCGATCCCGCACCCCCGGCGCGCCCCTGGCACGACGATCCGCCGCTCGTCTCCATCTGCATGGCCGCCTTCAACCGGCACGAGCCGCTGGCCCATGCCATCGCTGCGGTCGAGCGCCAGACCTATCCCAACATCGAGCTGATCCTGGTCGACGACGCCAGCACCGACCAGCCCACGCGCGAGTTCCTGGAAGCCCTGAAGCCCCGCTTCGCCGCCCGCGGCTGGACGCTGCTGCGCAACGAGCAGAACTCCTGGCAGGGCATCACGCGCCGCAAGGCCGCCGAGGCCTCCCGGGGCAAATACCTGCTCTTCATGGACGACGACAACGCCGCCTGGCCCGACCAGGTCGCGACCTTCGTCGCCGCGGCCGAGCATTCCGGCGCCGATATCCTCACCTGCCAGATGCAGCCCTTCCTCGGCGGCGGCCCGCCGCCGGCGCATCGCGCGACGCGCCCGGACAAGTGGATCCCGATCGGCCCCTGCCCCTCCGTCGGCCTGTTCTGGAACTGCTTCGGCGACGCCAACATGTTCCTGCGCCGCGACGCCTGGGACCGCATGGGCGGCTTCACCATCGACCGCGCCTATTTCGAGGACTGGGAGTTCCTCCTGCAGGCCACGCTGGCCGGCCTGCACCTGGAATGCCTGCCCGAGATCCTCTTCTGCTACCGCATCTGGGAGGGCGCGCAGACCGCCTCGCACGATCCGGAATTTCTGTACCGCAGCTACGCCCGCGCCGCGCGCCCGGCGCTTGCCGCCATGCCCGAGGCGCTGCGCCCCGCGCTGCGCCTGATGATCGAGCGCGACCACGCCCATGCGGCCGCGCGGCGCGAGGGCTACTTCTCCCGCGCGCCGGACCTCACGCCCGACCAGATGCGCATCAACCGCCACGAGCCGAACAGCGCGGAGGCGATGATCGCCGCCGCCGAGATCGTGCATGCCTCCGGCCAGATCCCCAGCGCGCGGCAGATCGTGGCACAGGCGCTCAAGCTGGCCCCCGGCCATCCGAGGGCACACATGCTCGCCGATTCCTGGAACCAGCCCCCATGACGCAGATCCTCCGCCCCATCCGCGAGGGACTTTCCCTCGCCCTCCCCTACTGGCGCAGCGACGAGCGCTGGAAGGCGCGCGGGCTGCTGGCGGCCGTGGTCGTGCTGAACCTCTCGCTGGTGGCGATGACGGTGCTGCTCTCCTACTGGAACCGCGAGTTCTTCAACACGCTGGAGGCGCGGGATTCCGCGGCCTTCTTCCACCTGCTCTTCACCTGGCAGGAGACGGGCAGCGGGATGATGCCGGGCTTCGCCTGGATCGCCGTGATCTACATCCTCATCGCCGTCTATGCGCTCTACCTGCGGCAGGCGCTGCAGATCCGCTGGCGGCGCTGGATCACCGAGACGATGCTCGCCTCCTGGCTGGAGAAGCGCGCCTATTACCGCATCGCGCTGACCGACCGCGGCACGGACAACCCCGACCAACGCATCGCCGAGGACGCCAAGCTCTTCGTGGACGCCACGCTGGTGCTCGGCCTCGGGCTGATGCGGACCGTGGTGACGCTCTTCTCCTTCCTCTTCGTGCTCTGGACGCTCTCCGGACCCGCGACCGTCTTCGGCATCGAGATTCCCGGCTACATGGTCTGGGTGGCGCTGATCTATGCCGCGCTCGGCACCTGGCTCGCGCATCTGGTGGGGCGGCCGCTGATCCGGCTGAACGTGCAGCAGCAGAAGGTCGAGGCCGACTTCCGCTACGCGTTGGTGCGCTTCCGCGAGAATGCCGAGGGCGTCGCCCTGCATCGCGGCGAGGCGGAGGAGAGCGCCACGCTCTCCGGCCGCTTCCACGGGGTGATCGGCAACTGGTGGGCGCTGATGGTGGCGACCAAGCGGCTCACCTTCTTCACCGCGGGCTATGCCCAGGTGGCGACGGTGTTTCCCTTCGTCGTCGCGGCGCCGCGCTTCTTCTCCGGCGGTATCCCGTTGGGCGGGCTCACCCAGACGGCGCAGGCCTTCGGCGAGGTGCAGGGCGCGCTGTCCTGGGTCGTGGACAACTATTCCTCCCTCACCGAATGGCGCGCGACGGTGGCACGCCTCACCGGCTTCCGCGACGCGATCGAGGCCGCGCATGCGGCGGTGGCGCGCGGCGAGGGCGTGCGCGCGGATTGGAGCGACGGCACCTCGGTCCGCGTCGAGGATCTGCACCTCGCTTTGCCCGATGGCCGCGTGCTGCTGGAGAAGGCGGAGCTCACGCTGAATCCCGGCGAGCGCGCGGTGCTGACCGGCGCCTCCGGCAGCGGCAAGTCCACCGTCTTCCGCGCCATCGCCGGCATCTGGCCCTTCGGCGGCGGGCACGTCGCCTTCCCGAAGGACGAGGTCCCCTTCTTCCTGCCGCAGCGGCCCTACCTGCCGCTCGGCACGCTGCGGCGCGCGCTGACCTACCCCTCGGCGACCGGGCGTTTTTCCGATGCCGAGACGCTGGCGGTTCTGGCGGATGTCGGGCTGGCCCATCTCGCGCCGCGGCTCGACGAGGAGGAAAGCTGGGCGCAGCTCCTCTCGGGCGGCGAGCAGCAGCGCGTGGCGCTGGCACGCGCCCTGCTGCACAAGCCGAAATGGCTGTTCCTCGACGAGGCGACGGCGAGCCTGGATCCCGCCGGCGAACAGCGGCTCTACGAGCTGCTGATCGAGCGGCTGCCGGAGACGGCGATCCTGTCGATCGCGCACCGGCCGGCCGTCGCGGCGCATCACGAGCGGCATCTGACCGTAGCGGACCGGGCGCTGAGCGAAGCCTGAGAGCCTTCGCTCAGGCGGCGCCGAGCGCCGCCAGCACGGCCTCGCCGTAGCGCGACAGCTTGCTCTCGCCCACGCCCGGCACCTCGCGCAGCTCCGCAAGGCTCGACGGGCGGCGCGCCGCGATCTCCGCCAGCGTCGCGTCGTGGAAGATGACGTAGGCCGGCACCTGTTGGGACCGCGCCTCCGCCTTCCGCCACTCGCGCAGCGCGCCGAAGAGCGGATCGTCCGACCCCGTCTGCGGATTGTCGCGCGAGGCGCGGCGCTCGCGCGGGCGCATCAGCTCCTCGCGCAGCATCACCTTGTTCTCGCCGCGCAGGATGGGGCGAGCGGCCTCGGTGGGCACCAGCTCGCCGTGGTTCTCGACGGCGATGTCGAGCGCGCCCTGCGCCACGAGCTGCCGTGCCACGCCGCGCCAGGCGCCCTCCGGCACGTCCTGGCCCACGCCAAAGGTCGGCAGCTTGTCGTGCCCGAACTGCGCGACCTTGTCGGTGAGCCGCCCGCGCAGCACGTCCACCAGATGGCCAAGGCCGAAGCGGCTGCCCGTGCGGAGCGCGGCCGAGAGCAACTTCTGGGCCGCCACGCTGCCGTCGTAGAGCCGCGGCGGGGCGGCGCAGACGTCGCAATACCCGCAATCGACGGAGAGGTCCTCGCCGAAGCAGCGCAGCAGCACGCGGCGGCGGCAGGTGCCGGCCTCGGCGATGCCGACCATGGCATCGAGTCGCGCGCGCTCAATCCGCTTCTGGTCGTCGGAGGCGGGGCTCTGCTGGATGCGATGCCGCGCCAGCGCGATGTCGCCGGCGCCGTAGAGCAGCAGGGCGCGGGCCGGCAGCCCGTCGCGGCCGGCGCGGCCGATCTCCTGGTACCAGCCCTCCGGGCCCTGCGGCAGCGAGAGATGCGCCACGAACCGCACATCCGGCCGGTCGATGCCCATGCCGAAGGCGATGGTCGCGCACATCACCACGGCGTCGCCGCGGGCGAAGCGGCGATGCGCGTCGCGCTTGTCCTCGGAGGGCATGCCGGCGTGGAAGGGCATGGCGTCGTGCCCGTCGGCGCGCAGCCAGTCGGCGGTCTGCTCGGCGCGGGCGCGCGTGCCGCAATAGACGATGCCGGCACCCCGCCCGTCCGAGGCCTCGCGGAGAAAAGCGCGGATCTGCGCGCGCTCCTGGTCGCGCGGCGCGGCGGCGAGGTGGATGTTCCGGCGGTCGAAGGAGGCGCGGAAGACCGGCGCATCCTCCAGCCCCAGCTGCGCACGGATGTCGTCCACGGTGCGGGCGTCGGCCGTGGCGGTCAGCGCGAGGCGCGGCACCTCGGGAAAGCCGCTGCGGAGGAAGCTGAGCGCGCGATACTCGGGGCGGAAGTGATGGCCCCACTGGCTGATGCAATGCGCCTCGTCCACCGCGAAGAGGGCGATGTCGCGCTGGGACAGCCGCTCCAGCATCCCGTCCATGCCGAGGCGCTCGGGGCTGATGTAGAGGAGCTTGAGCGTGCCTTCGTTGATGCCGCGCCAGACCTCGCGCCGCTCGGGCTCCTCCAGCTCGGAATGCAGCGCGGCAGCGGCGACGCCCTGCTGGCGGAGGGCCGCGACCTGGTCCTCCATCAGCGCGATCAGCGGCGAGACGACGATGGCCAGGCCCTCGCGGCACAGCGCGGGCACCTGGAAGCAGAGCGACTTTCCCCCGCCCGTCGGCATGAGCACGAGGCCGGAGCCGCCCCGCATCACATGGTCGACGATCTCCGCCTGCCGGCCGCGGAACTCCGCATGCCCGAAGACGTCATGAAGGACTTTCGCAGGATCCTGCGTCACGCTGTGCCTCTCGCTCGCCCGGCGCGGAAGGATGCGCGCGGGGCCTCGATCAGGGTAGCAGGCCAGCCGAGTCCGGACAGGACCCTGTGCGGGTTATTGCGGCGGGCGCGGCGTCGGGGCGGCGAAGCGGATCTCGACGCGGCGGCTCTCGATCGGCGCCATGTCGAAGGGCACGGGTCCGCGCGGCACGACGAAGATGCGCTCGGAGGCCACGCCGTTCCGCCGCAGCTCCGCCGCGACCACCTGCGCGCGCGCATCGGAGAGCTGTCGGTTGAAGGCCACGCCGCCCACGGGGCCGGCATAGCCGAAGACGTTCACGCGGGCGTCCGGGAACCGGTTGGCGGTGTCCGAGGCCTCGCGGATGGTGGCCTTCGCGGCATCGTCCAGCGTGGAGCTGTCCTCGGTGAAGAAGATCACGGGGCGCGGCAGGTTCGCGGGGTCGCGGACGAGGAAGGGATCGAGCTCCGCGCAGGCCGCGACGAGCGGCAGGACGGCGGCGGCGAGCAGCATGCGGCGGTGCATCGGGGTGATTCTCCAGGGTCCGGTGAAGCTGTCAGTCGTTTAAGCGCGGCTCCACGTCAACCGTTCTGAACGACGACAGGTTGCATGCCGAGGGAAGGTTAGATGGTTCCGAGGATTTAAGGTCAGGCCGTCGCGGGCAGCAGGCGCCCGCCGGCGAGGCGCAGCACGCGGTCCAGCGGCTCGACGCCGGTCAGCCGGTGGGTGACGAGCAGCAGGCTGCGCCCCTCGCAGGCCGTCGCGAGCGTGGCGAGGAAGGCGCGCTCGGCCGCGACGTCGAGGCCGGTGGTCGGCTCGTCCAGGATCAGGATGCCGGCGGGCGGCAGCAGGGCGCGGGCCAGCGCGATGCGGCGCGCCTCGCCGCCGCTGAAGCGGGTGCCGCCCTCGCCGCAGCGGGTCTCCAGCCCCTCCGGCAGGCTGCGGATGAGGTCGGCGATGCCGGCCTTGGCCAGGGCGCGCCAGAGCGCGGCATCGGGGGCGCCGGGGGCCGCGAGGCGTAGATTGGCCGCGATGGTGTCGTCGAAGAGCCGCGCCTGCTGCGAGAGGACCACGATGCGGGTGCGGATGTCCGCGGCGGACAGCTCGGCGATGTCGATGCCGCCGAGGCGGATGCTCCCGGCCTGCGGCGCCGCCAGCCTGGTCAGCAGCGCTGATAGCGTGGACTTCCCCGCGCCGGAGGGGCCGAGGATGGCCACGCGCTCGCCCTCGCGCAGCGAGAGGTCCAGCCCTTCCAGCACCGGCGCATCGGGGCGCCAGCCGAAGCGGATGTCCTTCAGGACCAGATCGTTGGAGGCCGGCAATGCGACGGGGCGCGAAGGCTCCGCCACCGGCGCGGGCGTGTCCGCCGCCTCGAAGAGCCGCCGGGCTCCTGCCCCCGCCGAGGCCAGCGCGGCGCCGGCGCGCGGCATGAGCCCCAGCGCCTCCGCCGCGGCGACCGAGAGGAAGAGGGCCAGCACCACCATGCCCGCGGCGGCTGTGCCGTCCGCCGCCGCGGCGTTGCCGACGGCCAGGCCCCAGCCCAGCGCGGCCAGCACGGCGAGCTGCGCCAGCAGCCCGCCCACCGCCCCCGCCCAGGCCGAGCGCTTCGCCAGCGAGCGCTGGCTGCCCATGAGCTCGCGGTCGGCGGCGTGCAGCCGATCCATGGCGCGGGTCTCGGCATTGGCAGCGAGCGTGTCCTCGAGCCCGGCCAGCGGATCGACCACGGCCGCGCGCAGCCCGCCCCGCTGATCCGCGGCTTGCTGGGCGGCCCGCGCGGCGGCGGGCGCCAGAAGCAGCGGCAAGGCGAGGGCCAGGGCCAGCGGCAGGCCGACGAGCAGCATCAGCCAGGGCTCGCCCGCCAGCAGCGCGACGATCGCCACCAGCACGGCCAGGCCGGCGCCGGCCGGCAGGATGCCGCCGAGATAGAGCCGGTCCAGCGCGTCCACGTCGCCGATGACGCGGCCCAGCAGGTCGCCCGAACCGCGCATCCCGATGCCGCCGGGCATGCGCTCGGCCAGCCGGCGGAAGAACCAGACGCGGGTGTCGGCCAGGGCACGAAAGGCGGCGGCGTGGCTCGTCATGCGCTCGCCCCAGCGCAGGGCGGGCCGCAGCAGCACGAGGGGGCGGATCCAGACGAGCGCGGCCAGGCCAAAGATGCCACCCGCCGCGAGACCGGCGGCGACCCCCTGCCCCGCCAGCGCCAGCAGCGCGACGCCCGAGAGCGCCGAGACCATGGCGACCAGCAGCGCCTGGACGAGCGCCGCGCGTCGCGGCGCCCAGAGGCGCAGGACCCGAGCGAGGTCAGCCCACATCGGCGAGCCTCCTCTCGCCCAACTCCAGCACGCGGCCGGAGAGGCCGAGCAGCGCGGCGGAATGGGTGGCGATGATGGCGGTGCGTCCCGTGCAGAGGCGGGCGATGGCTTCCATCACCTCGGCCTCGGTGCCGGGGTCGAGCGAGGCGGTCGGCTCGTCCAGCAGGACCAGCGGCGCGTCGCGGAGGAAGGCGCGGGCCAGCGCCACGCGCTGCGCCTGCCCGCCAGAGATACCGTGGCCACCCTCGCCGACCGGCGTGTCGAGGCCATAGGGCAGGCCGGCGGCGAAGGCCATGACGCGGGCAGCCTCGGCGGCGCGGATCACCTCGGCCTCGGTGGCCTCGGGCCGTGCGAGCAGGATGTTCTCGCGCAGCGTACCGCCGAAGATGTGGGCGCGCTGGCCGACATAGGAGGACAGCCGCCGCAGTTCGGCCGGGCGCAGCCGCGTCACGTCCTGACCGTTGATGGCGATGCGGCCGCCGGTCGGCCGGGCGAAGCCCATCAGCAGCCGCAGCACCGAGGTCTTCCCGGCGCCGGAGGGGCCGACCAGCATCAGCACCTCGCCCGGCGCCAGCGCGAAGGTCAGGCGCGAGAGGGCCGGCACCGGAGCGTCCGGATGGCGCAGCTCCACCTCGTTGAAGACCACGGCCACGCGGCGCGGCACCTCCTCCAGGAGAAGGCCGGATTCCGGCGGCGCCTCCAGCAGCGGCGCGAGGTCCGCGGCCGCGCCCCGGGCCGACATGGCCTCGTGGTAGGCGGCCGAGAAGGCGCGCAGCGGGGCGAAGAAGGCTGGGACCATCAGCATGCAGAAGAGCGACAGCGTCGGGTCGGTGGGGCCGCGGCCGGTCAGCAGCGCGCCGTGCCGCCAGGCCAGGTAGCCCAGGGTGAAGGCGGAGAGCAGCTCCAGCATAGCGCTGGAGAGGAAGGCCACGCGCAGCACCCGCAGCGTGCGCCAGCGGAACTCCTCGGCGGCCTCGCCGAGCGCACGGGCCTCGTCCTCGGCACGGTTGAACTGGACCAGGGTCGCGAGGCCGCGCAGCCGGTCCACGAAGCGGCCCGCGAGGCGGCCCAGCACGTCAAGCTGGCGCCGGCTCTCACGCGCGGCACCGATGCCGGTGACCGCCATGGCGACCGGGACCAGTAGGCCCAGGCAGATCAGCACCAGCGCGCTCACCCAGTCGGCCCGCCAGACGAGGACGACGATCAGGGCCGGCGAGAGGACGGCCAGGGTCATGGCCGGCAGCCAGCGGGCGAAGAATCCATCCAGCGCCTCGACGCGGTCCACCAGCAGGGTCGCCTTCTCGCCGACGCCGCGCGGGTCGGCGGGGCCGAGCTCCATCAGCCGGGCGAAGAGGGCGGCGCGGATGCGGGCGCGGGCGTGCTCGCCGGCGGATTGCTGGGCCAGCTCCTGGCCGGCGCTCAGGCCGGCGCTGGCCAGCATCAGCGCGCCGGCGGCCAGAAGGTCGCCCCAGCCGCCGCCGGACGGAAAGCCCAGCAGCGTCGTCAGGATGCGCGCGAAGAGGAAGGCGATGGTCACCTGGCAGGCCGTGACGGCCAGGCCCAGCCCGATGGGCAGCGCCACGCGCCACGCCTGGCCGCGGGCCTGCCGCATGAGCCAGGCCGAAGCTAGAGCCTGTTGCGTTCGCATTCGCTCACTTCTCAGGCCCCATGGGTTTCGCTGCGGGCATGATTCACGTCTCCGGCAAACCCGTCTGGGACGATCATGCTCCGGCGGCCATGGCATGGCGGTTCCATATCGCCGTCGTGTTTAGGACAGTCGGGCCCGCCGCGCCACTTGCCGCAACCTTGCCGGCCGCGTCACATCCGGAGGTTCCGGAGGGATTCCCGCATGCTGCGCCACCACGGCCGCTTCCCCTATTCGCCCTGGACCGCGCGACGGCCCGAATCCTGGCCCGGTGGGCGGAAGCTGGCCGTCTATCTCGGCGTGAACCTGGAGCATTTCGCCTTCGGCGAAGGGCTGGGCGCCGAGCTCGCCCCCGGCGGCCCGCCGCCAGACATCCTGAACTACGCTTGGCGCGACTATGGCAACCGTGTCGGCGGCTTTCGGCTGATCCAGCTCCTGGACGAGCTTTCGCTCCCCTGCACGGTGCTGCTCAACAGCGCCATGTATGGCCATGCGCCGGGACTCGTGGCCGCCCATCGGGCCCGCGGCGACGAGATCGCGGGGCACGGCCGCACCAACAGCGAACGGCAGAGTACCCTGCCGGAGGCCGAGGAGGCGCTTCTCATCGCGGAATCCACCGCCGCCATCGCGGAGAACGAAGGCAAGCCACCCCGCGGCTGGCTCTCCCCCTGGATCGCGGAAAGCGCCGTCACGCCCGATCTGCTGCAGGAGGCCGGCTACGCCTATTCCCTCAACTGGTGCATGGACGACCAGCCCGTCTGGAAGACAACGCGCTCGGGAAAAATTCTCAGCATCCCCTACCCGCAGGAGGCGAACGACATCCCCTCCATCGTCGCGCGCAAGGACGGGGCGGAGCAGTTCGCCGCCATCATCGCCGAGGATTTTTCGGAGCGCCTGCGCCAGACCGCCGACGGCATCCCGCAGGTCATGGGCATCGCGCTGCACCCCTACATCATCGGCCAGCCCTACCGCATCCGGGCGCTGCGCCGCGCGTTGAGCCTGATCGCCGCCGAACGCGACGCAGTCTGGATCACGACGGCCGGCGCGATCCACGACCACTGCCTGACCTGGCCTGAAGGAAGCATTTCGTGAATCGCTCGCTCGCCCTGCTGCTGTTGCTCGCCGCCTGCGCCACCGCGCCGGGACCGGAGACGCCGCGGACCGTGCCCTCGGTCGACCTCACCCGCTATTCCGGGCGCTGGCACGAGGTCGCGCGCTTCCCGATGCGCTTCCAGGACAACTCCAGCCTGCGCTGCGAGGAGGTGACGGCCACCTACTTCCCGGCGGCGGCCGGCGGGATTTCCGTGCTGAACGAATGCGTGAACGGGCTCGACCCGGCCCGCGAACGGCGTTCCGCGCGCGGCACCGCCTATCCGGTCGAGGGCAGCGGGAATGCGCGGCTGCGGGTGAGCTTCTTCTGGCCCTTCTACGGCGACTACTGGGTGCTCGGGCTGGACCCGGACTACCAATGGGCCGTGGTGGGCTCGCCGAAGCGGGACTACCTGTGGATCCTCTCGCGCACGCCGAGCCTGCCGGCGCTGCAGATGGAGCAGGCGCTCGCGATTGCGCGGGCGCAGGGCTTCGACCTGTCGCGGCTGATGCGCACGGCGCCCTGACGCCGCCTTACTATCTTACGATCCGACCCGTCCGGGCCCCTGGACTTTTCGGACAAAAGCCCGGCCCGGGCGCAATACGCCTCCTGGTCGGGCTCATGATAAGCCAAAATTCTCCAAAAAATCAATCGTTTCCGGATGGCCGGCCCCTATTTGAGCTGGCTGTCCTTGCTGCCCCGGCGGTTGAAGCCGAACTGCACCGGCCGACGGTCGCGCTCCGACTGGCAGGCGATGCAGGTGCGGACGCCGGGCATCGCGCGGCGGCGCGGGAAGGGAATTTCCTCGCCGCATTCCTGACAGTGGGTCTCGCCCTCGCCCTTGGGGATCGAGGCGCGCGCGCGCAGGACGCCGTCCGTGACGGTGTCGTCGATCTGATCCTGAACCGCCCCGTCCGGGGCCCATCCCGTTGCCATTTCCCTCAGATGGGTTTCGGCGCCGGCGCTTCCAAGCCTATCGCGGCGTCAGCCAGCGCTTGGAGATCCGGCAGGCGACGGTGTAGGCGGGGTTGAAGACATTGCCCACGTCGTAGCGGACGGTCTGGCCCATCAGATGGCTCGCGGCGCGGGCGTCCAGCCCGTAATCCTCGCCGAGCCAGCGGGACATCTCGGTCGTGGCGTGCTGCAGCGCCTGGTCGAGCGGGCGGGCATTGCCGACGGTGAAGATGTCCTCCGCCGTCTCGCCGCGCGGCCAGGTGATGGTCCGCTTCAGGACGCGGAAGGTGACCTCCATCTCGAAGGAGGTCTCGATGCCCGTGCCGGTGATCTCGCCGTCGCCCTGGCAGGCGTGGCCGTCGCCCAGGTAGAAGAGCGCGCCCGGCACGGCGACGGGGAACCAGGCCGTCGTGCCCGGGGCGAAGAGGCGGTAGTCCATGTTGCCGCCGTTCGGGCCTGACGTGGCGGTGGAGATGGCCTGCCCGCCCGCCGGCGCGACGCCGAAGCAGCCGATCATGGGCTGGATGTCCGGGGCGAAGTTTTCGAGGCCCGGCTCGGGCTCGCGGAGGCGGACGGTGCCGGCGTTGTTGTCGATCGTCCAGACGGCGCGCTGCTGCGGCGGGCGGTCGAGGATCGCGGCGGGGTCGAGCACGGTGAGGGCCAGGGGCGAGTAGGTCCAGCCGGTGGCGCGACTGGGCGTGAGGCGGTCGATGCGGACGGCGAGGGTGTCACCGGGCTCGGCGCCTTCGATGAAGAAGGGGCCGGTCATGGGGTTGGGGCGGCTGGCGACGGCGGCCTCGTGGGCGTCGAGGCCAGAGGCGTCAACCGTGTCGGCGATGACCGTGTCGCCGTCGGCGACGTGGAGGACCGGCTCGGCGGTGCCGATGACGTTGTGGTAGCGAGTGGGGTGGAAGCGGTGCGTGGCCATCGGATCTCCTCGGCGCAAGATCGGTCCACGCCACAGTTGCGCCAGGGACGCTAGGAAGCGGCCGGGAGAGGGTCAAGAAGCGGGATTCACGCCGCCCGCGGAAGCTTCGGCGCTGCGCCCGTGCTGCGCACCTCGCTTCCTCATGGGGGATGATGTTCCGGCCGGGTCCTGGGGCGCATCCAGAGGCGTTTCAGCCCCTCGCTCTCGCGCTGCGCGCGCCGGATGTGGCGGCGAAGCTGGATGTCGGGAAATGGGACGCAAGTTGGACCATCGACGCGCGGAGCATTCGGGAGATCCGGCGAGCGCGCATGATCAAGACCTGTTTCTGGTGCGGGCACGTGATGAGCATTTACTGCCGATGCTGTTTCGCCAGGAGGCGGTCGAGGGGCAGTGGAGAGGCGGATTAATTGGCGCCCGGGGTGATGGGGTATATCCGGGCCAGGTTCAGTGCTTGCCTTCCAAGGCCTCCAGGCGAGCTTCGAACTCCCTTCTCCAATGGAGGCCGGAACCGGCAATCTCGGCCTTCAGCATGGCCTCGATATCGTCCCTGTGCTCATCCATACGGCGTTCCAAACGGCGGAAACGCTCCAGCGTAGCGATGGACAAGTCCTGCATCTCAGCATGGAGTGTCTTCGACACGCCGTCGATCTTCCTGTTGGCCGCCGCGATTTCCGCGCGGATGGCACGCAGGTGCTCCAGGATCAGGTTTTCGGGCTCTCCGGACATGGCGTCCTTCTATCATCTGGGGCGGAATGAATCCACAACACGGCTGACACCGAGATGACTGGGCTCGGCGCCGCCCCCCTTCCCCCTCACCTCAGCCTCCTCGAACTCCGCCGCGACAATCGCGCGCTCCAGCGCCGCCCTCAGTTCCTTCGCGCTCTCCAGCGTCAGCTCCACCGCCGCCCGCGCCCCGGGCTCCATCGCGGCGTTGAAGAAATCGAGCGTGATCACATCCCCCAGCGGCGCGTGGCGCGCGTGATCGTAGGCGACCACCGCCTGGGTCAGCGAAAACCATTGGTCCCCGCGCTTCGCCATGCCCTCCGCGGCCACGATCTCGACGATCGACGTGCACATCGCCCGCTCCTCCCTACTTCGCCAGGTGCTTGCCGAAGAAGGCGAAGACCTTGTTCCACCCGTCCATGGCCTGCTCGGGCCGGTAGAGCGGCCGGTGCCAGTAGAAGAAGCCGTGGCCGGCGCCGTCGTAGCGGTGGAACTCGTAGTCCTTGCCGTGCTTCTTCAGCTCGGCCTCGTGCTGGTCGACCTGCTCGGGGCTCGGCGCGCGGTCGTCATTGCCGAAGAGGCCCAGCAGCGGCGCGGAGAGGTCCTTCGTCATGTCGATCGGCGCCACGGGCGTCTTGGGGTTCAGTTCCTCCGCGCCCATCACCACGCGGCCGCCCCAGAGGTCCACGACGGCGTCGATGTCGTTGCGCTTGCTGGCGTAGATGACCGCGTGCCGCCCGCCGGAGCAGGAGCCGAAGAGGCCGACATGGCCGTTGCTCTGGGGCTGCGCGCGCATCCAGGCCACGGCGGCGGCGGTGTCTCCGACCATCTGGGCGTCGGGGATGCCGCCCTCGGCGCGGACCTTGGCGGCGACGTCGTCCGGATTGCCGCCGCCCGTGCGCTCGTAGAGGTTGGCGCAGATCGCGTAATAGCCGTGATGCGCGAAGCGGCGCGTCGTCTCGATGTAGAGCTCGCTCCAGCCCGGGAGGTGGTGGATCAGCACCACGCCCGGGAAGGGGCCGGCGCCTTCGGGCTTGGCCACATAGGCGGTGATGGGGGTGCCGCCGTCGCCCGTGAGGGTGACGTTGCTGCAGGTCATGCCGCGGTAGAATGACATTTCTGATCCTCCTTCAGGCCGGGGGTCCGGGGGCTCAACGGCCCCCGGCGGGGGTCCAGGGGGCGGAGCCCCTCGCTCCGTCAGTGCATGATGTCTCCACCGTTCGGAGAAAGACAGGCCCCGCAGTAGTAGGTCCCGCCCGGACCTGCGAGGAGCACCGCCGTGGCCGCGATCTCCTCTGGGAAGCCGAGCCGCCCGAGCGGCAGGCTGGCCGAGATGCGCGCCTTCCATTCCGGGCCGCGCCGGGCCGTCAGGTCGGTCTCGATCGGGCCGGGCGCGATGGCGTTCACCAGCACGCCGTGCGGCCCGGCCTCGAAGGCCAGCGAGCGGGTGAAGCTCAGGATGCCGCCCTTGGCCGCGCAATAGGTCGTGATGCCGGCCGAGCCCTTGATGGCGAGTTGGGATGAAATATTGATGATCCGCCCGCCGCCGCGGGCGACCATGCCGGGATAGACGGCCTGGGCCATGAAGAACATGCCCTTCATGTGGACGTCGAACATCCGGTCGAACTCCGCCTCGGAGATCTCGCCGAAGGGCGTGCGGATGTTGATTCCGGCATTGTTGAGCAGGATGTCACAGGGGCCGAGCGCGGCCTCGGCGGCGGCGGCGAAGGCGTTGACCTCGGCGACCACGCCGACATCGGCCGCCATCTGGAAGGCGCGGCGGCCCATGGCCTCGATGGCGGCGGCGACGGCCTTTCCTTCCGCCTCGTCCTGGTAGTGGCAGAGGGCGACGTCGGCGCCGGCCTCGGCGAAGGCGAGCGCCGACGCCTTCCCGATGCCGCGGCTGCCGCCGGTGATGTAGGCGATCTTTCCGGACAGGCTCATGCGCCGAGGCTCCTCATGGTTTTCGCGAAGTTCTCGCGGATCGTGCCCTCATGGATGTGGCGGCCGCCTTCGACCACCACGCGGCCACCGACCGCCACGCTGCGCACCATCCGGTCGGAAGGGCCGAAGACCCAGGCGTCGAGCAGGCCGTCGCCCTCGCGGCCGACCAAAGTGGGGTGCTCGTCGTCCAGCTCCACGAGGTCGCAGCGCATCCCCATGGCGATGGCGCCGAGCGGGACGCCGCAGGCCTGGGCGCCGCCAGCCAGGGCGCGCTCCAGCAGGCCGCGGCCGGGATGCGGGCGGACCTCGTCGGTGGCGACGCTGCGGAGCTCCAGGGCGAGGCGCTGACTCGTCTCCAGCTGGCGGATCTCGGCGGCGGGGTCGATGCCGACATGGCTGTCGGTGCCGAGACCGAGCACGCCGTCTGAGGCGAGGTAGTCCAGCAAGGGAAAGATGCCGTCGCCGAGGGAGGCCTCGGTGCTCGGGCACAATCCGGCGACGGCGCCGGTCGCGGCGAGGGCGCGCGTCTCGGCCACGTCCATGTGGGTGGCGTGGATCAGCACCCAGCGGCGGTCCAGCGGGCAGTTCTCCAGCAGCCATTGCACCGGGCGCAGGCCGGTGGCGGCGAGGCATTCGCCGACCTCGCGCTCCTGCTCGGCGGCGTGGATGTGGATGGGCGCCTCCAGCTCGGCCATGGCCTGAAGCATGGCGGGCGTGACGGCGCGCAGGCTGTGCGGCGCCACGCCCCAGGCGGCGTTGCGCTGGCGAGCCGCGGTGACCTTCACGCGCTCCAGGATCTCGAAGAAGCCGTCGAGGTCGTTCAGGAAGCGGCGCTGCCCCTCATGCGGCATCCCGCCGAAGATGCTGCCGTGGCGGTAGAGGCTGGGTAGCATGGTGATGCCCATGCCGGCCGCTTCGGCCGCGGCGAAGAGGCGCTGCGCCATCTCGGAGCGGTCCGCATAGGGCGAGCCGTCCGGCGCGTGGTGCAGGTAGTGGAACTCGGCGACCTGGGTAAAGCCGCGCGTCAGGCACTCGGCGTAGAGCAGCGCGCCGATCGCCTCGGCGTCCTCCGGCGAGATGGTCAGCGCGAAGCGGTACATGGTCTCGCGCCAGGTCCAGAAGCTGTCCTGCCCGGCGGGGCTGCGGCGTTCGGCCCCCCCGGCCATGGCGCGCTGGAAGGCGTGGCTGTGGAGGTTCGGCACGCCCGGGATCACATGGCCGCGCAGTCGCCGCGCCGTGCCATCCGGCGAATCGGGGGTGACCGCCGTGATCAGCCCGGCCTCGTCGCCGGATATCAGCACGTCGCGCCGCCAGCCTTCGGGCAGCAGGGCGTGGGCGGCCAAGAAATCCGGCATGAAGGACCTTTCCTGTGCGACGGGTCGGTGAAACATCGACGCCGCCCCGGAGAGGCGCAACCCCGCCCTGCTGACAGCCCGCACGGCGCGCCCCTATCTTCCGACGATGAAGCAGACCATCCAGGCGGGACAGGCCCGCCTCGCCCAACTCCGCGCCATCCGCGACGGCGCCGTCCTCGAGCTCGCGGAGGGCTGGGGAATCGACGTCGCCGCCGGCCTCGAGACCCTGCACAACGCGCTGGCCAGCGGCGAGCCGCTCTATGGCGTGAACACCGGCTTCGGGAAGCTGGCCTCCACCCGCATCCACGAGGGCGAGTTGGCGAAGCTCCAGCTCAACCTGCTGCGCAGCCACGCCGCCGGCACGGGCGAGGACCTGCCGCGCCCCGTGATCCGGCTGGCGCTGGCGCTGAAGGCGATGTCGCTGGCGCGCGGCGCCTCGGGCGTGCGGGCGGAGATCATCGAGACGCTGATCGCCCTGCTGGAGCACGACATGCTGCCGGACGTGCCGTCGCAGGGCTCGGTCGGCGCCTCGGGCGACCTGGCGCCGCTCGCGCATCTCTCGCTGGTGCTGGTCGGCGAGGGCTCAGCCACGGACACGACCGGCGTGCGACGCGACGGCGAGGCCGCGCTGCTGGCCATCGGGCGGCTGCCGGCGGTGTTGGGCCCGAAGGAGGGGCTGGCGCTGCTGAACGGCACGCAGGTCTCGACGGCGCTGGCGATCGACGCGCTGTTCCGCGCCGAGGACCTGCTGCGCGCCTCGCTGCTGACGGGCGCGATGAGCGTGGATGCGGCGCGCGGCTCCGACACGCCCTTCGACCCGCGCATCCACGCGCTGCGGGGACAGCCGGGCCAGATCCGCACCGCCGCGGCGCTGCGCGGGCTGCTCGCCGGCAGCGCCATCCGCGAGAGCCACCGCTACGGCGATGTGCGCGTGCAGGACCCCTATTGCCTGCGCTGCCAGCCGCAGGTGGCGGGCGCCTGCCTCGACCTGATGGAGCAGGCCGCCCTGACGCTGGAGCGCGAGGCCAATGCCGTCACCGACAACCCGCTGCTGGTCGCGGGCGGCGAGCTTCTGTCGGGCGGTAACTTCCATGCGGAGCCGGTGGCCTTCGCGGCCGACACGCTGGCGCTGGCCGTCGCGGAGATCGGCGCCATCGCGGAGCGGCGCATCGCCCTGCTGACCGACCCGGTGCTCTCGGGCCTGCCGGCCTTCCTGGTGCAGGCGGGCGGGGTGAATTCCGGCTTCATGATCGCCCAGGTCACGGCCGCGGCGCTGGCCAGCGAGAACAAGGCACTGGCCCATCCCCGCAGCGTGGACAGCATGCCGACCTCCGCCAACCAGGAGGATCATGTCTCCATGGCGACAGGCGCCGCGCTGCGGCTGCGCCCCATGCTGGACAACCTGCAGGGCATCCTCGCCATCGAGCTGCTGGAGGCCGCGCAGGGCATCGAGTTCCATCGCCCGCTGACCAGCTCGGCACCGATCGAGACCGCGCATGCTGCGCTGCGCGAGCATGTGGCGCCCTGGGACGAGGACCGGCTGATGGCCCCCGACATCGCCGCCGCGCGCAAGCTGCTGGCCGGACATCGGCTGGCGGCGCTGGTGCCGCTCGCATGAGTTTTTCGCACGTCTGGGTGAACGCCCACCTCGCCACGATGCGGGATGACGCGCTCGGGATCATCCAGGACGGGGCCATCGCCGCGAAGGACGGGCGCATCGCCTATGTCGGGCCGCGCGCCGGCTTGGCCGCGCACTCGGCCCCCGTCACGGACTGCAAGGGTGCCTGGATCCTGCCCGGGCTGATCGACTGCCACACCCACATGGTCTTCGGCGGCAACCGCTCCGGCGAGTTCGAGGCGCGGCTGGCCGGCGCCTCCTATGAGGAAATCGCCCGCGCCGGCGGCGGCATCCTCTCCACCATGCGCGCCACCCGTGAGGCGAGCGAGGAAACGCTCGTCAAGGCCGCTCTGCCCCGGCTCGACGGGCTGCTGCGCGAGGGCGTCACCACCGTCGAGATCAAGTCGGGCTACGGGCTGGAACTCGGCGCGGAGCTGAAGCAGTTGCGTGCGGCCCGGGCGCTGGAGGGCGAGCGGGCGGTCGGCATCGTCACCAGCCTGCTCGCCGCGCATGCCGTGCCGCCGGAATATGCCGGGCGCAGCGCGGAATATGCGCGCCTCGTCGCGGAGGAGATCCTGCCGCGCGCCGCCTCCGAAGGCCTGGCCGACGCCGTGGACGCCTTCTGCGAAAGCATCGCCTTCACGCCGGAGGAGACCGCGATGGTCTTCGAAGCCGCGCAGCGCTGCGGCCTGCCCGTGAAGCTGCATGCCGACCAGCTCACGGATTGCGGCGGCGCCGCGCTGGCCGCGCGCTTCGGCGCGCTCTCCGCCGATCATATGGAGCGCTCGAATCCCGAAGGCATCGCGGCCATGGCGAAGGCCGGCACCGTCGCGGTGCTGCTGCCTGGCGCCACGCTCACGCTGCGGGAAAAGCACTTTCCCGATATCGCCACGATGCGCGCGACCGGCTGCCGCATGGCCATCTCCACCGACATGAACCCAGGCTCTTCGCCGGCGCTGTCGCTGCTGCTGATGCTCAACCTCGGCTGCACGCTGTTCCGGCTGACGGTGGCCGAGGCGCTGCTCGGCGTGACCCGCAACGCCGCCGCTGCGCTCGGGCTGAAGGACCGCGGCGTGCTGGCCGAGGGCATGCGCTGCGACCTCGCTTTCTACGCCGTCGAGCGACCGGCGGAACTCTGCTACTGGCTCGGCGGCAATCCCTGCACCGGCCGCGTGGTCGCGGGCGAGCCGGCATGACGCTCGCCGAGATCGAAGCCATCATGCATGCCGGCGTGCCGCTCGGCGCCGAATGGGGCGTGCGGCTGCTGGAGGCCTCGCCCGGCTATGCGAAGCTGGAGCTGCCCTCCAGCCCGCGCGTGCTGCGGCCGGGCAACACGGTCTCGGGCCCGGCCATCATGGGCCTCGCCGACATCGCCATGTGGGCCGCGCTGCTCGCCGACACCGAGGGGCGCGACGAGAGCCTGACCACCAACATGCACGTCAACTTCCTCCGCGCCTGCGGGCCGGGGCCGATCGTCGCGACGGCGCGCGTGCTGAAGGGCAGCGGGCGAACCATCTTCGGCGAGGTGCTGATCACGCGCGCGGACAGCGATGAGGTCGCGGTCCACATCACCACCAGCTGGGTGCGGACGAAGCCGAAACCCTGAGATCGAGGGGCTCCACCCCTCGAGCACCCCCGGCAGGGTGGACATGCATGTCCACCGTTTCCTGCACCCCGCTACACGCGCCGCCCGGTGAAGAGCACGGCGGCCAGCATCCCGCCCACGGAGAGCGCCGCGCCCAGCGCCTTCACCGCCCCGATCGGCTCGGCCAGCACCACCGCCGACAGGATCAGCCCCGTCACCGGCACGATCACCGCCAGCGTGCTGGCGCGCGTGGCCCCCAGCATCTCCACGCTGCGCGCGAAGAGCAGCATCGACAGGCCGCCCAGAAGCACGCCCTGGGCCACAATCATCCAGATGACGAGGCCCGTCGGCAGCGCAAAAAAGGCCTCGGCGCGCTGCCAGAGCCAGGGCGGCAGCACGAAGGGCAGGGAGACCAGTGTCACCGCCGCCGTCGCCGGGATGGCCGGCACCTGCCAGCGCCGGATCAGGATGGTGAAGACCGCCCAGGTGACGCCCGCGGCCATCAGCAGCAGGTCGCCGCGCCAGGCGCCGGGATGCTGGCCGAGCCCGTCCCAGCCGATGATCAGCACGCCCGAGAGCATGGCGGCGAGTGCCGCGGCGCGGCCCGGCGTCGGACGCTCGCGCAGCAGCCACCAGGCGAGCAGCGCGCCGGCCACCGGCATGGTCATCGGCGCGATGGTCGAGCCGTGCGTGGCCGGCGCGAAGCGCAGCGCCGTGGCGTAGAAGAGCAGGTTGCCCGCGCCGGCGAAGAGGAAGAGCACCAGGATCCGCCGCCAACCCAGATGGCGCATCGCCGCGCGCTCGCGCCAGACCAGCGGCGCCATCAGCAGTGAGGCCGGGACGTAGCGGCAGACGAGGATATCGAGGATCTCGAAGCCCTGCCCGACCAGCGCGAGGCGCGCGACCACCGCATGTCCGCCCCAGATCACCGAAGCGATGGAACCGAGCAGCAGGCCGAAGACGATCTTGGGATTGAGGTTCAGCACAGGGCAGGCATCACCGTGCCACCCTCGGCATGCTGCACTGCGGCGTCAACCCGCGTCGAACCTGATCGCTTCAGCTTCGTTCAACCTGAAGCGTGAATCAGCCTCGCAGCAATTTCGCTGATTTCAGGCCAGGACGAGGTTCACGCCCTCGGCGAATTCGGCGAAGGGCACGCCATAGACATGGATGGAGACCGCGACCTCGGCCGAGCAATTGGCGATGCGGTGGATGACGTCCGGGCTCGCCGGGCCATGGCTGGTGTCGCCGCGGACTCGCAGATGGGCGGCCGTAGGCTGCGGCGGCGCGCCGGGGGCGAAAAAATGCTCGGTCAGCACGCCGCTATGGACACCGAGCGAGCACCAGGTGTGGTGCGCATGAACGGGCGACATCTGGCCCGGGCGCCAGACCAGCGCCACCACGGCATAGCCGTCGCCCTCGCCCAGCAGGTGGCGGATGTAGCGGTCGGGATTGCAGGGACATTCCTTGCCGGCCAGCAGCTTCGGGTCGTCGAGATGCGGCGCGATGGCGGCGGCGACTGCGCCGGAGCGTGTCGCCAGAGGGGCACGAGCCGCCACGCGGATATCGGCCAGAAGACTGTCGAGCCTCGTGAGAGGCGCCATCATGTTCACAGCACGGTCCTCGCATCCGGGGCGGTGAGCGCGGCCAGCACCATCCTGCGGCTGGCCGAAACCTGTTCGTGCATGATGCCAGCGGCGTCCTCGGCGCGGCCGAGCGCCAGCGCCTCCACCAGCACGTGATGCTCATGCGCCATCTCGCCGGTGCGGTCGCGTGGGCGGAGGCCGAGCACCAGCATGCGCGTGCTCTCGTCCAGCAGGCGGTCGAGCTGGCGGGCCAGGCGCGCATTGCCGGCCAGCTCGGCGATGGCGACGTGGAAGGCCTTGTTGGCGTCGAGGAAGCGCATGGCGCTGTCCTCGTCGGCGCAGTCGTAGCCCTCGGCGCAGACGGCATCGAGGCGGGCGAGCATCTGCGCGTCGACCCGGCCCGCGGCGCGGCGGGCGGCCTCGGGCTCGAGCATCAGGCGGAGATCGAAGACCTCATGGATGTCGCGGATGGTGACGAGGCTGACCATCCAGCCGCGGCGCGGGACGGCGGTGACCAGCCCCTCCTCGGCGAGGCGCGCCAGGGCCGCGCGGACCGGCGCCTTGCCGAGCTCCAGGTGCTGGGCGACGGCGGCCTCGGAGACCGTCTCGCCGGGGGCGAGGCGCGCGGTGAGGATGTCGCGGCGAAGCTCGGCGACGGCGCGCTCGGTCAGGGAGGGCGGGGCCTCGATGGGAGTCAGCAGCGACATTCGCCTGATGCGATCCGTAACATGTCACTGCAGTTCTACGTCAGGCCCACGTGGTTCCGCAAGCCAGAATCGCAGAAATCCGGGCCGGACATGGCCGGCCCGCGAAAGCTTCAGTCCACCGAGGCACCGGAGCGGCGGACGATCGCGCCCCAGCTTTCGACGTCGCGGCGCTGGATCTCGGCGAAGCCCTCGGGCGTGTAGACCGGCGGCAGGGAGATCCCCTGGTTCTCCGTCAGCCACTTCGCGAATTCGGGGTCGCGCAGGACGGTCGTGAAGGCCGCCGACAGCTTCGCCAGGATGGGCGCCGGCAGGTTGGCCGGGCCAAACATGCCGTACCAGGTCGTGCTCACGAAGCCCGGCAGGTTGCAGGCCTCGGCCACGGTCGGGACATCCGGGAGGACCGCCATGCGCTGGGCGGTGGTCACGCCGAGGCCCCTCACCTGCCCCTGCCGCATCGCGCCCATGGCGGGGCCGGACTGGTTCAGGAAGAAATCCACGTCGCCGGCCAGCAGGGCCGTCTGCGCGCCGGGCTGGCCGCGATAGGGGATGTGCGTGACGTCGATGTTGGCGGCCATGGCGAACTGCGCGCCGGCGAGATGCGTCGAGGCGCCGTTGCCCGTCGAGGCGTAGTTCAGCTTGCCGGGATTGGCGCGGGCGAATCGCAGCAGCGCGGCGCAGTCGGTGAATTCGGGGCGGCGCTCCGGGCTCACGGTCAGGATGTTCGGCACGTCGCCGAGATGCGCGATGGGCGTGAAGTCACGGATCACGTGGAAGGGCAGCGTGCGGTAGAGCGTCTGGTTGATGGCATGCGTGCCGGCCGTGCCGAAGTAGAGCGTGTAGCCGTCAGGCCGCGACTTCGCGACGAAGTCCGAGCCGATATTGCCGCCGGCGCCGGTGCGGTTGTCGGCCAGGATGGTCACGCCCAGCGCGCGGCTCAGCGGCTCGATCATGCGGCGGACGTAGATGTCGATGCCGGAGCCGTTGGGGAAGCCGCTGTAGATGGTGATCGGGCGGCTGGGGAAGGCGGCGTCCTGGGCCATCGCGACAGCAGGGGCGGCGAATGGCAGGGCCAGCAGGGAGCGGCGGCGCATGGGTGGGTTCTCCAGAGTGTGAGTCGGGCGCAATCTAGGTGGGGACCAGATCGAGGGAAATCATGGCGGGTCACATCGCGCGCGGCGGAAAGTCCATCTATGGCGCGCCGCTTGGCATCCTGATGCTGGAGGCCCGCTTTCCGCGCATCCTCGGCGACATGGGCAATGGCGAGACCTGGCCCTTCCCCGTGCTGTTCCGCGTGGTGCGCGGCGCCTCACCGAGCCGGGTGGTGGAGCAGGGCGCGGCCGGGCTGCTGGACGCCTTCGTGGAGGCGGCGCGCGACCTCGTGGACCTCGGTGCCGAGGCGATCACGACCAATTGCGGCTTTCTCTCGCTCTTCCAGGCGGAGCTGGCGGCGGCGGTGAAGGTGCCTGTCGCGACCTCCTCGATGATGCAGGTGCCCTGGGTGCAGGCGACGCTGCCGCCGGGCAAACGCGTGGGCATCATCACGGTGAACAGCGCAAGCTTGACCACGCGGCACCTGGAGGCGGCGGGCGTGCCGCTGGACACGCCGGTCGAGGGCACGGAGGGCGGCCGGGAGTTCTTCCGCGTGCTGATCCGGTCGGAAAAGGTGGACATGGATGTCGACCTCGCCCGGCAGGATATCCTGGACGCTGGCACGAGGCTCGTGGAGCGGAACCCGGATATCGGCGCGATCGTGCTGGAATGCACGAACATGCCGCCCTATGCGGCGGACCTCGCCGCGGCAACGGGCCTGCCGGTCTATGACATCTACTCGATGATCTCCTGGTTCCAGGCGGGATTGCGCCCCCGCCGCTGGTGAGTTTTTTGCCCTCAAACGCCGGGCGCGCGCTCTGCGCGCTTGGCTTCGCCGCGCCATGGATGCGCGGGCCGGACGGTCGAGTGGGCGGCGCCGGCCGCCTTGCGGCTGTATGCCGGGAATGCGAATCCCGCGCGTTAGCGAGGCTTAGGGCTAGGCTGACCCCGCGTCCCGTCCAGATAGATCTGGGGCACGATGTTCGGCCAGGGCGTGATCGGCTCATTCGGCCGGCAATCCGGCCTGAGCGCGCCGCAATCCCAGCGATGCGCATCCGGCCGGCCGCTGAGCTGCCCTCCCGGCTCGAAGCGGCAGCGGCAGAGCCGCCCGTCGAAGCAGGCCGTCATGCCCTCGCGAAGCCCGTTGCAGACCGGCACCTGCGCCACGGCCGGCCCGGCCAGGATCAGCAGGAGGAGCAGCACGCGCATGCCCCGATTCTGCGCGCCCAACCCTTAATGAAAGAAAAAGGCCCCAGACGTTTCCGTCCGAGGCCCTCGAAAGCCAGCCTGGAAGGGCCGGCTTACTTCATGCCGACGGCCTGGCGGCCGCGCTGGCCGTCCCGCACGTCGAGCGAGACTTTCTCGCCCTGCTGCAGGTCCGTGCGGCCCGCGCGCGTCAGGACGGACGAGTGCAGGAACACGTCCTGGCCGCCATCCTCGGGGGTGACGAAGCCGAAGCCGCGCACCTGATCGAACCACTTCACGGTGCCGTTCAGCGGATAGACAGGGCCGGTGCCCTCATCGAAGTTGCGCCGGGGACCACGGTCGCCGCCACCACCGAAGCCGCCGGGGCCACGCGGGGCGCCGAAGCCACCGCCGCCGCCCGGGGGGCCACCGAAGTCACGCCGCGGGGGACGATCGCCGAAGCCGCCGGGGGCGCCGAAGTCACGCCGGGGAGGACGGTCGCCAAAGCCGCCCGGAGCGCCGAAGTCGCGCCGGGGGGGGCGATCGCCGAAGCCGCCACCACCGCCGGGGCCACCGAAGTCACGGCGCGGGGGACGGTCGCCGAAGCCGCCGCGAGCACCACCGCCGCCGCCAGGGCCGCGCTTCAGCTCGGTGATGCGCGTGACGAGCCGACGACCCTGACGGTCGGAGCCGATCTCGCACACGAGAATGTCGTCGGTATCGGGCTGGTCGATGCCAGCCTCGGTCAGAGCGGAAGCGTGGAAGAACACGTCCTGCCCATCGGGCCCGAGCACAAAGCCGAAACCCTTGCGGCCGTTGTACCACTTGACCTTGGCCTCGATCAGGCCGGTGTCACCGCCCTCAGGCGAATAATCGTCAGACACGTCTCTCTTCAATCCACGCTAGTGTTCTCGGCCGAACGGGATGCTGGGCGAGTAGCTCAGCATGGCACCCCTCACGGAATAATGCACGCGAAAACATCACGTGAACCGGCGGGGTGAATAAGGCTCGGGCGGAATGGGCGACGGCGCTCCCGTGAGCAGCGCGACGGCCAGTTCCGCGCTGCGCGGCGCGGCGACGAGGCCCACATGGCCATGGCCGAAGCAGTGCAGGATATCGGCGCTGGCCGAGGACGGACCGATACAGGGCAGCCCGTCCGGCATGGAGGGGCGATGGCCCATCCAGACCTTGATCCGCTCGGCCGGGATCTCGCGCGGCAGGCCGGGGAAGTTGCGCAGCAGGTGGTCGCGCAGGATCTCCGCGCGCTTCCAGTTGGGCGCGGCCTCCATGCCCGCGATCTCGACCTGGCCGGCCACGCGCAGGCCGGCCTCGGTCATGGTGATGCTCATCTTGCCGTCCGAGGGCATCATGGGCGTGCGCGGCCCGGCCTCGGGATCGGCGATGACGGCGTGGTAGCCGCGCTCGGTCTCCAGCGGCAGCGTGTCGCCGGCCTCGCGGGCCAGGGCCTTCGAGTAAGCGCCGGCGGAGATGACGGCGCGGTCGGCCCGGACCTCGCTTTGGTCGGTGGTGACAGCCTTGAGGCGACCGGCCTCGATGCGGAAGCCGGTGGCGCGGGCGTTCACGCGCCGCATGCCCTGCGCCTCGGCGAGGGCGACGAGCGCCGCGACATAGGCGCCGGGATTGCGGCAATGGCCGCCCTCCTCCACCAGCAGGGCGAACTTGTAGCGTCGATCGAGGTCGGGCTCGCGCTGGCGGAGCTCGTCCTCGCCGATCTCCAGCCAGGTCACGCCGGTCTGGGCACGGACCCGCCAGGCGAGCGCCTCGGCCTCGAAGGCGGCGCGGTCGGGGAAGACGTAGAGCAGGCCGCGGCGCTCCACGAGATGGCCGACGCCGGCCTCCTCGGCCAGCGCCGCATGCAGCTCCGGCGCGCCGGCGACGAGGGCGCGCAGGGCATGGCCGGTCCTGAGCACCCTGGCCTCGGTCCAGCCCGAGAGCAGGTAGCGGACCAGCCAGGGCGCGACCCTGGGGAAATAGGACCAGCGGATGGCCAGCGGTCCCAGCGGGTCGGCGAGGAACTTCGGGACCTTTTTCCAGAGGCCCGGGAGGGCCGGCGGCACCGTGCTGGAGGGGCTGAACCAGCAGCCGTTGCCGTAGCTGGCGGCCTGCTCGCCGCCGGGTGGGGCGGGCTCGATCAGCGTGACGTCGAAGCCGGCGCGCTGGGCCGCGAGCGCCGTGCAGGCGCCGACGATGCCGCCGCCGATGATGGCCAGTCGGCCCCGATCGCCGGAAGGCGAAGCCTGGAGGCGTGAATCGGTGGCGAAGCTGCTCATGTGCGGCCCGGGTCCTGGCCCGCGAGGAGGGACACATGGGCCGAGACCACCCGCCAGCCGATCTCCGGCAGGCGCACCATGATCTTGGTCTCGCGCCCGATCAGCCCGGTGCCGACGCGCTCGTATTCCAGATGCGTGCAGGCGAAGTCGCGCCCGAAGGCGGTGATGTGGACCTTCCTCTGCACCCGCTTCGCATAGGCCTTCACGCTGCCGCGGAAGGCGCGGATGGCGTCGATCCCGTAGAGGATCTCGGTGATGCCGAAGCGAACCGTCCGCGCATCGCCCCAGAAGATGCTGTCGAGCACCTCGGTGCGGTTGTTCATGAGCGCCTCCTCGTAACGGTCGAAGACGGCGCGGGCTTCGGCGATGGTGCCGGGATCATCGAGCTGCATGGCCGCGATGCTTGCCCCGGGCCCCATCGGCGCGCAAGCATCGCCCATGCGGATCCTTCCGGCGGCCCTTTCCGTCCTCCTGCTGGCCGGCTGCTCGACCGGCCAGTCACCGGCTCCACCCACGGCAGAGCCGGACACGCGGAGCATCCTCGCCACGCCGCTGGCGCAGACCCTCGGTGAGGAGGAGGCCCGCCGCATCCGCGCGATGGCCGAGGTCAACGGCATGCTGCGCCACTGCCAGCTGCGCTGGGAGGGGTATTTCGGCCGCATGACGACCCAGCAGCGCGACTACAACCGGTCCGATGCCGAGATGCAGCGCATCGCCGTCTGGCACGGCTACTGGCTGGGCGCCACGCAGCGCGCGGCGGACCGCGACCAGATCGCCTGCCCCCGCGAGTTCCAGACCGCCCTGCGCGATCGCGCGGAGGGGTTGCTGCGCCTCACCCCCACGCAGTAGCCTTCAGCCCGCGGCGGCCACTGCCCGCTTTGCCATCACGCTCACGAGATGGGCGCGGTACTCGGCGCTGCCGTGGATGTCGCCATTCATGCCGTCCGGGTCCTGCTTGACGCCCGCCACCGCGTCCGGCGACCAGGAGCCGGCGAGCGCCGCCTCCATCTCCGCCTGGCGGAAGACGCAGGGGCCCGCGCCGTTGATCGCGACCCGGATGCCCTGCGGCCCCTTGGAGACGAAGGCGCCGGCCATGACGTAGCGGCTCGCGGGATTGCGCATCTTGGCGTAGCCGGCCTTCTCGGGGATCGGGAACTTGATGGCGACCAGCAGCTCATCCGCCTCCAGGGCGGTGGTGAACATGCCCAGGAAGAACTCGTCGGCCGGAATCTCGCGCTTGCTGGTGACGACCGTGGCGCCCAGGCCCAGCACCGCCGCCGGATAATCCGCCGCCGGGTCGTTGTTCGAGACCGATCCGCCCAGCGTGCCGCGGTTGCGGACCTGCACGTCGCCGATGTTGGACGCCATGTCGGCGAGGGCCGGAATGGCGGCCTTCACCTCGGCGCTGGTCGCAACCTCGACGTGCTTCATCAGCGCGCCGATGACGACCATGTTCCCTTCGCGCCGGATGCCGCGCATCTCGGCGATGCCCGTGAGGTCCACGACCGTCGTCGGCTTGTTCAGCCGGTGCTTCAGCGCAGGCAGCAGCGTCTGCCCGCCGGAGATGAACTTCGCGTCGGGGTCCGCGGCCAGGAGCTTGGCGGCGTCGGCGACGGAGGAGGGCTTCGTATAAGTGAAATCGTACATGGCTGAGAGCTCCTCAGTGCGTGCTGCCGTGGATGATGGACCAGATCTTGGGCGCTGTCGCCGGCATCTCAATGTGATTCACGCCATAGTCGCGCAGCGCGTCGACCACCGCGTTGATGACGGCGGGCGGCGAGCCGATCGCCCCCACCTCGCCGCAGCCTTTCACGCCCAGCGGGTTGTGCGTGCAGAGCGTGGTGTGGGTGGCCACGCTGACCGGGGCGAGGTCGTCCGCGCGCGGCATGGTGTAGTCCATCATGGAGGCGCTGATGAGCTGACCGGCGCTGTCGTAGACGCAGTTCTCCAGCAGCGCCTGGCCGACGCCCTGCGCCACGCCGCCCTGCACCTGGCCCTCGACGATCATGGGATTCACCACGCGGCCGACATCGTCCACCGCGGTGAAGTTGAGGAGATGCACCTTCCCCGTTTCCTTCTCGATCTCCACCTCGGCGATGTGGCAGCCGCCGGGATAGGTGAAGTTCTTCGGATCGTAGAAGGCGGTCTCCTCCAGCCCGGGCTCCAGCTCCTCGATCGGGTAGTTGTGCGGCACATAGGCGGCAAGGCTGATCTCGGCCAGCGCCTTGGTCTTGTCCGTGCCGGCCACGCGGAAGGTGCCGCGGTCGAACTCGATGTCCTCGACGGAGGCTTCCATCAGGTGCGCCGCGATGCGCTTGCCCTTGGCGATGATCTTGTCCATCGCCTTATCCATGGCCGAGCCGCCGACCGCCAGAGAACGGCTGCCATAGGTGCCCATGCCGAAGGGCACCTTGGCCGTGTCGCCATGCACGATGTCCACATTCGCGACGGGAACGCCGAGCTTATCGCAGACCAGCTGCGCGAAGGTCGTCTCGTGCCCCTGCCCGTGGCTGTGCGCGCCGGTCAGCACAGTGATGCTGCCCGTCGGATGCACGCGGATGGTGCCGACCTCGTAGAGTCCCGCGCGGGCGCCGAGCGAGCCGACCACGGCCGAGGGCGCGATGCCGCAGGCCTCCAGATAGGTCGAGATGCCGATGCCGCGGAGCTTTCCGTGCGCGGCCGACTCGGCGCGCCGCGCCTCGAAGCCCGCCCAGCCCGCCGTCTCCAGCGCCTGGTTCAGCGTGGAGAAGTAGTCGCCGCTGTCGTACTGCAGCGCCACGGGCGTCTGGTACGGGAAGGCCGACGTGGCGATGAAGTTGCGGCGGCGCAGCTCGATCTTGTCGAAGCCGCATTGCTTGGCCGCGACATCCACGAGGCGCTCCAGCAGATAGGTCGCTTCCGGCCGCCCTGCCCCGCGATAGGCGTCCACCGGCACCGTGTGCGTGAAGACGGCCTTCACCTCCGCGTAGATCGCCGGCGTCGAATACACCCCGGCCAGCAGCGTCGCGTAGAGGTAGGTCGGCACGCAGGGCGCGAAGGTCGAGAGATAGGCGCCCATATTCGCCTGGGTGTGCACGCGCAGGCCGAGGAAGGTGCCGTCCTTGTCCAGCGCGAGCTCGGCGCGCGTCACGTGGTCGCGGCCATGGGCGTCGGACATGAAGGATTCGGTGCGGTCGGCGGTCCATTTCACCGCGCGGCCCAGCTTCGCCGCGGCCCAGGTGACGATGGCCTCCTCGGCATAATGGTAGATCTTGCTGCCGAAGCCGCCGCCGACATCCGGCGCCACCACGCGCAGCTTGCTCTCGGGGATCTGCAGCACGAAGGCGCCCATCAGCAGGCGGATCACGTGCGGATTCTGGCTGGTGGTGAAGAGCGTGTGCTCGCCCGTGGTCGTGTCGTAGTCGCCGACGGCGCTGCGCGGCTCCATGGCGTTGGGGACGAGGCGGTTGTTCGTCGTCTCGAAGACGACGTGGTGCGCGGCCTGGGCGAAGGCCGCGTCCGTCACGGCCTTGTCGCCGATGTGCCAGTCGTAGCAGAGGTTGCCGGCGACATCGTCGTGCACGCGCGGCGCGTCGGCGGCCATCGCGGCGGTGGTGCCGGTGACGGCGGCCAGCGGCTCGACATCCACGACGATCGCCTCGCCGGCGTCGCGCGCCTGGCTGCGGGTCTCGGCGATCACGACGGCGATGGGGTCGCCCACATGCCGCACCTTGCCCTCGGCGAGGACGGGGTGCTTCGGCTCCGCCATGGGCGTGCCGTCCTTGTTGTGGATCTGCCAGCCGCAGGGAATGCCGCCGATGCCGGTCATGTCGGTGCTGGTGTAGATCGCGACGACGCCGGGCATCGCCGCAGCCGCCGTGGTGTCGATCGATATGATCCGCGCATGCGCGTACTGGCTGCGCAGGATCCAGGCATGCGCCTGGCCGGGGCGGTTGATGTCGTCGACATACTGGCCGCGGCCGGAGAGGAAGCGCAGGTCCTCCTTGCGCTTGACGCTGGCGCCGATGCCTTCGAACGGCAGGACTGCGTTCATGGCCTTGTCTCCCTGTTCCGTGACTTTCCGCCACTTGTTTCGAGGGGCTTTGCCCCTCGAGCACCCCAGCAAGAACCTCAGGTTCTTGCATCTCCGATTTGTAAAAGGGTCCAGGGGGCAGAGCCCCCTGGTCGGCCTTACTGCGCCGCGGCCGCGATCGTCTCGCGCTTGCCGTGCATCACATCGGCCGCGGCGGCGATCGCCTTCACGATGTTGTGGTAGCCGGTGCAGCGGCAGAGGTTCCCCTCCAGCCCCTCGCGGATCTCCAGCTCGGTCAGCCCTTCCGGGTGCTTCTGCACCAGGTCCACCGCCGACATCACCATGCCCGGCGTGCAGAAGCCGCACTGCAGCGCGTGGTATTCACGGAAGGCCTCCTGCATCGGATGCAGCGTGCCGTCCGCCTTGGCCAGCCCCTCGATCGTCGTGATCGCAGCGCCTTCGCACATCACGGCCAGCGTGGTGCAGGACTTCACGCTCTCGCCGTCGATATGCACGACGCAGGCGCCGCACTGGCTGGTGTCGCAGCCGACATGGGTGCCGGTGAGGCGAAGCTTCTCGCGCAGCAGCTCCACCAGCAGCGTGCGGCCCTCGATGTCGACGGTGTGCGATTTCCCATTCACGCTCAGCGTCACTTGCGGCATCGCGCACTCTCCCCGTGGTTGTACCGTGCCGCCGGAAGGTCGCGCTCCGAAGGCGCGTCGTCAAGCGTCACGGGCCCTGCCGCGTCGCGAGATTCGGACCTTCGGCGCCCGCGCGCCTTCGATCATCCCGCTTCAGGGCGGCAGTTCCTGCTCCAAGGTGAGGCGCCGGCCCCGCGTGACAAGGGTGAGGATGCCGAGGATCAGCGCCCCCACCGGCCAGACCATCCAGATTCCCGCCGCCAGCATCACGCCGAACAGCCCCGCGCCCGCCGCCACGTCCGGATCGTCGGAGGCGATGTAGGGGATCACCACGGCGCAATTGGCCAGCAGCAGGCCGAGCATCAGCAGGTTGAAGCCGATGAAGAGCCATTTGCAGAAGCGCCCGAAGACGCTGCGCGGCGCCCGGGCGACAAAGGTGACGCGTCGCCCGGACATGGGGGCCTCAGGCGGCTTCCGTGCGGAAGGCGGTCGGCGGCGCCTTGTTCAGCAGCGGATTCTGCGCGGCCGGGAGGTCGTGCAGGTGGCAGGCCGAGAAATGCCCCTCGCCGTTGTCGCGGAGCACCGGCTCCTCCTTGCGGCAGCGGTCGAAGGCATAGGGGCAGCGGGTGTGAAAGCGGCAGCCCGGCGGCGGATTGATCGGGCTGGGCACGTCGCCCGTCAGCACGATCCGCTCGCGGATGGCACCCGGCATGGGCACCGGCACGGCGGAGAGCAGCGCCTCGGTGTAGGGATGCCGCGGCGCGCCGAAGAGCGCCTTGCGGGTCGCGACCTCGACGATCTTGCCCAGGTACATCACGGCCACGCGATGCGTCATGTGCTCGACGATCGCGAGGTCGTGGCTGATGAAGAGCATGGCCAGCCCGAGCTCCGACTGCAGGTCCTGCAGCAGGTTCACGATCTGCGCCTTCACCGAGACGTCGAGGGCGGAGACCGCCTCGTCGCAGACGATCACGTCCGGCTCGGCCGCCAGCGCGCGGGCAATGCAGATGCGCTGGCGCTGGCCGCCGGAGAACTCGTGCGGCCAGCGGTTCACCGCGTCGCGCGGCAGCCGCACCTTGTCCATGAGGAGGCCGATGCGCTCCTCGAGGTCGGCGCTGTCCTTGGCCAAGCCGAAGTTCTTGATCGGCTCGGCCAGGATCTGGCGCACGCGCATGCGCGGATTCAGCGAGGAGAAGGGATCCTGGAAGATCACCTGGATCTGCCGGCGGATCGGCCGGAGCGATCCCGTCGGCATGTCGTCGATGCGCTTGCCGTTCAGCACCACCTGCCCCGCCGTCAGCGGGAAGAGGCGCAGCACGGACTTGCCGACGGTGGACTTGCCGCAGCCGCTCTCGCCGACCAGCGACAGGGTCTCGCCCTTGTCGATGTGGAAGGACACGCCGTCCACCGCATAGACATGGCCCACCGTGCTGCCCATCAGGCCGCCGCGGATGGGGAAATGCTTCTTGAGGTCCGCGACCTCGAGGATACGCTCGCCGCTCATCGGCCGTTCCATTCAGCGAAAGAGGTCATGCGGCCACCGCGCCGCTGACCGAGGCCTCGACGGGCGCGTAGTGGCACGCGGCGATGTGGTTCGGTGCCTTCTCCTGCAGGGCCGGGGCGACGGCGCGGCAGAGGTCCGTGACCTTCGGGCAGCGGGTCGCGAAGACGCAGCCCGGAATCTTCTGCTTGAGGCTCGGCACCAGGCCGGGAATCTCCACGAGCCGGGTGGTCTCGCCGGTCAGCGAGGAGCCGAGCTTGGGCACGGAGCCCAGCAAGCCCTGGGTGTAGGGATGCCGCGGCGTGCGGAAGAGCTCGTTGACGGGTGCCTCCTCCACCTTGCGGCCGGCATACATGACGACCACGCGCTCCGCGACCTCGGCCACGACGCCGAGGTCATGGGTGATGAGCACGATGGCGGCGCCGACCGTGTTCTTGAGGTCGCGCATCAGGTCCAGGATCTGCGCCTGGATGGTCACGTCGAGCGCGGTGGTCGGCTCGTCGGCGATGAGCAGCTTCGGGTTGCAGGCCAGCGCGATGGCGATCATCACGCGCTGACGCATGCCGCCCGAGAGCTGGTGCGGATACTCGCGCACGCGCCGCCCAGGCTCGGGGATGCCGACGAGGCGCAGCATCTCGACCGCGCGCTCCTCGGCCTGCTGCTTGGAGAGGCCCTGGTGCAGCCGCAGCGTCTCGCCGATCTGGCGCCCGTTGGTGAGCACCGGGTTCAGCGAGGTCATCGGCTCCTGGAAGATCATGCTGATCTCGTTGCCGCGGATGGCGCGCATCTCGCGGTCCGAGAGCTTCAGCAGGTCCTTGCCCTGGAAGCGGATGGCGCCGGCCATCTTGCCCGGGGGCTCGGGGATGAGGCGCAGGATGGACATGGCGGTGACGGACTTGCCGCAGCCGCTCTCGCCCACGATGGCCAGCGTCTCGCCCGAGCGGACGTGGAAGCTGACGCCGTCCACGGCGCGGTTCACGCCGTCCATGGTGCGGAAGTGCGTCTGGAGGTTGTCGACCTCCAGGAGGATCTCTCGGTTGTCGCCTTCGGCGCGCATCATGCTCATCAGAGTTTCTTCGCCAGACGGGGATCGATGGCGTCGCGCAGGCCGTCACCCAGCAGGTTGACCGCGAGCACCGTGATCGAGAGGAAGATCGCCGGGAAGAAGACGATGTAGGGCTTCACCTGCCAGAGCGCCCGGCCCTCGGCCATGATGTTGCCCCAGGAGGGGATGATCGGCGGCGTGCCCGCGCCGATGAAGGAGAGGATGGCCTCGGTGATCATCGCCGCCGCGCAGATATAGGTCGCCTGCACGGTCAGCGGCGCCAGCGTGTTGGGCAGGATGTGCTTGAAGATGATGAAGATGGTCCGCGTGCCCGAGGCGACCGCGGCCTCGACATAGGGCTGCTCGCGCAGGCTCAGCACCACGCCGCGCACGAGGCGCGAGACGCGCGGGATCTCCGCGATGGTGATGGCCAGGATGACGTTCTGCACCGAGCCCCGCGTCAGCGCCATCAGCGCGATGGCGAGCAGGATGGAGGGGATGCTCATCATGCCGTCCATGATGCGCATGATGATGCTGTCGGCGAAGCGGTTGAAGCCCGACATCAGCCCGATGAAGAGCCCCACGGCCGAGGCGCAGAGCGCCACCGAGAAGCCCACCAGCAGCGAGACGCGCGAGCCGAAGAGGACGCGCGAATAGACGTCGCGCCCCAGCATGTCCGTACCGAACCACCAGCGCGCCGAGGGCTCGCGCGTGCGCAGCGCGGGCGCGAGCGAGGTCGGGTCCTTGGTCCAGAGGTAGGGCGCGAAGATCGCGATGCAGAGCATGAGGATCAGCAGCCCCCCGCCGATCGCGATCGTCGGATACCGCCGCAGGAAGCCGATGACCCCCCGCCGCGGCCTGACGTTGGACAGGATGTCGGGCTGCGTCGCGGCGACCGCGAGACCCGACGGGATGTCGATCCCCGGAGGGAGGGAGGCAGCGCTCAATACCGGATCCTCGGATCAAAGAAGGTGTAGCTGAGGTCGATCAGCAGGTTCACCAGCACGTAGACGAAGCTGAACAGCAGGATCACGCCCTGGATCACCGGATAGTCGCGCCGCAGGATCGCATCCACCGTCAGGCGTCCGAGGCCCGGGATGGCGAAGACGCTCTCCGTCACCACGGCGCCGCCGATCAGCAGCGCCACGCCGATGCCGACGACGGTGACGATCGGCACGGCCGCGTTCTTCAGCGCGTGGATGAAGAGGATGCTGCGCTGCCCGGCGCCCTTGGCGCGGGCGGTGCGGATGTAGTCCTGGCTCAGCACCTCCAGCATGGTCGCCCGGGTGATGCGGGCGATCAGCGCGATGTAGACGCCGCCCAGCGCGATGGCCGGCAGGATCAGGTTCTCGATCCAGGGGAAGAAGCCGTTCGAGAAGGGGGTGTAGCCCTGCACCGGCAGCCAATCGAGCTCCAGCGCGAAGATATAGGCCAGCACATAGCCCACCACGAAGACCGGCACCGAGAAGCCGAGCACCGCGAAGGCCATGACGAGGCGGTCGATGGTCGTGCCCTGCTTCCAGGCCGCGATGACGCCCATCGGCACAGCGATGGAGACGGCGAGGATCAGCGTCACGATCATCAGCGAGAGCGTCGGCTCGATGCGCTGCTGGATCATCGTGCTGACCGGCAGGTTGGTGAAGATCGAGGTGCCGAGGTCACCGCGGAGGATGTCCCAGGCCCAGGCGCCGAAGCGCACCAGGTAGGGGCGGTCGAGGCCGAGGGATTCGCGGATGCGCTCCACATCGGCTGGAGTCGCCTGGTCGCCCGCAATGACCGCGGCCGGATCACCCGGCGCGAGGTAGAGGAGCGAGAAGACGAAGAGCGCGACGATCGCCATGACCGGGATCGTCGCGAGGACACGTCGGATGATGTAGGCCCACATGGTGGCTTTAAACCAGCGCTATCACGATTTGGAAACACCCCAGAAGAAGGGCAGCGGTCCCTTGACGATCCCGCTGACGTTGCGACGCCAGGCCTGGTAGCCCAGGAAGAAGCCCGTGGGCGCGTAGACCACGTTCTCGATGCCCTGCGAGTTGATCTTGTCGAGCGCGGCCCTCTCGGCGGCCTCGTTCGGCGCAGCGAACCATTCGGTGACGCCCTGCTCCACCGCGGGAATGCTCGGCCAGCCGAACCACGCATCCTGGCCATTGGCGCGGACGGCGTTGTAGGCGGCGGGATTCACGCAGTCGGCGCCGGCGTGCCAGGTGTGGAACATGCTCCAGCCGCCCTGGTTCGGCGGATTCTTCATGGCGCGGCGCTGGCCGGTGGTGCCCCAATCGGTCGCGACGAAGTCGACGTTCATGCCCATGCGCTTCAGCAGGTCGGCCGTCACGTCGCCCATGGCCTTGGTGATCGGCTGGTCCTGCGCGACGACGCAGACGACGGGCTCGTTGCGGTAACCGCCTTCCTGCAGCAGCCGCTTCGCCAGGTCCATGTTGCGCGGACCCTTGAGGATGTCGCCGCCGGCCTCGGTGTAGCCGGGCGTGCCGGGCGTGAAGAAGCCGGGCAGCGCCTTCCAGAGGTTGTTGTCGTCGCCCACCAGGGCACGCATGTAGTCCTCCTGGCTCAGCGCCGCGAGGACGGCCTGCCGCACCTTCTGCGAGTTGAAGGGCGGATGCAGGTGGTTCATCCGGAAGGAGCCGATGTTGCCGAGCGGATCGGCGATGTCGACCGCGATGTTGCGGTTGCGGCGCAGGATCGGGATGAGGTCGGTGATGGGATTCTCCCACCAGTCGATCTCGCCGTTCTGCAGCGCGGCCGAGGCCGTCGCCGGATCGGGCATGACGACCCATTCGAGGCGGTCCACCAGCATGCGCTTGCCGCCCGCGAGCCAGCTCGAGGGCTCGCTGCGCGGCACGTATTGGTCGAACTTCTGGAAGACGGCCTTGGCGCCCGGGACCCATTCATTGCGCAGGAAGCGCATCGGGCCGGAGCCGACATATTCCGTGATCTGCGTGAAGGGATCGGTGCGCGCGATGCGCTCCGGCATGATGAAGAGGATGGGCGTGTTGGTCTTGCCGAGCGCGTAGATCAGCTTGGGATAGGGCGACTTCAGCACCCAGCGGAAGGTGCGGTCGTCCACCGCGACCAGCTCCTGCTGGATGGCGCGGATCATCTGGCCCATCGGGTCGCGCGGCATCCAGCGCGTGATGGAGGCGACGACGTCCTTGGAGAGCACGGGCTCACCGTCATGGAACCGGAGGCCCTCGCGGAGCTTGAAGGTCCAGGTCAGGCCGTCCGACGAGACGGTGTGGCCCTCGCACATCTGCGGCTGCGGCTCGAGCTTGTCGTTCACGCCGTAGAGCGTGTCCCACACCGCGGCCGAGGCGTTGCGCACGACGTACTGCGTGCCCCAGATCGGGTCGAAATTCGCAAGATTCGCCTGCGGCACGAAGCGCAGGGTGCGCGCGGCGGCGCCCTGGCTCAGCGCGGGGCCGGAAAGGCCCGCACTCGCAGCAGCGGCCGCGACGCCCGCCTGCAGAAAGCTTCTACGCTCCATCAGTCAATCTCCCGTTTCCCCCCGGCCTGCCGCCGTGTTGGGCTGAACCTGCACCACCGTTGGGCAACACGCCAGCGTTACCGCGCTGCAGCATGGTCCCGGCGTGCTGCATTGCACATGCCGTGCCAGAGGAGCCCCCCGGACGCAGAACGGCCAGCGACGCCCCCAACCTGTCCGCGCCCGCCGCAGCCGCACGGCGAAACCAGGTCCGCGAAGCGGGCCGCGGGGCGCGTCCAAGGGCGGGCATCAACTCCGCCGCACGCCCCAGAAGAGCGAGGAGCCGCCGCGCACCACGCCCGTGATGCTGCGCCGCCAGGCCTGCGGCGGCCGCACGAGGCCGAGCGGGATGAAGGGCACCTCGTCCCAGGCCACGCGCTGGATCTCCTCGGCGATCCCGCGGGCGGAGGCCTGGTCGGGCGCGTCGAACCATTGCTCCCTCAGCGCCTCCAGCCGCGGCATGGTCGGCCAGCCGGACCAGGCCTGCGGACCGTTGCCGCGCAAGGGCTGGTGGCTGCCGGGAACCGAGACGTCCAGGCCTTCCCAGGTGGTGCAGAAGACGCTCCAGCCGCCCTGCTCCACCGGGGCCCGGCTGGTGCGGCGCTGGATCTGCGTGCCCCAGTCCATCGCCGGGAAGTCGACGTTGAAGCCGACGCGGCGCAGCAGGTCGGCCGCCACCTCGGACAGGTTCTGCAGCACGGGAAGGTCGGTCGCGGACATCATGACGACCCGCTGACCGGCATAGGAGGAGGCGCGCAGGGCGGCCCGCGCGGCCTCGAGATTGCGGGGGCCGGAAAGAACCTCCAGCCCGGCCTCGTTCGCGAGCGGCGTGCCCGGCGTGAAGACGCCTGCCGGCACGACAGACAGCGCGGGATCGGTGCCGATCGCCGCATCCATGAAGGCGCGCTGGTCCACCGCCGGCAGGAGCGCGCGGCGCACCGCTATGTCGTTGAAGGGCGGATGCAGGAAGTTGAAGCGCAGCACGCCGAGATTGCCCGCCGGGTTCACCACGCCGATCTCGATGTCGCGGTTGCGGCGCAGCAGCGGCAGCAGGTCGGGCAGCGGGGTTTCCCACCAATCTGCCTCGTTGTTCTGCAGCGCGGCGCCGGAGGTGGCGGGATCGGGCATGATGCGCCACTCGACCCGGTCGAAATGCACCTGCTTGGCGCCGGCGAGGAAGTCCGTGGGCTCGGCGCGCGGCACGTAGCCGTCGAAGCGCTCGTAGACCGCGACGTCGCCGGGCCGGAAGAGATCGCGGCGGAAGCGGAAGGGCCCGCTGCCGGTGGAGTCGGTCACCTGCGTGAAGGGATCGGTGCGCGCCACGCGCTCGGGCATGATGGCGCAGATGTTGGCAGACGGCTTGCCCAGCGCCCAGGCGAGGCCAGGCCAGGGCTTCTTCAGCCGGATGCGGATGGTGCGGTCGTCGGGCGCGGAGACCTCCTCGCCCAGCGCGTCGAGCCGGCTGCCCAGCACGTCGCGCTTGGACCAGCGCAGGATCGAAGCCACGCAGTCCCGCGCGCGCACGGGCTCGTTGTCGTGAAACTTCAGGCCCTCGCGCAGGCGGATGGTCCAGGTGAGCCCGTCGGTGCTGACCTCATGGCCTTCCGCCATCTGCGGCCGCACCTGGTAGTCCGCGCCGAGGCCGTAGAGCAGGTCGTAGACCATCAGCCCGTGGTTGCGGACGACGACGGCCGTGCTCCAGACCGGGTCGATGCTGGCGAGGTTCGCCTGCGGGATGAAGCGCAACGTCCGCGCCTGCGTCTGAGCCGAGGCGAGATTCGGTGCCCCGAGCAGCGCCGCCGCGCCGCCCAGGCTCGCCCTGCGGGAGATCTCCATGGCGGTCAGGCCTTGCCGATGTTCCAGAACACCGTCGCCGGCGCGCGGAACACGCCGGTGAGGTTCCGCCGCCAGGCGCTCGGCTGCCAGTAGTAGCCGAGCGGCAGGTAGGACATGACCTCCATGGCCCGGCGGTTGAGCTGCTCGGCGATGGCGCGGCTCTCCTGGGGGCCGTCGGCGTTGATCCAGGCGCCGCGCAGGCGCTCGATCTCCGCGTCGTCCGGCCAGCCGAACCAGGCGTTCGCGCCGTTCGCGCGGAGAAAGAGGTGGAAGACCGGCATGGTCAGCGACTGGCCGGAGGAGGTGGTGTGGATGATGCTCCACCCGCCCCGCTCCACCGGCTCCTTGCTGGCGCGGCGCTGGATCAGCGTGCCCCAGTCGGCCGAGATGAGTTCCAGGTTCATGCCGAGGCGCTGCAGCAGGTCCGCCGTCACCAGCGAGAGCGCATTGATCTGCGGGTAGTCGCCGGGCGCGATGAGCACGACCTTCTCGTTGTTGTAGCCGGCCTCGCGCAGCGCGGCCTTGGCGCGCTCGATGTTGCGGATCTTCAGGATCTCGCTGCCCGCCTCGTTGGCCAGCGGCGTGTCGCAGGTGAAGACGCCTTCGCAGACTCCCCAGCCGCGCGTGTCGGTGCCCGCGACCGCGGTGAGGTAGTCGCGCTGGTCCAGCGCCATCGCGACCGCGCGGCGGATCGCGGGATTGTTGAAGGGCGGCTGGATGCAGTTGAAGCGCGCGACGCCGTAGGTGCCTTCCAGCAGGCGCTGCTCCACCACCAGGTCGCGCGAGCGGCGCATCACCGGCAGCAGGTCGTGCAGCGGGTATTCCCAATAGTCCTGCTCGCCCTGGGTCATGGCGCTGGCGCTGGTGGCGGGGTCGGTGATGACCGTCCACTCGACACGGTCGATGCGCGGGGCGCGGCCGCCGGCGAGGCCGTCCACCGGCTCCTGCCGCGGCACGTAGCCGTCATGCTTCGCCCAGACGGCCTTCTGGCCCGGATTCCACTCGTTCGCCACGAAGCGGAAGGGCCCGCTGCCGATCGCCTCGCGGATCTGCGTGAAGGCGTCGGTGGCAGCGATGCGCTCGGGCATGACGAAGCAGGGGAACTGCGTCTGGCCGAGCGCCGCGAGCAGCAGCGGCACCGGGCGGTGCAGGCGGAAGCGGAAGCGGCGGTCGTCCAGCGCCTCGACCTCGGCGACGCTCGACTGCAGCACCTGCATGAAGGGATCGCGCCGCGCCCAGCGCTTGATGGAGGCGACGGCATCCTTCGAGGTCACCTTCTCGCCGTCATGGAAGACGAGGCCGGGGCGCAGCGTGAAGGTCAGGGTCAGGCGGTCGTCGGAGAACGACCAGCCCTCGGCCATCTGCGGCTTGATCTCGCCCTTGGAATCCTGGGCGCAGATCTGGTCGAAGACCAGAAAGGCGTTGTTGCGGGTGACGACGGCCGTGGTCCATACCGGGTCGAGGCTGGTGAGGTTGGCCTGCGGAATGACACGCAGCACGCGCGCGGCGCCGCCCTGGGCGCCCACCACCGTGGGTGCGGCCACGCCGGCCGCGGTTGCTGCCATGACGCTGCGTCGGTTGATCATTGTCGTCTCCAAAAAAGAAGATCGAGGGGCTTTGCCCCTCGAGCACCCCAGCAAGAACCTCAGGTTCTTGCATCTCCGATCACTAAAAGGGTCCAGGGCCAGAAGCCCTGGCGGGGAGAGTTTGAGAGGGGCAGGGCCCCTCTCAAGTCCTCCGGATGCCCCAGAACAAGGCGAGTCCCGACACCCGATCCACCAGGTTGGTCCGCAGCGCCGTCAGCGACTTGTAGGCGCCCACGGGAATATAGGGCAGCTCGTCGAGCGCCACCGTCTGCATCTCGCGCGTGATGCGCTGCTCGGTGGCGAGGTCGGGTGCATCGAACCAACTGTCGCGCAGCTCCTCGAGCTTCGGGATGGTCGGCCAGCCGAACCAGGCGTCGTTGCCGTTGCCGCGCAGCGGGAAATGCGCCGCCGGATTCACGAAGTCGAAGGAGGAGAAGGCGGTGAAGAGCATGCTCCACCCGCCCCGCTCGACCGGCTCGCGCGAAGTGCGGCGCTGCACGGTGGTGCCCCAGTCGGTCAGCACGATATCGGCATTGAAGCCGAGGCGCCGCACGAGGTCCGCACCCACCTGCGTCATGGCCGACGGCGCCAGGATATCCGTCGGGCCGATCAGGCGCATGGGCTGGTTGGTGTAGCCTGCGGCGCGCATGAGCTCCTTCGCGCGGTCCACGCTGCGCGGCCCGTTCAGCACGGACATGCCGGCGTCCGAGGCGAGCGGCGTGCCCGGCGTGAACATGCCGCAGGTGGCGACGTAGTTCGCCGTCTCCCCGCCAACGATGGCCTGCATGAAGTCTTCCTGGCTCACCGCCGGCAGGATCGCCTGCCGCAGCTTCTTGTCGTTGAAGGGCGGGTGCAGGTGGTTGAAGCGCAGGATGCCCGTGAGCGGCAGCGGGTCGATCGCCTCGATCTTGATGGCCCGGTTGCGGCGCAGCAGCTGCTGGATCTCCGGCGGCGGCTGCTCGTACCAGTCGATCTCGCCGGTCTGCAGCGCGGCGGCCGAGGTCGCGGCGTCGGTGATGATGTTCCACTCGACCCGGTCGAAATGCGCGACCTTCGGCCCGGCCGTCAGGCTCGGCGTGCCGGTGGAGACGGGGACGTAGTCGGCGAAGCGCGTGTAGACCACGCGGCTGCCGGAATTGAACTCGTCCGCCTTGAAGACGAAGGGCCCGCTGCCGATGGCCTCGCGCACCTGGGTGAAGGGATCGGTCTTGGCCAGCCGCTCCGGCATCACGAAGGCCGGGCTGTTGGAGACCTGGGCCAACGCCATGAAAAGCAGCGGGAAGGGCCGCTTGAGCTTGAAGCGCAGGCGCTTGTCGTCCACCACCTCGACCGCGTCGGTGACGGTGGCGAGCTTCTGGCCCATCGGGTTGCGGCGCATCCAGCGCGTGATGCTCGGCACGACGTCGCTCGCGCGCACCGGCTCGCCGTCGTGGAACTTCAGCCCGTCGCGCAGCGTGATGACGACGATCTTCCCGCCATCCTCCAGCACATGGCCGGCCGCCATCTGGGCCGAGGTCTCGAAGTTCGCGTTCACGCCATAGAGCGTGTCGTAGATCATGTGCCCGTGGTTGCGGGTGATGTTCGCCGTGGTCCAGATCGGATCAAGGCTGGTGAGGTTCGCCTGCGGAACGAATTTCAGCACCCTGTTCTGCGCGGGCTGCGCCAGGGCGGGGCCCGCCAGCGTGGCGGCGGCGGCGCCGGCGAAGAGATCTCGGCGTTTCATCGGCAGGTCCCCTTGTGGTCGGTGCGGCGCAGGTTGGGAGCGGCGACCGCGACCGGTCAAGTCGTTATACCCCGCAAGGAAGGCGGCCCGGCGGCCGGGATCCGCGGGATCGCTGCGACCGGCACGCCGGACCGGATTCGGATCGATTCCCATGCGCATCAACATGGGACCGGGCACGCCGACGCCGGCGCCCGTTTTGACTGGACAGCGGCGACGCCGCGTTGCTCTCCTGTCCGGAACGAATTCCGGGGAAACGTCATGCATCGCCGAGCCCTGCTCGCTGTGCCCCTTTGGGCGCCAGCCATCGCCTCCGCCCAGAATCTTCAGGACCGTCCGGTCCGGCTCATCGTCCCCTACTCCGCCGGCGGCGTGGCCGACACCGTCGCGCGAATCCTGCAGCAGAAGGTCACGGAGAATCTCGGCCAGCCGCTGATCGTCGAGAACCGGACCGGCGCGGCCGGCGCCATCGGCGCCGCCTTCGTCGCGCAGTCGCCGCCCGACGGGCACACGCTGCTGGTGGAGGGTGCCACCTCCATCACCGGGCCCCTCGCCAACCGGGGCATGACCTTCGACTACGGCACCATGCCCATCTGCGCGCAGATCACGGCAGCGCCCTATATCCTCGGCATCAAGGCCGGCTTTCCGGGCGAGGATCTGCGCGCCTACCTGGCGGAGGCGAAGCGACGGCCGGGCGAGGTCACCTTCGGCACCCCTGGCGTCGCGCATATCGCGCATCTGATGGGCGAGATGCTGCAATCCCTGGCGGATGTGCGCCTGGAACATGTGCCCTTCCGCGGCGGCGCCGATGCGGCGCGCGAGGTGGCCGGCGGCCGCATCGATTCCTGCATCATCAGCGAAAGCAGCTTTTCGCCCGTCCTGCGCGGCGAGCGTGGCCGGGTGATCGCCACGACCGGCGCCGCGCGCCGGCGCAACCTGCCCGGCGTGCCCACGATCGGCGAGATCGTGCCCGGCTACGAGCTCGCCACCTGGATGATGATCTTCGCGCCGCCCGGCACGCCTATGCCCCTCCGGCAGCGGCTCTCCCAGGCCTTCGCGGCCGCGGTGAACGATCCTCGACTCCGCGACCGCATCGAGGACAGCGGCAACGACCCCGTCAGCGCCGGCCCGGACGAGGCCGAGGCCCTGTGGCTCCGCGAGCGCGAAAAGCTGACCGGGCTGATGCGCCGCGCGGGGCTGGCGCAGGGATAGATATCGATGGGCAGGGTGGGCTTGTGGCACCCGCGTGACTTCGCTAGATGAGCCGCGGACCGGGCGCTTAGCTCAGCGGGAGAGCACCACCTTGACACGGTGGGGGTCACAGGTTCAATCCCTGTAGCGCCCACCATCCGGCCCTTTCCGGCCCCTCAGGCCGAGATATCCACGATCATGCCGGGCTGCCTTTCACGAGCCTGAAGGGCCTGATCGCGAAGCCTTTTCGCGATCTCCTCGTTGACGTTGGCCCGCTCATCCGGACCCATCTTCGCCAACTCCTCCTCGGTGATCCCCATCTCCTTGAGGATGGCGGCGCGCATGCGCTCGGCGGGCGACATGCGGGCGAATTCGAGAAAATCCTCCTCAGGGGATTTCGGTCCGCCGACGCCGGAGGGCTTCGACGCTCCCGCCGGCGCGGCGCCGCTGGGCGGGCCGAGGGTGGACCCGATTCCGGAGATGGACATGGCTGGCGCTCCCTGGTGACCGGGCCGGGCGCATCAAGAAGCGTGCCGGAAAGTCGCAGGCCTCGTGGCCCCAACCGGCAGGACGTGCCGGGCAGGATCTGCCGGGACCTGGCGCTCAGTCGCCCTTCCGGATCGCCTGGAACACGCAGAAGGCCGCGCAGGCCAGCGCCGCGAAGATCGGCAGCCCGTGCGTCGTGATCCCCATCGAGAATCCGGCCAGCGTCGGCCCCAGCAGCGCGCCCATGCCCCAGGCCAGCCCCATCACGGCATAGATCCCGACCAGGTCGGTCCCCTTGAAGCGGCTGCCCACGACGGTCAGCATGATGGTGTAGATGCCCACGAAGGCCCCGCCCCAGACGAAGAGCGTCGCGTAGGACAGCACGGGATCGTGCAGCACGAAGGGCCAGACCAGCGCGCCCAGCGCCGAGACGACGGCCAGCGCCAGCACCAGCCGCCGCCGGTCCATGCGGTCGCCCAGCCAGCCGATCGGCAGCTGCAGCAGGATGGCGCCGACCATCAGCGCCGTGATGAGCCGCGGCGCCTCTGCCTCGGTCCAGCCCGCGCCCATGGCGTAGAGCGCGAGGAAGGACATGCCGGCCGTCTCGATCGCCGCATTCAGCACCGTGGCCGCGATGGCGACCGGCGCCAGCCGCAGGTAGTGGAGCGGCCCGGCCGTCGGCGCCTCGCCGAAATGCGGCGCGGCCACGCGCTTCGTCGCCACCAGCGGCACCGCGCAGAGCACCAGCACCGCGCCGACGATGTAGGAGATCGCGCCATCGCTCCCGGCCACCGAGAGGATCAGCGGTCCCGCCGCGAAGCCGACGGACAGTGCCGCGGTGTAGGTGGCCATCGCCCGCGCCCGGCTCTCCTCCGCCGAGAGGTGGTTGATCCAGGTCTCGGAGAGGACGAAGAGCGTCTCAGCCGCGCAGCCCAGCAGCAGGCGCAGCGGGAACCAGAGCCAGATCAGCGGCACGGCCGGAAAGAGCGCGACCACGACCGCGGAAAGCAGCAGCGCGCCCACCACCATCCGCCGCGCCCCGAACCGCGCCACCAGGCGCGGCAGCAGCGGCGCCGTCAGCAGCACGCCGACCGCATGCATGGCGGCGTTCAGGCCGATCGCCGTCTCGCCCAGCCCCCGCTCGGCGAGGTCGAGCGCGATGAGCGGCGCGGTGAGGCTGTAGGTGAGGCCGAAGATCGTCGCGGTCGCGATGACCGCCGCGCGGGCCAGGATCGAGGCGGATCCGTCGCTCATGCCGCGCGCTCCACCTGCCGGTTGGCCCGCCAGCGATGCCAGGCGCCGCGCAGCCGGCCGAGCCAGCCCATCTGGTGCGGCTCCACCACCCGGCGCAGCGCGCGGGCATAGTCGTAGACGAGCATGGGGGTCCAGGTCAGGGTCTCGGCCCGCCGGCGCAGCATGGCGGCGACCCAGAGGTCGGGGTTCAGCAGCAGCGCCGGCAGCCGCCGCCAGAGCGGCAGGCCGCTTCCGCCCATGCCCTCCAGCGCCGCGTCCAGCGCGACCGCCACGGCCACCGAGCAGTTGCGGCGGGTGAAGTTGTAGGTCCGGTCCTCGGAGTAGTGGGCCCAGTGGACAAGCAGACGGGCGGCGTTGAAGTGCCGGAAGGCGATATGCGCATCGGCCGGGAACCAAGTGTCGACCTCGTATCTGTAGCTGTCCAGGAAGCGGCCCGGGACGTCGTTCTCGGCGGTGGCGCGGAGCTGGGCGAGAAAGCCGCTCGCCGCGCGCTCCGTCTCCTCCGCGGGGTAGTGGCTGATGTACATGTGCGGCGCGAAGTCCAGCACCGCATGGCCGCTGGAGATCTTCCCGTTCTTGTCCACGGCCGCGATGTAGCGGTCGACCACCGGCCGCCGCGCCGCGATCTCGGCCGAGCCCGTGGGCGTCCAGATGCGGACCACCATGGGCGGCCGGCCCGGCATCTCCGGCAGGTCGATCGCGCGCAGCTCCTCCAGATGCTCGTACCAGCCGGGCGGGCCGAAGCCCGGGATGGAGAGGATCGACGCATCCCGCGGCAGGCGGCGCAGCGCCAGCGCCATCCGCGCCAGCGTCACGCCGTTCATGATCAGGAGCAGGCCGATCGTGAAGGGCACGATCAGGTGATAGGTGATCGGCCAGTTGCACATGGCGAGCACGGCGAGCACGGCCTCCACCAGCCCGCCGGCGATGGCGGCCCACCAGCGCCGGTAGCGCAGGATCCAGGCGCCGGCGATGCGCAGCACCGCGTCCAGCAGGAAGGCCAGCCCGAAGAGCAGGCTATTGGCGATCTCGTTGTTCCAGGGGAAGTCGATGATCAGCAGGCCCAGCACCAGCATGCCGCCCGCGCGGGCGAGGACCATCCGGTTGGCGCGAACCTCCGGGCTCAGCATGCCGAGCAGGCCGAGAGCGCCGGTCAGCACCAGGATATAGCCGAAGGTGTAGGTGGCGACGACGGTCGCGCCATCGCTGGTGTCGAGCAGGACGAGCAGGCCGACGCCGCAGGCCACGAGGCCCACGCCCATGAGAGCGGGCCAGCGCTCGCGCAGCGCCGCGGCGCCGGTCAGGAGGAGGGCCAGGCGGATCATCCCCGGCCGCTATACCACGGGTTTGCTGCGTCGCCTCAACCGGCGGTGGCGAGCGCCACCCGGATGGCCGCCAACGCGTCCTCGGCTTTGTCGCCCTCGGGGCCGCCGGCCTGGGCCATCTCGGGCCGTCCGCCGCCGCCCTTGCCGCCGACCGCCGCGGCCGCGGCACGCACGAGGGCCACGGCATCGGCGCGGCCCTTGGCCACCTCGCCCACGCCGACCACGATGCTGGCCTTGCCCTCGGTGGAGGAGACGAGCCCGACCACATCGGCCGAGCCGCCCTTCAGGATGGCCTCGGCGAGGCCCTTCAGCTCCTTGCCCGGCATGTCGCCGAGGTCGCGCAGCGCGAGGCGCAGGCCGGCGACGGTCTCCACCTCGGCCGCGGCGCCGCCGGTGGCGAGCTTCTTCCGCGTCTCGGAGAGGTCGCGCTCCAGCTTGCGGCGCTCCTCGAGAAGGGACGCGATGCGGGCCGGCAGGTCGGCCGGGGTGACCTTCATGGCGGCAGCGGCCTCGCGCAGCAGGCGGCTCTCGGCCTCCATGGCGGCATAGGCGGCCTCGCCCGTCACGGCCTCGATACGGCGGACGCCGGCGCTGACCGCACCTTCGCTCACCAGCCGGAACATGCCGATGTCGCCGGTCCGCTTCACATGCGTGCCGCCGCAGAGCTCGATGGAGTAGTTGCCCTTGCGATCCGTGGCCGCGGGATCATGGCCCATGGCGACCACGCGAACCTCGTCGCCGTACTTCTCGCCGAAGAGCGCCATGGCCCCCTCGCCCACCGCGGCCTCGGGCGTCATGAGGCGGGTGGTGACCTCGGCGTTCTCGCGGATACGTGAGTTCACCTCGGCCTCGACCCAGGCGAGATCCTCGGCGGGGATGGGGGTGGGCTGGCTGACGTCGAAGCGCAGCCGGTCCGGCGCCACCAGCGAGCCCTTCTGGGCGACATGCGTGCCGAGCCGGCGGCGCAGCGCCTCGTGCAGGAGGTGCGTCGCCGAGTGGTGGGCGCGGATGGCGCCGCGGCGGACATGGTCCACCTCGGCCACGACGGCCTGGCCGACCTCGATATCGCCGCTCTCGACCTTGCCGAGATGGACGAAGAGGTCGCCGAGCTTCTTCTGCGTGTCGCGGATGCGGATCACGGCATTGCCCGCGCGGATCACGCCGGCATCGCCCTGCTGGCCGCCGCTCTCGCCGTAGAAGGGCGTCTGGTTCAGCACGATCGCGACGTCGCGGCCGGCGGCCACGCTGTTCACCGAGGCGCCATCGGCCACGATGGCGGTGATGGTGCCTTCGGCGGTCTCGGTGGAATATCCCAGGAAATCCGTGGCTCCGAGCTTTTCCTTGAGGTCGAACCACAGGGTCTCGGTGGCCGCCTCCCCCGAGCCGGCCCAGGCGGCGCGGGCGCGCTTCTTCTGCTCGGCCATGGCGGCGTCGAAGCCGGCCACGTCCACCGCGCGCCCCTCGGCGCGCAGCGCGTCCTGCGTCAGGTCGAGCGGGAAGCCGAAGGTGTCGTAGAGGCGGAAGGCCACGTCGCCGGGCAGCGCTTCCTTCTCGCCGAGCTTGGCCTTCTCCGCCTCCAGCAGCCCGAGGCCGCGGTCCAGCAGCGTGCGGAAACGGTTCTCCTCGAGCTTGAAGGTTTCGGTGATGAGGTTCGCGGCGCGCGAGAGCTCCGGATAGGCGGCGGCCATCTGCCGCTCCAGCGCCGGGAAGAGGCGGTGCAGCAGGGGCTCCTGCGCGCCCATCATATGGGCGTGGCGCATGGCGCGGCGGAGGATGCGGCGCAGCACATAGCCGCGGCCCTCGTTGGAGGGCAGCACGCCGTCGGCCAGCAGGAAGGCGCCGGCGCGCAGGTGGTCGGCGACGACGCGGTGGCTCGCGCGGAAGGGGCCGTCGGGGTCCTGACCGGTCAGCTGCGCAGATTCGAGGATGATCGCCCGGAAGGTGTCGGTGTCGTAGTTGTCGTGCTTGCCCTGGAGGATCGCCGCGAAGCGCTCCAGCCCCATGCCCGTGTCGATCGAGGGGCGGGGCAGCGGGTTGCGCACCCCGGCCGGCTCCTCGAGGAACTGCATGAAGACGAGGTTCCAGATCTCGATGAAGCGGTCGCCGTCCTCATCGGGGCTGCCCGGCGGGCCGCCCGGGATCTTGTCCCCGTGGTCATAGAAAATCTCCGAGCAGGGGCCGCAGGGGCCGGTGTCGCCCATGCGCCAGAAATTGTCGGAGGTCGCGATGCGGATGATCTTGCTGTCCGGCAGGCCCGCGATCTTGCGCCAGAGGGCGGCGGCGTCCTCGTCCTCGGAATAGACGGTGACCAGCAGCTTCTCCTTCTCCAGACCGAAATCCTTGGTCAGCAGCTCCCAGGCATGGGTGATCGCCTGCTCCTTGAAGTAGTCGCCGAAGGAGAAGTTCCCCAGCATCTCGAAGAAGGTGTGATGCCGGGCAGTGTAGCCGACATTGTCCAGGTCATTGTGCTTGCCGCCGGCGCGCACGCATTTCTGGGCCGTGGTCGCCGTCGAGTAATCGCGCTTCTCGGCGCCGGTGAAGACGTTCTTGAACTGCACCATGCCCGAATTGGCGAACATCAGCGTCGGGTCGTTGCGCGGGACGAGCGGGCTGCTCTCCACGACGCGATGCCCGTTGCGCGCGAAATAGCCCAGGAAGGTGGCGCGGATGTCGTTGCTGCTGCTCATCGGGGGGTGCTCTGAAAAACCTGAGGGCGGGAATTACCCTGGCAAGACAAGCCCCTCAATAGGCAGGGCTGGTCTCGGTCACGGAGACATGGGCGGAGACGACCTTCCATCCAAGATCGGGGAAGCGGACCCAGGTCTGCGTCTGGCGGGCCGGGGCGTCGCCGCGGCCGCGCATCCGGAAGATCAGGTTCACGGTGGCGACGTCGCGGCCGAGGGTCAGGATCTCCAGCCGGATGCGCTCCAGCTTGATGCCGGGGCCGGGCGGGCGACGGACGCGGTGGGCGTGGATCTCGTCGAAGCCGAAGCCGTTTTCGTGGATGGCCAGACGGATGGTGTGGGGCGAGTTCCAGAAGGTGTCGTCCAGCACCTCGACGTTCTTGTCGATCAGCGCCTGCTCGTAGCGCTCGAACCTTTCCCGGATCTCCTCGACGACTTCGGGAATGTTTGGGGTCATGTCGGATTCTCCAGGGCGAGGGCGGTGCGGACGAGCAGCGTATCGGCGCCCCGGGCTGCGAGGATGGACAGGCCGACGGGCCGGCCCTCGACCGTGGCGCCGGGCAGATTCACCTGCGGATGGCCGGCCAGCCCGCCCTGCGCGCAGAGGCACAGGATCTGGTCGCGCAGCGGCGTCAGCACGTTCAGCGGCAGGCCGGCCTTGGGAGCCGGGAAGGGCGTGGTCGGCATGGCGAGGATGGTGCCCGGCGTCAGCAGATGGCGCAGCCGGCCGCGGACCTCGCGGCGCATGAGCTCGGCCCAGCCGCGATCCGCCTCGCTGGACATGGCGCCCAGGACAAGGGCCTTCGCCACGCTGAAGGCGAAACGGGGATTGTCGCGCTCGACCCACTCGCGAAAGGTGTTCCAGGCCTCGACGGGCTGGAGCGTGCGCTGGGCACGGCCCCAGGCGGAGAGGCCCTGCGACGCCATCACCACCTCCTCAGCCTCCGGGACGAGGCGCTTCAGGCGAGCGAGGACAGGCTGCAGCGCCTCGGCGACGGCGGGCTCGGCGAAGCCGAAGGCGTCGGTGGCGATGAGGAGCTTCGTCGGCGGCGCCTCGCCGATGGACTCGCTCAGCAGCACCTCCGAAACACGCGCGAAGGTGGCAGCATCCCGCGCGAACCAGCCCGTCGTGTCGGAGCTCGGCGCCTGAGGCAGCATGCCCGTGAGATTCAGGCGCCCATGCGTCGGCCGGATCCCGTAGAGCCCGCAGAAGCTCGACGGCACGCGCACCGAGCCGCCGGTGTCCGTGCCCAGCGCCGTGTCGCAGAGCCCCTGCGCCACCGCGCTCGCCGAACCGGAGGAGGAGCCGCCCGGGACATGGCCCGGCGCGGCAGGATTCAGCGGTGTGCCCTCGAAAGCGTTCTCGCCGAGGATGCCGAGGGAGACCTCGTCGGTGATGGTCTTGCCGATCAGCGCGGCGCCGGCGTCGAGCAGCGCCTGCACGGCCCAGGCATGCCGCGTCGGCACAGGATGCTGCCGCGCCCAATCCGGATTGCCGCCGCCCGTGGGCTGGCCCGAGACGTCGAAGAGATCCTTCGCGGCGAAGGTCAGCCCCTCAAGCGGGCCGCCGCTACGCCCTTCGACGCGGATGGAGGTTCCGGGGACGAAAGGCGACGACATCAAGGGCGGCTCCGAAGGGTCAGGCGCTCAGCTTGGCCGGCGCGGAGCGCCCTGGCGAGGGCCGCTCAGTCCTCGTCGGCCGTTTCGGTCTCCGGGGCGGCCAGCATGCCATTGGCCACCACCGTTCCCTGACCCCGGATGCGCTTCTCGATGCTGTCCGCCATGGCCGGATTGTCGCGCAGGTACTGCTTGGCGTTCTCGCGCCCCTGGCCGATGCGCTGCCCGTCGCAGCTGAACCAGGCGCCCGATTTCTCGATCACCGCCGCCTTCACGCCCAGGTCGATGAGCTCGCCGACCTTGCTGATGCCCTCGCCAAACATGATGTCGAACTCGACCTGCCGGAACGGCGGCGCCATCTTGTTCTTCACCACCTTCACGCGCGTCTGGTTGCCCGTGACCTCCTCGCGCTCCTTGATCGCGCCGATGCGGCGGATCTCCAGGCGCACGGAGGAGTAGAACTTCAGCGCGTTGCCGCCCGTCGTCGTCTCCGGATTGCCGAACATCACGCCGATCTTCAGGCGGATCTGGTTCAGGAAGATGAGCAGGCAGTTGGAGCGGCTGACCGTGCCGGTCAGCTTGCGCAGCGCCTGGGACATGAGGCGCGCATGCAAGCCGACATGGGTGTCGCCCATCTCGCCCTCCAGCTCGGCCTTGGGCACCAGCGCGGCCACGCTGTCCACCACCAGCACGTCGATGGCGCCCGAGCGCACCAGCGTGTCGGCGATCTCCAGGGCCTGCTCGCCGCCGTCGGGCTGGCTGATCAGCAGATTCTCCACGTCCACGCCGAGCTTGCGGGCATAGCCGGGGTCGAGCGCGTGCTCGGCGTCGATGAAGGCGCAGGTGCCGCCGCCCTTCTGCGCCTCGGCGATCGCATGCAGCGCCAGCGTCGTCTTGCCCGAGGATTCAGGTCCGTAGATCTCGATGATGCGGCCCTTGGGCAGGCCGCCGATGCCCAGCGCCAGGTCCAGGCCCAGCGAGCCGCTGGAGATGACGTCGATCCCCTCCATGGCGCTCTTCGAGCCCATGCGCATGATCGAGCCCTTGCCGAAGGCCCGCTCGATCTGGCTCAGCGCGGCGTCGAGCGCCTTTCCCTTTTCCATCCTGGAAATCCCCTCAGGCCACAACCAAAGGCAGCAAAACGCCGCCCCGCTACACGCTGATAAGCCAGGCCCGGAGTCCACCGGTAGCCGAAACCGAAGCAGCGCTTCTGTTCTAGTTATGTTCTTTTTCCTGGCATGCTGCAAGGGCCATTTCAGGCCTTCCCGAGCGCTTTTTTCACAGCCGCGACCAGCGACTCGGGCGTGTAGGGCTTGGCCAGGAAGTGCAGCCCCTGCCCCGTCAGATCCGAATCGACCGTCGAGGCGGAATAGCCCGAAAGCAGGAGAATCGGCAGGCCTGGACGGCGCGCGCGCAGGGCCCGCGACAGCTCCAACCCATCCATTCCGGGCATGGCGACATCCGTCGCGACGAGGCAGGGCGCGAGCCCCGCCTCGATGCGCTCGAGCGCTTCCTCCGCATCGCCCGCCACCTCGACGCCGAAGCCAGCCTGCTGCAGGCCGAACCGCGCCACGCGCAGCAGCGTCGGCTCGTCGTCGACCAGGAGCACCGGCCCCTCGACGGCCGGCCCGGCCGCAGCGGGTAGGGGCGCCTCGACCTCCGCCGGGCCGTCATGCCGTGGCAGCAGGATCCGGAAGGTCGTGCCGGTGCCGGGCCGGCTCTCCACCTCCATCTGCCCGCCGAACTGCCCGACGATCCCTTGGACCGTCGCGAGCCCCAGCCCCGTCCCGCCCTGCTCGAGCTTCGTGGTGAAGAAGGGCTCGAAAATTCGGGAAAGCACCTCCGGCGCGATGCCGGGCCCGTCATCCGCCACCTCCACAACCGCGTAGCGGCCGGGCTTCAGCGTCTCGCCCGCGAGTACCAGCCGCCGCCCCGTCGCGATGCGCAGGCGCCCCTTCCCCTGCATGGCGTCACGCGCATTCACCACGAGGTTCAGCAGCACCTGGTCCCATTGCGAGGGATCGACGCGGATGCGCCGCGACGGCTCCTCCAGGTCGAGCTCCAGCGCGATCCCCGATCCGAGGAGTCGCGGCAGGAGGATGGCGAGCTGCCGGATCGATTCGTTCAGCTCGACGATGCGCGGCGCCATCACCTGCTGCCGCGCGAAGGCCAGCAATTGCCGGACCAGCGCGGCGCCGCGCTGCGCTGCCTGCTCGATCGCGCCCAGTTCCTCGGCAGCCTCCGGCTGCGGGGCGATGCGCCGCAGGGCCGCGGAGCCGCCGAGCACCACGCCGAGCAGATTGTTGAAATCGTGCGCGATGCCGCCGGCCAGCCGGCCCAGGATCTCGAGCCGGGCCGAGCCGCCGCCAGCCGCCGGCTCCAGCAGGAGCATCGCGCCGGCGCCACCCAGCGGCAGGGCGCGCAACAGGCTGCCGCCCTCCGGAACGGCCATCGGCGTCTCGCCGCGCAAGGCGGCGGCAATGGCCGCGGCCGCGGCCGGGAAGACCCGCGCCGCGTCGTCGCCCGGCCGAATCAGCAGACCGCCCTCGAGGCTGCGGCGCAGCGCCGGATTCGCCACCACGATCCGCCCGGCGGAATCTAGCAGCAGGGCCGGCTGCGGAAGGACGGCGATCACGGCACCCGCGCCGGGCGAAAGATTACGTTCCGGCATCAGGCCCGCCCGCGCAGGCGCATCACATAGGCGATGATCTTCGCGACCGCCTCCCAATGCTCGTTCGGAACCTCCGCCTCCACCTCAAGGCGATGGAGCGCGCGCGCCAACGGCGGATCGGGCACGATCGGCACGCCCGCCTCCCGCGCCGCCTCGCGGATTCGCGCCGCCATCGCATCCACCCCCTTGGCCACCAGCTTCGGCGCAGCCGCTTGCCCGGCTTCGTAGGACAAGGCAACCGCGTAGTGCGTCGGGTTGGTGATGACCACCGTCGCCTTGGGCACCGCGGCGAGCATGCGCCGGCGGCCCATGGATTCGCGCAGCTGCCGCATCCGGCCCTTAATCTGCGGGTCGCCCTCGCTCTCCTTCATCTCCTCCTTCAGGTCCTGACGCGACATGCGCAGCCGTTCGTGATGGCGATGGCGCACCAGCAGCACGTCGAGCCCGGCGATCAGCGCGAAGGCGGCGAGCGTGGTCAGCACGAGGCGCAGCACGCCGCGCCCGGCCGCGGCGAAGACCTCCGAGGGCGGCATCTCCAGCACGGCGGAGAGGCCGGGCAGGTCCGCGGCCACGAGCCAGAGCGCGGCCGCGACGATGCCGAGCTTCAGCACGGTCCTCAGGAATTCGAGCAGAGCCTCCGCGCCGATGATGCGCTGGAGCCCCGTCGCGGGCGAGAGCTTGGACAGGTTCGGGACAAACTGATTCACCGAGATCGCGCCGCGCGTCTGCGCCAGCGTCGCGGCCGCAGCGCCGACGATCGCGGCGGCGGCGATGGGCCAGGCGAGGTCGATGAACATAACAAGCCATTCGCCGGCGGCGCGGATCGGCTCCATCTCATGGGCGCGCGAGAAGGTGCCACGCATGGCCGAGGCCACGCTCCGGACCTGGCCCGGCAGGAGCAGGGCCGCACCCAGCGCCGACGCCATCAGCGTCACGAAGCCCACCGCCTCGCGCGATAGCGCGACCTGGCCCTCCTCCCAAGCCTTCTGCAGCCGCTTATGGGAGGGATCTTCCGTGCGTTCCTCGCCCTCCTCGCCGTCGCCCTCCTCGGCCATGGCTCAGTCGGCTCCCGGCAGGCGCAGAAAGCCCTGGGCCATGCCCCGCGCCCAGAGGTCGAGCATGTTCGGCAGAAGCATCAGCATCAGCAGCAGCCCGCCCAGGATCTGCGCCGGCGAGGCCAGGACGAAGACCTGCGCATGCGGCGCGAGGCGCGCGATCAGCCCGAGCCCCGCATTGAAGAAGATGGCCGCCAGCACGAAGGGCGCCGCCAGCTGCATCGCCAGCAGCAGGCTGTCGCCGGCCTTTCGCGCCACCGCCTCGGCGGCCACACCGCCCGGCCAGACGCCGCCCGGCGGGAGCACGCTGTAGCTGTCCGCCAGCGCGCGCAGCGGGACCTCATAGAGCCCGGTCGCGAGCATGAGCGCCGCCGTAGCGAGCGAGAGCATCCGCGCCAGGGCCGTCGCGCTGCTGCCGAGCACGAGGTCGCCCTGAAGCGGCGAGGCGAGGCCGATCATCAGAGAGACCACCTGCCCCGCCTGGGCCAGAGCCATCGCGAGGAACCGCGCCAGCAGGCCGATCCAGATCCCCGTCAGAAGCTCACCGGCGACAAGGGCCAGCAGCCCCGACACCTCATCCGGAAGCGGCGGCAGCCCGGGCGACAGGACCGGCAGCAGCGCGAAGACCAGTCCCACGGCCAGCGCCATGCGCAGCATCGGAGGAATCTCCGCCTCGCCGATGCCCGGCAGCAGCATGACGGCGGCGCCCATGCGGCAGAGGATCAACGCCGCATGGAAGGCCAGGCCCGGCAGGGCAGCCAGCAGCGCGGCATCGGCCGGCGCGATCATGGCAAACCGCCGACCGCGATCACCTGGTCGAACAGGCGTCCCGCCCAGGCCTGGAGCACACCCGCCATGAAGGGGCCGGTCAGCAACAGCAAGCCGCCGATCGCGGCCACCTTCGGCAGGAAGGCGAGCGTCGCTTCCTGGATCTGCGTCAGCGCCTGCAGCAGCGAGACGACGAGGCCGATGGCGAGCACGACGAGCAGTGGCGGGCCCGCGAGTTGCAGGCTCACCCAGAGCGCCTCCCGCATCGCCATGACAACGGGCTGTTCCACCATGCCACCCGCCTCCTGCGGGAGCGCTATGCCTAGATCGGCATGCGCATCACATCCTGATAGGCCGTCACCACGCGGTCGCGCACCGCGGTCGCCGTCTGCAGGGCGATCTCCGCGCGCGAGACCGCGAGCACCACATCCGTCACGCTGCCCTGGCCGGTCAGGGCACTGGTCGAGGCGGCATCGGCGCTGCGGCCAATGTCGATCGCGCCCTGCACCGCCCGCTGCAGCGTCTCGCCGAAGCCCGCGCCCTGCGAGATCGCCTCGCCCGCGCCCTGGACCGCGCGATAGGCCGCGGCCGCGCCGGCGGCGCCGAGGACCGGAAGGGCCATCAGCGCAGGGTCTCGATGGCGCGCATCAGCATGCCGCGCGTGGTCTCGAGCACCGCAAGGTTGGCCGAGTAGCTGCGGTTCGCCTCGCGCATGTCCATGTTCTCGACCATGCTGTCCACATTGGGCGTCCGCACGTAGCCGCGGGCGTCGGCGGCGGGATGGCCGGGCTCGAAGCGTTCCGGAAACTCCCGCTGGTCGCGCCCGACACGCGCGACCCGCAACGTCTCGGCGCCGAGCTCGCGGTCCATCCGGCTCGCGAAGGTCACAGTCTTGCGGCGGTAAGGCTCGGCACCGGGCGACTGACCCGTGCTGTCGCGATTGGCGATGTTCTCCGCCACCACACGCAGCCGCGTGGACTGCGCGGCCATGCCGGCGGCCGAGATCGAAAGCGCGCGATCGAGATCCATGGTCGGTCTCCTCAGTTGCGGCCGAGCGCCGTGCGGAACAGGCCGAGATATTTTCGGTGCAGCCCCATCGCGAGCGCATGCGCCTGGTCCGTCTCGGCGATGCGGACGGCCTCGTCGTCGAGCGAGACGGCATTGCCGTTGCGGCTGCGCTCCACGACGTTGCGGTCCTGCGCCATCAGGGCTGAAGCGTTCGGCGCGATCATGTGATGTACATCCGTGGTGACCACCGCAGCAGCCGAATGGCGGCGCCCCAGCACCTCCTGGAACGGGACGGCGTCGCTCGGGCGGAAGCCGGGCGTATCGGCATTGGCCACGTTGCGGGCCAGGATGCGCTGGCGCGTGTCGAGCCAGGCGAGCCGGTTCTCGGCGAGGGCGATCGGGCCGTTGCGGGTCAGGTCCATGAGCGCCAGAGACACCGCGGCAGGTTAAGGAATCCTGAAGGCGCAGCCGGAATTTCCGGTGAGGATTCGTTAACCACCCGCCCCGCATCCTCCGCCCATGCCGGACCTCGCGGAGCATCGCCGATCCACCCAGACCTTCGAGGTCGCCGCCACGATGGCCGCGATCGAGAGCCTGCACGGCACGCTGACCATGGCGCGCGCGCTCGTCGTCTCGGGCCGCGCGATCGATCTCGCCGGGCTCGATCGCGAGGCCGCGCGGCTCTGCGCAGCGGTGGCCTGCCTGCCGGGCGATTCCGGACAGGCGCTGCTCACCTCGCTTCAGGCGCTGACGCGCGAGCTCGACCTGCTGGCGGGATGCATGCCCCGCCCCTGACCGACAACCTCCAGCGCCGGCAGGAGGCCGCGCCATGTCCTTCCTCAATACATCCTCGATGGCCCAGATGGTGGCCGCGCTCGGCGCCGTGCTGCTGCTGATCTGGGGCGCCTCGCGCCTGGCCGGCCGGCACAGGGCGACGCTCCGGCCTGGCGGACGCCTCGGCGTGCGCTCCGCCTGCGCGCTCGATTCCCGCCGGCGGCTCATCCTCGTCGCCTGCGACGGGCGGGAGGGCCTGCTGCTCACGGGGCCGGCGGGCGATCAGTTCCTCGGCTGGCTGCCCGGCGCATGAGGCTTCTCCCTGTTCTCGCAACCTTCCTGCTACTGGCGGATAGCGCCTTCGGCCAGTCGGTCTCGATCGATCTCGGCGCCAGCGGGCAGTCGGGCGCAACCTCACGGCTGGTGCAGCTCACGGCGCTGATCGGGCTGCTCTCTCTCGCGCCCTCGCTCCTCATCATGACCACTGCCTTCACGCGCATCGTGATCGTGCTGGCCCTGCTGCGCTCGGCGATCGGCGCGCAGGGCGTGCCACCCAACCCCGTCCTGATCGGACTCGCGCTGTTCCTCTCGCTCTTCGTGATGCAGCCGGTATTGGAAGAGGCTTGGCGGCTCGGCATCGTGCCGATGAACGAGGGCCGTATCGGCGACATGGAAGGCCTCGCCGCCATGGCCGAGCCGTTCCGGAAATTCATGGCCGCCAACGTGCGCGAGAGCGACCTGAACCTCTTCCTGGACCTCGCGCGATTGCCGGCCAGCGCGCCGGAGCAGGCGCCGTTCCGCGGACTGATGCCGGCCTTCCTCGTCACCGAGCTCAAGCGCGCCTTCGAGATCGGCTTCCTGTTGTTCCTGCCCTTCCTGGTGATCGACATGGTGGTGGCCTCGATCCTCATGTCGCTGGGCATGATGATGTTGCCGCCTTCGGTCGTCGCCCTGCCCTTCAAGCTGATCTTCTTCGTGCTGGTGGACGGCTGGGCGCTGCTGTCCTCGAGCCTCGTGCAGGGCTTCGCCATGCCATGAGGTCACTCGATCTCCGCAGGCGGCTCCTGCGTCCGGGACCGTGGCATGGGACGCGGCGGCACCCAGGGGCGGTCGCCGCGCCAGGCGCGGTCGGACACCACGCGCGGGCCGCCGGGCTCGAGCCAGACGGCATGCGCGCCGTCGCGCCAGACCGAAAAGCGGTCCACCACCTCGCTGCCGCGGCAGTCGCCGCGCACCGGCTCGGGGGAGACGATCACGGAGGCGCGGCCGCAGGCCGGGTTGGGGCCGCGCTCGAAAGGCGCGCGCTGGCCGCGTGGCGGCACGGGCGGGCGGAGCAGGATCAGGCCCGGAGTGCCGTCCGGGCCGGCCATCATGCAGGAATCGCGCACGCAACGGATGCGCGCGTCGGCCAGTTCACCCTCGGCCGGCAATGGCGCGGCCTCGGCATCGCCAAACCCGCGCAGCCAGGAATCGCCGATGAAGCGCGAGGCACCCGGACGGCGCTCCAGGAAGACACGGCCGCCGGCCTGCAGCGCGAAGAGCCGTCCATCGGCCGAGGCCATGGCGTCGGGCAGGCGCACGAACTGCCAGGTGATCAGGCCGGCGCCGATCGCCACGAGGCCGAAGAGCCGCCAGCACGTCCGCCAGAGACACAGCCAACACAGGCCGAGGCTCAGCAGCGCCAAGCCCCAGGCCGGCAGGGGCGCCGTCGCCAGCGCCGCGCCGGGCCAGCCGGCGACCTCGCGCGCTATGGCCAGGATGCCCTCGATGCCCCAGCCCATCAGGCGGAGCGGCCAGGCCTCGAGGCCGAGCGGCAGCAGGGCCAGTGCGGCCATTCCCGCGGGCATGACCAGCAGCGAGGTCAGCGGCACGGCCAGCGCATTGGCAGCGACGCCATAGAGCTGCAGCCGCCCGAAATGGTGCAGGCCGAAGGGGGTCGTCGCCGCGCCCGCGATCACCGAGGTCGCGATGCTGCCGATCACCACCAGCGCCGGGCGCCACCACCAGGGCGGCGGCGAGCCGGCCCGCGAGAACCAGGGACGCGCCGCCTCATAACCCGCGATCAGCGCCATGACGGCGGCGAAGCTCATCTGGAAGGAGGGGCCGAGCAGCGCCGCGGGCTGCAGCGCCATGACGCCAAGGGCGGCAAAGGCCAGCACGCGCGGGCTGAGCGCCCGGCGGCCGGCGAGCAGAGCCAGCGTCACCAGGACAGCCATGAGGAAGCTGCGCTGCATCGGCACCTGGCTGCCTGTCAGCAGCATGAAGAAGAAGCCCATGGCCAGGGCCGCGAGCGCCGCGAAGGGGCGCGTGCCCCAGCGCAGGGCGAAGCCCGGCCAGAGGGCGAGCGCGGCGCGCACGACGCCGAAGGCCAGCCCCATCACGATCGCGATGTGCAGGCCGGAGACGGAGAGCAGGTGCGCCAGGCCGGAATCGCGCATCGCCTGCATCTCGGCGGGCGGGATGGCGCTTTGCCCGCCGGTCAGCAGCGCCGCTGCGACGGCGCCGACGGGGCCGGGCAGGAGCTCCATCACCCGCGCCTCGATCCGCGACCGCATCGCGGAGAGCGGCGGCGCAGCGCCGTCGCGCCCGAGGATCTCCAGGGGTCCGAGCGCGAAGCCCGAGCCGCCGAGCCCCTCGAAATAGGCCGCGCGCTGGAAATCCCAGGCGCCGGGATAGGCAGGCGGCGAAGGGGGCCGGACCAGGGCGCGGATCGACACGCGGTCGCCGGGCTCGGGGCGCGCGCGATCGTCGACGCGGAGCCGCACACGGATCAGGCGACCGTCCGCCGCGGCATCGGGCTCCCAGCGCGCGCCGGCCAGGGCGATCCGGATGCCCCCGGGAAGCAGGTCGGTCTCAGCCACTGTGCCGGTCAGCACGACCGGCGTTCGCGGCAGATCGAGCGGCGGCGGGGCTTGCGCGGCATGCCAGGAAGCCAGTGCGAAACCCAGCCCCGCCGCGCCGAGCAGAGCCATGGCCCAGGCCGTCAGCGGAAAGCGCGGCCGCAGCCAGAGCGCAATCGGCCAGGGCGCCAGGGCCGCATAGCGCCACCACCCCGGCGGCTCGAAGCGCGGCAGGAAGTAAAGAAGCATCCCCGCCGCCAGCGCCACCGGCAGCCAGAGCGCCAGCCGCCCCTGCTCAGCGGCGAGGATCGCCGCGAGCCGCCCGGACGTGGGAAGGCCGGCCTCGCGCCCCGGCGCGACGGATCGGAACCACACCCAGGGTTGCGCGGCCGGCTGCATTCTCGCCAGACGTGCCCCACCCCTCAACCGCGGGCAAGCGCCGTGTTAGAGGGAAGCGCATGACCGTCCGCACCCGCTTCGCCCCCTCGCCCACCGGCTTCCTCCATATCGGGGGGGCGCGCACGGCGTTGTTCAACCAGCTCTTCGCCCGCCGGCACGGCGGCGCCTACCTGCTGCGCATCGAGGACACCGACAAGGCGCGCAGCACCCAGGCGGCCGTCGACCAGATCCTGGAAAGCTTGGCCTGGCTCGGCCTCAGCCCGGACGAGTCGCCGGTCTTCCAGTCCACCCGCGAGGCCCGCCACGCCGAGGTCGCGCGCGAGCTGCTGGCCCAGGGCAAAGCCTACCGCGCCTACGAGACGCCCGAGGAGCTCGTCGCGATGCGCGAGCGCGCGACGGCGGAAAAGCGCCCGCCCCGCTACGAGGGCGTCTGGCGCGACCGCGAGCCGGGCCCGGAGCAGGAGGGGCAGCCCTATGCCATCCGGCTGCGGGCCCCGCGGGATGGCGAGACGGTGGTCGAGGACCTGGTGCAGGGCACCGTCCGCGTCGGCAACACCGAGCTGGACGACATGATCATCCTGCGCTCGGACGGCACGCCGACCTATCTGCACGCCGTCGTCGTCGATGATCACGACATGGCGATCACCCACGTCATCCGCGGCGACGATCACCTGACCAACACCTTCCGGCAGTGCATGGTCTACGACGCGATGGGCTGGCACCGGCCGCGCTTCGCCCATATCCCGCTGATCCATGGCGCGGATGGGGCCAAGCTGTCCAAGCGTCACGGCGCCGTCTCGGTGCTCGACCTGCGCGAGCAGGGCCTGCTGCCGGAGGCGGTGTGCAACTACCTGCTGCGGCTGGGCTGGGGCCATGGCGATGAGGAGATCATTCCACGCGAGCGGGCGGAGGAGATCTTCGACATCGCCGATGTGGGCCGCGCCGCCTCGCGCATGGACTATGCGAAGCTCGCGCATGTGAACGGCGTCTATCTGCGCGCCGCCGACCCCGACACGCTGCTGCCGGAGGTGCTGCACCGCCTGACCGCCGCCGGCGAGGGCTTCGGGACGGAGAAGATCGCAAAGCTGAAGCTGCTGCTGCCGGCTCTGCAGGAGCGGGCGAAGAACCTCGCCGAGCTCGCCGACAGCGCCGCCTTCGTGGTGGCCGAGGGCGCGCCGGAGCTGGACGAGAAGGCCGCCGCGGTGCTGACGCCGGAGGCGAAGGGGCGGCTCGAGGATCTGGCGCAGTTCCTCTCCGACGCGCCCTGGGAGCGGGCCGACCTGGAGCAATGGCTGCGCGACTACGCCGAGGTGAAGGGCGTGAAGCTGAAGGACGTGGCGCAGCCGCTGCGCGTGGCACTGACTGGCAGCACGATGAGCCCGCCGATCGACCTCACCCTCTATGCGCTGGGGCGGGACGAGGCGCTGGCACGGATGCTGGCCGCCGCGGGGGACGACCTGCCGCCGCCGATCTAGGATTTGCCGTTGTACGGATGAGCGGCAGATGGCTTCCTGAGGACAACGTCCTCGGGGAAACGCCGCCATGAACCTCTCCCGCCTCCTTGCCGCGCGCGCCGCGGCGGGCAAGCCGATCACCGTCGGAGTTATCGGCGCCGGGAAGTTCGGCTCGATGTTCCTCGCCATGGCCGTTCGCTCGCCGGGTATCCATGTCGCCGTCATCGCCGACCTCGCGCCGCCGCGCGCCCGGGAGAACCTCACGCGCATCGGCTGGTCGCCCGAGCAATCCGCCGCCCCCTCCCTCGAAGCCGCCCTCGCCTCCCGCGCCACCTTCGTCACCGAGGATTCCGCCGCGGTGAACGATCCCCGAATCGAAGTGGTAGTGGAGAGCACCGGCAATCCCGCCGCCGGCATCCGCCACGCGCTGGCCGCCATCGCCGCGCAGCAGCACATCGTGATGGTGAACGTGGAGGCCGATGTCCTCGCCGGCCCGCTGCTGGCCGCGCGCGCGGCCGCCGCCGGCACCGTCTATTCCATGGCCTATGGCGACCAGCCGGCCCTGGTCTGTGAGATGGTGGACACGATCCGCGCCATGGGCCTGCCGGTCGTCGCCGCCGGCAAGGGCACGAAGTACCTGCCGGCCTTCCACGACTCCACGCCCGAGACCGTCTGGGGCCATTACGGCCTCACGCCCGAGCAGGCCAGGGACGGCGGCATGAACCCGCAGATGTTCAACTCCTTCCTCGACGGCACCAAAAGCAGCATCGAGATGGCGGCCATCGCCAATGCCACCGGCCTGCTGCCGCCGGAGGACGGGCTCGCCTTCCCGCCCTGCGGCGTGCAGGACCTGCCGCACATCTTTCGCCCGCGCTCGGAGGGCGGGATCCTGTCGCGCAAGGGGATCGTCGAGGTCATCTCCTCGCTGGAGCGCGACGCTCGCCAGGTGGTTGGCGACCTGCGCTGGGGCGTCTATGCCGTCTTCGAGGGCGAGACCGACTACATCCGCCGCTGCTTCTCCGAGTATGGCGTGCACACGGACAGTTCCGGCCGCTACGCCGCGCTGTGGCGGCCCTATCACCTCATCGGGCTGGAGCTCGGCGTCTCCATCGCCTCGGCGGCGCTGCGGCGCGAGCCGACCGGCTGCGGCGAGGCCTGGCGCGGCGACGTGGCCGCCACCGCCAAGCGCGACCTCGTTGCCGGCGAGATCCTCGACGGCGAGGGCGGCGCCATGGTCTGGGGCAAGTGCATCCCCGCGGCGCGCAGCCTCGCGGAAAACGCGTTGCCCATCGGCCTCGCGCATGGGGTGCGGCTGCTCACCGACGTGAAGAAGGGTGCTTCGCTGCGGCAATCGGACGTAGCGCTGGACGTCACGCTCGACGCCGTGAAGCTACGCCGCGAGATGGAGGGGTTGCGTCCGAACGTCGATCCGCGCGTCGCCGTGGAGGCCTGAGCTCCCCTTCATACCCCAGAGTAACGCGGCTAGGCTTCGCGAAATCGTCCCCGGAGGAATCCCATGCCAAACCTGTTCGACCTGACCGGCAAGGTCGCCATCGTCACTGGCGGCAGCCGCGGCATCGGCCGCGCGATCTGCGAGCGGCTGGCGCAGCATGGGGCGAAGGTCGTCGTCTCCTCGCGCAAGGTCGATGCCTGCCAGGAGGTGGTGGACGCGATCAAGGCCGCCGGCGGCACGGCCATGGCAATCGCCTGCAACATCGGCCGCAAGCCGGAGCTCCAGGCGCTCGTGGACCAGACGGTCGCGGCCTATGGGCAGGTGGACATCCTGGTCTGCAACGCAGCGGTGAACCCTTATTTCGGGCCGACCCAGGACATCCCGGACGATTCCTACGACCGGATCATGAACTCCAACGTGCGGTCGAACCTCTGGCTGTGCCAGATGGCGATCCCGGCCATGGCGGAGCGGGGCGCGGGCTCGGTGATCATCGTGAGCTCGATCGGCGGGTTCCGGGGCTCGGCGCGGCTCGGCATCTACGGCGTGTCGAAGGCGGCGGACATGCAACTCGCCCGGGCACTGGCGGTGGAGTGGGGGCCGAAGGGCGTGCGCGTGAACGCGATCGCGCCGGGCCTGGTGAAGACCGACTTCGCGCGCGCGCTGTGGGAGGATCCGGTGAACCTGAAGAAGCGCACGCGCGACACGCCGCTGCTGCGCATCGGCGAGCCGGACGAGATCGCAGGCGCGGCAGTGTTCCTGGCCAGCGCGGCCTCGGGCTTCATGACGGGGCAGAGCATGGTGATCGACGGCGGCGTGCTCGCCGGGCCGCCGGTGATCGAGGAGGAGTAGCGCAGACCAGCCGCCGCCGGCCCCGACGTGAGCGGGTGGGACAAAGGTCCCCCCAGGCGAGCTCCGTCCGCGACGCCCCTCCACCGAGGGGAGCGCCCGCCGGAAGCGGCCCTCGGGCCGCGACCGCCGGTGGCGGGATCGGCCCGCGCCAGGCGCGGACCGGACAGGGAACTCGCCGCAAACACGCGCAGGACGTGGCGGCGGCTGGAACCGAACACGATACCGACCGCCGCGGCCCTGACGTGAGCGGGCAGGACATGACGTCCTCCCAGGCGGGGTCCGTCCGCGACGCCCCTCGATCGAGGGGAGCACCCGGCGGAGGCGGCCCACAGGCCGCGACCGTCGGTGGCGGGACCGGCCTGCGGCAGGCGCGGGCCGGACAGGGAACCCGCCGCAAACACGCGCAGGGCGCAGCGGCGGCCGGAAACCGGTCTCGATGGTCGAAGGACCGGCCGCGAGACGGCCAGGAAGTCGTTACCGGCCGCCGCCGGCCATGACGTGAGCGGGCCGGAAGCCCAGGCGAGGCCTTTCCGCATCGCCCCTCGACCGAGGGAACGCCCGAAAGGTGCAGCCCGCAGGCCGCGCCATCCGGTGGCGGGAGCGGCGCGCGCGGGATGGTCGCGTGCCGGACAGGGACCTCGCCGCGAACACGCGCAGGGCGCGGCGGCGGGCGGAAACTACGCGGGAAGATTCTCCGCGATGTACGGCGGGAGCTGGAAGGCGCCCGCATGGATCTCCGGCGTCCAGTACCGGGTCTTGCCGAGGATGCCCGCGGCCTCGGCCCGCTGGCGGATCTCGGCGGCCGGCACGTCACGCAGGCCCTTGGCCTTCGCCGCCCAGCCGAGCGTCATGAAGCCGCCGACATAGGTGGGGACGGCGGCCACGTAAGCCGAGATGTCCGCGAAGAATTTTCCGCGGCGCTCGGAGGTCTCGCGCAGCTCGTCGGCCTGCATGAAGGGCACGCCGCACTGATTCACGATCAGCCCGTTCGCCGAGAGCAACCGCTCGGCATTCTGGTAGAACTCGTCGGTGAAGAGCACCTCGCCCACGCCGATGGGGTCCGTGCTGTCCACGATGACGACGTCGAAGGAGCCGGCCTCGGCCTTGCGGACGTAGTCGATGCCGTCGCCGACGATGACCTCGGCGCGCGGGTCGTTCCAGGCTTCACCGGCGATGCCGGGGAGAAACTCCTTGGCGAGCCGGATCACCTCGCCGTCGATCTCGACCATCACGGCCTTCTCAACATTGCGGTGCTCCAGCACGCGGCGCAGCACACCGCCGTCGCCGGCGCCGATGATGAGCACGCGCTTGGCCGCGCCATGCGCCAGCAGCGGCACGTGCGTCAGCATCTCCTGGTAGACGAACTCGTCGCGCTCGGTGATCTGCACGACGCCGTCCAGCAGCATCACCCGGCCATGCGTGAAGCTCTCGAAGATCATGATGTCCTGGAAGTCGCTCTTCACGCGGGCCAGCTCGCGCTTCACGGCGAAGCGTTGGCCCCATTCGGCGTAGAGGGTCTCGTTCACCCAGGAATCGGTCATGGTCTCACCTCGTCAGAAAGAAGAAGGGGCCGGACGTTGCCGCCCGGCCCCGTTCGCATCTAGCTCGGATTTATGTCAGCCGATGAGGCCGCGCTTGTGCTCGGAGAGCTGGACGTTGTCCGGCAGGAAGCCGCGCCGCAGCACCGGGATCGCCTTGTACGGGTCGCAATCGCCGCAGACGAAGATGTCCAGCGCCGCATAGTCCCGCTCCGGCCAGGTGTGGATCGACACATGGCTCTCGGCCAGCACCAGCACGCCCGACACCCCGCCATTCGGCGAGAAGTGGTGGAAATGCCCGTGCAGGATCGTCGCGCCGGAGGCCAGGGCCGCCTCGCGCAGCACCGCATCGATGTGCCCGGGGTCGTCCAGGTTGGTGGCGCCCCAGAGATCGATGATCAGGTGCGTGCCGGCGTAACGGACGCCGTTGCGCTCGACGAAGTAGTCCTTCTGCTCCATCAGACCGTTGGCAGCCGAAGCATGAGTCGTCTGGGCGTCGCTCGGAAGAAGATCCGAGTCCATCCCCAGTCGGACGAGAGAGTCCATTTCGGGTTCCCTTTCCCACCAGCAGATGACCAGGTGTATCGGCTGTGCGGCCACAGCGGCCGTCGGTTCGATCAGGTCAGCGGAGCGGCCATATGGGGCATGGGGGTCGGGGGGTCAAATGAAAATGCGCTTTTGCGGCCCGAAAAAATCGCGGACCTCCCCCCCACCCCACGCAAGACTCAACCTGCCGTCCGCTGGGCAGTCCGCAATGGCTCCAGACTTTGCGGGAAACTCCGGAAGAGATTCAGTTCCCGTGCGAGGCGCGGGAGGTCCGCGAGCCCCCTGACGGGATCGGCCGTCAGGGCCTCGAAGGCCGAGGAGAGCTCGGGCCGGGCCATCCGCGCCGCATAGCGCGCCCGATGGGCCGCCAGACCGCCCTCGTCGCCCGCCATCGCCAGGAGGGCGGCGTTGCGGAGCGCCAGGCGTTGCAGGGGCTCGGGGAGCGCCGCCGGAGCGGCGGGGGCGGAGGCGGCCAGGTGGCGGGACAGGGCCGTGGCGGCACCGGCGAAGTCCCGCGCCTCGGCCAGGATGTCCGAGAGCGTCTCATCCCCGGCCGGGCCAAGGGCCCTCAGAGCTTCGACGGCCAGCTCGCGGTTGCCCCGGCGGGCCTCGGCCTGGGCCGCGATCAGGCTTCGACGCTCCACCAGCGCCGGGGGTAGCCGCGGCGCGGAGCTGATGGCCAGGGCCTCCAGCGCGCCCTCCACATCCCGCTCGCCGAGGCGCTGGGCCGCAAGCCGCGCGCCCAGGGACGCGCGGCCCTCGCCGGCTGGAAGGCGCTCCATCGCGCGCCGCAACAGGCCAGCGGCGCGATCCGGGAGATCGAGCGCGGTCAGCCGGTCGGCCAGCAGGGCGACCATCGCCTCGCCGGCCTCTCCCCCTGGCAGCAGCTCGGGATGGGCGTCATAGAGGCCGACGGCCCCGAGCGGCGGCTCAACCTCCAGTGCCTGCAGGAAGGCCTGCTGGATGAGATCGCGCAGGGCGGGTGCCCGTTCGGGAAAAAGGGCCTCGGTCTCCCGCAGGAGGGCGAGTGCTGCACGTGGATCGCCGGCCTGACGGCGGAGCGCGGCCAGGCGCTCGCGGGTGTTGACCTCCTGCACATCGCCACGCCAGGCGAAGAGGGTCTGTTCCAGCTGCCGTGCCGCGCCGGCTGCGTCCAGGCGGCCGGTGCTGAGGCGAAGCTCGATCCCGCGGCGAACGGCACGGGCCCGCATCAGCCGGTCCCGGCTGGCGGCGGCCGCCTCATAGGCTTCCAGCGCGCGGTCGGTGTTGCCCTGCGATTCCTCCAACAGCGCCTGCGCTAGCAGGAATGAGGGATTCTCGCCCCCAGCCTCCAGGAGCCGACGGGACGCGGCCGGCTGGCCGCCCTCGGCCAGGGCCTCGGCCGCGATCGGCAGGAGGCGGCGCTGCAGGCCTTCGGGATAGGACAGCAGGAGGGGAACCGTCGCCGCCAGGCCCGGCGCGGCCGCGCCGGCCTCGCCCTGGACGGCGGCGCGCAGGGCTCGCCAGAGGATGATCTCGTCGGAGACCGGCAGCTCCGCGTCCAGGCCCCGCGCCTCCGCGGAACGGCCGGCCAGGAGGGCCGCCATGCCCGAGAGGAAAACCTGCCGGCCATCCTGCGCGGCTTGCGGGCTTTCCTGCACGGCGAGGCGCAGCATCGCCTGCGCCTCCTGCGGAAGGCCCAGGGCCAGGAGGGTCTGTGCCACCGCGATCCGCGGCTCGGCGCGAAGCAGGGGCGCGACCGCGCCGACGCTCGCCTGCTGCGACCGCAGCCGCTCCTGGAGCGCCGGCACCGGCTGCGGCGGGATGTCGAAGCTGCGCGTCATGCCCGTCTCCGCCAGCCCGCCGTCGAGCTTCTGGCTGGCCACGGCGACCGCGCCGCCCTCGATGGACAGCAGGAAGCGCCCGCTACCGGCGCGCAGCGCGACCCGGTCGGCACGAGCCAGCACGGCCACGCCGAGAAAGGTCTCGAGCAGGTCGAACTCGGCCAGGTTGCGCGTCGCCATCTGGCGCGGCGCCGCCTCCGCCACCGTTCCGACGAGAAGCGGCAGGCCGGTCAGCGGATCGTTCACCGTCACGACGCGGGAGGGCCGCTCAGCATGCAGGATGGCGCGATCGCCCTCGACCTCTGCCCGCAAGGGGGCACCGGCCACTACCTGCTCACGCGGGACCGGCATCACGAACCAGTCCGGCCCGTCCTGCCGAAGGATGAGCTGCCGGTCCGGCGGCAGGGTCCAGGTGATCAGCGTGGCGCCCGCCAGCCGCTGTGCCTGGATGCCCGCGAAGGCGGGCGTGCGGAGCAGCGTCCCGAACTCGACGGGACGTTCCGTGTCGAGAAGCAGCAGCGCGTGCTCGCCGCGACGCAGCGCCGCAGCGCCAATGCCGGTCCCGGCAGGGAGACGCATCGCCGGCCCCTGCCCCGCCTCCTCGACGATCCTGGCCCGGATGGGCGACGGGCCGGCGAGGCTGGCTAGGGGTGAGACGCCGGTGACAGGCGGCGGCGCGGAAACAGGCGACGCCACGTCCAAAAGCGATCGGGGTCCTGCCGCGATCGGGGCGACGTGCTCCGGCCCACGTGGCGGCACGGCGGCGGCCACCGGGTTCCGCGGTACCTCGACCGCGGGAGTGGAAGCAGCCTCGGCCGGAGGGCGCGCCAGACTCGGCTGGGGCTCGACCGCCGGTGCGGGCGCGAAGGCGAGACGCATCGGTGGCGGCAACGCGATGAGTGGCGGAGATGGCGGCGCAGCGGCGACAGGCCGAGGCGCGGCGCCCTCCCGTCCGGTCGCAGACGGAGCCGCTGTTTCGCGGACCGCAGGGCGCGCCTGGGCCTGAGCAGGGCCGTCCCGCCGGCGCGTGGGCGGGGCGGCCGTCTCACGGGCAGCCGGACGCCGTTCCGCAGCCGCCACATTCTCCGACGGGTCCATGATGTCGAGGGCGACCTTGGGACCGTTCCGGAAGTGCCGGATGCGCGCACCGGGCCGCAGCGTCAGCTCGATCGCGCCGTCGGCCCGGCTCACGGCCAACAGGTTGCGCGCCAGCCGGCGCGCGCCGGCGAGATCGATCGCGTCATTGTCGGGGAAGCGGAGCAGGACGCGATCGCCCTGCTGCTCCACCTGGTATCGGGGCGCAGCGGTCCAGTCGAAGACGATCCGCCCGAAGCCCGGGTGATCGCCGGTCCTGACGCCGATCCGATCCTGCGCCGCGGCCGAAGCCGCGAGCAAGCCGAACACAAGGCCGATCGCCGCGCGCCGCATCAGTCGAAGCTCGCCAGTAGCTTGTCGATCTCCTGCTGGCTGCTGGCGGAGGCCGGCAGTTGCGGGCCGTTCGCCAGGGCGCGCCCCTCGGTGACCGGCGTCACCGGGACAGTCTCCTCCGGCAGCGGCATGGCCTCGGAGCCGGACGAGAAGCGCGCCGTCACCGCAGCGACCCGGCTCTCGATGGCCTTGAGCGCCGAGACGACCTTGCTGATGCGCTGCCCGGTGATGTCCTGGAAGCTGCAGGCCTCGTAGATGCGGGTGACGGCCGCTGCGAGCTTCTCGCTCTCCGGCGCCGGCACGCGCGACTGCATCGCCTCCAGCCCCTCGCAGACATCGAGGATCTCGTTGGTCGCATTGGCCGTGTGCTCGACCACCGCGTCGAGCTCGTCGGTCGCGCGGGGGATGTGGCTGGCGTTGATATCGTCCACGCGCAGCGCCGCGATCTCGGTCTTGGCGCGCTGCACCTCGCGGCCCAGCGCCTCCAGCTCGGCGAGCAATGTGGCCTCGGTCGTGGTCATGTCGCCGGCGAGGCTGCCGAGCACCTGGCGCACGGCCTGCTCGATCGCGTCGGGATTCCCCTCGGGGGCGTGCATATCATGCATGGACCAGCACCTTCTCGATCTTCTCGCGCAGCGTCTCGGCGTTGAACGGCTTGACGATGTAGTTGGAGACACCGGCCTGCTTGGCCGCGACGACGTTCTCGGTCTTGCTTTCGGCAGTAATCATGATGAAGGGCAGGTGCTTGAGCCGGGCATCGGCGCGCACCTCCTTCAGCAGGTCGAGTCCAGTCATCGGCTCCATGTTCCAGTCGCTGATGACGAGGCCGAAACTGCCGGCGCGCAGCTTCGCCAGCGCCTCCGCGCCGTCGGTCGCCTCCTCGACATTGTCGAATTCGAGCTGCTTGAGCAGGTTGCGGATGATCCGCAGCATCGTCTTGTAGTCGTCCACGATGAGGACGTTCATGTTCTTGTCCATGGCCATAGTCGTGCGGTCCTTTTTCGCAGCGGGTTTTCGGGAAAGTCAGTCGTTCGGGCGCGCCCGGTGGCGTGCGAGCTCCGTCGTCACAAGCCGCGCGCGCTCGGGGCGCATGGCCGCGAGCACCGGGGCGGCCTTCATCTCGCGCATGCGGTCGACGACCTGGATGAGCACCGGCATGTCGAGCTCGTCGAAGATGCCGGCGGCGTCGCGCGGCCGCATGCGTTCGTAGAGGCCGACCATCTGGCGCCAGCCCTGCTCGGTGCGCTCGTCACGCGTGCGGGCCTCGGCCTCTAGCCGCTGCTGCAGGGCGGTGAGCTCCTCCAGCCGTCCCGCGAGACGGCGCTCGACGGCGGCGACCAGCATCTCCCGTTGGGCAAGCGCGGCCTCGCGCGCCTCGATTTCGGTGCGGCGGGCGCGCAGGGCTTCGAGAACGGCACGTTCGGCGACGGCATCGGGCGCGGGAGACGCGGGAACCTCGGGTGCCTGCCGCGGCGGCGGAGCGGCCACCTGCGGAGCGGGTGCCGGCGCGCTCGCCACGGCCGGGCTCACCAGCGCCACGGAGGGCGCGGAACCGTGTCGAAGCCCTTCCAGCTTCACCCCGAGCAAAGCGAGCATGGCCAGCAGCGCGAGCGGCAGGAGACGGGGACGCGGCATCACTTGAGCCCCAGCGCGCGGATCAGCTCGCGTTCGGCCTCGCTGCGGACGGCCTGCGGCGCGGGCGCCGCGGCACCGGCGATGGGCCGCGCAGCCTGCACCGCACTTTCCAGACGATCGGCCAGCGCCTCGGACCGCTCGACGAGATAACGAAGGTCCTCCCGGATCGCCTCGGCGCCTGCGACGCGCTCGGCCACCTGCCGTCCGGCCAGCTCCGCCGTCGCGCGCAGGCGCATCAGCGCGGCCTCGGCGTGGCGCGAGGCTTCGCCCAGGCCGGCGGCGCCCTGCTCCAGCGCCACGCGATCCGCGCGCAGGGCCCGCAGCATCCGGTCGAGCCGCCAGGCCATCGGGAGGGTCGCGCCCAGCAGTCCAATGACGGCGACCTGGACGGCCCATTCGATCGCGCTCATGCCAGGGCCTCCGCGACGGGCCGCAAGGTCTCGGAGATGCGCACCGCCTGCCGGTTCTCCCGGCGCCCGAACTCGCCCTGGAAGAGCTGCACAGGGCCGCATTGCAGCTTGACGGGAGAACCCGGCGCCGCGTTCAGGATGATCCGGTCGCCAGGCTGCAGCGCGATGACGCTGGAGAGCGGCATCACCTGCTGATCCAGCACCACATCCAGCGAGACGTCGGTGTGCCGGAGCTGCTCGGCCAGATGGGTTTCCCAGATGCTGTCGCGGCCGAATTTTTCCCCCATGAACTGCTGCAGCAGCAGCTCGCGCACGGGCTCCAGCGTCGCATAGGGCAGCAGCAGCTCGAGCCGACCGCCGCGATCCTCCATGTCGACGCGCAGGCGGGTCAGCACGCAGGCGTTGGACAGGCGCGAGATGGCCGCGAAGCGCGGATTCACCTCCAGCCGCTCGAACAGGAACTCGACGTCGGTGATGGGCGCGAAGGCGTCGCCGAGGTCCTTCAGCACCACGCTGATCAGGCGCTCGACCAGCGTGCGCTCGATGGTGGTGTAGGGCCGGCCTTCGATGCGCATGGCCGCCGTGCCGCGGCGGCCGCCGAGCAGCACGTCCACGACCGAATAGATCATCGAGGAATCGACCACGATCAGGCCGAAATTGTCCCATTCCTCGACCTTGAAGACGGCCAGCATCGCCGGCAGCGGCACGCTGTTCAGGTAGTCGCCGAAGCGCTGGCTCGCGATGCTGTCGATCGAGACCTCGACATTGTCGGAGGTGAAGTTGCGCAGCGAGGTCGAGAGGATGCGCACCAGCCGGTCGAAGATGATCTCCAGCATCGGCAGGCGCTCGTAGGAGACCAGGCCCGAATGGATCATCCGCTCGATGCCGGTCTTGGCGGCGTTGCCCCCCTCCCCGTCATCCTCGAAGCCCAAGAGGCTGTCGATCTCGGCCTGGTTCAGCACCCGCGCGGCGTCGGCCGAGAGCTCCGGCTCGGGCGCGTCGCTCTCCTGCTCCAGCGCGGCGCCCCAGGCGGCTGCCAGGTCGTCGTCGTCCTCGCTGCTCATTGCACCAGGATCTCGGTGAAGAGCACGTCCGTGACACGCGCCGGCGCGGCGGCGATGTTGGCGCGGGCGATCAGCTCCTCGCGCAGGCGGTGCGTGCCGGCGCTGCCGCGCAGTTCCTCGGGGCGAATCTCGCGCAGATAGGTGGTGAAGAGGTCCACCAGCCGCGGCATGGCGGCCTGGAGCGTCGCGGCGTCCTGCGCGCCCGCGACCTCCATCTGGCTCTTCAGGCGGATGAAGGAGCGCCGGCCTGGCGCGTTCAGGTTCGCGGTGATGTCGGGCATCGCCACGAAGACGGGTGCACGCGACACGGCCGCGGCGTCGGCCGGCTCCGCGGCGGCATGCTCCGGCTCGTGATGGCCGAGCATGCCGGGCAGAATGCCGCCGAACCAGAGGCCCGCGCCGATCCCGGCCAGGACCAGCGGCAGGGCCAGGAGGATCAGCTTCTTCTTCTTCGTGCTGCGCGGTGGAGCGCCTTCCGCCGCCTCTTCACTCTTCGTCGCCGCCATTGGCGCCCACACCCTTCTGGTTTCCAGAGGGCATCCTCGCGCGAAGAGGTTAACGAAGCGTTTTCGCAGGGAACGCATCGCGAAAGCTGCCGGCGCCGGGCAATCCTTGCCGGCCCGCGCCGGGCAAACCCTGCCGGAATCGGCCAGCCGCGCTGGCACGCGCCTTGCGATCACCGCTCCGAGCCTTCGACGGAGCGCCACGATGGACAGCCCGAGCTACATCATCCTCTCCCGCCTCTCGGCGCAGATGCGCGCGAGCGACCTCGCCGCGCACAACCTCGCCAATGCCGACACGCCCGGCTTCCGTGCGAGCCGCCCGGTCTTCGCCGAGGTCGTGACGCGGCAGGGCCGCATCGCCGGACCGCAGAACGCCAGCGAGGTCGGCTATGCCTGGGACCGCGCGAGCTGGCGCGACATCACCGCGGGGCCCATCACCACCACGGGCAATCCCTTCGACATCGCCATCTCCGGCGAGGGCTACTTCGTCGTGGAGACGCCGCGCGGCGAGCGCTACACGCGCGCCGGCCGCTTCGCGCTCGGCCAGGACGGGCGGCTGGTGGACCAGCAGGGCAACGCGGTGCTGAACGCCAATTCGCAGCCGATCGCCATCACGCCCAACGACACGCGCATCGAGATCCAGGGCGACGGCACGATCCGCAGCGAGAACGGCGTGCTCGGCCGCCTGCGCGTCGTTCGCTTCGACAACGAGCAGGCGCTGCGGGCCGAGGGCGACCGCAACTTCGACGCAGCCGGCGAGCAGCCCGAGGAGATCGCGCGTCCCGCCGTCGTGCAGGGCGCGGTCGAGGGCAGCAACGTCCAGTCCGTGATCGAGATGACGCGCATGATGGCCGAGCTGCGGGAATTCCAGATGGCGAGCCAGTTCCTCGACCGCGAGGGCGACCGCCAGCAGAGCGCGATCGACCGCCTGCTGCGGCGGAGGAACTAAGACATGCGATCCCTGCACATCGCCGCCACGGGCATGCTCGCGCAGCAGACCAATGTGGAGGTCATCTCGAACAACCTCGCGAACATGAGCACGACGGGCTACAAGCGCCGCCGCGCCGAGTTCCAGGACCTGATCTACCAGAACCTGCGCCGCGTCGGCTCGCAGAGCAGCGACACCGGCAGCGTGCTGCCCTCGGGCGCGCAGATCGGCCTGGGCGTTCGGACGGCGGCGATCTACCGCGTCTCCGAGCAGGGCAGCCTGCAGCAGACGGAGAACCGGTTCGACCTCGCGATCCGCGGCAACGGCTACTTCCAGATCCAGCTGCCCTCGGGCGAGATCGCCTACACGCGCGACGGCACCTTCGCGCTGAGCCCGGAGGGCGTGATCGTCACGGCCGAGGGCTATGTGGTGCAGCCGGGCATCACCATCCCGGCCGCGGCGCGCGACGTTACCATCAATGCGAGCGGCGAGGTGCTGGCAGCGCTCGATGGGCAGATCGCGCCGCAGAATGTCGGGCAGATCCAGACTGCCATCTTCGCCAACGAAGGCGGGCTGGAAGCGGTGGGCGACAACCTGTTCCTGGCCACGCCGGGATCCGGCCAGCCGCAGGCGGCGGCGCCCGGGCAGCCGGGGCATGGCGCCGTCTCGCAGGGCTTCATCGAGACCAGCAATGTGAACACGGTGCAGGAGATCACCTCGCTGATCACCGCGCAGCGCGCCTATGAGATGAACAGCCGCGTGATCACCGCGTCGGATTCGATGCTCGAGACGTTGACGAGGCTGCGCTGATGCGCCGGCGTTCCCTCCTCGTGCTGCTCGCCTTCGCAACACCCGCGCAGGCGGCCGAGCCGTCGCTGCTGCGCCCAGGCGCGCTGCTGGACGGCGATACGCTGCGCCTCTCCGACCTCTTCGATCCCGCGCCGGACACGGTGATCGCCGCCGCGCCGCCGCCTGGCCGGCGCATGGTGCTGGAGACGCAGAATCTCGTGAACATCGCGCGGCGCTACGGTGTCGCGTGGCGGCCGCTCACCGCCTCGGATCGCATCGTGGTGGAGCGGCCCGGGCGCCAGGTGCCACGCGCCGACATCGAGGCCGTTCTGCGCGAGGAGCTCGCACATCACGGCATCGACGCGGAGATGGAGATCGAGCTGCCGGGGCTGATCCCACCGATGGTCCCGGCGGCGGCGTGGTTCCAGATCGCGGTGGAAGGCGCCTCGGTGGAGCAGCCGGGCGCGCGCTTCCAGGCGACGCTGGTCGTGCTCGCCGACGGCGCCGGCACGCAGCGGCTGCGTGTCGCCGGGCGGGCGGTGCCGACGGTGCCGGTGGTGGTCGCCACGCGGCGCATGGCGCTGGGCGAGATCGTCGGGCGCAACGACGCGCGGCTCGTGCGGATGCGCGGCGAGCGCGTGCGGCCAGGCCACGCGCAGCAGCTGGAGCAGGTGGTGGGGCAGGAGCTGCGGCGGCCGATGGCCTCGGAGCAGGGCTATGCGCTCGTCGACCTCGGGCCGCCCTCGATCGTGCAGAAGAACGCGCTGGTGACGCTGCTGCTGGAATCGCCCGGCATCTCGCTCACCGCCCAGGGACGCGCGCTGGAAGCGGCGGCGCGCGGCGGCACCGTGCCCGTGATGAACCTCGCCAGCCGGAGCATCGTCGAGGGCGTGGCGGTGGCGCCGGGGCGCGTGCGCGTCGCGATGGGCACCATCCCGATGGCCGCCCGATGAGCCCGCGCCTCGCCCTTCTCGCGCTGCTCGCCTTGGCCGGATGCGGCCAGGCCGAGCGGCTCTCCCGCGTCGGCCGTGCGCCGGACATGTCGCCCGTAACGAATCCCACGGAGGATCCGCGCTGGCGGCCCGTCACCATGCCCATGCCGCAGCCCCGCGAGGCGCCGCCCATGGCGAACTCGCTCTGGCGGCCGGGCAGCAGCACCTTTCTCCGCGATCAGCGGGCGGCGCAGGTGGGAGACCTGATCACCGTCCTGGTCGAGATCCAGGACGAGGCGCAGCTGCAGAACCGCACCCAGAGCAGCCGCAACGGGACGGAGACCATGGGCGTGCCCAACATGCTCGGCCTCGAGACCCAGACGCGGCGGCTGCTGCCGCGCGGCGCCAATCCGGCGAGCCTGATCAACACCAACAGCACCGGCACGACCGACGGCAACGGCACGGTGCGGCGCAACGAGCAGATCACGCTGCGCCTTGCGGCGACCGTCACGCAGTCGCTGCCGAACGGCAACATGGTGGTGTCCGGGCGTCAGGAGGTGCGCGTGAACAACGAGCTGCGCGAGCTCTCGCTGCAGGGGATCGTGCGGACGCAGGATATCGGGAGCGACAACACCGTCCGGCACGATCGGCTCGCGGAGGCGCGGATCGCCTATGGGGGGAGAGGGTCGCTGTCGGATATCCAGCAGCCGAGACTGGGGCAACAGCTCATCGATATTCTTTCGCCGTTCTGACGAAGGGGCTCCGCCCCCGCTGTCTCCGCTTCGCGGCCAGCCCCCGCCAGGAAACTCGTTTCCTGGACCTTCATTCCTTCAGCTTTTCGCGCATGATCTCGGCGAAGCCGAAGAGCAGCAAGAGCTGGCCGATGATCATCTGGATCGTCGCCAGCAGACGCACGCCGTCATCCATCGGCAGGATGTCGCCGTAGCCGACCGTCGCCAGCGTCACGATCGAGAAGTGCAGCGTCTCGGAAAAGTCCAGCCGCGCGATCTGGCCGAACTTCTGGAAGAGCGGCCTCTGCGAAAGCCCATCCGCGATCCGGTAGAAGCAGCCGAAAGCCACCGCCAGCAGCGAGAAGAGCAGGGTATAGGTCACCATCGGCGCGGCCAGGAAGCGCATCCGCGCCGCCACCGAGGCCAGGATGCCCGCCACGTCGGCCAGCAGCCGCACGACGTCGCGCATCGAATGCAACGAGATGGCCGAGAGGATGGCCATCGATCCCAGCAGCGCGGCCGTCTGCCACTCGGGCGCGAACCGGTTCAGCGGGAGGCCGAGGCAGAGGATGGCCAGCACCGCGCACCAGGTCAGCCAGCGGCCGAAGCGCGAGAGATGCGCCATGTCCGCGATGCCGTCCCGCTCGGCCGGGCCGGGCGCGGGAAACTCTCGGCGCCGCAGCACGCAGAGCGCGGCGAAGGACAGGATCGGCATGGCGAAGGCCAGGGGATCCGCCCACCAGAGGATGCCGGGAAAGGCGCTCCGCCCGATGACGACGTAGAGGCAGATATAGACGGCGATCCCCGTCACCACCCCGAGCGCGAAGAGCGAGCCGTGCGGCAGCGCGATGCAGAGGGCCGCGACGGCCAGGCAGCTCACGCCGAAGGCCACGGCGGCGAAGAGCCAGCCGTGATCGGCGACGGCGAAGGCCACGGGCAGCATCAGCGCCAGCGTGATGGCGGCGCTGGTCAGCCCGCCGCGCAGGGCCGAGGGCGCAGGCTCCGCCGCTCCGTAGGGAAGGGCGTGTTTCGATGGATGGGTCATGGTCGTTCTCGGCCGGGTGGGCCGCAATCTGTCGCGCGCCATCGCCGCATGCGACGTCAGTTCCGTGAAATCCCGCGACGCGCTACCCTGGGTTGAATCTCGGGGAGACGGGCGGAATGGACGAGTTCGACTACGTGATCGTGGGCTGCGGCGCGGCCGGATCGCTACTGGCGGCGCGGCTCAGCGAGGACCCCGCCGTCTCCGTCTGCGTGCTGGAGGCCGGGCCGAAGGACCGCAACCCGTTCATCCACATCCCCGCCGGCTTCATCAAGACGCTGAAGGACCCCGGCGTCACCTGGCAGTTCAGCACGGAGCCCACGGAGCGCACGGGCGGGCGGCGCATCGCGACCGTGCAGGGGCGCACGCTGGGCGGCAGCTCCTCGGTGAACGGGATGATCTACAACCGCGGCCAGCCCGGCGACCTCGACCATTGGGCGCAGATGGGCAACCGCGGCTGGGGCTATGCGGACAGCCTGCCCTACTACCGCCGCACCGAGCGGCGCATCGGCTTCGGCGACGACACCCGCCGCGGCCGCACCCAGGGCATCCCGGTGACGGACATGGACTGGATCCACCCGCTCTCCGAGGCCTTCATCGCCGGCTGCGTCGGCATGGGGATTCCCCGCAACCCCGACTACAACAGCGGCGACCAGGCGGGCGTCGGCTACTTTCAACGCGCGATCCTCAATGGGAAACGCGTGAGTTCGTACCGGGCCTTCCTGCACGGCGCGCTGAGCCGGCCGAACCTCTCGCTGCGCACCAATGCGCGCGCCAATGCGATTGTTCTCGACGGCAAGAAGGCGGTGGGCGTGCGCTACATCAGCGAGCGCGGCGGCGCGCCGACCGAGGTGCGGGCGCGGCGCGAGGTGATCCTGTCGGGCGGCACCGCGAACACGGCCCGGCTGATGCAGGTCTCCGGCATCGGGCCGGCCTGGCTGCTGCAGAAGCTCGGCGTCGAGGTGAAGCACGAGCTCGCCGGCGTCGGCGAGAATTTCCGCGACCATTATGCCAGCCGCTTCGTGATGCGAGCCAAGCCCGGCGTCGAGACGCTGAACGAGCTCTCGCGCGGGCTGAAGCTCGGCAACCAGATCCTGCGGTGGGGCACGGGGCGCGACAGCATCCTCGCCACCGCGCCCTCGCACGTGCACGTCTTCTGGAAGAGCTTCGAAGGGCTCGACCAGCCGGACCTGCAATGCGTCTTCACGCCGGGCTCCTACAAGGAGGGCATGGTCTATGTGCTGGACGACTATCCCGGCATGACCGCGGGTGCCTGGCAGCACCGGCCGGAGAGCAAGGGCTGGGTGCGCGCGCGCAGCACCGACGTCTTCGAGGATCCGGAGATCCAGCCCAACTACCTCTCGGACGAGATGGACCGCCGCGTGCATATCGGCGGCATGCGGCTGCTGCGGCGGATGCTCTCCACGCCCGAGCTGGCACCTTTCGTGGACACGGAGACGCTGCCCGGCAAGGACGTGCAGACCGACGACGAGCTGCTCGACTTCGCCTTCAAGAATGGCAGCACGACCTACCACCTCATCGGCACGGCGCGGATGGGGCCGGACACCGACCCCATGGCCGTGGTGGACGACCGGCTGCGCGTGCGCGGGCTGGAAGGGCTGCGCGTGGTGGACGCCTCGATCATGCCGTCCATGACCAGCGCCAACACCTATGCGACGACGCTGATGATCGCGGAGAAGGCGAGCGACTTCATCCGCGGGCGGGAGCTGGAGACGGCGGCGGCCTGACGGCGCGTCGTCTCGCATGGCGGATGGGAGAAGGCTCCGCCCTCTCGCAGCTGTCTCGCCTTCGGCGCCAGCCCCGCCAGAGCTTTTGGCCCTGGACCTTAAAACGGATCGGAGATGCAAGAACCTGGGGTTCTTGCCTGGGTGTTTGAGGAGCGGAGCCCCTCAAGGCGCAACCATCCCCCTCAGGACGTCGCCGAGATCGCGCTGAGCTCCTCGAGGTCCAGGTCGCGCTCCAGATTGTGCAGCGTCTCGTCGTCGATCTCGGCGGCGCGGTGCAGGCGCACGAGCTCGGCCCGCCCGGCCGCGATGGCGGCAAAGATCACCGCATAGTGCGCCTGCAGCATCGGTGCGTGCTCAGCCTCCCGTCCGGGGTATTCCTTCATGATCGCGGCCTGGCGCTGGTACCTGTTGAGCAGTTGCGGATGCACCAGCTTCCCATCCCCGTCATAGGCCATCTTCTCGACAACCGTCAGCTGCACCCGGACCATCGCGGCTTCGGCCTGGGAAAGGCTGAGCCGGGGTTTGGCCTCCCGAGGCTCCCGAAGATCGAGGAGCTGGATGACCAGACCCAGGGTCGCACCCTGGACCAGCACCGTGACCAGGATGATGGCGAAGGCCGTCACTAGCATGAAGTCGCGGCCGGGCATGGTTTCGGGCAGGGTCAGCGCGACCGCCAGCGTCACGACACCGCGCATGCCGGCCCAGCTGATCACGGCCGAGGCCCGGGGGCCGAGCGGCGTCTTGTCGGTGAGGCGGAGCCGCTGCGCCGCGAGGATCACGAGATCCGATGCGAAGACCCAGGCGAATCGCGCCACCGTGGCGGCCAGAATGATGGCCAGGGCGGGCAAGGCCATCTGGTCGACGACCCGCTCGAGCCCGCCCACGCGGTCGAGCACGCCGCGCAGCGAGAAGCCGATCAGGATGAAGACCGAGGCCTCGAAGAGAAAGATCATCACGGTCCAGAAGGCGGTGCCGCGAATGCGCATCCGGGCGGACAGGACGACATGCTGGTACCACCCGCCCACGAGACCCGCCGTCACCGTCGCGATGACACCGGAGACGTGGAGCGTCTCGGCCGCCAGATAGGCCGCCCAGCAGAGCAGGACGGAGGCCGCGATCACCAGGTCGTCCTGGCCGAGCCGGCGGACCAGCAGCACCCAGAGGCCGCCGATCGCGCCGCCGACCAGCGCACCGCCGATGGCCAGGATCACGAAGCTCATCACGGCGTCGCCGGCGTCAAAGGCGCCCGTCAGCACCGCCGCCACCGCGAAGCGGAACAGCACCAGGCCCGTGGCGTCGTTGAGCAGGCTCTCGCCTTCCAGCAGCGTCATGATCCGCCGGGGCAGGCGGACGCGCTGGAGCACCGCGCGCGCGGAGACGGCGTCGGGCGGGGAGACGATGGCGCCCAGTGCCGCGCAGGCCGCCCAGGGCAGCCAAGGCATCAGCAGATGCGCGACGACGGCGACCACCAGGGTCGTGAAGATCACCGCGCCGACGGCGAGCGACAGGATGCCGATGAGATGCCGCCGGAAAGGGCTGATCGCGGTGAACCAGGCACCATCCATCAGCAGCGGCGGCAGGAAGATCACCAGCACCAGCTCGGGGTCGATCGAGACGACCGGCACGCCGGGCAGGAAGGCCAGCGCCGTGCCGCCGGCCAGGAGGGCGACGGCGGGCGGCAGAGAAAGGCGATGGGCGGCATAGTGCAGGATGATGATCGCGAGCAGCATCGCGATCACCAGCTCGAAGACCTCGACGGAGTGCATGCTGTCGCCCCTGATTCGACGTTCCGCCGAGATTGGTCCGGCTGCTAGGCTCGGGACAACTCCTTCTCGACGATGCCGACAAAGCAGCTCGCGCCGATCGGCAGGAGCTCGTCGTTGAAGTCGTAGCGGCCGTTGTGGACGGGGACGGCATGGTCGCCGGCCTCGCCCGCCTGGCCGAGCAGGAGAAAGGCACCGCCCGGGGAGGCCTGCAGCATGTAGGAGAAATCCTCGCCGGCGGTGAGCGAGGGGAAATCGTCTTTGATGCCCTCAGGACCGACCACGGCGGCGGCCGCGTCGGCGGCCAGGGCCGACTGCTCCGGCGTATTGATGGTGGGCGGGTAGGAGCGACGGTAGTCCAGCTCCAGCTCGAGACCATGGGCGGCGGCGGTGCCGGCGACCATCTGATGGAACAGCTCGTCCATCTGCCTGCGGTTCTCGGGCGTCAGGGTGCGGATGGTGCCGCGCATCTCCACCACCTCGGGGATCACGATGTCGGAGGTGCCGGCGTGGAACTGGCCGATGCTCAGCACCGCCGTGCTGTGCGGGCTCATGCGCCGGCTCACCAGGGATTGCAGGGCGCTGTAGAGCTGGGTCGCGCCCGGCAGCGGGTCGAGGCCGCGATGCGGCTCGGCGGCGTGGCTGCTGCGGCCCTTCAGCTTGATGGCAAAGTAGTCCACGGCGGCGAGCACGGTGCCGGGGCGGATCGCCACCACGCCGAGCGGCAGCTGCGGCAGGTTGTGGATGCCGTAGACGGCGTCGCAGGGGAAGCGGCGGAACAGCCCGTCCTCCACCATGGCCAGCGCGCCGGTCAGGCCTTCCTCGGCCGGCTGGAAGATGAAATGAACGGTGCCGGAGAAGTCGCGCGTGGCGGCGAGATGCTTCGCGGTGCCGAGCAGCATGGCGGTGTGCCCGTCATGGCCGCAGGCATGCATGGCGGCGGGGTAGGTGCTGCGATGGGCGAACTCGTTGAGCTCCGGCATGGGCAGCGCGTCCATGTCGGCGCGCAGCCCGATGCTGCGATTGCCCGGGTGCTTCCCGCGCAGCACGCCGACCACGCCGGTCCTCCCGATCCCGCGATGCACCTCGATGCCCCAGGATTCCAGCTTTTCCGCCACGATGCCTGACGTGCGGACCTCCTCGAAGCCGATCTCGGGATGGGCGTGGAAATCGCGGCGCCATTCCGTCATCTCGGGCTTCAGGGCGATGAGGGATTCGAGGATGGGCATGGCGACGGCTCCGGTCTGGCGGGGCCACGCTAGAAGCGCTGAACTTGCGGTGTCAATGGATGATGGATTAGTGTCATCCCATGATACATCCGGAGCTGATGCCCAGCGTCCCGGTCGTCCGCGCCCTGGATCGCGGCCTAGCCCTCCTCGCCGCCTTCTCGCCTGAGAGGCCACGCCAGGGCCTGACGGAGCTCGCCCAGGCCGCCCAGCTCGACAAGGGCACGGCGCGGCGGCTGCTGCAGACGCTGACGCTCGCGGGCGTGGTGCGTCACGACGCGGCGAGCGGCCGCTACGCCCTCACGCCGAAGGTCCTGAGCCTGGCGGCTGCGGTGGAGACGGGCGGGAGCCTGCGCGCCTCGGCCGCCGGCCTGCTGCGCGACCTCGCCCGGCAGACCGGCACGACCAGCTTCCTCTGGATCGCCGACGAGGGCATGGCCCTGTGCCTCGACCGCGCGATGGCCCCCCTGCCCGAGGTGGACGCGGTCTGGTTCGCCGTGGGCGCCCACGCACCCATGAACAGCGGCGCGGGGCCGCGCGTGCTGCTGGCGCATCTCTCCGAGTCCGATCGGGCGCGCGCCCTGGCCCTGCCCATGGCGACCCGGACGCCCGCGGCCGAGACGCGCCCGGACCGGCTGGAGCGCGCGGCGAAGGCCATCCGCGCCCGTGGCTGGGAGCTGGCGCGGGACGATTTCGTGATCGGCCTCGCGGGGTTGGGCGTGCCGATCCTGGCGCCGGACGGCGCACTGCTGGGCGCGCTCAGCCTCTCCGGCCTGGCGACGGCCTTCGGCGATCCCGCACAGCCGCGGCACCTCGCGCTGCTGCGCGAGGCTGCCGCCTCACTCGGCCGTTGAGGCTTCCGTCGGGTCGATGCTGCTCAGCGGCGGCCCCTTGGGCTGGCGGTACTTCTGCCAGCCGAAGCGGCGGTTGTCGCCGGGGCGCAGCCGCATCTCCTCGCGCAGCGCGGTGAAGGGCAGCGTCGCCGGGTCGGCCACCACGGGGCCGGGCGCGGCGGCGACGATCACGGTCTCCGCGATGGGCTGGAAATGCGCACGGAAATGCACGCTGGACTTCACGGCGAGGATTTTCTGGTCCGCCGGCTCCACGCCGATGTGCTGGAACATCGACTGGTCATGCGCCTGCATTTTCCGGCTGACGATGACGACGCGCACGCCGCCGATCCGCAGCAGGGCCGAGGGACCAAGATCCGCCGGGTTCCCCTTCCCCATCGGCCCGGTGAGCGTGAACTTCCCGTCGCCCAGCCGCTCCACCACGCCGGTGACCTGCAAGGGCGCGCCGTCGCTCTTGCCGCCCAGCGCAAGGCTGACCGTCGCGCCCTCGCCCGCGGCATGGCAGGCCAGGGCGGCCTCGGCGTCGTTCATCGGCGCGATGACGGCGCCCTGCGCATCCTGGCGGATCAGCTCGGCCAGCAGGCCGGTCGTGTCGCCATGGCCGCCGCCGCCGGGATTATCCTGCGTGTCGGCGATCACCACGGGCTTGCCGGCATTCGACGCGACGCGGATCGCCTCGGCCACAGCCTCGGGCGCCTCCTGCACGCCGCCGATGAAGGCGCTCTCCAGCCCGGCGATGTGCTTTTGCAGCGCATCCGCCGCCGCAGCAGCAGCCTCCTTCGTCTCAGCATAGGCGGCGATGGCCTGGCCGCAGCCGGGAAAGTCCGCATAGGGGAAGCCGAAGCAGTAGGCGAGCTCGACGATGTCCTGCTCCAGCTCGGCGCGCTTGCCCATCACGCCGGCCATGGGCTCGACCATGGTGCACTGGCTGGTGATGGGGATCAGGAAGTCGAGCTCGCGGAAGGCCATGGCCCAGGGCGCGCCGCGCGCGATGCGCTTGAGCAGCAGGCTCATGGAGCGCTTGCCGACCGCCAGCATGTCGATATGCGGATAGGTGCGGTAGGGCACGATGACATCGGAGAGCTCGGCCATCAGCCGCGTCATGTTGGCGTGCGGATCGAGCGTGATGGCGACCGGGATATCGCTGCCCGCGACGGCGCGGACGCGGCGCAGCACCTCGCCCTCGGCATCGGGATAGTCATCGCTGACCATGGCGCCATGCAGGTCGAGGAAGATGCCGTCGAGCGGGCCATCCATGAGCGCGCCGGAGAGCGCGTCGATGAGCATCGCGCTGATGCGCTCGAAGGCCTCGCGCGTCACCGGGCCGGCCGGCTGGGCGAAGGTCCAGCCGAGCGGAACCACGCTGGCGCCCTGCTCCACCGCCTCCGTGATCGCGGCGGCGGCGCAGGCCGAGGTGCCGCGCAGGCCGTCGAACATCCCGGCCGGGCGTTGCAGCGGCGGCAGCCCGCCCGGCTGGAGGAAGTTCTGCCAGTTCGTGGCGACGGGGGCGAAGGAGTGGCTCTCGTGCAGGAAGCCGCCGACGGCGATGCGCATCTTGTCAGTCCTTGGTGTCAGCGGTGGCGATGACGGCATCGGCGAGCACCCGCAAGCCCTTCTCCGACCATTCGCGGGAGATGGATTCGCTCGGATGGTGACTGACGCCGCCATGGCAAGGGATGAAGAGCATCACCGCCGGCATGCGCGCGGCGGCGTGATAGGCGTCGTGGCCCGCGCCGGAGAGGATGTCGCGATGGCGCGCGCTATGGCGGTCGGCGGCGTCGCGCAGGCGGGCGGCCAGGCCCTGATCGAAGACCACGGCGCGGAAGCTCCAGTAGGGCTCGCGCTTCACGGCCAGCTTTCGCCGCGCGGCGATGTCCGCGAAGGCGGCATCGGCTTCGGAGAGGAGCCGGTCCAGGGTCTCATTCGACGGGTGGCGGTAGTCGAAGGAGAAGCGCACCTCGCCGGGCACCACGCCATCGGCGCCGGGGTCCACCATGAAGCGGCAGACCGTCATGCGGCCCTCGGGCGCGATGCGGTGCAGGATGGCCTCGGCGGCGGACATCATCTCGGCGGTGCCGAGCAGCGCGTCGCGGCGCATCTCCATGGGCGTGGTGCCGGCATGGCTGGTCTCGCCGATGACGGTGACCTGCGCACGCTCGGTGGCGAAGCCGCCGGTGACGATGCCGACCTCGTAGCCCTCGCGCTCCAGCACGGGCCCCTGCTCGATATGCGCCTCGAAATAGGCGGCGGCGGCCTGGAGCGCGGCAGGATCGGCGGCGCCATCCCAGCCCGTGGCCTTCAGCGCGTCGCCGTAGCGCTCGCCGTCTTCGATCGCCGGCGCATTCAGCACCGCCGCCTCGGAGAGGATGCCCATGGCGCCGGCCGCGCCGATCATCGAGGGGCTGAACCGGCAGCCCTCCTCGCTGGTCCAGTTCACGAGGATGATGGGCGCCTCGGTGACCGTGCCGCTCTCGTGCAACGCGTGCAGGATCTCCAGGCCGGAGAGCACACCATAGGGGCCGTCGAATTTTCCGCCGCTGGGCTGCGTGTCGAGATGGCTGCCGACCAGCACGGGCTTGCGCGTGGGGTCGCGGCCCTCGCGCCGCAGCATCATGTTGCCGAGGCGATCCGCGGTGACCGTCAGCCCGATCTCCTCGCCCCATTTTGCCAGCAGCGCGCGCGCCTCGCCATCCAGCTTCGACAGCGCCGGGCGATTGTTGCCGCCGCCCGGGATGGGGCCGATCTGCGCCATTTCCATCAGGCGGTCCCAGAGCCGGTCGGGCGAGAGCGGCAGGTTCACGGCTTTACGAGCCCCGCGGTGACCAGCGCCGCATCGGCCAGCACCTGCAGGCCGGCGGTCGCCCATTCGGGCGTGATGCTCTCGGCCTCGTTGTGGCTGAGGCCGCCATGGCAGGGGCAGAAGACCATCACCGTCGGCACCTTGCGTGCCATGTAGACGGCGTCGTGGCCGATGCCGGTCGGGATGTCCCGCCACTTCAGCCCGCGCGCGGTGGCGCCGTCGCGGGCGCGCTGGATCAGCGCCGGATCGAAGGGCGTGTTCGGCGAATGCCAGAAGTTGGTGACGGTGATCTTCACGCCGCGCTCCAGCGCAAGCTCCTCCGCGCGCCCCTTCAGCTTGCTCTCCATCGCGGCCAGGCACTCCGGGTCGCCATGGCGCGTGTCGATGGTGAAGAAGACGCGGCTCGGCGCGATGTTCCGGCTGGCGGGGTAGATGTCGACGACGCCCACCGTGCCGCGGCCCGGCTCGCCGCTTGCGGAGACGGTGCTCAGCGCGATCTCCTCCACGGCTGCCATCAGCGGCGCCGCGGCCATGAGCGCGTCGTGCCGCCCGGCCATGGGTGAGCCGCCATGCGCCTCCTCGCCCTCCACGACAACCTCGAACCAGGTCTGGCCGAGGGCGTGGGTGACGATGCCGACGTCCTGGCCGCCATCCTCCAGCAGCTTGCCCTGCTCGATGTGCAGTTCCAGATAGTGGCCGACCTTCTGGAGATCGGCGGGATCGGCCGTGCCCTGCCAGCCGATGCGCTTCAGCTCCTCGCCGAAGACGGCGCCGTCGAAGGCGGTCTTCGCGAGGATCTCCGCCTCGGTGAAGATGCCCATGGCGCCGCCGCTGCCCATCATGGGCGGCGAGAAGCGCGAGCCCTCCTCATTGGTCCAGTTGATGAGGAGCAGCGGCGCCTCGGTCTCCGCACCGGCCTCGTGCAGGGCACGCATGATCTCCAGTCCCGCGAGGACGCCGAGCACGCCGTCGTACTTGCCGCCTGTGGGCTGCGTGTCGAGATGGCTGCCGATGGCCACCGGCGGCAGCGAGGGATTTTTGCCCTCGCGCCGGAAGATCATGTTGCCGAGACGGTCCACCGTCAGCGTCAGCCCGACCGCCTCGCCCCACTTTTGAAAAAGCGCGCGGCCCTGGGCATCCACGTCGGTCAGCGTCTGCCGATTGCAGCCGCCCTTGGGCGTGCCGCCGATCTCAGCCATCTCCATCAGGCTGTCCCAGAGGCGGGCGCCGGACAGGGGAAGGTTGGTCTGGCTCATAGGCTCTCCACTCCGCACCACTCCGCGATGCTCAGCGCGATGGTGCGCGTGACGTTGTGGACGCTCTCGATGGCGACGCTCTCGTCGATGCCGTGCACTTCCTGCGCGTCCGGGCCGAAGACGAAGGCCGGCGTATCCTGGTAGAGCTTGAAGTGGCGCGCATCGGTGAGGCCCAGGATCGACACGCCCGGCAGCTCGGCGCCCGTGGCCTCGGCATAGCTGCGGCGGACCGTCATCGCGATCGGGTCGTCGCTGGAGAGCATGCAGGCGTCCGCCATGAAGCCCCTGAACTCCAGCTTCACCTGGGTGCCGCGAAGCCGCTCGTCGCTCGCGGCCTTGGCGACAAGCGCCTCGATATCCGTGCGCACCTGGCTTGCTGGATAGCCGAGCATGACGCCCACGCGCATACCGATGCGGCACCGCGTGGCCACGGAACTGTTCCACTCGCCGCCCTCGATCGTGCCGAGGTTCACGTTGATCGGGTGGTTGTGGCCATGGAAGGCCGCGTGAACGTTCTCGGCCCGGTTGCGCTCGGCCTCGTAGTCCTTGAAGGCGCCGGCGATGACGTTGGCCGCCTCGATCGCGTTGATGCCGGACTGCATCCGGCTCACATGCGCGGGCCGCCCGCTCACCGTGACCCAGGCCCAGACCACGCCGACCTCGGCGGTGTAGTAGCCGTCCCGGCCGGGGCCGGATTCGGGGATGATCACGCCGTCCGCCTTGGGCATGGCGAGCATGGTGGCGAGCGCGCCGTTGCCCGTGCACTCCTCCTCGATCACCGCCTGGAGCTGCACCTCGGCGGCGGGCTGGAGGCCAGCGCGCTTCAGGGCGAGGAAGGCCATGTTGTAGGCGACGACGCCCGCCTTCATGTCGCCGGCACCGCGGCCATAGACGCGGCCGTCGCGGATGGTCGGCGCATAGGGCGGCGTCTCCCACATGTCGGCCGCGCCCTCGGGCACGACGTCGATATGGCCCTGCAGCACGAGGCTGCGGCCCTTTGCACTCTTCGGGCGGTGGATGGCCGCGACGTTGTCGCGCCCCTCGTAGGAGATCAGCGGCGGCGAGAAGCCGGGATGGCCCGCCAGCTTCTCCGGCACCGTCGGCACGCGGATCGGCGCAAGGCCGAGATAGCGGTACAGCCGCTCCATCTCGTTCAGCGCCGAGGCCTCGTTGCCCAGCGTCGACGGGCAGCGCACCAGCCGGAACAGCCAGTCCAGCGTCTCGTCACGAAGGGAATCGGCGGCGTCCAGGATGGCGCGTCGGGCGCCGGCATCGAGCGAATTCATGCGGCGCAGCATGGCCAACGGGCGCCGCGGTTGTCCAGGGCACCAAGGCGCGCTTCACTCATGGGATGAAGACTTTCCACCACCCTGACGAAGCGCGGCATGCGCCAGAGTTCTTCCTCATGCGCGGCACCGTGCGATCCAACTTCGAGATCCCCGCCCGGGCGGCCTCGCTGCGGGCCGGGCTGGACGCGCTGGGCCTTGTCCCGGAAGCGACGAAGCCCGCGACGCGGGACGAGTTGCTGAAGCTCAACACGCCCGACTACCTGGATTTCCTCGAGCACGCCGCCGCGCAATGGGCGGAGCTGCCCGAGGCCGGCCCCGAGGTCGTGGCCAATATCCACCCGACGCCGGAGATGCTGGCGCAAATGCAGCGCCCGCCCGGCCACGTCATCTCGCGCGCCGGGATGCACATGGCCGATGCGGCCTGCCCCATCGGCCCCGGCACCTGGGAGGCCGCGATATCAGCGGCGGGCTGCGCGCTGGCGGCGGCGGATGTCGCGGCGAAGGGTGGCGCGGCCTATGCGCTCTGCCGCCCGCCCGGCCACCACGCCTATGCGAGCCGCGCCGGCGGCCATTGCTACATCAACAACAGCGCGCTGGCGGCGCAGCGGCTGCGCGACGCGGGCGCCGCGCGCGTGGCGGTGCTCGACATCGACAGCCATCACGGCAACGGCACGCAGGGCATCTTCTGGGACCGCGAGGACGTGCTGACCATCTCCATCCACGGCGATCCGGCGCGCTACTACCCCTGGTATGTCGGCTTCGCCGAGGAGAAGGGCGCGGCAAACCTCAACCTCCCGCAGCCCTTCGGCACGGGCGACGAGGGCTGGCTTGCGGCGCTCGACACCGCCATCGCCGCGATCCAGGCCTTCAGGCCCGACGCCCTGATCGTGCCACTCGGCTTCGACGCCAGCGAGTTCGAGCCGCTCGCCGCGCTGAAGGTCACCGAGGAGGGCTTCTCCCGCGCCGGCGCGGCCATCGGCGGATTGAAGCTGCCCACCGCCATCTGTCAGGAGGGCGGCTACAACGTGGACATCCTCGGCCAGCTCCTGAAGCGCTTCCTCACGGGCTTCGGAGACGCGAAGTGAACGAACTGAACCCCCTCGTCCTCGACACGCATATCGACATCCGCTGGCCCGAGACGCCCGACTGGCTCTCCGACACCAAGCAATGCGTGGACCTGCCGAAGATGCTCGCCGGCGGCATGAGCGCCGCGGTCTTCATCGCCTATGTCGGCCAGGGGGCGCGCGACTATGCGGGCCACGCCGCGGCAGCCGCGCGGGCCGAGGCCATGCTGCACCACATCCGCGCCCGCGCCGACGGCGTCGCGAGCCGCTTCTGCGCGACACCCGACGAGGTGGAGGCCGCCTTCGCCGACGGCCTCCCCGCCGTGCTCTCCGCCGTCGAGAACGGCTATGCGATGGGCCAGGACCTCGGCCGCATCGCGCTGTGGCGCAGGCTCGGCGCCATCTACCTCACGCTGACCCACGACGGGCACAACGCGCTGTCCGACAGCGCCCGCCCGAGAAAGAACCTGGGCGACGGCGAAAGCGAGCATGGCGGGCTCTCCGCCCTCGGCCGCACCGCGATCCGCGAGATGAACCGCGTGGGGCTGATGCTCGACTGCTCGCATGTCTCGAAGACGGGGATGATGCAGGCGGCGGAGCTCTCGCGCGTGCCCATCGCCGTGACGCACACGGCCTGCGCCGCGCTCTGCGCGCATCCGCGCAACCTCGACGACGAGCAGCTCGACATGATCCGCCGGGTGGGCGGCGTGGCGCAGGTCACCGCCGTCGCCTCCTTCCTCAAGGCCCCGGGCGCGAACGGCGTGACCCAGGCGAGCGTCGCCGACCTCGTGGACCATGTGGAGCACGCGGTCCGGCGCATCGGCCTCGACCATGTCGGCATCTCCTCCGACTTCGACGGCGGCGGCAGCGTGGTCGGCTGGGCGAACGCCTCGGAGACGCGGAACATCACCGCGGAGCTGGAGCGCCGCGGCTATGGCGCGCGAGAGATCGGATTGCTCTGGTCGGGGAATTTCCTGCGCGTCTGGCGACAGGTGCTGCGCGCCGCCGGCTGAGACCGGCGCGACCGACGCGACACGATCCCACAGCCGGCGCGATCCGCCGGGCATGAGGCCCGCGCATGTTGGACGCCCCAGAAGGGACGTCCAACATGACCCGATTCCGCATCCTCTTCATCTTCGACGCGCTCATCGCGCTCTTCGTGCTGCAGCAATTCTTTTCCCTGCTCACGGAGCGCTATTTCTATGGCGCCCTGATGGCGACCGAGTTTCTCGTCCTGGCGATTTGCCTCGGCTCACTCTGGGGCGCCGCGACGCTGAACACCCGGGGGCGATCCGGCCTGGCCAGCCTGGTGCTGCTGATCCCCGCAATCCCGGCCGTGCTGGCGCTGCTGGGGCTGGGCCTCATCATCATCCTCTTCAGCATGGGCGGGGCGCATCACTAGGCCATGACGAAGTTCCGCATCCTCTTCGGCATCGACCTGCTCATCGCGGCTTTCGCACTGTGGCAATGCATCGAGCTCTCAACGTCACAGCTGGTCTCTACCAACCTGTTGGACGGCACCCGGACGGTGATTCCGCGAGCGCCGGGCGAAACCTGGCTCATGATCTCGCCCATGGTCACGATGCTGGTGGTGGCCGTCGCGGTGCTCGGCGGCGCGGCGATGCTGCATCGGCGCGGGCGGACCGGGCTGGCAACGCTCCTGCTTCTGGCCCTCGCCGTCCCGGTCGTGCTGGGCGTGTTGCTGATGGTCGGGCTGATGATCCTCTTCACCCTCGGCACGCCGAGCCACTAAGCACCTTCTGGACCGCCTCCCCGCTTCCGATTAGACCGTCGGGACAATCGGAAAGGCCGCCGTGGCGGCCAGGGAAACGCATCCATGATCCTCGCCTTTCGTCATCTGCTGGCTGGGCTGGCGGCCCTGCTGTCCTTGGCCGTTCCGGCATCCGCCCAGACGTCCTGGCCGGAGCGGCCCGTGCGGGTCGTCATCACCTGGGCCGCCGGCGGCACCACGGATTTCGTGGCACGCCTCTACGCGCAGCAGCTCACGGCGGTGCTCGGCCAGTCCTTCGTGGTGGAGAACCGCACCGGCGGCAGCGGTGCCGTCGGCTGGAATCAGGTCGTGCAGGCGCGGCCCGACGGATACACGCTGCTGATCACCGACAATTCCATCGTGACGGTGCCGCCGCTGCTGCCCGACCTCGGCTTCGACATGCGCACCGCCATGGAGCCGGTCGCCGAGCTGGTGGACTATCCCGTCGTCTTCACGGTGCCGTCAGCGCTGCCGGTCCATAACCTGCGCGAGCTGGTCACGATGGCGCGCGCCCAGCCGGAGGTGTTGAACTACGGCTCCATGGGCAATGGCTCGACGATGCATCTCTACATGGAGGTCTTCCAGGACCTCGCGGGGATGCGCATGACGCACGTGCCCTATCGCGGCGCGGGGCCGGCCTTCCTCGATACCGTCGCCGGGCGGATCCAGCTCGTCCTCACCGCGCCGGCGACCATGATATCCGGCATGCAGGCCGGGCAGGTGCGCGCCATCGCCGTCAGCACGCCGGGCGGCGAGGTCGCGGCCTTTCCCGGGGTGCAGACGGTGCGCGAGGCCGGCTACGACTTCGCCCTGACCTATTGGTACGGGCTGCTCGCGCCGCGCGGCCTCGATCCCGCCATCGCCACGCGCCTGCGCCAGGCCGTGACGCAGGTGAACGCCATGCCTGCGGTGCGCGAGCGCTTCGCCGCCCAGGGCGCGGCGCCGATGACCGGCGACGGTGCCGCGCTGGGGCGGCGGATCGAGACCGAGCTCGCCACCTGGACGCGCCTCGTGGCGGAAAAGAACATCCGCCCTTAGGGCTTCACGAATCTCCGGTTCCGCGCAGCGCCCTCCATCGGCGCCTCGCGGAAGCCGCAGGAGGCCAGGATCTCCGGAATCCCGTTGCCGCCGGCGGCCGCGTTGGCGCCGTCGATCTCCACCAGCACCTCGCGCACATGCGCGCGCAGCGTGGCCCGCGCGCCGCGCAGGATCATGGGCTCGATCCCGTCCACGTCGAGCTTGATCGCGCCCGGTGCCGGCGCGTCCATATGTTGGAAGAAATCGTCGATCGCGAAGCCCGGCACGGCCTGGCGGAAGCCTCCCTCGCGCGCCTCGATGCTGTGCATGGAATGGCCCGCCGCCGTGCTCGCCATGTGGAGCGAGACGAGGCCGGTGTTCTGCGCGAAAGCCAGGCAGTAGGCCGAGATGCGATCGTCGAATCCGTTGATCTCGATGTTGCGCACCATCGCCGCGAAGCTCGAGGCCGAGGGCTCGAAAGCCAGCACACGCAATCCACGCTTTGCCGCAAAGAGGCTGTAGAGTCCGATATTCGCGCCGATGTCCCAGAGCACCGTGTCGGTCGGAAGTCCCGCGATCCAGGCCACCGTCTCCGGCTCGTCCTTGCCGAAGCCCTGCGGGTCGTGCAGCGCGCGGGACGAGGGGCACTCGACCACGATCGGCCCGGCCGATGTCTTCACCGTCACGCGCTGCAGCAGCGCTTCGGCGACGAGCGCGCGCGTGGAGGCCGCGCGGCGCGGCTTCATGGGCGCGGTCGCCTGGAGCACGAGGCCCGTGAGGAAACGCGCGAGGCTGCGACTCATAGGCTGTTCAGTCTCCAGCCACGGCGCCTTCGCGCCGCGGGTCGGTGCCGCCGAGCAGGCGCCGCGAATCGCCGTCGCGCTGCACCCGGATGATGTTGGTGCCGGAATTCATCTCGCGCGCCTCGACGGGCACGCCACGGCCGATCAGCCCGGTCGCCAGGCTCGCCGCGGCCGTACCCTGCTCCAGCTCCGTCAGGGCGTTGAGCGCGCCGACATGCGGCAAGGCGGCGGCGGCCTGCGGATCGAGGTTCCAGTCGAGCGTACCGGCCACCGACTGCACCACATAGCCTATGATGCGCGAGCCGCCGGCGGAGCCCGTGACGAGATCGAGCTCACCATCCCGGAAGCCGATCAGCGGCGACATGGAGGAGCGCGGGCGCTTGCCGCCCTCGACGCGGTTGGCGACGGGCCGCCCTTCCAGATCGGCCAGGAAGGAGAAGTCGCTGAGCTGGTTGTTCAGCACGAAACCGCGCACCACGACGCGCGCGCCGAAGACGCTCTCGACCGTCGTGGTCATGGACAGCGCCCGGCCTTCCGCATCGACGATCGCCATATGCGCCGTGCCGTTCTCCGGCTGCGGCGGCTGGCTCGCCAGCGGCGGGCCGAAGCGGCGCGGATTGCCCGGGCGCGGCGCGGCGATGGCGCGATCGAGCGAGAGCATCTGCGCACGCAGCGTGACATAGGCCGGATCGAGCAGGCCCACCGTCGGCACCGGCGAGAAGCCCGGATCAGCCATGTAGCGGTTGCGGTCGGCGAAGGCGAGGCGGCCGGCCTCGCCGAGCAGCATCGCGGAATCGAGGCTCGCCGGATCGGCATCCATGTCGAAATGGCCGAGCAGGCCGAGGATCTGCAGCACGACGGCGCCGCCCGATGGCGGCGGCGGCGAACACACGGTGTAGACCCGATACGGCACGCAGATGGCGGCGGTCTGCCGCGGCGCGTAGCCCGCGAGATCGTCGCCCGTCATCAGCCCCGGATTGGCGTGGCGGCGCACGGCGTTGACGATGTCGGCCGCGATGGGGCCGCGATGCAGCGCATCCGCGCCCTGCTCCGCCAGCGCGCGCAGCGTCTCGGCCAATGCGGGGTTGCGCAGCAGGACGCCTTCGGCGAGCGGCGCGCCGGCCGCGTCGAAGAACAGCGCGCGCGCGGCGGGATCGCGGCGCAGTGTCTCCGCGCTGGTGGCGATGGCTTGCGCGAGCCGCGGCGAGACCGGAAATCCCTCCTCCGCGAGACGGATGGCCGGCGCGAAGAGATCGGGCCAGGGCAGCTTGCCATGGGCGTGATGCGCCTCCTGCAGCATGCGCATCACGCCCGGCACGCCGACCGCTCGGCCGCCGACGATGGCGTCGAGAAAGGGCATGGGCCGCCCGTCGCGGAGGAAAAGGTCACCCCGCGCCGCGGCCGGCGCCGTCTCGCGCCCGTCCCAGGCGGTGAGCTGGCGGTCGGCGGGGTTCCAGTGCAGCAGGAAGGCGCCGCCGCCGATACCGGAGGCCTGCGGCTCGACCAGGCTCAGCACGGCCTGCACGGCGATGGCGGCGTCGACCGCGGAGCCGCCCGCGCGGAGCATGGCGCGGCCCGCCTCGGCCGCCAGCGGATGCGAGGCCACCACCATCTGGCGCTCGGCCGTGACCGGCTGCGCCAGCGTGGTGATCGGAAGCAGCAGCAGCAGGGCGAGGAGCGGCGCGCGGATCACGCCGCCGACTTAGCGCGGTTTCGCCGACCGGTCACGCGGCGCGGCGCAGGCCCCGTCGTCCGCGGTAGGAGAGCGCTTCCGCAACATGCGCTCGCTGCACATTCGCGAGGCCCGCGAGGTCGGCAATGGTGCGCGCGAGTCGGATGGTGCGCACGAAGCCGCGCGCGGAGAGTCCGAGCCGTTCGGCGGCCTGCTCCAGCAGTTGCTTCGCATCGGCATCGAGCCGCGCGGTGTCCTGCAGGATGGTGCCGTCGGCCGCCGCGTTGTGGCGCGGGCCGCCCTCGCCGTAGCGCGCGCGCTGGATGTCGCGCGCGGCCTGGACGCGGGCGGCGATGACGCTGGTCTTCTCGCCGGTGGGCACGCGGGCGAGCTCGGCGGGCGGCACGGCCTGGACCTCCAGCGTGATGTCCATGCGGTCGAGCAGCGGGCCGCTGAGCTTGTCGGCATACTCTTCGCCGCAGCGCGGCGCGCGGGAGCATTCGCGCGCGGTCTCGCCGAGATGGCCGCAGCGGCACGGGTTCATCGCCGCGATGCACTGGAAGCGCGCGGGATAGTTCACATGCGCATTGGCGCGCGCGATGACGGCACGGCCCGTCTCCATCGGCTGGCGCAGCGCCTCCAGCGCGGGGCGCGGGAATTCCGGCCATTCGTCGAGGAAGAGCACGCCGTGATGCGCAAGGCTGATCTCGCCGGGACGCGCGCGGTTGCCGCCGCCGATGAGCGCGGCCTGGCTCGCGGAATGATGCGGCTCGCGGAAGGGCGGGCGGGTGAGGAGACGGCCGTCGCGCAACAGGCCCGCGACGGAGTGGATCATCGAAAGCTCCAGCGCCTCGGAGGGCGTGAGCTCCGGCAGCAGGCCCGGCAGCCGCGCGGCGAGCATGGACTTTCCCGCGCCGGGCGGGCCGATCATGAGCAGGTTGTGGCCGCCGGCCGCGGCGATCTCGAGCGCGCGCTTGGCCGTCTCCTGGCCCTTCACCTCGGAGAGGCAGGGGCCGCGCCATTCCTCGCGCTGCAGCGGCGGGGGCGAAGGCGGGCTCATCACCTGCACGCCCCGGAAGTGGTTGAGCAGCATGGGGAGGTCGGCCGGCGCCAGCACCTCGCCGCGGCCCGCCCAGGCCGCCTCGCCGCCCTGCGCCGCGGGGCAGATCAGGCCGAGGCTGCGCGCGGAGGCGCCGAGCGCCGCCGGCAGCACGCCCGCCACCGGCAGGATGGAGCCGTCCAGCGACAGCTCGCCGAGGGCCGCGAAGCCCGCCAGCTCGTCGCGGGGGATGACCTCCATGGCAGCGAGCAGGGCCAGCGCGATCGGAAGGTCATAATGACTTCCCTCCTTCGCAAGATCAGCCGGCGCGAGGTTCACCAGCACACGCTTGGCCGGCAGCGCCAGGCCGAGGCCGGTCAGCGCCGCGCGCACACGCTCGCGGCTTTCGGCGACGGCCTTGTCGGCGAGACCCACCACCAGGAAGGCAGGAAGGCCGGGTGCGAGCTGCACCTGCACCTCCACGGGCACAGCCTGGATTCCCGCAAAGGCGAAGGTGGCGATACGCGCGAGACTCATGCGTCTCTGGTTCTCATCCGCAACGCCCGGTTGCAACACTGGTACGGATGACATTATGGCTTACGCGCCACACCGCGCCTGCGGAAAAAGCACTATGCCGCGAGGGCTGCCCGAACCAGTCGCATGAACCCGTCGAGCTTCGTGCCGTCGAGCCAGCGGGACACGGCGACGATCTCCTCTGCGGGCTCCATCCAGGTTGTGGCGCCGCCGGCGCCGGAGAAGCAGACAGCCTTTTCGCTCGCGCTCGGCCATTTGGTGCGGCCGGTGTTGAGCCAGAAGAGGAAGCCATAATGCGGGTTCAGCGCGCAGGGCGTGCGGCAAAGGTCCAGCCATTCCTTGCGGATGAGCTCGCGCCCCTTCCACTGCCCATCGGCCGCGACGAGGAGGCCGACCTTGGCCTGGTCCTCGGCATTGATGATGAGGCCGCCGCCCCAGTGCCCGCCGCCGGAGACGCTCTCGATCATCCGGCCGCCGACCTCTACCTGCGAGGTGGTGTAGCCGCGCCAGGTCCAGCCCTTGCCGGCACCGATCGGATCCATGATCCGCTCGGCGAAAACCTCCGGCAGCGGGCGGCGGAAGAGATACAGCAGCGCCATCGACAGCGCGTTCACGCGGACGTCGTTGTATTCCCAGTAGCCGCCGGGCTCGGCCAGCGGACGGTTGCTGCGCTTCGCACCCTTCCCTTCCACACCGAGGCTGCGGCCGCGGTCGATCAGGTCGCTCTTGCCGAAGAGCGTGCCCTCCCATTCGGAGGTGTTGGTCAGCAGGTGGCGCCAGGTGATGGCGCCGTTGTGCGGGCCGGCGAAGGCCTCGTGCGGCACCTTCTCCGAGACCTTGGCGTCGAGGTCCGGCAGCAGCCCGTCGCGCCAGGCGAGGCCCGCAAGGATGGCGAGGTAGCTCTTGGCCACGCTGAAGGTCATGTCGGCGCGCGTGGGGTCGCCCCATTCGGCGACGCGCTTGCCGTGCCAGTAGATCACGCCGTTCGGGCCGCCGCGCGGGGCGGTCGGGCCGATCACCGCGTTGTCGGGGGCGGGCTCGAAGAAGCCGCTTTCCAAATGGGCCAGGATGTCGCGGGGCCAGGGCGTCTCGTTCGCAGCCGCGAAATCGACAGCGGCCTTCAATGCGGGAGTCATTCGGGAACCTTGAAGCTTTCTTGGAGGCGCATCTCACCCGCGCGGGCGCGCATCGGCAAGAGGCCGGCACCGATCGCGCAAGGGCGGAGCGATCCGCCCCGGCAGCGTCACGCCGCGCGGCCGCCGAGGCCGACGGGACCGGGCAGCTCGATGTCGATCGCGAGGGTCGAAAAATCGCCGCCGCGCTCGAGATTCACCTGCACCTTGTCCGGGTCGATCGAGACGTAGCGCGCAACCACCGCCACCAACTCCTGCTGGAGCTTGGGGAGAAAATCCTCCTTGGTGCGGCTCACCCGCTCATGGCTGATGATGACCTGCAGCCGGTCCTTGGCGGTCGCCGCATTGCCCTTGGTCTCGCGTTCCTTGCGGAAGAAGTTCAGCCAGCTCATGCGGCCCTCCCACCGAAGAGCCGTCCGAGGAGGCCCTTCTTCTTCTCGATCTCGATGAAGCGGTGCGGCTTCTCTTCCCCCAGGAATCGGGCGACCGCATCGGAATAAGCCTGTCCCGCTTGGCTCTCCGTGTCCATGATAACCGGATTGCCGGCATTCGAGGCCTTCAGGACGCTCTCGCTCTCCGGGATCACGCCGAGCAGCGGGATCGCCAGGATCTCCAGCACGTCCTCCAGCTTCAGCATCTCGCCGCGCTCGACGCGCACCGGGTCGTAACGGGTCAGCAGCAGGTGCTGCTTCACCGGCTCGCCCTTCTCCTCGGCGCGCTTGGACTTGGACTGCAGCACGCCCAGGATGCGGTCGCTGTCGCGGACCGAGCTGACCTCGGGGTTGGTGACCACGATCGCCTGGTCGGCGAAGTAGAGCGCCAGCAGCGCACCCTTCTCGATGCCGGCGGGGCTGTCGCAGAGGATGTAGTCGAAATCCTTCGACAGCTCCTCGATGATGGTCTGCACACCCTCCTTGGTCAGCGCGTCCTTGTCGCGCGTCTGCGACGCGGGAAGGATGCTGAGGCCAGGGACGCGCTTGTCCTTGATGAGGGCCTGCGACAGCTTCGCCTCGCCCTGCACGACGTTCACGATGTCGAAGACCACCCGCCGCTCGACGCCCATGATGAGGTCGAGGTTGCGCAGGCCGACGTCGAAGTCGATCACCACGGTCTTCTTGCCGCGCTGCGCGAGGCCGGTGGCGATGGCGGCGGAGCTCGTGGTCTTGCCCACGCCCCCCTTGCCCGACGTGACGACGATCACCTGCGCCATGGTTTCTTCCTTCTGGAGTTGGTCACCGGCTCACCCAAGGGGATCGAACCGCAATTGCTCGCCGTCGAGGCGCACCTGCACCCCGCGGCCGATGGGGGTCGCGGAAAGGCCCTCGCGCACCGCGTAGAAGCCGGAGATGGCGACCAGCTCCGGATCGAAGTTCTGGGCGAAGATGCGCGCCTCGCCATCCTCGGTCGCGCCGGCCACGGCCCGGCCGCGGAGCGAGCCGTAGATATGGATGTTGCCGTCGGCGATGACCTCGGAGCCGGCATTCACCGAGCCCACGATGATGAGGTCGCTGCCCTGGGCATAGATGCGCTGCCCGGCGCGGACGGCCTGGGTCACCATCATGGTGCGGGCCATGGCGGGGCGCACCGGCTCGGGAGCCGGGGCGGGCGTCATGTTCACGGGCGGCGCGCCCACGGGCGACGGCGCCTCGACCTCGGTCTCGCGCTGGCCGGCGGGGCGCAGCGTGGGCAGGCCGGCGCCCGCGGCCGCCGCGCGCAGCGGCTGGGCGCCGCCGACCACGCCGATCGGCAGGATCTCCAGCGCCCGAAGCCCCTGGATGAGCGCGGGAAAATCCACCTGCTCGCCGCCGAGATCGTCGAGGCCGATGGCGATGGGGGCAAAGCGCAGGAAGCCGGGCGCCTTGCGGAACTGGTCGCCGAGCGCCGGCAGCACCGCCTGGACGTCGCCGGTCAGCAGGCGCAGCGTGAGCAGGCTGTAGTTGCTCGCGCGGAGCCGGAAGGTCTCGGGGGGCGAGGCAGGCCTCGCTGTGGCTGACATGTGGTTCCTGGGGCTTCCCGGACGGAATGGTGAAGGAACCGTGATAGCCGGCCCGGGCCCGCCAGCGAAGCCCCAACTGTCGGGCGGGTGGGTGGAATCCGCGCCGAATCGGCCTCATGCTGCCCGCATGACGGACATCGTGACCCTCGCCGAACCCTTTCGTGCCCTTTTCTACGCGCCCTATTACCTGGCCCAGGCCCGCGGCGCCTTCGCCCGCCAGGGGTTGGAGGTCCGGATGGAGACCGCCGGCACCACCGTGCTGGCCGCCGAGGCCGTGTTCTCCGGCAAGGCCGACGTGGCCTGGAGCGGGCCCATGCGCGTGATGCAGCACCGCGCGGCCGATCCGGCCTCGCCCATCACGGCCTTCTGCGCGGTGATCATGCGCGATCCCTTCCTGGTGGTGGGCCGTGCGCCGCGTGAGGGGCTGCACCTGGCGGAACTGCCCCTCATGCGGCTTGGCCTGGTGACGGAGGTTCCCACGCCGGTCTGGTGCCTCGCCGATGCCGTGGCCAAGGCCGGCGGGCAGAAGCTCAAGGACCGATCCGGCGGAACCATGGCGCAGAACCTGGCGCGGCTGCTGGACGGAACGCTCGATGCCATCCAGGTCTTCGAGCCCTTCGCCGCAGAGGCCGAAGCGGCCGGCGCCAGCGTCTGGTACGCCCAGGCGGAAGCGGGGCTGATGGCCTATTCCTCGCTCTACGCCCGGCAGGAGACCCTGACCGACCGGCGCGGGGCGATGCGCGGCATGGTCCGCGCGGTCTCCGAGACCCTGGACTGGCTGGCCCTCGCCGGGGCGGCGGAGGTCGCGGCGCTGCTGGAGCCGTATTTCCCGGATGTCCTGCCCGATATCCGCACCCGCGCCATCGCGCGCTACCAGGAGGTCGGGCTCTGGGGCGACGGGCCGCGCTTCCCCCGCGCCGCCTTCGATGCGCTGGGCGAGGCCATGCTGCGGGCGAAGACCCTGCCGCATCTCCCGGCCTTCGAGATCTGCGTGGACGAGGCGGTGGTCGAGGAGGCGCTGGCGTGAGGGCGCCGCCCGGCCGGCGCACCGACTACCGCTGGTTCCTCGCCATGCCGCTGCGCTGGATGGACAACGACGTCTACGGCCACATGAACAACGTCCAGCACTACAGCCTCTTCGACACGCTGGTCGCGCGCTTCCTGCTCGCCAACGGCGTGCTGGACCTGAAGACGAGCCAGGAGGTCGGCCTCGTGGTGGAGACGGGCTGCCGCTACCACGCGCCCGCCGCCTTCCCGGACGAGATCACCGGCGGGCTGCGCGTGACGCGGCTCGGCGGCTCCTCCATCACCTATGCGCTGGCCCTGTTCCGCAACGACGAGGACCAGGCCATCGCGGAAGGCCACTTCACCCATGTCTACGTGAAGCGCGACGAGCAGTCCCGCACCGTGCCGCTGCCGGCGGCGCTGCGGAAGGCCGCGGAAGCGCTGGGGGGATGAGCGCGCTGGCCGATCGCCGCGCGCTGCTGCTCGTCCCGCTGCTCGGCCTGCTGGGCGGGCTGGTCGCCTGGCTGCTGGGCGGTGACGCGACCCCAGCCCTTGCGCTCGGCACCCTGCCCGTGCTTGCGGTGCTGGTGGCCGAGATGGCGCGCAGCCTGCGCGAGGGGGTGGTGGGGCTGGACACCATCGCCGCCCTCGCCATGGCCGCGGGGCTCGGCCTCGGCGAACCGCTGGCCGCCAATATCGTCGGGCTGATGTACGCGATCGGACAGTTCCTGGAGGACTATGCCCACCGCCGCGCCGGCGCGGAGATGACGGCGCTCATGGCGCGCCAGCCCCGCACCGTGGTCCGCCACGAGGCAGGCCGCCTCGCCGAGATCCCCATTGAGCGCATCGCGGCGGGCGACCTGCTGCTCATCCCGCGCGGGGCCGTGCTGCCGGTGGACGGCGAGCTCGCCTCGCCCGGCGCCGTGCTGGACACGGCGGCGCTGACCGGCGAGCCCATGCCGCGCCGCTGCACGGCAGGGGAGACGCTACTCTCCGGCTGCGCCAATGCGGGCGACGCCTTCGACCTGCGCGCCACGACCGACGCCGAGGCCAGCACCTACGCGCAGATCATGCGCCTGGTGCGCGAGGCCTCGGAAAGCCGCGCGCCCATGGCCCGGCTCGCCGACCAATGGTCGCTCGTCTTCCTTCTCGTCACGCTGCTGCTGGCGGGCGGCGCCTGGGCGCTGACCGGCGAGGCGCGCCGCGCCCTCGCCGTGCTGGTCATCGCCACCCCCTGCCCGCTGATCCTCGCCGTGCCGGTCGCGCTGCTCGCGGGCATCTCGCGCGCGGCGAAGCTGGGCATGCTCGTGAAGTCGGCCGCGGTGCTGGAAACGCTGGCGCGCATCCGCGTGCTGGTGACGGACAAGACGGGCACGCTCACCCACGGCTCGCCTGCCATCGCGGCGATGGCGGGCGAGGAGGAGGTGCTGCGCCTCGCCGCCTCGCTCGAGCAGGCGACGCAGCATCCTGTGGCGCGCGCCATCGTCGCTGCGGCCCAGGAAAGGGGATTGACGCTCGACACGCCGACGGCGGTGCGCGAGGTGCCCGGCGAGGGGCTGGAAGGCATCGTCGCCGGGCACCGCGTCGCGGTCGGCGGGATCGACTGGGTCAGGGAGCTGATCCGCGCAGAGGCCCTGCCCATCCCGGGCGCCGAATTCCCGCCGGGATCCATCCGCTGCGCCGTGGCGGTCGACGGCAAGCCGGCCGCCACGCTCCTGCTGCGCGACCCGCCGCGCGCCGAAGCGCGGGAAGTGCTCGCCGCCCTGCGCCGGGACGGCGTGCATCGCATCATCCTCGCCTCCGGCGACGCGATCGAGCCGGTCGAGGCCATGGCGCGCCATGTCGGCGCGGACGAGGCGCATGCGCGCCAGACGCCGGCCGACAAGGTCGCGCTCGTGCGTGCGGCCCGACGCCACGGGCTGGTGCTGATGCTGGGCGACGGGCTGAACGACGCGCCGGCGCTCGCAGCCGCCGACATGGGCCTCGCGGTGGGCACGCGCGGCGCGGCCGCGGCGCAGGCGGCGGACGCAGTGCTGCTCGCCGAGGGGCTGGCGCCGCTGGTGCCGGCGCACCGGGCGGCACGGCGGGCGCGCGGCATCGCGCTGCAGAGCGCGACGGCGGGCATCGGCCTTTCCGCGCTCGGCATGCTGGCCGCCGCCTTCGGCTATCTCGCGCCCGTCGAGGGCGCCCTCTTGCAGCAGGGCATTGACGCGGCTGTCGTTCTCAACGCCCTTCGCGCCCTGAACAGCTGACCCGGGAGAAGACCGACATGCCTGAACTCAAGCACCTCGCCATCCTCGACGACTACCAGGACGTCACGCTGAAGCTCGGTCCCTGGGATCGGCTGCGCGACCTGAAGAAGACCGTCTTCCGCGACACCATCGCCGACCAGGACCGGCTGGTGGAGCGGCTGCTGCCCTTCGACGGCATCCTCGCCATGCGCGAGCGCACACCCTTCCCGCGCAGCCTGATCGAGCGGCTGCCGAACCTGAAGCTCCTCATCACGACGGGCGGGCGCAATCGGGGCGTGGACGCGGCCGCCTGCGCCGAGCGCGGCATCACCTTCTGCGGCACGCCGAGCTTCGGCGCGCCGACGGTGGAGATCACCTGGGGGCTGATCCTCTCGCTGGCGAGAAAATTCCCCTCGCAGGAGGCGGCGCTGCGCGCGGGGCGCTGGCAGACGGAGATCGGCCCGACGCTGGAGGGCAAGACGCTCGGCGTGGTGGGGCTCGGCAATCTCGGCCGGGGCGCGGCCAAGGTGGGCCAGGCGCTCGGCATGAAGGTCATCGCTTGGAGCCAGAACCTGACCGAGGAGGCCGCCGCGGCGCATGGGGCCACGCGCGTCGACAAGGCGACGCTCTTCGCCGAGGCGGACGTGGTGACGCTGCACCTCATCCTCTCCGACCGCTCGCGCGGCATCGTCGGCGCCGAGGACCTGGCCCGGATGAAGCCCACCGCCTTCCTGGTAAACACCTCGCGCGGGCCGCTGGTCGACCAGGACGCGCTGATCGCCGCGCTCAAGGAGGGCCGGATCGCCGGCGCGGGCCTCGACGTCTTCGATATCGAGCCGCTGCCCACCGACCACCCGATCCTCTCGGCGCCGAACACGGTGCTGACGCCGCATCTCGGCTACTCCACCGAGGACAACTACCGGGCCTATTTCAAAGGCGCGGTGGAGAACATCGAAGCCTTCAATGCGGGCGCACCGATCCGCGTCATCAGCTGAGGCCGCCGCTGCCCGGCCCTTGGGCGGGCAGCCCAGAGGTGAGGCAGTCCGGCGCCTGAGGGGCGCCGGATGCGGCCGCTGACCCCTTGCTTGCCGAGAGGGCGCGCTCAAAAACGGAGTGCGCCATCAACAAGGGAGACGCGTGCCATGAGCCTCGATCGCCGGACGCTTCTTGTCGCATCCACCGCCGCCGCCTCGCTGGCCAACCCGGCCATCGTCGCGGCGCAGGGCACGCGGGTGAAGATGGGCGCGCTGCGCCTCATCCACTCCATCACCCCCTTCTTCTACGAGCGCTTCATGCCCGAGGGCATGACGGTCGAGGTCATTCCCTTCGAGAGCCCGACCGAGGGCAAGAACGCCGTGGTCACGCGCTCCGTGGAATTCGGCGCCTTCGGCGTGGCGGCCGGCATCCTCGGCGCGGCGGCGCGCGAGCCGGTGACGGTCATCGGCTCCTGCTGCGACAAGGGCATGGCCGTCGTGGCGCGCAAGGACGGGCCGATCAACACGCTCACCGACCTCCGCGGCAAGCGCGTCGGCATCTGGCCGGGCTCGACGCAGGAGGTCTTCATCCGCGAGCGGCTGCGGATGGAGGGGATGAGCATCCGCGACATCACGAACATCCGCGTGAGCTTCAGCGAGATGCACGCGGCGCTCGCCCGCGGCGACATCGACGCCTATGTGGGCGCCGAGCCGGGCCCGGGCATCAGCCAGGTGACCGGCATCGGCAAGGTGGTGGAGTTCCCGTACTCGACCGCCATGGGCACGCTGAACATGGTCTTCGCCACGCATTACGAGACGGCGCAGCGCAACCCGCAGCTCTGCGCGGCCATGATGGGCGTGCACAAGCGCGCCTCGGTCTTCGCCTCGTCCAACCGCTCGGCCGCGATCGAGATGGCGGTGCAGAAGCTCGGCATGCAGCGGCCTGCGCTGGAGATCAGCATCGAGAATGTCGACCTGAACTGGCAGATGACACCTGTCATGATCGAGCGCAGCCGCACCTATGCCCAGCACATGCTGGAGCTGCAGCAGATCCGCGCGGTGCCGGACTTCAACCTCTTCTTCAACACGCGCTACTCCGACGAGGCGGCGCGCGCCGCTTGAGCGCGCGGTTTTCGAGGGTCGGCACTCAGAACGTCATCCTGGCGCTCTGCGCGCCGGTCCTCTTCCTGATCTTCTGGCACGTCACGACCTCGGGACGAGCCTTCAGCCTGATCCCGCCGCCGCTGGAAGTGGGCAAGCAGCTCTGGGACCTCGCCTTCGGCGGCGTCTGGGACGACCTCTATTCCGGCACGTTGCTGGAGCACGCGGTGGCGAGCGTCAGCCGCGTCTATGGCGGCTTCCTGCTGGCGGCGGCCTGCGCGCTGCCGCTGGGCATGCTGATCGGGCGCGTGGCGCTGGTGCGCGCAGCCCTGGACCCGACGCTGCAGCTCATGCGGCCCATCCCGGTCACGGCCTGGCTGCCGCTGGCGATGATCGTCTTCGGCATTGGGCCGACCTCGGCCTTCTTCCTGGTCTTCCTGGGCGCCTTCTACCCGATCCTGGTGAACACGATCTTCGGCGTGCGAAACGTGGAGCCGCGGCTCTTCGAGGCAGCGGTCATGCTGGGGGTGAGCCCCTCGGCGCTGTTCTGGAAGGTGGTTCTGCCGGCCTCGCTGCCCTCAATCTTCACGGGGCTGCGGCTGGGCCTCGGCTTCGCCTGGGTGGTGATCGTGGTGGGCGAGATGACCGGCGTACAGACCGGGCTGGGGGCCATCATCATGGAGGCTCGGCAGCTCTCGCGGACGGAGATCGTCATCAGCGGCATGATCACCATCGGCCTGCTCGGCTACGTCTCGGACTACCTGGTGCAGCTCCTGGGCAAGCGCCTGCTGCGCTGGAGCCCGCAGCATGGCTGAGACGCTGAACATCCTCGACATCACCCATGTCACGAAGCGCTTCGACTTCCAGGGCACGCAGATCGTGGCGCTCTCGGACGCCTCGCTCACCATCCGCAAGGGCGAGTTCGTCTGCCTGATCGGGCCGTCCGGTTGCGGCAAGTCCACGCTGCTCCGCATGATCGGCGGCTTCGAGACGCCGAGCGAGGGACGGCTGGCCATGTGGGACTCGCCCATCGGCGCGCCGGGACCGGATCGCGGCATGGTGTTTCAGGACTATGGCCTCTTTCCCTGGCTGACGGTCTCGAAGAATGTCGGCTTCGGACCCGCGGCGCGCGGACGGCCCTCGGCGGAGGTCGCCGAAACCACCAAGCGCTTCGTGGACATGGTGGGCCTGACGCGCTTCGCCGACGCCTATCCGCACCAGCTCTCCGGCGGGATGAAGCAGCGCGTCGCCATCGCGCGTGTGCTGGCCAACGAGGCCGAGGTCGTGCTGATGGACGAGCCCTTCGGCGCGCTCGATGCCATGACGCGCGACAACCTCCAGCAGGAGCTGCTGGAGATCTGGGAGCGGACCAAGCTCACCGTGATCTTCGTCACCCACGCGATAGAGGAGGCGATCCTGCTCGCCGACCGCATCGTGGTGATGTCGCCGGGACCGGGCCGCATCGTGGCCGACGAGCGGGTGGAGCTGCCGCGCCCGCGCGACCCGACGGATCCGGACTTCAACGCGCTGCGGCGCCACTTTTCCGGGATGCTGGGACACCACTGATGAAGCCCGTGGATCGGATCGACTACGCGGCGCCGCGGGACCGCGCGCCGCGCCCTGGGCCGAATGGCGCCAAGGTGCTCGTCTTCTTCGTGATCAACATCGAGGAATGGGGCATCGAGCGGCCCATGCCGCGCCAGGTGCTGCCGGCGCCGACCAACCTGCCCGTCGTGCCGGACCTCGCCAACTGGGCCTGGCACGAATACGGCATGCGCGTGGGCTTCTGGCGCATGCTGAAGGCGTGTCAGGCGCGCAGGATCAAGCCGACGCTGTCGATCAACGGCAATGTCTGCAATGCCTATCCGGCAGTGGCCCAGGCCGCGCACGAGGCTGGCTGGGAGTTCATGGGGCACGGGTTCAAGCAGATCCCGACACACCAGATCGAAGACCAGCGCGCCATGATCCGCGAGACAGTGGAGACCATCGCGCACTTCACGGGCAAGCCGCCGGCCGGCTGGCTCGGGCCGGGGCTGACCCAGACGCTGGAGACGGCCGATCTCCTCGCCGAGCACGACATCCGCTACTGCGCCGACTATGTGGTGGACGACGTGCCGGTGCCGGTGCGGACGGCGCATGGGCCCATCTGGTCCATGCCCTATTCCGTCGAGCTCAACGACATCCCCATGATCATGGTGCAGCACCATCGCGCCTCGGAGCTGCAGGAGCGCTCCATGGCCCAGCTCAACCGGCTGCTGGACGAGGCGCAGACCGAGGGCTGCAAGGTCATGGGCCTTGCTGTGCACCCCTATATCTCGGGCGTGCCGCACCGGATCGGCGTGCTGGAAGCGACGCTCGACGCCATTGCCAGCCGGCCCGGGGCAGTGTTCGCTCAGGGCCGCGAGATTCTGGAATGGTGGGAAGCCGCATGAAGCCGGATTGGGGTGCCTATACGCAGCGCGAGCGCGACGACGCGTACAACAATTCCTCGGCCGTGCCGGACAGCCCGAAGCTGGTGGAAGAGCGCAATCTCGCCTCCGCGCCTTTCCGGGGAAAATTTTCCGGCACGCTGAACCTGGCCTACGGCGAATCCCAGCGCGAGCAGTGGGACCTCTATCCCGGCAAGGATCCGCAGGCGCCGACGCTGGCCTTTATCCATGGCGGCTACTGGCAACGCAACCGCCGTGAGGATTTCGCCATCCTCGCCGAGGGCGCGCTCGCCATGGGGTGGAACGTGGCCATCTGCGGCTACAGCCTCTGCCCCGAAGTCACGATGACGCGCATCGCCTACCAGATCCACGCGGCGCTGGACTGGCTTTCCGCCCACGGCGCCGAGCATGGGCTGGCCGGGCCGATCGTGCTGAGCGGCTGGAGCGCGGGCGGCCACCTGACGGCGCTGGGCGCCGAGCATCCGGCTGTCACGGCGGCCATCGCGATCTCGGGCATCTACGAGCTCGGCCCGGTGCGCGACACCTATCTCAACGCCGCGCTGAAGCTGACCGACGAGGAGATCGTCGAGCTCTCGCCGATGCGGCGGCCGGTGGTGCAGAAGCCGATCGCCATCGTCTATGGCGGCGCGGAGCTGCCGGAGCTGTGCCGCCAGTCGCGCGAGTTCTACGCGCTCCGCGCCGATGCCCAGGCGCCGGGACCGCTGCTGCATATCCCGGGGGCCGACCATTTCCGGGTGCTCGAGGCGCTGCGGCAGCCGGGCGGCATCATGCTGCGGGTGGCGGCGGAACTGCTGCTTTGACGCCACCGGCCGCGTTCACCCTGGACACGCTGGCCGCCTTCTTCACCGCCGGCGGATCGGCCGTGGCGGTGGCCGAGGAGGCGCTGGCCCGCATCGAGGCCTATGCCGACCCGGCGCTGTTCATCGCGCAGGTGCCGAGCGAGGAGCTTCTGGCGCGCGCCGCCGCCTTGCCGCAGGGGCCGCTGCATGGCGTGCCCTTCGTGGTGAAGGACAATATCGACGCGGCAGGCCTGCCGACGACATCGGCCTGCCCGGACTACCGCTACTTGCCGGAAGAGGACTCGCCGGCCGTCGCGCGGCTGCTGGCGGCGGGCGCGCTGCTGCTGGGCAAGGTGAATCTGGACCAGTTCGCGGCCGGGCTGAACGGCACACGCAGCCCCTACGGCACGCCGCGCAACGCGATCCGCGCCGACCTGATCCCCGGCGGCTCGTCGAGCGGCTCGGCGACGGCGGTGGCGGCGGGGATCGCCGCCTTCAGCCTGGGCACGGACACGGCCGGCTCCGGCCGCGTGCCGGCGGCGGCACAGAACCTGGTGGGGCTGAAACCGAGCCTGGGACTGATCCCGACGCGCGGCACGGTGCCGGCCTGCCGCTCGCTGGACTGCATCTCCATCTTCGCGCGCAGCGTCGCCGAAGCGAGCGCCGTTCTGGCCGTCGCAGCCGGGCCGGACGCGGCCGATCCCTATAGTCGCGCGGCGCCGCCGTCCTGGCGCGTGATGGAAGCCGCGCCGCCGGCGCTGCGCCTCGCCGTGCCGGAGGCCGGACAGCTCGTCTTCGACACACCGGACGATGCCGCGCTCTTCGCCGGCGCGGTGGCGCGCGCCGAGGCGATGGGCGCCACCGTCACGCGCGTGGACATCGCGCCCTTCCTGGGGGTCGCGAAGCGGCTCTACGACGGCGCCTGGGTGGCGGAACGGACCTCGGCCGTGCGCGAGATGGTGCTGCAAAGGCCCGCCTCGCTGCACCCCGTGACGCGCGGCATCCTGGAGAGCGGGCTGGACCGCAAGACGGTCGACGCCTTCGACGATTTTCATGCCGTCGCCGAGGCACGACTGCTGGCCCGAAAGCTTTTCGCGGGCTGCGATGCGCTGCTGCTGCCGACCTGCCCGGGCGTGCCGACCGTCGCCACGCTGCTGGCCGAGCCAGTCGCCGCGAACAGCCGGCTCGGCACCTACACGAATTTCGTGAACCTCTGCGATCTGGCGGCGCTGGCGATCCCTTCCGGTTTCCGCGCGGACGGCGTGCCGGCCGGGGTGACGCTGGTGGGCCCGGCCTTCAGCGAGGGCCGTCTCGCCGGCATCGGCGCCGCCATGCACGCGGCGGCCGGGCTCGGCGCGCCCCCTGCCTTGCCGCCGGCCACGCTGGCCGCCGACGAGCTGGCCCTGTTCTGCATCGGCGCGCACATGTCGGGCCTGCCGCTGAACGGGCAGGTGCGCGGCTATGGCGGGCGCTTCCTGCGGGCGGCCAGCACGGTATCTAGCTACCGGCTCTTCGACCTCGGCAACCGGCCGGGCATGATTCGCGCGGCCGAGGGCGGCGCCTCCATCCTCGGCGAGGTCTGGGCGCTGCCGACGGCGAAGATCGGCCCCTTCCTGGCCGAGATCCCCCCGCCGCTCGGCTTCGGCCGCGTGACCCTCTCGGATGGCACCACGGTGCTCGGCTTCGTCGCCGAGAGCGAGGGCGTGGCGGGCGCGCCGGAGATCACTGCGCGCGGCGGCTGGCGTGCCCATCTGGCCGCTAAGTCCTGAGATAGTCCTCCGCCGCATCCGCGAGGATGCGGATGGCCAGCACGAGATCCTCTTCCTTGGTGTCCTCGCTCCAATGGTGGCTGATGCCGCCGATGGACGGGGTGAAGAGCATCGCCATCGGCATCACCCGCGCCATGTGCTGCGCGTCGTGGATCGCCCCGCTCGGCATCGGCTGCCACTGGCCGTTGGCGTGCTTCGCCGCCGCGCTTTCCAGCGCGGACCGCATCGCCGGCGTGCTGAGCGCGGCCGCCGAGCGGCTCACCTGCTCGATGGTGACGCTGCAGCGGTCGCGGCGATCCACCTCGCGCACGATGGCGATCACCACCTCGGACATGCGGTCCATCAGCCCCTCGTCCACATCGCGGAACTGGAAGGTCAGCTCCGCCCGGCCGGGAATGACATGCGGCGAATTGGGCTCGATGGCGATGCGGGCGCAGGTCCAGACCGATCGCGGCCCCGCGACCATGGGGAAGCGCTCGTCGATCATGGCCAGCACGCGCATGGCGGCCACCACGGCATCCTTGCGCTCGGCCATGGTGGTGCCGCCGGTGTGGTCCTGATTGCCGATGCAGGTGATGCGCCAGATCGCGACGCCCGCGATGCCCGTCACCACGCCACTGCGCAGCCCGGCACTCTCCAACTGCGTCCCCTGCTCGATGTGGAGCTCGAAGAAGCCCTTGTAGCGAGCGGGATCGAGGCGGGCGCGCGGGATGCCTGTCAGGCCGGCATCCTTCAACGCCTCCCGCAGCGGCTGGCCCGTCTGGAAATGCTTCGCAGCGTCGAGCTCCGCCTCGTCGACCTTGCCGATCATGCTGCGGCTGCCGAGGAAGCTGCCGAAATGCGCTTCCTCGTCGGCGAAGGCCACGACATCCACCGGAAGCCCCGCCCGCGCCAGCGCGAGGCCGGCGAGGACACCGAGCGCGCCATCCAGCCAACCGGCCTCGTTCTGCGTCTCGATATGGCTGCCGACGAGCAGGCGTGGCCCCTCGCCCGGATGGCGGCCCAGCACGTTGCCGATTCCGTCGATGCTCGGTTCCAGCCCCACCTCCGCCATGCGATTCATGAGCCAGCGGCGGCTTTCCATGTCCTGCGGCGTGTAGGTCGGGCGGTGCACGCCCGTCTTGAACTCGCCGATCTTCCTGAGCTCATGGAGATCGGCGAGGAAGCGCGCGGTGTCGACCTCAACCACGAAGGAAGGCCTCCGCGGCATCGGCGAGGATGCGGATGTTCAGCGCCAGATCCTCCTCCTTCGTGTCCTCGGCCCAATGGTGGCTGATGCCGTTGATCGAGGGCGTGAAGAGCATCGCCGCCGGCATCACGCGCGCCATGTACTGCGCGTCGTGTCCTGCACCGCTAGGCATATGCTGCCACTGGCCGTTGGCATGCTTGGTCGCGGCGTCGGCGAGCGCGGCCTGCATCGCGGGGTCGCAGGGGGCGGGCTTGCTCCGGCTCATCACCTCGACGGTGGAAACGGTGCGCTCGGTGCGGTTCATTTCCTGCACGATGGAGCGCAGGCAGGCCTCCAGACGGCCCAGCACCTCCTCGCTGATGTCGCGGAACTGGAAGAGCACTTCCGCCTTGCCCGGAATGATCGACGGCGCGCCGGGATCGAGCGCGATGCGCCCGCAGGTCCAGACCGTGCGCGGGCCGCAGAGCATGGGGAATTCGCGGTCGATGCGCGCCAGCATGCGCACGGCGGTGAGGCCGGCATCCTTGCGCTCGGCCATGGTGGTGCCGCCGGCATGGTCCTGCATGCCCTCGATGTTGATGCGGAACTGCCAGATGGCGACGATGCCGGTCACGACGCCCGAGCGCAGGCCCTGGGATTCGAGCTGCGTCCCCTGCTCGATATGCATCTCGAAGAAGCCCTTGTAGCGGGCGGGATCGAGGCGCAGGCGCGGCTTGCCCTCGAGGCCGGCCTCCTTCAGCGCCTGGCGCAGCGGCTTGCCGTGGTAACGGTTGGTGAGCGTGTCGATCTCGGCCTCGTCCAGCAGGCCGATGAGCGAGCGGCTGCCGATGAAGCTGCCGTAGTGCCCCTCCTCATCGGCGAAGGCGACGACATCCACGGGCAGGCCGGAACGGGCCAGCGCCACGCCCGACATCACGCCGAGCGCACCATCCAGCCAGCCGGCCTCGTTCTGGCTCTCGATATGGCTGCCGACGAGCAGATGCGGGCCCGGGCCGGGATGCCGGCCGAAGACATTGCCGATGCCGTCGATGGTCGGCTCCAGCCCGCATTCCTTCATGCGATCCATGAGCCAGTAGCGGCTCTGCATGTCGACATCCGAGAAGGTCGGGCGGTGCACGCCGGTCTTGAACTCGCCGATCTTCCTGAGCTCGTTGAGATCCTTCACAAACCGATCGGTATCCACCTGCGCCATGCCGAGCTCCTTCGCGAAAGCGGCAGGATAGGCCAGGATTTCGGTGCGACAAGGAGGCACGCATGCCACAGATCACACGCTACGCGACGCCGAAGGGCGGGCGACCGTTCCCGCCCTTCTCGATGGCCGTGCGCCATGGCGGGACGCTCTATGTCTCCGGCCTCGGGCCGGTGGATATCAAGGGCCACATCGCGCGCGGCGATTTCGCCGCGCAGTTCACGCAGGTGATCGAGAATCTCAAGGCGGTTCTCGCCGATGCGGGCGCGGACATGACGTGTATCCTCAAGACCAGTGTGCTGCTCGTCCGCGCGACGGATGTTCCGGAGATGAACCGGCTCTACGCCACGGCCTTCCCGGCCGATCACCTGCCCGCCCGCACGACGAGCGTGGTGGCGGCACTGCCCGTGCCGGATTTCCTGCTGGAGATCGAGGCCTTCGTCGCGGTGGACTGATTGAGTCGCGGGATTCACACCTGCGGCGCCGGCGTGCCTTCGGTCATCCCGCTTCAGTTCAGCGTGAGGCCGCCATCCACGATGATGGTCTGGCCGGTGACCATGGCGGCGCCGGCGAGCAGGAAGACCATCACCTCGGCCAGGTCCTCCGGCTCGCAGCGGCGCTTCAGGAGGGCCTGGTCGATGGAGCTGGCGCGCTGCTCGTTGGTCCACTCGATCATCCAGGTGGAGTTCACGGCGCCGGGCGCGATGGCGTTCGCCCGGGCCTCCGGGCCAAGGGCGCGTGCGAGGTTCTTGGTCAGCGAGATCACTCCGGCCTTGGTCGCGCCATAGGCCATGGACGAACCGGGCGCATCGATGCCGGCGATGGACGCGACGGAGACGAGCGCGCCGCCCGTCTTCTTCAGATGCGGCGCGGCCGCCTTCGAGCAGCGGAAGACGCCAAGCAGATTCACCTGAACGACCGCTTCCCACAGCTCCTCGGTGAGGCGATCGAGCTCCGTCGGCTTGATGGAGGTGCGCGTGCCGGGCGTGCCGGCATTGTTCACGAGGAAGTCGAGCCGGCCGAGATCCTTCACCGCCTGCTCGATCATCCGCGGCCCATCTGCCGCATCGCCGACATTGCCCGAGGCGGAGATCACATCGAAGCCCTCGGCCTTCAGCACCTCCACCTGCTCCGGCCCGCGCGGGTCGTCGGCGAGATGGTTGATCGCTACCTTGCAGCCGTTCCGGGCCAGCATGCGCACGGTGGCGAGGCCAATGCCCGAGGCACCGCCCGTGACAATCGCGGTCTTGCCCTTGAGTTCGTAGCGGATCATGCGTCGTTTGCCTTCACGTCGAAGCCAGCCATGAAGCCGATGCCGCGCAGCGCCTGCTTGAGGTGGATAAGGCGGCGGTCGCGCTCCTCGAAGAGCTCGGCGGGCGGTTTGCCGCCCCAGTCGTAATAGCCCTTGCCGTCGAAGACGCCCGCCTCGCCCTTGGCGACCAGCGCATCCAGGCTGGGGCTCGTGCCGGGCGGTGGCGGCACGTAGGTGCCGTTGCGGAAGGCGTGCTGCAGCATGCGCAATCCCGTGAAATCAGCCTTGGCCATGACGCCGATGATCTGCAGGCGCAGGCCGATGCCATGGATGACGGCGGCGTCGATCTCCTGCGCGGTGGCGTAACCGTTGTCGATGAGGAACTGCACCTCGGCCTGCACCGCCGCCTGGATGCGGTTCGCGACATAGCCCGAGATGAATTTCCGCATCACGATCGGCACCTTGCCCATCGCCTCCACGACGGACTTCACCTCCTGCAGCACGGCTTCATCGGTCTCGGCGTTCGGCACCAGGTCCACGAGATCGACCAGGTAGGGCGGCGTGTACCAATGCGCGATCAGCGCGCGCTTCAGCCGCGTCGGCGGGATGAGCGGAAAGACGTCGAGGTAGCTGGTGTTGCTGGCCCAGATGGCGTCGGCTGGCGCACAGGTGTCGAGGCGCTTGTAGAGCTCCGTCTTAGCCTCGGGATTCTCCACGATGGCCTCGACGATCAGTTCCGCGCCATCGACGCATTCCTCCAGTGTGGCGTGGCGCGTGCAGGCCTGGGCGAGTTGGGCGCTGCCCCAGCCTTTGGGCGCCTCGCCGACCTCTTCCAGAGTGGCGAGCGCCTTCTCCATCAGGCCCTGCGCGCGGACGAGCGTGGCAGGGTCGGAATCGGTCAGACGGACGCGATGGCCCCCCATGGCGAAGACCAGCGCCAGCGCATGGCCCATGGTGCCCGCTCCCAGCACTGCGACACGCAACTGCTTGGCCATCCCTGCTCCCCTCCATGATTTATGATGGAAGGGTGTCGCGCAGGAACGCCGGGGTCAATCGCTGGGACGCTTCCGGAGAAGGTAGCGCTGTCGGCCCTCCATCACGAGGACGCCCTCCTGATTGTGCACCGTGGAGGTGAGGCCGAGCACGCCCGTCGTGCGGCCGGGCGTCAGTTCGTCGACGGTCAAAGTCGCGTAGAGCGTGTCGCCGACAAAGACCGGATGCAGGAATTTACTGGACTGCTCCAGGAATCCCTTGAGGCTGTCCTCCATGAGGAAGGGCAGCAGGCCCGCGCCGGCCGCCGTCTGGATCAGCACCTGAAAGCCATGTGCCAGCATGTGCGGCATGCCTCGGGCGCGGCAGAACTCGACGTCGTAGTGGACGGGATGGTTGTCGCCGGAAGCCGCCTGGAAGGCGAGGAAGATCGCCTCCGTCATGGTCCGGCTGGGGAGCCGAAAAGCCTCACCGAGCAAAAAATCCTCGAACCAGCGCTGCGGCGCGAGGCGGTGCTGCTTCGGGTCGAAGCTCACAGGTAGCCCATCACCTCGTCATGCGCCTTGGCAGCCGGCACGCGATCGGCCGCGGGCCCGAAGCCGCCGCCGCCCGAGGTTTCCAGCCGCACCACGTCGCCCTGGCGCAGCGGAAGGTTGTCGGTCTTGGGCGGGATGGGCGTCTCCACGCCGTCGCGCCGCAGCACCAGCGCGCCGACCTCGGCAGCACCACCGCCGGCGAGGCCGTAGGGCGGATGGTCGAAGCGGTCCATGTTGCTGGTGAAGAAGCAGCGCGGACTGTCGATGCGCCACTCGCGCGCGAGGCCGAGTCCACCGCGGTACCTGCCCTCGCCGCCGCTGCCCTCGCGCAGGCCGTAGCGGAGGATGGTCAGCGGCAGTTGCGCCTCGATCATCTCGATGGGGATGTTGCTGTTGTTGTGCATGCCGCTGGCATAGGCGTTCACGCCGTCCTTCTTCGGATGCGCGCCGGAGCCGCCGATTTCGATCTCCACCAGCACCTCCCGCGTCTCGGCGACGGTCTGGAAGGTGGTGACGTAGCTGTTGCCGTAATAGGCGGCGGGGATGAGGTCCGGCACCGCCTGGTGCAGCGCGCCGTTCATCGCATTGAGCAGCCGGTGCGTCACCGCGACTCGATGCGCAACGGGCGCGGGATGGCGCGCGTTCACCACCAGCCCCTCCGGCGCGATGACGGTGATGGGGCGGTAGCAGCCGGCGCTCATGTGCAGCGAGGAATCAGCGCAGCACATCAGCGCGAACATCACGGCAGCGTTGGTGCTGGCGAGCGTCGCATTGGTCGGGCCGGCCACCTGCGGGCCGCAGCCGGAGAGGTCCACCGAGGCCTCGTCGCCCTTGATGGTGACGGCGACGTGCAGGCGGATTGGCACGCCGATGTCGATGCCGTCATCGTCGAGAAAATCGGTGAACTCGTAGGTGCCATCGGGCATGCGGGCGATGGCGGCGCGCATGCCGGCCTCGCTCATGGCGAGGATGCGGTCGCCGGCTTCCAGCATGGCACCGGAGCCGAAGCGGCGGGCCAGACGCAGCAGCGCGGCGGCGCCGACATCGAGACTCGCGAGCTGCGAGGAGAGATCGCCCAGCAGCAGGTCCGGCTTGCGGATGTTCTGGCGGATCATCGCCCAGACACCGTCGTTGCGGACGCCCTTGTCGAGGATCTTCAGCGGCGGAATGCGTAGGCCTTCCTGGAAGATCTCGGTGGCCTTGGCCGCGTAGCTGCCGGCTGCGAGGCCGCCCACATCGATGTGGTGGCAGAGCGTGCCGACGAAGGCGATGCGCCGGCCCTCATGGAAGACAGGCTTGTAGGCAATGATGTCGGGCAGGTGCTGACCGCCGCAGTAGGGGTCGTTGGTGATGACGACGTCGCCCTCATGCCACTCGGCCGGCGATACGAAGTTGGCGAGTATCTCGCGCAGCGCGTGGCTCATCGAGTTGAGGTGGCCGGGAATGCGCGCGGATTGCGCGAGATTCCAGCCCTGCGCGTCGAAGACGGCGGTGGAGTAGTCCAGCAGCTCGCGCACGATGGTGCTGCGGCTGGTGCGCCAGACGGTGACGTCCATCTCGGCCGCCGCGGCGTTGAGCGCGTTGCGGATGACCTCGATCTCGATGGGTCCGAGCATCAGGCAGTCCTCCGTGCGATGAGCGCGCCTTCGGGATCGAGCTTCGCCTGCCATCCGGCAGAGATGACGTGGGTGGCGAAGGCTTCCTCCACGATCGCGGGGCCCTGGATGACGTCCTGCGCATGCAGCGCCTCGCGGCGCCAGACGGGCCAGGGCGCGGCGACGCCGCCCTGCGAGACCTTGCGCGAGCCTGGTATCGCGGGCTTGTCGGCGGAGGTTCCGGAGGTCTCCGCGGGCTTGGGCAGGCGGCCGATCGCCGACATGCGGAGCGTCACGATCTCCACCTTCTCGTCCTCGGCGGCGTAGGAGAAGCGGGCGCGATGCGTCTCGTGGAAGCGCGCGAGGAGCGCCGGCAGGTCGGGCGCCTCGGGCCAGGGGACCAGCAGCTCGAAGGCCTGGCCGTGATAGCGCAGGTCGGCGGAGATCTCGGTGGCGCGCTGATCCTCGGGCACGCCGTCGGCGACGAGGCGGGCGATGGCTTCGTCGCTCAGCGTCGCGATGGCGGCCTCGATCTCGGGCAGGGCGTCCGGATCGGCACGCAACAGGCGCGAGCGCGCGAGGTCCTGCACCAGCTCGGAGAAGAGGATGCCGTAGGCGGAGAGTGTGCCGGGCTCGCGCGGGAAGATGACCTCGCCGATGCCGAGCTCGTCCGCCACATCCGTCGCGTGCAGGCCGCCGGCGCCGCCGAAGGAGAGGAGGGAAAACTCGCGCGGATCGAGGCCCTTCTCGAAGAGCGAGAGGCGCACGGCCGAGGCCAGCTGCACGTTGGTCACGCGCAGCACGCCCTCGGCCGCGGCCTCGACGTTCAGGGCCAGCGGCGCGCCGACATGCTCGGCCATGGCGTTGCGCGCGGCACCGATGTCGAGCGCCATGGCGCCGCCGAGGAAGAAGTCCGGATCGAGGCGGCCCAGCACGGCGTTGGCATCGGTCACGGTCGGCAGCGTGCCGCCACGGCCGTAGCAGACCGGCCCGGGCCGCGCGCCCGCGCTGCGCGGGCCGGCGGTGAGGCGGCCCGAGGCATCGACGGCCGCGATGGAGCCGCCGCCGGCGCCGATGGTCCGCATCTCCACCATGGGCAGGCGCACCGGCAGGCGATCCACCTCGCCCTGGGTCACGAGACCGATACGATGATCCTGCACCACACTCACGTCGAAGCTGGTGCCGCCCATGTCGACGGCGACGAGGTTCGGACGGTTCAACCGGCGCGAGAGGCGTTCGGCGGCGAGCGCCCCGCCGGAAGGACCGGAGAGAAGCAGCCGCGCCGGCTGCGCCGCCGCACGCGCGAGGCTGCACATGCCGCCATTGGACTGCACGAGAAAAATGCGCGGCGAGAAGCCACCCTCGCCCAGCCGCGCCTCCAGCCGCGCGAGGTAGTTCTGCACCACCGGCATCAGCACCGCGTTCAGCACGGTCGTGGAGAGGCGCTCGTACTCGCGGATCTCGGGGCTGATCTCGGAGGAGAGGCTGACGGGGATGCCGGGCAGCGCGGCCGTCACCGCATCGCGCAGCGCCAGTTCATGATCCGGATTCGCATAGGCGTGCAGCAGGCCGACGGCGATGGCTTCGGGCTTCGCGGCCTTCAGCTTCTCCAGCACCGGCGCGAGATCGCCGAGGGGCTTCTCCACGCTGCCGTCGGCCCGCACACGTTCCGGCACGCCGAAGCGCAGGTCACGCTCGATCAGGCAGGGGAACGGGTCCGGCGCCAGGCCGTAGAGGTCGCGGCGGAAATGGCGCGTGATTTCCAGCACGTCCTCAAAGCCGGCCGTGGTCAGCAGCACGCCGCGCGCCAGCTTGCGCTCCAGCACCGCGTTGGTCGCGATGGTGGTGCCATGCAGGATCAGGCCCACATCGGCCAGCGCGAAGCCGAAGCGCTCCGCCGCCTCGCGCACGCCGATCAGCAGGCCCTCGGAGGGATCGGCCGGCGTGGTGGGAGTCTTCCAGGCGACGACGCGGCCCTGCCGGGCATCGAGGATCTGAAGATCGGTGAAGGTCCCGCCGATGTCGACGGCGATGCGGACCGGGCGCTGTTCCATGGAGTCAGTTCCAGTAAATCAGGACATCACGCGCGGCAGCCAGAGCGCGATCTCCGGGAAGATCAGCATCAGGATCACCGCGCCGAGATAGACGAGGAGGAAGGGCATGACGCCCACGAAGACGTCGGTGATCGGGCCCGCCTTGGGGCGCATGCCTTGCAGCACGTACATCACGGTCCCATCCGGCGGGCTGATCTGCGCGATCTCGACGAGCATGGTCACGATCACGCCGAACCAGATGGGATCGTAGCCCAGCGCCACCACGACCGGGAAGATCACCGGCACCGTGGTGATGATCATGGAGAAGCCCTCCATGAAGGTGCCGAGCGCGAAATAGAGCCCGATGATGCAGAGCATGATCGCCCAGGGCGGCAGCGGCAGGTCGGCGATGAGATGCGCCAGCGCCTGGGGCACGTTGATGGTGGTGAGGATGTAGTTCAGCAGATAGGCGCCGAAGATGATCAGGCCGAGCAGCGCCGTGTTACGCGCCGTCGCCTCGGCCGAGGCGTGCAGCATGCGGAAGGTCAGCTTGCGCTCGATGGCCGCGAAGAACATGGAGCCGGTGACGCCCAGCGCCGCGGCCTCGGTCGGCGTGGCCCAGCCGGCATAGATGGAGCCGAGCACGAGCACGATCAGAAGGATCGTCGGCACCAGGTCCACCAGCGCGCGCAGCTTCATGGCCAGCGGCAGCGGCGGCGGCTTGTCCATGGGGTTGCGGATGCCGTGCCAGGCGATCAACGCCAGGAAGAGGCCCGTCACCAGCACCGAGGGCAGCAGCGCCGCGATGTAGAGCGCGCCCACCGACGTTTCGGTGATCAGCCCGTAGATAATGAAGGTGATGCCCGGCGGGATCAGATTGCCCAGCGCGCCGCCGGCCGCCAGCGAGCCCAGCACCCAGCGCTGGTTGTACTTAGTGCCCTGGAAGAAGGGCAGCGCGACCGAGCCCATGGTGGCCGCCGTCGCCACGCTCGATCCGCTGATGGCGCTGAACACCGCGCAGCTCACGATGTTGGTGTGCAGCAGTCCGCCCGGCAGCCGGTTCAGCCAGACGTTGAGTGCGCGGTACAGGCGGTCGGAAAGTCCCGCGCGTAAAAGAATCTCGCCCATCAGCAGGAAGAGCGGCACCGCCACCAGCACGAAGTTCGACGACGGCCCCCAGAGCGTCTGGCCCGCAAAATTCCACCAGGGACGGTCGCTGAACAGGAAGCCGGTCAGGAAAGCCAGGATGCCCAGCACGGCCGCGATGTAGACGCCCGAGCCGAAGAACAGCACGAAGACGCCGATCAGCATCAGGATCTCGGCGATCGGCAGGGCCTGCGCCCCGGAGGCCGCGGCGAAGATGACAACGCCGAGCAACCCCAGCAGGAAAGCGATGGCGATCAAGTGGAGGCACCCTCCCGCGCCATGGCGACGGCCTCCAGTGCCTCCTCCGCCTCATCGTCGATGCTGCGCGAGCCGAGCAGCCGATCGAGATGCGCGGGCTGGCCCGCCAGCAGGGCGCACAGGCTCTCCAGCAGCAGCACGAGGGTCATGACCAGGAAGGCGACCAGCCCGGCGAGCCAGATGCCCTGCGGGATCACCATCGGGATGCGCAGCGCGGAATTGTCATGCGCATCGAAGAGCGCGCTCTCGTCGTAGAGCTGATAGGCGGCCCAGGCGGCGAAGGCCGCGAAGACCGCCAGCAGGATCAGCGAGAAGAGATGCAACGGCGCCCGCCACGCCACGGGCAGCCGCGTCACCAGCACGTCCACGCGGATATGCGCCCGGCAGGCCAGCGTGTGCGCCAGCGCCCAGGCGATGCCGCAGGCCAGCATATAGCCGGTGATCTCCACCGTCGCCGCCGAGGACACGCCGAAGACGTTGCGGCCGACGATGTCGCCCGTGATGAAGATGGCGCAGGCGACGTAGTTCCAGCCCGCGACCCAGGCCATGAACGCCGCCACCGCCGCGACGCCGCGGCGGAGCTGCGTGGCGGCGCGCAGCACGCTCAGCCGCCGTACCGGACGCCCGAGAGCGGTGCGATGGTCTGGTTGTAGATCTCGCCGCAGCGCGCGCCGCAGCGGCGCACGAAGCCGGGCAGCACCACCTGCTCGAAGATGCGGCGCGTCTCGGCCTTGTCGGCGTCGGTCGCCTTCACCTCGGTCATCGGGCGCGTGGCCAGGGTGTGGATGCGGCAGGCGTCGCGGTTGCCGATGGCGCAGTCGATGCCGTCGCGCGTGGCGGCGGCGCCGAGCTCCCACTGGGCGTCGCTCACCTGGCGGAAGGTCGCCTCGATCAGCTCGCGCACCGGCGGCTCCAGCCGGTTGAACCAGCTGAGGTTCACGATATAGGCGGCTACGGCCCAGCTCACCGGAAGGTCGCTGATATGGGTCGAGACCTCGGGCCAGCGGGCGGCGACACCCGAGCCGGAGCCGGTGATGGCGCAATCCACCACGCCGCGCTCCAGCGCCGAATAGACCTCGGGGAAGCCGATCGAGGTCGGCTGCGCGCCGAGCGCCGTGTAGAAGTCGACGAGGCTGTTGCCGAAGGTGCGGATGCGGCGGCCGCGCAGGTCGGCCATCGTGGTGAAGGGCGCACGGCAGAAGAGCACCTGCGCCGGGAAGGGATACATCGCCAGGATGCGGACGCCGAAGCGCTCGAGGTCGCGGTTGGCGACGGGCGTCATCGCATCGGCGATTCGGCGGGCCAGGGCGATGTCGGGCGCGAGGCCGGAGAGGTCCACGCCGTCCAGGATGGGCACATCGCCCGAGAGGGTGGAGAGCGTGCCGGCGCCGATCTCGGCCTGGCCGGCGCGGACGAGGCGGACGATCTCGTTGCCCGCGAGGTTGCGCTCTGCGTGGCTGGCCAGCGTCACTTCGATGCGGCCGCCGCTGCGCTCGCGCAACCCGTCACGCAGGATGCGCTGATCGACGAGGACGAATTGCGGCTGGGTCGGCAGCGGCTGGGTCACCGCCGTGATGGCGATACGCGGGCCAGGCGGGATGGTCTGCGCCAGTGCCGGGAATGCCAGGGTTGCGACGCCGAGAAGCGCGGCCAAGCCGGTACGGAACATGGGACCTCCTCCAATTCGAGGGAGGCAGCATGGCATGGTCGCGGGAATGCAACACCCCGCCCTCCCCGGCGGGGCTGGCGCCTAGGGGCGCCGCTGCCTCGCCGGGCGGCAATCGCCTGATGTCATGCCCAAGGGTTGCGCTTGCCGGGACCAGCCCAGGGCGAGGCGCCGCGGCCGGGCGAAGGGGCCATCGGGGAACCGGTCATCGCCAGGAGGCGGGCGATGCGCTCCTCCGTCGGCGGGTGGGTCGAAAAGAGGCTGTCCAGCCGGAAGCCAGAGAGCGGGTTGATGATGAACATATGCGCGCTGGCCGGGTTGGCCTCGGCCGTCTGGTTCACCCGGCCGATCTTGCCCTGCTCCAGCTTGGCGAGGCCGCTGGCGAGCCAGGTCGGGTCGCCGCAGATGCGGGCGCCCTCGGCATCGGCCTCGTATTCCCTGGTTCGGCTGATCGCCATCTGCACCAGCGCCGCGGCGAGCGGACCGAGGATCATGAGCATGATCAGGCCGATCACGCCGAATGGGCTGCCGTTGCGCTGATCGCCGCGCCCATGCGCCATCATCCCACCGAACTGGGTGAGGAAGCCGATGGCGCCGGCCAGGGTGGCCGTGACCGCCATGATCAGCGTATCGCGATGCTTGATATGGGCCAACTCATGCGCGATCACGCCCGCCACCTCGTGCTCATCCATCAGGTCGAGCAGGCCGGTGTTGACTGCGACGGCCCCATGCTCCGGGCTGCGGCCCGTGGCGAAGGCGTTGGGCTGGTCCTCGTGGATGACATAGAGGGCCGGCATCGGCAGGCCCGCGCGCGCGGCCAGCCCCTCCACCATCCGGTAGAGCTGCGGCGCCTCGGCCGGCGTCACGGGCTGGGCGTTGTGCATGCGCAGCACGACGCCGTCGCTGCCCCACCAAGCGAAGAGGTTCATGCCGCCGGCGATGAGCAGCGCGATCACGGCGCCGCCGCTGCCGCCCAGCATATAGCCGATGGCCATGAAGACCGCCGTCAGCCCCGCCAGCAGAATGAAGGTCCTGAACATCTTCCGAAATCGCTCCTTTCACCCCAGATCGGGGGCATGACCGAGGATGAAAAGCCCCCCGCCTTCCCGCCTGCCCCCGCAGCAACGCCGCGACCCTCGCCGCCGTTGACGAAGCTCGACCGGCCCAAGCGCCCTTATTCCTCGCCCGCCAGCGAGGATGGCGGCCCCACCGGCCCAGAGCCTACCCGCTACAACGACTGGGAGCGGAAGGGCCGCGTCAGCGATTTCTGATGGGGAAGCAGCCGGAAACCGCTAGGATCGCACCGGATTCCCGGGGAGAGCAGAGCATGGGTCCGCATATCCAGGCCTTCTTCGACCTGCCGACCAACACGGTGAGCTACCTGCTGGGCGATCCCGCCACGCGGGAGGCCGCCATCATCGACCCGGTGCTCGACTGGGACCACAGGGCCGGCACGGCCGACACGCGCTCGGCCGAGTCGATTCTGGTGGCGGCCAGGGCCGGCGGCTGGCGCGTCACCCATATCCTCGAGACGCATGCGCATGCGGACCACCTCTCCGCCGCGCCCTTCATCAAGGCGCGCACCGGCGCGCCCATCGGCATCGGCGCGCGCATCACGGAGGTGCAGCGCATCTTCCGGCCCGTCTTCAACCTGGAGGGGATCGCGCCCGACGGCGGCGATTTCGACCTGCTCTTCGAGGACGGCACGCAGTTCCGCATCGGCGGCCTCGAGGTCGAGGTGATGCACCTGCCCGGCCATACGCCCGCCTGCATCGGCTATCACGTGCGCGTCGGCAATGCGGCGACGGGCGATGTCTTCGTCGGCGACACGCTCTTCATGCACGACTACGGCACGGCCCGCTGCGACTTTCCAGGCGGCGACGCGCGCACGCTGTTCCGCTCCATCCATCGCCTGCTGGCCCTGCCGCCCGAGACCCGCCTCTGGATGTGCCACGACTACAAGGCGCCCGGCCGCGACGAGTTCGCCTGGCAGAGCACCGTCGCCGAGCAGCGCGCGCACAACCCGCATGTGAAGGACGGCAAGACGGAGGAGGAGTTCGTCGCCTTCCGCACGACGCGGGATGCGACGCTGGCCGCGCCGACGCTGCTGCTGCCCTCGATCCAGGTGAATGTCCGCGCCGGACGCTTCCCGCCGGCGGAGAGCAACGGCGTGCGCTACCTCAAGGTCCCGGTGACCGCGACGGCGGCGGCGATCCTGGAGTAGCGGCGCTACTCGACGTCGGATTCCGGCCCCTGTCGCTGGCGTTGCGCCCAGATGCTGATCGGCCGGAGCACGATGTTCACGCCCACCACGATCAGCGTCACGACCATGGCGGAGAGGATTTCACGCGCCCCTGCCGCCGCGCCTGCGGCCGCCACGCACCACAGGGTCGCGGCCGTGGAGACGCCGCGGACCGTGGATCCGTCCTTCATGATGAGCCCGGCGCCGAGGAAGCCCACACCCTGGGCGATCGAGCCGAAACCGTTGGCCCAGTTGGTGCTCTCGGCCCGGGTCACGACGAGGTCCGAAAAGGCCGCCGCCGCGATGCAGACCAGCACACAGACGCGAAGCTGCCCGTGATGGCCTCGCAGCTCGCGCTCGGTGCCGATCAGCAGGCCGCAGATGCAGGCGACGGGGAGGACAACCGCCGTCGGATCCCGTTCCAGCGCCGCATAGAGCCAATCCAGCAGCGCTTCCATCGGAGCCTCAGACGTTGAAGCGGAAGAGCATCACGTCGCCGTCGCGCACCAGATAGGTCTTTCCCTCGACGCGCATCTTGCCGGCTTCCTTGGCGCCCTGCTCGCCCTTGTAGGCGATGTAGTCGTCGTAGCCGATGGTCTCGGCCGCGATGAAGCCGCGCTCGAAATCGCCGTGGATGACGCCGGCCGCCTGGGGCGCCGTCATGCCCCGGGTGATCGTCCAGGCCCGCGTCTCCTTGGGGCCCACGGTGAAGTAGGTGATGAGGCCGAGCAGGTCGTATCCGGCGCGGATCACGCGATCGAGGCCGCTGTCCTCCAGGCCCAGCGTCTCCAGGAACTCGCCGCGGTCGGATTCGGCCATCTGGGCGATCTCGGACTCGATCGCCGCGCTGACGATCACGGCACGGGCGCCCTCGGCCTTGGCGAATTCCAGCACGCGCGCGCTGTGTGCATTGCCGGTCGCAGCCGAGCCCTCATCCACATTGCAGACATAGAGCACGGGCTTGGTGGTCATCAGGCCGAGCTTGCTCGCGGCGGCTTCCTCACCCTTCGGCACCGCCGTGCGCGCCGCGCGGCCGGCCTGGAGCGCGGCGAGGATCGGCTCGATCAGCGCAAGCTGGGCGGCGGATTCCTTGTCGCCGCCGCGCGCCTTCTTCTGCAGCGCGATGACGCGCTTCTCCAGGCTGTCGAGGTCGGCCAGCATGAGCTCGGTCTCGACGGTCTCGGCGTCGCGGATCGGGTCCACGGCGCCGTCCACATGGGTGACGTCGCCATCCTCGAAGCAGCGCAGGACATGCACGATGGCGTCTACCTCGCGGATATTGCCGAGGAACTGGTTGCCCAACCCCTCGCCCTTCGAGGCGCCGCGCACCAGGCCCGCGATATCCACGAATTCCAGGCTGGTGGGGACGATCTTCTGGCTCTTGCCGATGGTGGCGAGCTGCTGGAGCCGCGGGTCGGGCACCGCCACACGGCCCACATTGGGCTCGATGGTGCAGAAGGGATAGTTCGCCGCCTGCGCCGCGACCGTCTGGGTCAGAGCGTTGAAGAGCGTGGACTTGCCGACATTGGGCAGTCCGACGATGCCGCAGTTGAAACCCATTGTTCCGTCCGATCAGGCGTTGAGCGCGGCAGCCAGTTCCTGCACGCGGATGGCGGCGGCGATGCGCGCGGAGGCGTCGTCCGTCGGCAGGGAGAGGGCGGCGGCGCGGAGCTGCGGCACCAGGATCGTAGGCGGCAGGCCGGCGCGCTTGGTGGCGGTGGCCAGCGCCGCGGCGAGCTCGGCGACGGTGCCGCCGGGGGCCAGGATGTCGGCCGCCTCCAGCAGCAGGGCGCCGCGGCTCGCGGCCTCGGCGGCGGCCTGGGCCACCGACTTGGCGCGGCGGATGTCGCTGATCGGGCCGGGATCGGTCGCGCTGGGCAGGCAGGCGCGCAGGCCACCGGCGGCCTGGGCCTCGACGGCGGCGAATTGCCGCAGCGCCTGGGCGATGGCGGCCGCCGCGTTCAGCAGGTCCTCGGGGCCGGGGCCGCCGAAGAACTCCTCCACCACCATGGGCTCCATCAGATCTTCTCCTGGGTGAGCAGCGCCACCCGCGTCATGAAATCCTCGGACTTCCCCTGGGCCAGCAGGGGCGCGGCGTCGGCCAGCGCATCGAGCAGCGGCTCCACCCAGGTGTCCACCTTGGCGAAGTTGCCCAGCACATGGCCAGTCACGCGGTCCTTGTGGCCGGGATGGCCGATGCCAAGACGGATGCGTCCGAAATCCGCCGTGCCGAGCGCGCGCTGCATGTCGCGCAGCCCGTTATGGCCGGCGGTGCCGCCGCCCTTCTTCACCCGGACCTTTCCGGGCGCGAGGTCGAGCTCGTCGTGCCAGGCCCAGATGTCGGCGGCGGGAATCTTGTGGAAGCCGGCGGCGGCCCGCACGGAATCGCCGCTGGCGTTCATGTAGGTCATGGGCTTGAGGAGCAGGATCTTGTCCCCGCCGAGGGATCCCTCGGCGACATCGCCCTTGTACTTGGACCGCCACGGGGAGAACCCGTGGCGGCGTGCGATGGCGTCGAGCGCCATGAAGCCGATATTGTGCCGCTGCTTCGCGTGTTCCGGCCCGGGATTGCCGAGCCCCACCCAGAGCAGCATGGCCCAACCTTACTTCTTCTTCGCAGGGCCCTTGGCAGAAGTCGAGGCCGCTCCGGCCGGGTTCTTCTGCTTGGCGGCCTCGGGCGCGGCGGCGGGGGCGGCCACGGGGGCATCCTCCACCACGGTCGGCGCGGCCAGCGTGGCCACCACGAAGTCGCGGCCCGCGATCACGGGCTTCGTCCCGGCCGTGTCCTTGATCGCGGACCAGCGCAGGCTGTCGCCGATCTTGGCCTCGGCCAGATCGATCTCGAACTTCTCCGGCACCGCATCGGGATCGGCCAGCACCTCGACCTCGCGGCGGACGACGTTCAGCACGCCGCCAGCCTTGATGCCGGGGGAGGTCTCCTCGTTGAGGAAGGCCACCGCCACCTTCACGCGGATGCGCGCGCCGGCGGCCAGGCGCTGGAAATCGATGTGCAGCGGACGATCCGTCACGGGATCGAACTGGATGTCGCGCATCAGGGCACGCTCGGTCGGGCCGTCCTTGACCGCCACCTCATAGAGGTGCGACTGCCAGCCGCCCTTGTGCAATTCCTTCATGATGTCGCGGGGATCGAAGGCGACCAGAGTGGCCTCCTGCTTCGCCCCATAGACAACGCCGGGGACAAGCCCCTCTCGCCGGGTCGCGCGCGCCGCCCCCTTACCGGCACGCCCGCGCGCCGCAGCTTCGATCCGGATGGTTTGGACCATGCCACTCGCTCCTATTCGGGTGTGTTTGCTTCCGCACAAACGGAAACGGGCGGCCTCCAGGGGTGCCACCTTGCGGGGGTGTCTAGGGGATCGGGGCTGGGTCGCCAAGCCCCGAATTGCGCATCCCTATGCTGCGGAGCGCGCCGCCGGCACGCCGCGGACGCGGCCACCGGGCAACGCGCCCGGAATGGCCGCCGCCATATCGGCCGCCGCGATCAGCCGCTGCCAGTTCATGCCGGTCTCGACACCCATGCGGCCGAACATCCAGACCGCGTCCTCCATGGCCGTGTTGCCCGTGGCGCCCGGCGCGTAGGGGCAGCCGCCGATGCCGCCCGAGCCCGCGTCGAAGACCCGGCAGCCGGCCTCCCAGGCCGCCGCCATGTTGGCGAGGCCCATGCCGTAGGTGTCGTGCCCATGGAAAGCGAAGCGCGGGCCCCAATGCTCGATGGAGTGGCGCATCAACCGGCCCACCTGGTCCGGCGCCGCATTGCCCGTGGTGTCGCAGAGCGCGACCTCCATCTCCGAGTCCAGCGCCTGGACGCGCTCCACCCATTCCAGCGCCTCGGCCTCGGGGACCACGCCCTCGAAGGGGCAATGGAAGGTGCAGGAAAGGTTGAACCGGATCTTCGTGCCCTTCGGCGTGTCGCGCACGATGGCGGAAAGGTCGGTGAAGCTCTCCATCCGCGTGCGGTTGAGGTTGGCCTTGTTGTGCCCTTCGGTCAGCGACATGAAGAGCCCGAGCCGGTCGGCGCCCGCCGCCACCGCCGCCTCGAAGCCGCGGCGGTTGGGCACCAGCACGGTGCATTCCAGCCCCTCGAGCTGCTTTGCGACTTTCAGCACTTCACCGGTATCGGCGAGTTGCGGGATGGCACGGGGGCTGACGAAGCTGCCGACCTCCATGCGCGTGACACCCGCTTCGTGCAGGGCGCGGACCAGGGCGATCTTCGTCTCGGTGGGGACGAAGCCTGTGATCGGCTGCAGCCCGTCGCGCGGGCTGACCTCGGAGAGCGTGACCTTCATCGGGCTTCCCCCAACAATTCGTGAAACACATGGTCATTGTCGGCGCCGGCGGCGCGTCCCGTCCAGCGGACCATGTCCGCGGGTGCCACGCCATCCAGCCGGAAGGGCGGCGCGGGGTGCAGGACCGGGCCAAGCAGCGGGTCCTGCACCTCCATCACCATCTCGCGGGCGCGGAAATGCGGGTCATTGGTGCAGTCGGCGATGTCGTAGAGGCGCGAGCATGGCACTTCGGCCGCGTCGAGCGCGGCCTCGGCGGCGACCGCCGGCAGCGTCTTCGTCCACTCGCCAATGGCGGCGTCGAGTTCGCCGGCATGGGCGCAGCGGCCGCCATTGGTCGCCATGCGCGGATCGGCGGCAAGTTCCGGGCGGCCGATCATCTCCATAAGGCGGCGAAAGATCAGGTCGGAATTGCCGGCGATGCAGAGCCACTTCCCATCGGCGCAGAGATAGGTGTTGGTGGGCGCAGCCGTCGGGATGGCGGCGCCGGCGGGCTGGCGCACCCAGCCGAAGAGCCCGTGCTCCGGCAGCATGCCCTCAGTGAGGCTGAAGACGCTGCTCACCAGGTCGAGATCCAGGACCCGGCCCCGACCCGTCCCCCGATCGCGGCCCCAGCAGGAGGACACCAGCGCCAGCGCGGCATACATGCCGGCCAGGTCGTCGCTGATGGAGACGCCGCAGCGCGGCGGCGGATGATCGGTCACGCCGGGGTTCGCGGTGAGGTGGCGCAGCCCGCCCATGGCCTCGCCGATCGCGCCGAAGGCCGGCTTGTCGCGGTAGGGGCCGTCCTGGCCGTAGCCGCTGATGCGCGCGATCACGAGGCCGGGATTCTCCACCTGCAGCACGGCGGGGCCGAGGCCGATCCGCTCCAGGTAGCCGGGGCGAAAATTCTCCACCATGGCGTCGGCGCGGGCGCAGAGGGCCTTCACGCGGCGCTTTCCTTCCTCGCTCTTCAGGTCGAGCGTGACGGAGAGCTTGTTGCGTCCATGCACGCTGAACCAAACGGAATGCCCGTCCTTCTGCGCGCCCCAGCCGCGGAAGGGATCACCGCTGGGCGGCTCGACCTTGATGACCTCAGCGCCGAGATCGGCCAGCAGCCGCGTGCAGAAGGGAGCGGCGATGTAATGGCCGAGCTCCACGATCTTCATTCCCTGCAGCGGCAGCATGCATCATCCCCCAATGGTCCGAAGTGGATAGCGAAAAGCCGGGCCGGGCGGAACCTCGGGTGAATTCTCCGGCGGCGCTAACGCAGTGTTAAGCGGACGGCGGCGATCCTTCGCTCCGGGAGTTGTCCCCCTGACCCCTCCCAACTCTCTCAGGATCGCCGCCGAAGGTCTCCGGGCCAGGCGGCCTCCCAACTTCAGGGGGCGGATGCCCTCATCCGCCCCCTGCTTTTCGTGCGGGATGGCTTGGGCCAAGCTGCGGCCTCCAAGCACGAGAGAATCCCGATGGATGACGCGACCCTGGCGGCCCTGATCCGCGCCGCCGGCCTGGAAGAGACCGCGCGCGAGTTTCCAGACGACGTCCGCCAGGCCCTGGCCACTGTCGCCCGGCAGCGCGCCGCCCTCCCCCGCACCAGCGACCCCACGCTGGAGCCGACGCCCGGCCACCTGGCGCCCTGCCGATGAGCGCGCCGCACCAGCTCAGCCTCGCCGAGGCCAGCGCGCAGATCGCCAGCAAAAGGCTCTCGCCGGTGGAACTGCTGGAGGACTGCCTGACGCGCATCGCCGCGCTGGACCCGAAGCTCAACGCCTTCATCCGCCTCACCGAGGAGGAGGCCCGCGCCGGTGCCCAGGCGGCCGAGGCCGAGATCATCCGCAGCGGGCCACGCTCGGCGCTGCACGGCATCCCCGTCGGCATCAAGGACATCATCGACCTCGCCGGTCATCCGACGACCTGCCACTCCCGCCAGCGCCTGGACCACATGGCGGATCGCGACGCCGCGGTGGTGGCGCTGCTGCGCGCCGCCGGCGCGGTCTTCCCCGGAAAGCTCTCCACGCATGAATTCGCGATCGGCGGGCCGGCCTTCGACCTGCCCTTCCCGCCCGCGCGCAACCCCTGGAACCCGGCGCACCACCCGGGTGGCTCCTCCTCCGGATCGGGCGCGGCGGTGGCGGCGCGGATGATGCCGGCCGCCCTCGGCACCGACACGGGCGGCAGCGTGCGGCACCCGGCCTCGCATTGCGGTCTCGTGGGGCTGAAGCCGACCTACGGGTTGGTCTCCCGCGAGGGCGTCTTCCCCCTCGCCTTCTCGCTCGACCATGTCGGGCCGCTGACCCGGACGGTCGATGATTCGGCGCTGATGCTGAACGTCATGTCCGGTGGGCATGAGGACTACACGCGCGACCTTGGGAAGGGCCTGAAGGGGCTGCGCATCGGCTTCGTCCGCCACTTCCACGAGACCGACACGCCGGCCGACGCCGAAGTCGCGGCCGCGCTGGAGGCTGCCGCTGCCCTGATGGAGGCCGAGGGCGCCACGATCCGCATCATCACCTTGCCGCCGCTCGGCGAGTTCGCTGCGGTGAACCGCACCATCCTCCAGTCCGAGGCGGCGGTGGTGCATGAGGAATGGCTGAAGACCCGCCCCAACTATTATGCTGGCGTCACGCGGCGGCGCCTGCTCCCCGGCCTCTTCATCCCGGCCGTGGACCTGATGCATGCCGCACGCGACCGGACCAAGCTGATCGCGGCCGTCGAGGCCGCCTTCGACAAGGTGGACCTGCTGCTCACCGCCAGCAGCATGGATCCGGCCTGCCGCATCGACGACACGGAGGCGGTGGAGCGCACCTATCCCCGCCAGGCGCGTACGCCCTTCAACGTGACGGGCCATCCGGCGGTAACGGTCATGGCCGGACTGTCCTCTGGCGGTCTGCCCCTCTCGCTGCAACTGGCGAGCCCGTCCTTCACCGAGGCGCTGCTGTTGCGCGCGGCGCAAGGCTACGAGCGCGCTGCCCCCTGGAAGGACTTGGCGCCGCCGCTCGATGGCTGACGAGCTGGTCCCGGATGGTGCCGTCGTTGCCGTCGGGCTGAAAAGCGAGGCGGCGCTGCTGCCGAAAGGCACGCGCGTGGTGATCTCGGGCGGCGATCCGATCCGGCTGGCCGCGTTGCTGGAAGCGCTGCCGGGCGACGTGACCGGCGTGCTCTCCTTCGGCATCGCCGGCGGGCTGGCGCCAAATGCAGCCACGGGCGACATCTTCGTCGCGACGGCGCTGCGCTCGCTCTCCGAGAGCCTTCCCGTCGATCCCAACTGGCGGGCGGCACTGATCCGTCAGACCTCGGCCGCTTCGGCGATCCTGGCGGCGAGCGACACGTTGCTCGCCTCGGTGGAGGCCAAGCGCGCCCTGCATCGCGCGACCCGGGCGGTGGCCGTGGACATGGAGAGCGGCGTCGCCGCGCGCTTCGCCCTGGCGCGGGGCATCCCTTTCGCGGCGCTGCGGGGGGTCGCCGACGGTCCGGATGACGTCCTGCCCCGTGCCGCCGCGGTCGGCCTCAAGCCGGACGGCTCGCCGGCGCCGCTGCGGGTGCTCCTGTCGCTCGCGCGGCGGCCCTGGGAACTGCCGGCGCTGCTCCGCCTCGCCAGGGCCAGCACAGCTGCCCATGAGGCGCTGCGCCACGCGGTTGCCTGACCCCGTCCTGACCTTGCCGGCCGCTCCAGGCCCGCTTATTGCCGAAGGGAAATCGGAGGAAACCTCATGCATCGTCGCGCGCTCTTGGCCGCCGCCACCTCGGGCCTCGCATGGCCCGCCCTCGCGCAGGACTGGCCGAATGCGCCCGTGCGCGGCATCGTCCCCTTCGCCGCCGGCAGCGCCACCGACATCGTCGCCCGCCTCTTCGCCGAGCGCATGCGCGAGACCCTGGGCCAGCCCGTGGTGGTTGAGAACCGCGCGGGAGCCTCGGGCCTCATCGGCGCGGAATCCGTGGCGCGCGCGGCGCCGGACGGGCTGACCGTGCTCTTCGGCACCAATTCCACCAATGCGGCGGCCAACGCCCTGTTCCGCCGCGTCCCCTTCGACATGGAAAAGGACTTCGCCGCGGTCTCGCTGCTGGCCTCGGTGCCGCTGCTCGTCGCCGTGCCGCAGAACAGCCCGTACCGCACGCTGAACGACCTGCTGGCCGCCGCGCGCGTCCGGCCCGAGGCCATTTCCTATGCCTCCACCTCGGCCTCGCAGCGCGTCGCGACCGAGATGCTCGCCTCCATGGCCGGCGTAAAGATGCTGCACGTGCCCTACCGCTCCTCGCCGCTGGCGGTGCAGGACCTGGTCGCTGGGCGCGTGGACGTCTTCGTGGCCGACCAGGCGGTGATCCTGCCTTCGACGCAGAACGGCCAGCTCCGTGTCCTGGCAGCCACCACGAAGACACGCTCGCCGCAGCTCCCGAACGTGCCGACGGTGGCCGAGGCCGCGAACCTGCCGGACTACGAGCTCTTCGCCTGGTTCGTGATGGTGGTGCCGGCGGCGACGCCCGCGCCGGCCATCGCGCGCCTCAACGCCGCCGTCCGGCATGCCGCGGCGAATGCCGAGCTGCGTCAGCGGCTCGGCGACACGCTGGGCATGGCGGTGACGCCTTCCTCGCCCGAGGAAGCCGCGGCTTTCGTCCGGAGCGAGACGGTGAAGTGGACCAACGCAATCCGCGCGGCAGGGATCGAACCGGAATAGCGCGGGATACGGCGTCAAGCGGCCTGCGCCGGGTTCAAGACCGAAGACCGCCAAGCCGTCTTCGCTTGGTGCGTTCGGCCAGTGAAGGCAGCGATGTGAGAAAATGGCGCGCCCGGGAAGATTCGAACTCCCAACCCCCAGATCCGTAGTCTGGTGCTCTATCCATTGAGCTACGGGCGCCTGCCGTGGGCCGGGGAGATACCCCTCCAATTCGTGGGGCGCAACCCCCTGGCCCGGCTTTATTGCAGAACGAAATTCAGGCCCCGAGCTTGTCGAGTTCCCGCACGACACTTTCGCCCATCACCGCCGTGCTGATGCGCGCCATGCCGGGCTGCATGATGTCCGCCGTACGCATCCCGCCAGCCAGGACCTGCTCGACCGCACGCTCGATCAGCCGTGCATCCTCCTCCATACCGAAGGACCAGCGCAGCAGCATCGCGAAGGACAGGATTTGCGCACAGGGATTCGCGATGCCGCGGCCCGCGATGTCCGGAGCCGACCCATGAATCGGCTCATAGAGCGCATAGCGCTTCCCGTCGGCCCCGACGGCGCCCAGCGTGGCCGAGGGCAGCATGCCCAGGGAGCCCGTCAGCGCCGCCGCCAGATCGCTCAGCACGTCGCCGAAGAGGTTGGACGCCAGGATCACGTCGAACTGCTTCGGGCGCGAGCAGAGCTGCATGGCAGCGTTGTCGGCATACATATGCTCGAGCTCGACGTCGCTGAATTCAGCCTTGTGGATCTCGCTGACTACGGCACGCCAGAGGCGGCCGCTCTGCATGACGTTGGCCTTCTCGGTGCTCGTCACCTTGTTCCGGCGCTTGCGGGCGAGATCGAAGGCGACACGCGCCACCCGCGCGATCTCGTCCTCCGAATAGACCTCGGTATCGACGCCGACGCGCTTGCCGTTGGCGTCGGTGTGCACGCCGCGCGGCTCGCCGAAATAGATGCCGCCCGTGCTCTCGCGCACGATGATGATGTCGAGGCCGCGCACGACGTCGGCCTTCAGCGAGGAGGCATCCGCCAGCGGGTCGAACACGATCGCCGGCCGCAGATTCGCGAAGAGGCCGAGATCCTTGCGCAGGCGCAGGATACCGAGTTCAGGGCGGCGGTCGAAGGGCAGCGTATCCCACTTCGGCCCGCCCACGCTGCCGAACAGCACGGCATCGGCTTCCCGGGCCGCAGCGACCGTCTTGTCGGGGCACGGAGTGCCCTCCGCGTCGAGCGCGGCGCCGCCCACGAGACCTTCCACGATCTCGAAGCTCGCTCGCCGGCGACGCTCCATCCAATCGATCACACGCCGTACCTCGGCCATGACCTCGGGGCCGATGCCGTCACCCGGCAGGACGAGCAGCTTCTTGTTCGCAGACATCAGATATCTTTCAGGCGTAGAGCCAGGGCTGCGCGGCACGCTGGCGTGCCTCGAAGCTGTCGATGGCAGGCTTGTGCTGCAACGTCTGGCCGATATCGTCGAGGCCGTTCAGCAGGCAGTGTCGGCGGAAGGGATCGATCTCAAAAGGGATCTCCTCGCCGTTCGGCCGCACCACCACCAAGCGCTCCAGATCCACCGTGAGGCGCGCATTGCCGCCCAGCTTGGCGTCGTCCATCAGCTTCTCGCAGATCTCGCGCGGCAGCCGGATGGGCAGGATGCCGTTCTTGAAGCTGTTGTTGTGGAAGATGTCGGCGAAGTCCGGCGCGATAACACAACGGATGCCGAAATCCAGCAGCGCCCAGGGCGCGTGCTCGCGCGAGCTGCCGCAGCCGAAATTCTCATAGGCGATGAGGATCTCGGAGTTGCGATAGGCGGGCTGGTTCAGCACGAAGTCCGGCTTCTCCGAGCCATCCTCGTTGAAGCGCATATTGGCGAAGAGGTACTTGCCGAGACCCGTGCGCGCGATGGTCTTGAGGAAGCGCGCGGGAATGATCTTGTCGGTGTCGATATTCGCCGCCGGCAAGGGTGCGGCGACGCCGGTCAGGGTCGTGAAGGGCTTCATGGATCAGGCGCTCCCTACGGGTTGCCAGTCGCGGACATCGGCCAGGTGGCCCGCCAGCGCGGCCGCGGCGGCCATGGCGGGCGAGAGCAGGTGCGTGCGGCCGCCCGGCCCCTGGCGGCCCTCGAAGTTGCGGTTGGATGTGCTGGCGGAACGCTGGCCCGGCGTCAGCTTGTCGGGGTTCATGCCGAGACACATCGAGCAGCCCGCCTCGCGCCATTCGAATCCGGCATCGAGGAAGACGCGATCGAGTCCCTCCTCCTCCGCCTGCAGCTTCACGAGGCCCGAGCCGGGCACGACCATGGCCCGCACGCCCTCGGCCACGTGGCGGCCCTTGGCGATGGCCGCGGCCGCCCGCATGTCCTCGATGCGACTGTTGGTGCAGCTGCCGATGAAGACGACGTCCACCTTGAGCTCGGTCAGCTTCTGGCCCGGCACCAGGCCCATATACTCGACCATGCGCTGGAGCTGGGCGCGGCGAGTCTCGTCCGCGGCCTGCGCCGGATCGGGCACCGACGCCGTGATCGGCGCCACATCCTCCGGGCTCGTGCCCCAGGTCACCATGGGCACGATGTCCTCCGCGCGGAGGGAGACCTCCTTGTCGAAATGCGCGCCAGGATCGCTCGGCAGCGTGGACCACCAGGCCACGGCGCGATCGAAGGCCTCGCCCTTCGGCGCAAAGGGGCGGCCCTTCACGTAGTCGAAGGTCGTTTGGTCGGGCGCCACCATGCCGGCGCGCGCTCCGGCCTCGATGCTCATGTTGCAGACCGTCATGCGGCCGGCCATGTCGAGCGCGCGGATGGCCTCGCCGGCGAATTCGATCACGTGGCCGGTGCCGCCGGCCGTGCCGATCTTGCCGATGATGGCCAGCACGATGTCCTTGGCGGTGCAACCGAGCGGCAGCTTGCCATCAACCACGATGCGCATGTTCTTCGCGGGCTTCTGCAGCAGCGTCTGCGTGGCGAGCACATGCTCTACCTCGCTCGTGCCGATGCCGAAGGCCAGCGCGCCCATGGCGCCATGCGTGGAGGTGTGGCTGTCGCCGCAGACGAGCGTCATGCCCGGCAGCGAAAGCCCCTGCTCCGGCCCGATCACGTGGACGATGCCCTGACGCGCATCGAGCAGTGGGATGAAGGGCACGCCGAATTCGACGACGTTGTGCTCGAGCGTCTCGACCTGCAGCCGGCTCTCCGGATCGAGGATCCCGGTGTAGCGCGTCTCGTCGGTCGCGATGTTGTGATCGATGACGGCCATCGTCGCGTCGGGACGATGCACGGGGCGGCCGGCGACGCGGAGGCCCTCAAAGGCCTGCGGGCTCGTCACCTCATGGACGAGGTGGCGGTCGATGTAGAGAAGCGCGGTGCCATCCGGCAGCGTGTCGACGACGTGATGCGCCCAGATCTTATCGAACAGGGTGCGCGGCTTTTCGGCGCTCATTTGCATTTCCCCCAAACCGGGTATCGATCAAAAAAGGCCGCGCCTTGCGGCGCGGCCTGCGAGAGGGCCTCAGGCCTCCTCGGCTTCCTTGGCAGCGGCCGGTGCCTGCGTCCGCAGGCCCAGCTTCTCGGCGATGCGGGCCGACTTACCCGTGCGTCCCCGCAGGTAGTACAGCTTGGCGCGACGCACCTTGCCGCGACGGACCACGGAGATATCCGCGATCGCCGGGGAATGCAGCGGGAAGACGCGCTCCACGCCCTCGCCGTAGGAGAGCTTGCGCACCGTAAAGTTGCTGTGCAGGCCGCGGTTGGACCGCGCGATCACGACGCCTTCATAGGCCTGGGTGCGGACGCGCTCGCCCTCGACCACCTTGACCATGACACGGACGGTGTCGCCGGGCGCGAACTCAGGCACGGGGCGCGTGGCGATGAGGCGGGCCTTCTGGTCGGCGTCGAATTGCTGCAGCAGGTTCATGGGATTAGTCCTTTCGAGATAGGGATTTAGGCTGCGGCGCCGCCGCCTGCAACCTGCATTCGGGTCCAGAGATCAGGCCGGCGCTCGCGCGTCACGGCTTCGGATTCCTGCCGCCGCCAGCGGGCCACCTCGGCATGGTGGCCGGAGAGCAGCACCTGCGGCACGGCGCGGCCCTGCCATTCGGCGGGCCGGGTGTATTGCGCGTATTCCAGAAGACCAGCGCTGTGGCTTTCCTCAACGGCGCTCTCGGCCGCGCCCATCACACCCGGCAGGAGCCGGACGCAGGCATCGAGCAGCGTCAGGGCCGCCAACTCGCCACCGGAGAGCACGTAGTCGCCGATCGAGACCTCGATCATGCCGCGAGCCTCGATCACGCGCTGATCGACACCCTCGTAGCGCCCGCAGAGCAGCACCACGCCTGGTCCTGCAGCAAGTTCCTGCACCAGCTTCTGGTCCAGCAACCGGCCACGCGGCGTCAGATAGATCAGCGGACGAGCATCCCCGTCCGGCATGGCCGCCGAGATGGCCGTGTCCACCACGTCCGGACGCATCACCATCCCGGCCCCCCCGCCGAAGGGCGTGTCGTCCACCGTGCGATGCCGGTCCAGCGCATGCGCCCGGATGTCGCGCGCCTCGCAGCACCAGATGCCCTCGCGCAGCGCGCGTCCCGCCAGGGAGACCCCCAATGAACCGGGGAACATCTCCGGGAAGAGCGTCAGGATGGTGGCCGACCAGCTCATGCCGCCCCCTCCTGCTCATCCACGACGACCTCCGCCGGCGGCACCACGGTGATCCGCCCCGCCCCGAGATCCACCGCCGGAACGGCCGCGCGCGTGAAGGGAACCAGCCGCTCGGGCGGCCCCTCCAGGACGAGGAAGGCCCCTGCCCCGTGATCCTCGACCGCGCGGACGCGACCCAGCGGCGCACCCGCCTCGGTGAAGGCGGACAGCCCTTCGAGATCGGACAGGTAAAACTCGTCCGGATCCTCGGTCGGCGGCAGCGCATCGCGGGAGACGTAGAGCCGCGTGCCGGTCAGCCGCGCGGCGGCGTCCCGATCCGCGACGCCGTCGATCCGCGCGAGATCGGCCGAAAGCAGCTCCAGCGCGAAGCGCCGCGTGCCGCTCTCATCCGTCAGCGGGCCATAGGCGGTCAGGTCTTCCGGCTCGGCGGTGAAGCTGCGGACGCGCACCAGGCCCCGCACGCCGTGCGGCCTCCCGATCTCGCCCAACAGGACCTTCGCGTCCGCCATCTGCCTTCAGCCCGATGCCTTCAGATCAGCGCGCGGCAGCCGCGGCGCGTTCCTGCGCCTTCTTCTTCGGCGCGGACTGCTTCGGCTGCTCGGGGAACACGGGCATCTCGATGATGCCGGCCTTGCCCAGGAACTTGGCCACGCGGTCGGTCGCGAGCGCGCCCTTGCCGAGCCACTCCTTGATCTTCTCGTCCTGCAGGCGGATGCGATCCTCGTGCTCGGCCGGCAGCATCGGGTTGTAGCTGCCCAGCTTCTCGATGAAGCGGCCGTCGCGCGGCGAGCGGCTGTCGGCCACCACGATGTGGTAGTAGGGGCGCTTCTTGGCGCCGGCGCGGGCAAGGCGGATCTTAAGGCCCATCGGGCAACTCCTTAGTTGGAACTGAAAAAGGGGTTCGGCCGGTCCATCAGAACGGCCTGCGGCCTTGGGGGAGGAGCGCGGCGAGCCCGCCACGCATCAGCCCCTTCTGGCCCATCTTGTTCATGCGCTTCATCATGTCGCGCATGTCCTCGAACTGCTTGAGCAGCTTGTTCACCTCCTGCACGGAGGATCCGGAGCCGCTGGCGATGCGCTTCTTGCGCGACGCCTTGATGATCTCGGGCTTGCGGCGCTCGCCGAGGGTCATGCTGCCGATGATGGCCGCCTGACGCTTCAGGATCGACTGATCCAGATTGGCGTCACCGAGCTGCTGCTTGATCTTCTGGGCGCCGGGCAGCATGCCCATGATGCCAGACAGATTGCCCATCTTGCCGATCTGCTTCAGCTGGCTCGCATAATCCTCGAGGCTGAACTGCCCCTTCTGCATGCGCGCCGCGAGCTTTTCCGCCTCGGCCTGATCGATGGTCTCGGCCGCGCGCTCCACGAGGGAGACGATGTCGCCCATGCCCAGGATGCGGTTGGCGATGCGGTCGGGGTGGAAATCCTCGAGCGCGTCCAGCTTCTCGCCCGCGCCGAGCAGCTTGATCGGCGCGCCGGTCACCGCCCTCATGGAAAGCGCGGCACCGCCGCGGGCATCGCCGTCCACGCGCGTCATCACGATGCCGGTGACGCCGACGCGCTCGTTGAAGGCGCGCGCCGTGTTCACCGAGTCCTGGCCGGTCATGGCGTCGACGACCAGCAGCGTCTCGTGCGGCCTCACCGCCGCCTTGACCGCGGCGACCTCGTCCATCAACGCATCGTCGATCGCGAGGCGGCCGGCGGTGTCGAGGATGACGATGTCGTAGAGCTCGCGCCGGCCCAGATCCATGGCGCGCTCGGCGATCTGCAGCGGCGACTGCCCCGCGATGATCGAGAGGCTCACCACCTCGGCCCGCTCAGCCAGTTGCGCCAGCTGGAGCTGCGCGGCCGGGCGGTGCACGTCCAGGCTCGCCAGCAGCACCTTCTTCCGCTCGCGCGTGCGCAGGCGCAGGGCGATCTTGCCGGAGGTCGTGGTCTTGCCCGAGCCCTGCAGGCCGACCATCAGGATCGGCACCGGCGAGGGCGCGTTCAGGTCCAGCCCACGCGGCCCCTGGTCACCGCCGCCCAGCGCCTCGACCAGCGCGTCATGGACGATCTTGACGACCTGCTGTCCCGGCTGGATCGAGCGGATGACCTCCTGCCCGACGGCGCCCTCGCGGACCTTGGCGATGATGTCGCGGACGACGGGCAGCGCGACGTCGGCCTCGAGCAGGGCCACGCGCACCTCGCGCAGCGCATCGGAGACGTCGGCCTCGGACAGCGCGCCGCGGCCGCGCAGCCGATCGAACACCCCCTGAAGCCTGTTGCCCAACGCCTCGAACACGCGAAATCCGCTCCAAACAAAATCGCGCCGCTGCGCGAATCTCGCGGAGCGACGGGGATCCCGCCTGATGCGGGACCCATGCCGGACGATCCCGGCAGACAGCGCCTACGCGCCACGCCACAAAAAGTCAACAGAGGGGTGGCGTCGGGCAGGACCAAGCTGCGCCGCCAGGATCCCGCCGCAAAGCGGCCGGCGCCGTCCGCTCCGCTTTCCAGCCTGACACCCGAGTGACCCGGCGAAGCCAAGTCGCCGGAGGCGGCGCCCGGCGTTCGATGGAACACAAAGACTCCCAAGTAACGCCCTCGGCGTTATTTGGGCGCCAGCACCATGATCATCTGCCGGTTCTCGAGCCGCGGCATGGACTCGACCTTCACCAGCTCGACCAGCTCGGCCCTGATCCGCTCCAGAAGCTTCACGCCGAGCTCCTGGTGCGCCATCTCGCGACCGCGGAAGCGGAGGGTGACCTTCACCTTGTCGCCCTCGCCGATGAAGCTCTTGGCCTGCTTCATCTTCACGTCGTAGTCATGGTCATCAATGTTCGGGCGAACCTTGATTTCCTTGATTTCGACGACCTTCTGCTTCTTCCGGGCCTCGTTGGCCTTCTTCTGCTGCTCGTACTTGAACTTGCCGTAGTCGGTGATCTTGCAGACAGGCGGCACCGCGTTCGGGCTGATCTCAAGCAGGTCGAGACCCGACTGGTACGCCTTGTAGAGCGCATCACGAATACTCATCACGCCAAGCATCTCGCCCGCCTCGTCAATCAGGCGCACCTGCGGAACACGGATCTCCTCGTTCACGCGGGGCCCCTCACGTGAGGGGGGCGTCGGGGGCATAGGGCCTCGTGCTATGGTCGTCTCCTGTCTCAGTTACGGCAAATCAAGCGCGCGTTATGGAACGTGGCGCGTCACGCTGCAACAGCATCAACGGGCAGGTCACCCATATCGGGAGGGGTTGCCTCCTTTGCCAGATGGGCAACCGCGTCCGCGAGCGAAAACACTTCCTGCTCCCGCCCCGGCAGGCGGCGCAAAACGACCTGACCGAGTTCCGCCTCCCGCCGGCCAAGGACCGCCAGAACCGGAACACGCTGCTCGATATGGTCGACAACCTTGCGGTTGATCTTCTCGTTCCGCAGATCGAGCTCGACACGAAGCCCCGCCTTGTCCAGCGCGGCCTTCACCTTGCGGGCGTAGCCGTCGGCGTCGGAGACGATGGTCGCAACCACCACCTGCACCGGCGCCAGCCAGAGCGGGAAGCGGCCGGCATACTGCTCGATCAGCATGCCCAGGAAGCGCTCGAAGCTCCCGAGGATGGCGCGGTGCAACATGACGGGCCGCTTGCGGGTCCCATCTTCGGCCGCGTAAATCGCGTCCAGCCGCTCCGGCATCACGAAGTCGACCTGGAGCGTGCCACATTGCCAGTCGCGGCCGATCGCGTCACGCAGCACGAATTCCAGCTTGGGGCCATAGAAGGCCCCCTCGCCCGGGTTCAGCTCGTACTCGACGCCGGCGATGGCGCAGGCTTCCTTCAAGGCGCCTTCGGCACGGTCCCAGGTGGCGTCGTCGCCGGCACGCACCTCCGGGCGATCGCTGAACTTCACGCGGAACTCGCTGAAGCCAAGGTCCCGATAGATGCCGGAGAGGAGCGCCACGAAGCGCACGGTCTCCTGAGCGATCTGGTGCTCCTCGCAGAAGATATGCGCGTCATCCTGGGTGAAGGCCCGGACGCGCATGATGCCATGCAGCGAGCCTGAGGGCTCGAAGCGGTGGCAGGCGCCGAACTCGGCCATGCGCAGCGGCAGCTCGCGATAGCTGCGGATGCCCTGGTTGAAGATCTGCACATGGCAGGGGCAGTTCATCGGCTTGAGCGCGTAGATGCGATCCGCCTCGTCCTTGTCCTCGACCTTCGCCTGGAACATGGCATGGCGGAATTTTTCCCAATGACCCGAGGCCTCCCAGAGCCGCCGGTCGACGAGCTGCGGGGTCTTTACCTCCTGGTAGTCGGCCGCATCCAGGCGGCGGCGCATGTAGTCCTCGACGGTCCGATAGAGCTTCCAGCCCTTTGGATGCCAGAAGACGCTGCCCATCGCCTCTTCCTGGAAATGGAACAGGTTCATTTCCTTGCCGATACGGCGATGGTCGCGCTTCTCCATCTCCTCCAGCATGTGGAGATAGGCGTCGAGCTCCTTCTGGTCGCGCCAGGCGGTGCCGTAGATGCGCGACAGCACCGGGTTCTCCGGCTTGCCGCGCCAATAGGCGCCAGCGACCTTGGTCAGCTTGAAGGCGGTGCCGATGTCCGCCGTGCTGCGCATGTGCGGCCCGCGGCAGAGGTCGATCCAGTCGCCCTGGCTGTAGAGGCTGATGGTCTCGCTCTCGGGCAGATCGCGGATGAGCTCGACCTTGAAGCGCTCCCCCTTCTTCGTGAAGAGCTCGATCGCCGCCTCCCGGCTCACCACGCTGCGCTGGAAGCGCGCGCCACGGCCGATGATCTCGCGCATCTTCGCCTCGATGGCGGCGAAGTCCTCCGGCGAGAAGGGCTCATTCCGGGAAAAATCGTAGTAGAAGCCGTTTTCGATGGACGGCCCGATGGTGACCTGGGTTCCCGGAAACAGCTCCTGCACGGCTTCGGCCAGCACATGCGCTGCATCATGCCGGATGAGGTCCAGCGCCTCGGGATCGCGGCGCGTGATGAAGCGCAGCGAGGCATCCGACGCGATGGGTTCGGAGAGGTCGACGAGCTTACCATCCACCTCCATGGCGAGCGCCGCCTTGGCCAGACCGGGCCCGATCGCCGCGGCCACGTCCGTGCCGGTCACCGCGCCGTCGAACTGGCGGATGGAACCGTCGGGAAGGGTAATCGCGGGCATCTAAATTTCTCTTGCTGTGTCTGGCGTGGAAGCGAACGGCGGACCATGGGGAGAGCGCCATGCCCGGTCAAGGCCCGGCGCATTGCCCCGAAGGCCCCAAGGCTGCAAAATCAAGCATGTCCCCAATGCCCGAATTGCGTAGCGCCATCTTCCTCGACTTCGACAACCTGGTCTCGGGCCTGCGGGATGGCGCCGGCAGCGAGATCGCACTGCGCTTTGCCCAGCAGCCGGAAACCTGGCTGGAGCGGCTGCTGGGGGATCGCCCGCGCCGAGCCCTGCTTCGGCGATGCTACATGAACCCCGCCGGCACCCTGGACGACGAGGATGGCTCCCGCTTCCGGTATTCGGAATTCCGCTGGGCCTTCATGGCGGCCGGCTTCGAGGTGATCGACTGTCCCAAGCTCACGCGGCTGAAGAACGCGGCCGACGTCCGTATCGCGTTGGACGCCATGGAAGCCATGCTGTCGCCCGCGCATTTTGACGAGTTCATCCTCCTCTCCACCGATTCCGATTTCGTGCCGCTGCTGCTGCGGCTGCGCGCGGCCGACCGGCGCACGCGGCTGGTGGCGCATCCGGAGGTCGGGCGCATCGTCCGTTCGGCCGCCGATGAGGTGATCGGGCTGGATCTGCTCGCGGGCTGGCTCGGCTGGCAGGCCTCGCCGGAGCCGGGGGAGGCCTTCGGCCCGCAAGGCACCGCAGATCTGCTCGGCGTTGTCAGAGACATCATGATGGAAGCGCAGGATCCGGTGCACGTCCCGCATCTCGGACAGATGGTGCGGAACCGGACCGGACAGACCCTGCGCGGCAGCGACTTCGCGGGCTACGGCTCGCTCGACGCGCTGCTGGCCGCGGCCGGTGGCTTCATCCGGCGCGACGGCCCGGGCGGCGGCCATGTGCTGCGGCCGGAATGGGCCGATCAGCCACCGGCGGCCTGAAGCACCTCGTCCACGGACAGCCCGGAGATCGGCTGATGGCGCAGGATCGTCACCGTCTGCCCGCGCGGCGCGCAGAGGGCAGGGTCGCTGTCCGATCCGAACAGCACGACCGTCGGGCATCCCATCGCCGCCGCCAGATGGGTGGGGCCGCTGTCATTGCCGATCGCCAGGCTGGCCCGGCGGGCCACGGCCGCCAGCTGCCGCAGGTCGGTGCGGCCGGTGAGGTCGATGGCCTGAGGCGCCAGGAGCTCGATCTCCCTGGCCAACGGGGCCTCGGTCGCAATGCCGCAGATCACCGACGGCATGCCGAGCCGCGCCGCCAAGGCCCCGAATCGCGCGGCGGGCCAGCGCTTCCCCGGCCGCCCGGCCGATGCGCCGGGAAGCAGCAGCGCGAAACGCGGCGGCAGGCCGAGAGCGGACACATCCGCGTCCAGCCAGTCGAGGTCCGGCCTGGGAAATTCAGCGATCCCCGCGGCGGCGAGTTGCCCGCGTTGCCGGTCCACGGTGTGGAGGTGATCACGGCGCGGGTTCGCATCCGGGTGCGAGGCGCCCCGCGCGATGCCGGACCACTCGGCGCGGTGGCCGACGAACATCCGATATCGCGAGGATCTCCTGGAGGTCTGCAGGTCGTAGACCCGATCGAAATCCGCGGCCCTCAGCCGTTGAGCGAGGCGCGCCACGGCGCCTAGGTTCCACCAGCTGGGCCTTCCATCCGACCAGACCCGATCGAACCAGGGGCTTTCGCCGGCAAGCGCCGAGAAGAGCCGCGTGGTCAGAAGCGTGATCTCGGCATCCGGGTGATGCCTCCGGATCGCGGCGAAGGGGCCGAAGGCCTGCACGAAGTCCCCAAGCGCGGCGAGCTTGATGACGAGGATGCGCTTGGTCACAGCAATTCCCGATAGACGGCCAAGGTCGCGTCCTGCATGGCCTCGAGCGTGGGAACGTCCCGACGGGCGGCCTCGCCGATCGCCGCCAGGCTTTCGGCAGGCATGGCCAGGACGCGGGTGATGGTGGCCGCCAGCGCGTCCGCATCGCCCGGAGGGGTGAGCCAGCCGGTGACCCCATCCACGACGGTTTCGCGGGGCCCACCCAGATCGGACGCGATGACGGGCCGTGCGAGGGCCTGGGCCTCCGTGACAGTCCGCCCGAAGGCTTCCGGCTCCGTGCTGGCATGGACCACGAGGTCCGCCGCAAGCATGGCCGCCGGCATGTCCGAGACATGGCCCGCGAAGCGCAGGCGATCGGCGACGCCCAGACCTTCGGCGAGGGCGCGAAGCTCATCCACGTAGCGCTCCCGGCCCACCAGATCCCCCGCCAGCACGGCGATCACCCCAGGGAGGCGATCCAGCGCGCGGATGAGGACGCCATGCCCCTTCCAGCGGGTCATCCGCGCCGGCAGCAAGACGACCGCAGCGTCCTCGGACAGGGACCACGCAGCCCGCAGCGCGCTCACGCGTGACGGGTCCACCCGCCCCGGGTCGAAGCGGCGCAGATCCACGCCGCGGGGGATCACCCGGATCGATCCGCTGTCGGCATGCGTTCGCCGGATGTGGTCCGCGATATGCTGGCTGATGGCGATGACCCGCTCGCCCCGAGCCATCACCGAATTGTAGAGCCGCTTTCCGGGCCAGCCCTCGCCATAGGTGCCGTGATAGGTGGTGACGAAATGCGCCCCGCTCCGCCGCGCCGCCAGCAGGGCGGACCAGGCCGGAGCCCGGGAGCGCGCATGGATGATGCGGACCTGCTCCTCGGCGGCGAGCTCCGCCAGACGGGCCGCGTTGCGCCAAATGCCAAAGGGGGACTTGGTGGCGAGCGGGAGCGTCACGTGCCTGGCGCCCAGCGCCTCCAGTTCCGGCACCAGCCGGCCGCCGGCCGATGCGACGATCGCCCGATACCCGGCGCCCTGGATCGCTTCGGCGATTTCCAGCGTCCCGCGCTCGACTCCACCGGAGTCCAGCGCGGGCAGGACCTGCAGGATGGCAGCGGGGCGTGACATGTGACGCGTTGCTAATCCCGGGCATGGACGACGGCAACCATGCGTGCCATCCGACCGTCATGCAGGAACGCATGGGCACCCTCGGCGACACGCCTCTCGCTTATCGCGCGCTGGATGGGAAGGGGCCGGGCGTCGTCTTCCTCGGCGGCTTCCACAGCGACATGACGGGCAGCAAGGCGGCCTATCTCGCGGAATGGTGCGCCGCCCGGGGGCGAGCCTACCTGCGCTTCGACTACAGCGGGCACGGTGCCTCCGGCGGGCGCTTCGAGGAGGGGACGATCGGCCGCTGGACCGCCGATGCGGCATCCGCGCTCGAAGAATTGACCCAGGGTCCGCAGATCCTGGTCGGCTCCTCCATGGGCGGCTGGATCGCGCTGCTGCTGGCGCTGCGCCATGCCGAACGGGTGGCCGGGCTGATCGGCATCGCCGCCGCCCCAGACTTCACGGAGGAACTGATGTGGGAGGAGTTTCCGGCCTCCGTCCGCGACCAGATCCAGCGGGAGGGATCCTGGATGCGGCCCAGCGCCTACGGCGGCGACTATCCCATCACACGCGCGCTCATCGAGGACGGTCGTCGGCATCTGATCCTCGGCGGCCCGATCGCGTTGGAGATGCCGGTCCGGCTGCTGCACGGCCAGGAGGATCCGGACGTGCCCTGGCGGCACAGCCTGCGCATCGCGGAGCGCGTCACTGGACGGGATGTCGAGGTCACGCTCATCAAGGATGGCGATCACCGCCTCTCGACGCCGGAAAATCTCGCGCTACTCGGGCGTACCCTGGGCGCGCTGCTCGGCGAGGATGGCGCGTAGGCCTTCCCGATAGCTGGGATAAGCCCATTCCAACCCCAGGGCGACCTTCGTCCCGGCACTGGAGACTCGACGATTCTCCGCCCAGAAGCTCCGGCCCATCTCGCTCATGCCGGCCCAGGCCTCGGCGAAGGAGAGGCCGGGCGGGGGCTCCATGCCGAGGAGGCGTGCAGCCTCCGCCGTGACCTCGGCCGGTTCTGCGGGCGCATCATCGGCCAGGTGAAGGATTCGGAGGCCAGTCCGGGGCGCATTCGCCAGCGCCGCCAGCACAGCGCGCGCAATGTCATCCCGATGGATGCGGCCGAAGGCGTGGCCCGGGCGGATGACCCGGCGCGCTGTCCCGGCCCGCAGGTCGTCGATGGCGCTACGACCTGGACCATAGATGCCGGCGGTGCGGAGCAGGTCGACGGCCGTGCCGGCCTCGAGCGCTGCCCATTGGCGCTCCGCCGCCAGCCGCCGCTGGCTTCGGGCCTGAGTCGCTGCCGGAGGAGTGCCCTCATCCACCCAGCCGCCCCCGCGATCTCCATAGACCCCTGTGGTCGAAAGATAGCCGACCCAACGCAGCGGTGCCGTGCGGAGAGCCTGTTCGTGAACGGCCCAGACAGGGTCGCCCGCCGGGCCGGGAGGCGCGGTGACGACGAGGTGCGTCGCGAGCGCATAGGGTTCCGGATCCGCGAAGCCGATCAACTGAACGCCGGCGGGCGCCGACGCCGCGACAGGGTCGCGGGCCGTTCCCATCACGCGGATGCCGGCGCGGGCCGCGAGCGAAGCGATCGCGGTGCCGCTGAAACCCAGCCCGATCACCAGCAGGGTCGTGTTCGAGGTCATGACACCCAATCTGTGCGTTGCCGCCACCGCGCGCCAGCACCGGCCGCCCCCGGAAGGGCTGACGGCCGACAAAACATTGGCCTGGCGCCATTTTCCGATTGACCGATTCGGGAGAACCTTCCTAGAACGAATTTCTAGTTGCCGGTTTGTTCACGCCGGCCCAAGGGGAACCCGGGGTTCCCCCCTTTGGGAGAGGTTCAGATCCGATGCTTACGCGGAAGCAGCATGAATTGCTCATGTTCATCAATCGGCATCTCGAGGAGACGGGCTTCTCCCCTTCCTTCGACGAGATGAAGGCGGCCCTCGACCTGAAGTCGAAATCCGGCATCCATCGTCTTATCACGGCCTTGGAGGAACGCGGCTTCCTGCGGCGTCGCGCGCACCGCGCCCGCGCGCTGGAGGTCATGCGGCTGCCCGGCAGCGCGGTGCCTCCGCGCATGGACGCCGCCGAGGAGGTCGCGCCGAACGTCGTGCAGGGGAATTTCGGCCGACCGCCCAAGCAGGACAAACCCAACGCCATCACCCTGCCGCTCTTCGGGCGCATCGCCGCGGGCATCCCGATCGAGGCCCTGCGCGATCAGGGGCAGGGCGTCGACGTGCCCGTCAGCATGCTGGGAAGCGGCGAGCATTATGCCCTGGAAGTCGCCGGCGATTCCATGATCGAGGCGGGCATTCTGGATGGCGACACCGTGGTCATCCGGCGCGGCGACTCCGCCGAGAATGGCGACATCGTCGTGGCCCTGGTGGACGAGAATGAGGTCACCCTGAAGCGCCTACGGCGGCGCGGGAATTCCGTGGCGCTCGAGCCGGCCAACCGGAACCACGAGATTCGAATCTTCGGGCCGGACCGGGTTCAGGTCCAGGGTCGGCTGATCGGGCTGATCCGCAGCTACTGACGCGCTACCTCGCGGTCAGGAGCTTCCAGTCCTCCGCCGCGAGGCTTTCCACCAGGCCTGAAAGATCGGCCTGGAGCTTGGGGAAGTTCGCGCTCCGCCGGATATGCTGCTCGTCCATGTAGAGCGGCCGCGCAATCTCCATCTGGATGACGTGAATGCCCTCCCGGGGGCGCCCGTAGTGCCGGGTGATGTAGCCACCGGCATAGGGGTCGTTGCGCCGCACGCGGTAGCCGAGCCCCTGCAGTCCCGCCTCCAGCACCCGCGTGACCCTCGGCGCGCAGGTCGTGCCGTGGACATCGCCCAGGACGAAATCCGGCGGGTCCAGCGCCTGTGCCGGGTGCGCCGGCATGGAGTGGCAATCGATCAGCAGGCACAGGCCGAAGCGGTCCCGGGTCTCGGCGATTAGGGATGTGAGGGCTGCATGATAGGGTTCCCAGCAGGAACGGACCCGGCGCTCGGCCTCCCAGAAGGAGAGGCGGTGACGGTAGATCGTCTCGCCGGTCGCCACGACCCGCGCGATCGTCCCGAGGCCGGCGCCCACACGCGGGCTTGCGCTGTTCACCCAGCTCGGCAGCGGCGTGTCGAACATGCCCGGGTCCAGCTCCCAGGGCTCGCGGTTGGCGTCGCACCAGGCGCGCGGGAAGCGCGCGGCCAGAAGCGGAGCTCCCAGGGAGGGGGCCGCGGCGAAGAGTTCGTCCACGAAGGCATCCTCGCTCCGCCGGATGCCGACCGCGTCCAGCCGGGTCGAGGCCAGGAAGTCGTCGGGATAGTCGCGGCCCGAATGCGGCGAGGCGAAGACGAGTGGGCTCGTCTGTCGCTCTGGTCGCAACAGGTCATAGGGCGGGGAGTGAGTGGCCAGATCATCCATGCAGAGCAAGCATTAGGCCATGGCAACGGATTTTTGTCACTCGGCTGCCGTATTGGGCATATGGCCGAGAGCCGATTCGCACTTCTCCCGAGCCTGCGCCCGCAGATCGGCGGCCCCCGGCGGCCGGATCCGGTCAAAACCGGCGAAGCCGCCCAGGTTGCCCGGAGGGTGTGGCCTGAACCGGGCGTCCATCCCGGATTCCACGAGCCGTCCCTCCTGTCGAAGCCCGGCGAGATCGGCCAGTCCGAGCCCCAGCGACGAGTCGTGGCCCGGCCGTCCGCCCCGGGCGCCTGCCTCAGCCTCTCCCAGCCGCATGGCCTGCTTCCTCCCGATCGGCTTTATACCCCAGCATCCTTGTGCGACCCTCGACACAATCACAAGGAGGATAACGCCATGCCCGATGGTTCGAGCGAGGCCCCCACGCCCAATGCGGCCGCGATTGCGGAACTGGCCAACAACCTGTCCGACCTGCTTCGGCTGCGGACGCTGCCCTTCGGCATGAAGCTGTTCCGCGACCGCACCGAGATGGAGGCCGTCCCAGGCCTGCGCCGGCCGCAGGAGGGCCGGCGCTTCTCCACGTGCCAGCTCGTGACACAGGCCCGGATGGCCGGTTTCACACTCGCCATCACGCATGACAATGTTCCGGAATTCAGCAATTGCGGCGGCGTCATCGGCCTGAACGCTCCCTCAGAGCTCTATACCTCGGGTCGAAAGATGGACGGCGTCTGGTTCCAGAACATCGAGGCCTCGGCCGCGCACCAGGCACAGATGCCGCGGGTGCCGCCGGAATATCATGGTCTCGTCGTCTCGCCGCTGCGCTCGGCGAGGCTCGACCCGCCGGACGTCTGCCTCTTCTACGGCAATCCCGCCCAGATGATCCTCTTCATCAACGGCCTGCAGTGGCGGAACTACCGCCGCTACGACTTCTCGATCACCGGCGAAAGCGCCTGCGCCGACAGCTGGGGTCGCGCGCTGCGGGATCGGACGGTCTGCCTCTCCCTGCCCTGCTACGCCGAGCGTCGCTACGGCGGCGTGGCCGATGACGAAATGCTCATGGCCTGCCCGCCGGGCGATCTCGCCCGGGCCGTCGAGGGGCTGAAGGGACTGTCCAAGGCCGGGCTGCGCTATCCGATCATGCCCTACGGCCCGCAGGTCGATCCGGCCCAGGGCATGGGAAAGAGCTACGCGGGCAAGGCCTAATTCGCCCCGCCATATCGGGGCCGCGCCAGGCCTTCCTCGACCAGGAAGGCCAGCACGGCATCGGTCAGCGGCTCGCGGACCTCATCGGGCAGGATGATGGCTGTCTTCGGCCCGCCGTCGATGTCCCTGAAGGTTGGAAGATGGATCGAAGTGCCGGCCTGCGGCAGCCGCCGCGCCTGCACCCCCTGGATCAGGAAGACCACCCCGGCGAGCTGCACCTCCACATCGACCATCGCAAAAAGGGTCTTGCTGGCGATGCGCCGCGCATTGCTCACCACGAAGGTAAGGAGGGCAGTATCGGCGGTGTCCTGCATCGCGATGGCCAGCCCCCAAAAATGTCTGGTTGACCGTACTAAATCAGCGACAAGCTCCATTTCAATGCTTAATTTTACTGAAACCGCATGCATTTGGCGAGTGTGGCGCGCCCTGGTGGATTCGAACCACCGGCCTGAAGCTTAGAAGGCTCCTGCTCTATCCAACTGAGCTAAGGGCGCAATTTCGGGTCAATGGGTCCAGTTCTCGCCTCGGTTGGTGCGGAAGTTGTCCGCATAGACCTTGGGCTTGATGGGCTTCGCGCGCGGCGGCTCCTCCACCTCGAAGGAAATGCCGCGGGTCTCGGCATAGGCGACCGCCGCCTCGCGCGTCGGGAAGCGCAGATGGAGCTGATTGCGCGTGTCGCCCGAGCCGGGCCAGCCGGTCAGCGGATCCAGCCGCAGACGTTCCGCCGGTGCGTATTCGAGCACCCATTCATGTGTGTTCGCCCGACCCGACTGCATCGCCGAGCGCGGCGGGCAATGGATGCGTGCCAGGGGCTTCAAACCGCTCATGCAGGAATTCTCCGGTCCTCGACTTTGATATGTTGCGTCAGGCGTCTAGCGGCCGGCAACAACGGTTCTGACACCGGCGGCCTCGAGCAGCGCGCCCGCAAGTGCCTCGGCGAGGCAGGCATAGCCCCGGTCGTTGTGGTGCAGGCCGTCCGGCGACAGGACCTCGGCGGCCGGCAACCCGGCCTCCGCCCAGGCGGACATCAGCCGCCCCCGCGAAAAGAGCGCCACCCGCCGCTCGCGGGCGAGACTGCGCAGGACCTCCGGGAAACGCGCACTGCCCGGCGCCTGGAGGATGCGCGGCGCGCGCTGATTGTCCATCAGCACCACGGCGACGCCGGCCTCGCGCAGGCGGGCGAGCCCGTCCTGCATCTGAGCGGCGAAGACCGAGGGGGCCGCTCCCTTCAGCACCTCGTTGGCGCCGGCCTGCCAGATCACCAGGTCGGGGCGGCGGACGAGGACATCACGATCGAGCCGCGCCAGCATCTCGGCCGTGGTCTCGCCGGATCGCCCAGCATTGATCACGCTGATGTCATGCCCAGGCAGCGCCGCCCGCAGCAGCGCCTCGAGCCGGGCCGGATAGGCCGCGACCGGCGTCGACGCTCCGGCTCCCTCCGTGGAGGAGGAGCCCAGCGCCACGATGGTCACCGAGCTGCGGGACGCGATCTCGGCGCGCAACCCGGGCAGCGGCGGCAGGTTGACGGAGACGCGGGGGCAGCCGCCTGTCGAAGCGGAGCCAGGCGCCACGGACGCCAGCAACATCAGAAGGCCCAGCCAGACACGCATCATGTTAGCTTAGCCCCGAATGACAACGGACGCCACGCGCACCAGATCCGTATTCCGCGATCCACGGGCCGACATCTGCCGAGGCATCGCGCTGTGGATGATCGTGATCAACCACACGCCCGGGAACTGGCTCGGCGCGGTCACGCTGAAGAACTTCGCCCTCTGCGATGCGACCGAGGCCTTCGTGCTGCTGGCCGGCTATGCCGGGGCCTTCGCCTATGCCGGCCGTGCCGACCGCCTCGGATGGCCCAGCGCGGCCGCCAGCCTCATCCAGCGCATCGGCAAACTCTATGTTGCCCATATCTTCCTGATGGTGGTGTTCACCGCCCAGGTCGGCTACTCGGCCGCGACGCTGGACCGGGGAGCCTATCTGGACGAGCTCGCGCTCGATCCCTTTGCCGAGCAGCCCTACCGCACTCTCCTGGAGGCGCTGCTCCTCCGCTTTCAGCCCGCCTTTCTCGACATCCTGCCGCTCTACATCGTGCTGCTGGCGCTGCTGCTGCCGGGCCTGGCGCTGCGGAAGCATCCCTGGCTGCTGCTCGGACTGTCCATCGCGCTCTGGATCGGTGTGCGGCTGACGGATTTCAACCTTCCGCGCTGGCAGGGAGGCGGCTGGTTCTTCAATCCTCTCGCCTGGCAGTTGCTCTTCTTCATCGGCTTTCTTATGGGCCAGTCGGTGCGCGGCGCTCCGGCGCCGCCGATGCCGCAACGAAGCGGCTGGCTCACCGCAGCCGCACTCCTCGTGCTGGGGTCGGGACTTTTCGCCATGATCGCCGTCGAATGGGTCCCGTCGCTCGGGGAACGGCTGCCGGAAGCGATCCCCGCCTTCCTGGCAACGGTGGACAAGACCGCGCTGCACCCCTGGCGCCTCGCCTCCGTCCTGGCCATCACCTATCTCATCGCCCAATACATCCCCCGAGATGCATCCGCCCTGCGGGGGCGATGGACCCGGCCGTTGCTGGCCATGGGCCGGAACAGCCTGCCGGTCTTCTGCTTCGGCATCCTGCTCTCCTTCATGGCGCGGCTGATGCTGGAGGCCGACGACGGCTGGCTCATGCAGATCGCCGTCAATATCCTCTCCATCGGCATTCTCGCGCTCGTGGCCTTCCTTGCGGACTGGCAGAAGGAGGGGCCGCCGCCTCGAGCCGCCTTGCCCACCCATGCGGCGGCTCGCTAACGTGGCGGAGATGTCACACAAGGCCGCCCTGCGGGCCATTCTCTGGTTCCTGGCTGCGCTCCTTCTTCCGGTCTTTCCGGCCGGGGCGGTGCCGGCCTGCGACGTTCCAGCCGACTTCCTGACCTTGCCACGCCCGCTTTTCACCACGTCCCGCGCCCTGCAGAGGGGAACGCTGCGCATCCTGGTGCTCGGCTCGGGCTCGGTCACCGGCAGCGGCGCCTCGACGCCGGAGGCGGCCTGGCCGACACGGCTGCAGGCTCTGCTGGCGGCGCGCTATCCCGGCCGGGCGGTAGAGGTCGCGGTCCGGGGTGGACGCGGGATCAACGTCAACGACCATCTCGCCTTGCTGCGCGACGCTCCATCCGGCCAGGAGCCGGCGCTCGTCCTCTGGCAGGCCGGGACGGTCGAGGCCGTGCGCGGGATGGATCCCGACGAGATGACCGACGCGATGATCGCCGGGCTGGAGCGGATCCGGGGTTGGGGCGCCGATACGATCATCATCGATCAGCAATTCTCCCGTTTCCTCCGGGCCAACACCAATATCGAGCCCTATCGCGAAAAGCTCAGGCTGATCGCGGCGGCAGCGGGCGCGCCCGTGTTCCGGCGCTACGACCTGATGCAGCACTGGGTGGAGACGGGCGCGCTGGACCTGGAGCGCACGCCGCGCCGCGAGATCGCGGCGGCGATGGACCGGCTGAACGATTGCCTTGCCCGCGCCATCGCCGCGCTGATCGTCCAGGGCGTCACGGAAGCGCGTTGATCCCGAGGGATCAGGGAAGTGCTTCCAGCACTGCGCGCGTCGCCTCCGCCGTGCCCGCCACGCCGCCGACATCCGCCGTGCGCAGCCCGCCCTGGAACGCCGCGTCCACGGCCTGACGGATTTCCTCGGCCGCTTCCGTGAGGCGGGAGCCGGCGCCGCGCATCGCCAGCCAATCGAGCATCATGGCGGCGGAGAGGATCGTCGCGGTCGGATTGGCCTTGCCCTGCCCGGCAATGTCCGGTGCCGTACCATGGCTCGGCTGGAACACGGCATGAGCCTCGCCGAGATCGGCCGAAGGCGCGAAGCCCATGCCTCCGATCAGCCCGGCCGCGAGGTCCGAGAGGATGTCGCCGAACATGTTCTCCGTGGGCAGCAGGTCGAAATCCCAGGGGCGCCGGATCATGTCGAGCGCCATGGCGTCCACATAGGTGGCGTCGTGCCGCACATCCGGATACTCCGCGGCGACCTCTCCGAAGATCTGCCGCAGCCAGGCGAAGGCGCGGAAGACATTGGCCTTGTCCACCAGCGTCACGCGCCCGGGTCGGCCGAGCCGCGCAGCACGCTGGCCGGCCAGCTCGAAGGACATCCGCGCGAGGCGCAGGGAGGTGCCGCGCGTCATCCGCAGCGTCTCCTCGGCCATATCAGGCTTGACGAGGCCCTTGTCCTTGGAGAAGAACAGACCCTCGGTGCTCTCCCGCAGGATCACGAAATCGATCTTCGCCGCACGCGGATCGGCCAGCGGCGAGGGCACGCCCGGAATGGCACGGATGGGCCGCACCCCGCCGAAGAGGTCCAGTCGCTGACGCAGGGTGATCTGCGGCGCCAGCTCGGTCCCGTCGGCGTGGCGGATGCCGGGCCAGCCCATGGCACCGAGCAGGATCGCATCGGCTTTTCGCGCGCGCTCGAAGACCTCGTCAGAGAGGTCGGTGCCGGTGTCCCGATAGGCGAAGGCGCCGGCGCGGAGCTGCGTGAAGCCGAGGCCCAGCGCATGCCGCGCATCCACTTTCTGCAGGACCGCGATCGCGGCCTCCATCACCTCCGGCCCGATGCCATCGCCGGCCAGGACCGCGATATCGAGAGAGTTCATGGCCTTGCGCTTCCGGTTCCCATGGCGCCAAGCTAACCGCACGACACGAAGCGGCAAGAGCCGCCGGACGGAGGAAGCCATGACGATCACGCGCCGCGCCCTGCTGGCCGCCCCTGCCCTGTTGCCGCTTGCGGCGAAGGCGCAGTCCGGATGGCCGGAGCGCCCGGTCCGGATCATCGTCCCCTTCCCGCCCGGTCAGGCCGCCGACATCTTCACGCGGCTCGTGGCCGACCAGCTGTCGCAGCGCTGGCCGCAACGCGTCGTGGTGGACAACCGTGGCGGCGGCGCCGGGGCGCCGGGGCTGGAGGCGGGCGCGCGCGCCGCCCCTGACGGCTACACGCTGACCGCGGGCACGTCGGGCACGCTGAGCGTGAACCCCTCCGTGCTTCAGCGGCTGCCCTATGATGCCGAGCGCGACTTCGCCTTCATCAGCAACATCACCATGGTGCCGCTGCTGATGATCGCGCATCCGAGCTTCCCGGCTCAGACGATCCAGGACGTCGCGGCCCTGGCCCGCGCAAGGCCCGGGGAGATCAACATCGCGTCGGCGGGCCCGGCGACGAGCCAGCACCTTGCCATCGAGCTGCTGCAGCTCCGCACCGGCCTGCGATTCAACATCGTCCACTACCGCGGCTCAGGACCGGGCATCTCGGATCTCGTCGCCGGCAATGTCCCCCTGATGATGGACAGCGTGGCGAGCGCGCTGCCCCAGATCCAGGGTGGCCGTGCCCGGGCCATCGCGGTGGCGCAGCCGCGCCGCCTGCCCCAGCTGCCGGACCTGCCGACGATCGCGGAAACCGTGTCGCCCGGCTACGAAGCGGCCGGCTGGACAGGGCTCGTGGCTCCTGCCGCGACGCCGCCCGACATCATCCGGAAGATCTCGACGGATGTGCAGGCCATCCTGAACGATCGCGCCATGCAGGACCGGATCCTCAGCATGGGCGCCATCGCCGATCCCGGTACGCCGGAGGAATTCGGGGCCTTCGTGCGCAGCGAGATCGCGAAGTGGCGCGAGGTCGCCCAGGCGGCCAATGTCCGCCTGGACGGATAGAATCTGGGGTCGCGTGATTCAGACTTTTCGGCCGGATCGGCCTCAAATCATCGCGCTCGGCCCTACTTCCGCTGGATCAGCTCGATCTTGTAGCCGTCCGGATCCTCGATGAAGGCGATGAGCGTGGTGCCGAACTTCACCGGGCCGGGCTCGCGCGAGATCTTCACGCCCGCGGCGCGCATCTTCTCGCAGGTGCCGTAGATGTCCGGCACGCCGACCGCGAGATGGCCGAAGGCGCCGCCCATCTCGTATTTCTCGACGCCGTAGTTGTAGGTGAGCTCCAGCACCGTCTCCTTGCTCTCGTCGCCATAGCCGAGGAAGACCAGCGTGTACTTGCCGTCCGGCACGTCGTTCCGGCGCAGCTCGTTCATGCCGAGATGGGTCGTGTAGAAGGCGATGCTGCGGCCGAGGTCGCCGACGCGCAGCATGGTGTGCAGGTAGCGGAAGCTATCGCTCATTCTCGGGTCTCCTTGTGATGTGACGGCGTTCAGGCGGTGAAGCGTTCCGGATCGACGGCCAGGACGAAGAGCCCGGCCGCCTCGGCCGCCTCCAGCGTGGCCGCCCGCTCGGCGAGTATGGTACGGCCGGCCTCGATGGCAATGCCGCGCAGCCCCGCCGACCTCGCGCCGGCCACGGTCATGGGGCCGACCACGGGAGCGTCGATCCGCATCTCCTGGCCGGTCTTGGAAAGCTTGACCAGCACACCGCCGGGACCGTCGCGCCGCAGGTCGCCGGCGCGGGCGATCAGGGCATCCGTGCCCTCCACGGCCTCGATGCCGAGCACCATGCCCTGCTGCACCACCACGGCCTGCCCGACATCCACGGGGGCGAGGCAGCGCAGCGCCTGGATGCCGCGGGCGATGTCCCCGCGCGCCATCGCATCCGGCTCGGCCCCGGCCAGCAGGCCGGCTTCGGCCGCCGTGCTGTCCTCGATGAGGGATTGCGGCGAGACGACCTCGAAGCCCTCCTCGCCGAGCACCTGCACCACGGCCTTGAACAGCGCGTCGTCGCCCGAAAGGAGAGCGACGCCGACCCGCGCCATGGCCTTGGCCATCCAAACGTCGGGCAGCAACGACATCATCGACGGACGCTTCACCTTGCCGGCGAGGACGATATGGCTGGCGCCCTCGCCCTTCAGCCGCTGGATGATCGCGCCGCCGGCCCCGAGGCGCTCCACGGCATGCGGGAAGCGCTGATAATCCGCGGGATCGCAGAAGCCCTTCAGGCAGACGACGAAAATCTCATGGCCCGATCTGACGGCGGCGTCGGCGACGCGCGCCGGAAAGGGTCCTCCGCCGGCCAGGAGGCCGAGCTTCACGCGTCCTCGTCCTCGGCCCCCAACTCCACGGCCATGCGGCCCGGACGGATCAACTCGCGCTTGCGGTCGGCCGAGCGCAGGAAGCCCAGCACCTCGCCGACCAGCACGTCGCCCGCAAAGCGTTCCTCGGCGACGAGCATGCGCTCGGCGAAGGTGCCGGGATCCTTGAAGAGGAGCCGGAAGGCAGCGCGTAGCGCATGCAGGTTCTCGCGCGAGAAACCGCGCCGCCGCAGCCCCACCACATTCAGCCCGACCAGCCGTGCCGGCAGCCCGAAGACATTGCCGAAGGGCGGCACGTCGTTCGTGACGCCGGCCAGCCCGCCCACCATCGCGTGGCGGCCGACGCGGACCAGCTGATGGATGGCCGCGCCCCCCCCCAGGAAGCACTGCTCGCCGAGCTGGACGTGCCCACCCAGCATCACGTTGTTCGCGAGGATCACACGGTCGCCGACCCGGCAGTCATGGCCCACATGGCTGCAGGCCATCAGCAGGCAGTCCGCACCGACGCGCGTCATGCCGTCGCCGCCGACGCTGCCGCGATGCACCGTGACATGCTCGCGCAGATAGCTGCGCGGCCCGATCGTCACGCCGGTCGGCTCGCCGTGATATTTCAGGTCCTGCGGCGGCAGCCCCACGGAGGCATAGGCCGAAAGCCGGCTCTCGGCGCCGATCCGGGTCTGCCCCTCGATCACCACATGCGAGACGAGCTCGACGCCCTCCTCCAGCACGACTCCGGGGCCCACGATACAGAAGGGACCGACCCGGCAGCCGGAGCCGATCTGCGCGCCCGGCTCGACGACGGCCGAAGGATGGATGGAGGCGGTGCCCGCGATGCTGTCCACGTCTCTCACCGGTCCCTGATCATGGCGGCATAGGTCGCCTCGGCGACGATGACGCCGTCGACCTTGGCCTGGGCCGAGAACTTCCAAACATTCATCCGTCGCTGCACCTTCGTGACATGAACGCGGATCTGGTCGCCGGGCACGACCGGCCGGCGGAATTTCGCGGCCTCCACGGACATGAAGTAGACGAGCTTGCCCTGCGCGCCCTCGCCGAGAGTCGCGACCACCAGAACCGCGGCGGTCTGCGCCATGCTCTCGACGATCAGCACGCCGGGCATCACCGGCTCGGTCGGAAAATGGCCCTGGAAGAAGAACTCGTTGATCGTGACGTTCTTCACGCCGACCGCCGACTGGTCGAGCACGAGGTCCACGACCCGGTCGATCAGGAGGAACGGGTAGCGATGCGGGATCGCCGCCATGATCTGGGCGATACCGTAGGATTCTATCGTCGTATTCGGGGGTGCCGCCTGATCCATGGCTTTCACTCCGCTTCTCGTCTCTTTATGTGCCGCGATTCGGCGGTCAGGCGTCTCAGAACCTGCAAGGCCCGGAAGGCCTCGCGAATGGGTACGGCGGGGGTGCCGAAGACCTCCGCTCCGGCGGGAAGGTCCTGGATGACACCGGTCTGGGCGCCGATCCGGGCCCGGCTTCCGATCGAGAGATGCCCCGCAAACCCGGCCTGGCCGCCCGCGCTCACGTAATCGCCCATCACCGTGGATCCGGAAACCCCCACCTGCGACACCAGGATGCATCCCCGCCCTGTGCGGACGTTATGCCCTACCTGGACCAGGTTATCGAGCCGCGTCCCTTCGCCGAGGACGGTATTGGCCAGCGCGCCACGATCCACACAGCTGTTGGCGCCGATCTCGACCCCACGCCCGAGCTCGACAAGGCCAAGCTGGGGAGCCGTCTCGAAGCGCCCGTCCGGAGTGACCGTGAAGCCGAACCCCTCCTGTCCCACCCTGGCGCCCGGATGCAGCACCACCCCTTCCGCGCAGATCGCATGGGAAATGGAGGCATGGCTGTGGAGGACACAGCCCGCCCCCAGCACCACGCCCGGACCGACCGTGACCAGCGGCCCGATGAGGCATCCTTCGCCGATATGGGCTCCGGCCCCGATCACCGACATGGGCCCGATCTCGGTACCTTCGCCGATGACGGCGTCGGCCGCGACGACCGCCGTAGGATCGATGAGGGCCTGCGGCCGCCGCCGCGGATGAAACAGGGCTGCGACCTTGCCGAAGGCCGCGGCGGGCGAGGAGCAGATGATGGCAACGCAACCCTGCGGCACCTGGCTGGCGAGCGCATCCGGCACCAGGACCGCTCCGGCGCCCGTCGCCCTCAAGGCAGGGGCGTAGCGCGTCGCCTCGCAGAAGCTGACCTCGTCAGCCGTTGCCGCCTCGAGCGAGGCCACACCCGTGAAGCTCCGCGCCGGATCCCCGTCGAACACGCCGCCCGCGGCAGCGGCGATGGTCGTCAGTGAGAGAGGCCCCGCATACCCGAAAAAGCGGGCGTCAGCCGACATGCGAAGCGTCCCGCATTTCCCGATCAGCGGCGAGCGGGCTGCTGCGCCGGAGGAGCGGCAGGGGCAGTGGCAGGACGGGCCGGGGCAGCGGCACCTGACGGCGCCTGGGCACCGGGCGGCGGCGCCGGCGGCTGCGAGCCGTCGCTCTCCGGCGGGATCGTGACCTGCCGCAGGGTGCGATTGAACTGCTGCGCCACCTCTTCCGTCAGGTCGAAGGCCGGCTCGTTCATGATCACCAGCGGGCGCGGCAGGACGATATTGACATTGCGGCTGCCGGCCACCTGCCGGACCACAACGCCCAGCGCCTCCTCGATCTGCACGAGGGACTGCTGCGCCGCCTGCTCGATCGCCTGGCTGCGGTTGCGGAAGATGCGCTGACTGTCGGTGATCCGGTCCTGCAGCTCGCGCTCGCGGTTGCGGATCTGCTCCGGGTTCATCCCCGCGCGCTGCGTGGCGAGCGCCTGCTGCGCGTCGCGCCAGCCATTCTGCTCGCGCTGCAGGTCGTCGTTCAGCCGGGTCCGGCGACGCTCGATCTCCTCGCGCACCTGGTTGAAGGCGGTGGAAAGGCGCTGGATCTCGGGAATGTCCACAATGCCGATCACGGCCGCGGGCGGCGGCGTGCCGGGCGGCAGAGCCGGCGGGCGGGCCGCCGTCGGACCTGGGCGCGCCGGCGCCTGCGCCGGAGCCTGGGACGGCCGCTGCTGCGGCTGCGCCGGACGCTGGCCTGCCGCACCCTGATTCTGGCCCGGGACGAACCACTCCTGGCCCTGCCTCTGCTGCGCCCAGGCCAGCGTGGGGGCCACGCTCGGGGCCAGGCCCAGCAGAAGGGCCATCGAAAGTCGGAACGATGTCATTGGCGTCTACCTGTCCCAGCGCTCAGAAGCGCGTACCAAAGCCGAAACGGAAAACCTGAGTCTGATCGTAGCTCTGCTTCACGACTGCCTGGGCGACGTCGAGGTTGATCAGCCCGAAGGGGCTTCTCCACGAGATGCCGACGCCGGCGCCGACGCGAGGCGTGGCGGTGTCGCCGATGCCCGTGCCCGAGACCGTGTCCCACAGCGCGCCGACATCGACGAAGGCCCGGCCGATCAGGCCGATCTCGGAGGGCACCGGCAGCGGGAAGCGCATCTCCGTGGTCTGCGTCCACATCATGCGGCCGCCGAGGGCGTCGCTCGTCACGAGGTCGCGCGGCCCGGCGCCCGCGAGGGCGAAGCCGCGCAGGTTCTCGCCGCCGAGGAAGAAGCGGTCGACGATGCGGTCCTGGTTGCTCCCGCCGTAGGAACGCAGCACGCCCGCACTGCCGAAGAAGGTCAGCACGTAGTCGGGATCGCCGAAGACCCGCTCGAAGGGCAGGAAGAGCGCGCCGTCGAGGCGGGCGCGCACATAGGCCACGTCGCCGCCCAGGCCGGCGAAATCGGTGCCGAGGCGCAGCAGGTAGCCGCGCCGCGGCTCGATCAGGTTGTCGCGGGTGTCGTAGGCCAGCGTCTGGCTGATCTGGCTGAGGATGGTGCTGCCCTGCTGCTCCAGAACGAAGCGCGAGGCACCCGGCTGGATGTCGTAGATGTTACGATTGACCAGGCTGTAGGACCAGGACTGCCGCAGGCGCTCGTTGAACTCGTAGCCCGCGCGCAGCGCGAAGCCCGCGCGCCGCTCGCTGTACTGCGAGACCTGGAGCAGGTTCCGCTGGATGTAGAAGATGTCGGCGCCGACCGCGAGGTTCCGGTCCAGGAAGGCCGGCTCGGTCAGCGAGATGTCCACCTGGCTGCGCCGCTGGGCGATGGTGGTATTGAGGCGCGCGTCGAGGCCCGTGCCCGAGAGGTTGCGCTCGCGCAGGCCGAAATCGGCCAGGAAGCCGGCATCGGTCGAGTAGCCGCCGCCCACGCTGACCTCGCCGGTCGCGCGCTCCGTGATCTGCGTGGTCAGGATGGTGCGGTCGGGCGCAGTGCCCGGCGAGTTGGTGATCTGGACGTCGCTGAAATAGCCGAGGTTCCGGATGCGCTCGCGGGAGCGGCGCACCTGGGCCGCGTTGAAGGCATCGCCCTCGGCCAGACGGAACTCGCGGCGGATCACCCGGTCCTGCGTGCGGGTGTTGCCGTTGATGTCGATGCGCTCGACGAAGACGCGCGGCGCCTCGTTTACGGCGAAGGTGATGTTGACCTTCCGGGCGTCGGTGTCGCGGGTGATGCGCGGCTGGACGTCCACGAAGGGGAAGCCGCGCAGGTTGGCGGCATCCGCCAGCGCCTGCGCGCTGCGCTCCACGGCGTCGCCGTCGTACCACTCGCCCGGCGCGATCTCGAGGAAGCGGCGGATCTCGTCGGTGTTCAGGTTCGGGAAGGCGGAGGTGATCTCCACCGTGCCGAAGGTGTAGCGCTGCCCTTCGTCGATATTATAGGTCAGGAAGAAGCCGCTGCGGTCCGGCGCCAGCTCCGCGGTCGCGGTGCCGATCTGCACGTCGGGATAGCCGGTGCGGAGGTAGTAGCGGCGCAGCAGCTCGCGGTCGAAGTTGAGGCGGTCGGGATCGAAGGTATCGGAGTTGGAGAGGAAGCGGTAGAACGCCTCCTCCTTGGTGGACACGACCTCGCGCAGACGGGAATCGCTGTAGGCCCGGTTGCCGACAAAGTTGATGCGGGCGACCAGGGCAGCGTCGCCTTCCTGGATCTCGAAGACCACGTCGACCCGGTTCTGATCCAGCTCGATGATCTTCGGCTCGACACGCGCGGCGAAGCGGCCGCGGCGGGCATAGAGGTCGAGGATGCGCTGGCGGTCGGCCTGAACGAGCTGCGAGGTGTAGACGGCGCGCGAGCGCAGCTGGACCTCGTTGCGCAGGACATCGTCGGAAACGCGGCGATTGCCCTCGAAGGCGACACGGCTGACCAGCGGGTTCTCCGCCACATCGACGATCAGCCGCTGGCCGTCGCGGGAGATGCGGACATCGCGGAACAGGCCCGTCGCGAAAAGGCTGCGGATGGAGCGGTCGGCCCGGTCGGCGTCATAGAGATCGCCCGGCTGGAGCAGCATGTAGCTGCGCACGGTGTCGGTCTCGATCCGCTGGTTGCCCCGGACCTCGACCGCCGTGATGATGCCGCCCGGCGCCTCGACCGCCCGGGCGGGCGCGGGGCGCCGGCCCTGTGCATCGGCCTGGCCCGGCGACAGCATCACGAGGCCGGCGGTCGTGAGCAGGATAGCGCGCAGCGTTGTCGTCAAGGAAAGACCCATATGTTTGCGTCGAGCCGGAGCCGGCGGGAACATAGCCGCGCCACCCACATGCCGCCACCCCGCCATTTCCAACCCTCTCATCCGACCAACCCAGCCACCCAGCGACCGATCACGCCATGCGCGATATCGTTCCAGGTTGCAAATAAAAACAGGCAGATCAGCACGGCGAAGCCGGCGCGGAAGCCAACCTCCAGGGCCTTGGGCGGAAGCGGCCGCCCCCGGATCGCCTCGGCGGCGTAGAACATGAGATGGCCGCCGTCCAGCAGCGGGATGGGAAAGAGATTTAGCAGCGCCAGGCTCACCGACAGCAGCGCCATCAGGTTGATCAGCGGCACGATGCCGAGCGTCGCGGCCTCGCCGGAAACCTCGGCGATCCGGATAGGCCCTCCGAGCTCGCGCGCGCTGCGCGAACCAGTCAGCATCTCGCCGATGCCGACCAGGGTCGCCCAGCTGACGTCGGCCGTCTGCACGGTGCCGGCCCAGAGTGCCGAGATGGGATCCAGCCGCTCGAAAGTGGCCTGGCCGCCCTGGATTCCCAGGATGCCGACGGGCTGTGCCTCGCTGCCGGGCCGGACGGCCGGCACCACCTGAAGGTCCAACTCGCGCCCATCGCGCTCGAGCCGCACTGCGACCTGCTGGCCGGCGCGCGGCTGGATGTGGCGCTGGACCTGGTCGAATCGGGTCACGCGCTCGCCATCCAGGGCGAGGATGGTGTCGCCCGGCATGATGCCCGATACCTCGGCCGGCGAGCCCGGCGCCACGGCGGAGATGCTCGCCAGGCCGCGCGGGATGCCGTTGGTCGCGAAGAGGAGGGCGAAAAGGAGAGCCGCCAGCAGGAAATTGGCCACCGGCCCGGCCGCGACCACGATCGCCCGGTCCAGCACACCCTTGTTGTGGAAGGTGAGGCCGGGGCGTTCCGGCACGCGGTCCGCTTCCGGCGTCTCGTCATAGGGCGCCTGGCCGTGCAGCTTCACGTAGCCCCCCAGCGGGATCCAGGCGATGCGCCATTGGGTTCCGCGCCGGTCCTGCCAGGAGGCGATGGCCTTGCCGAAGCCGATGCTGAAAGCGTCGACATGCACCCGCCGCCAGCGGGCCGCCAGATAGTGGCCGAGCTCGTGGAAGAAGATCAGGACGCCCAGCACGACCAGGAAGGCCAACAATGTGCGGACAGCGGCAGGGAGGAATTCGAGCATGATGGAACTCCGTCAGGCGGCTGCGCGGTGCGCGGCGATACGAGAAGCTTCGTGGCGGGCGGCCTGGTCGAGCGCCAGGATGGAACCGAGGTCCGAGACAGGCTGACTTCCCAGCGCCGCGAGCGTCTCCTCCACCACGGCCGCGATGTCGAGGAAGCCGAGGCCGCGCGCCAGGAAGAGCCCGACGGCCACTTCATTGGCGGCGTTCAGCACGCAGGGGGCGCCGCCCTCGGCCTCCAGGGCCTCGCGGGCCAGGCGCAGCGCGGGGAAGCGCTGCGTGTCGGGCGCCTCGAAATCGAGCCGGCTCAGGGCCGCGAGGTCGAGCCGCGCCACCTGCACGGACATGCGGCTGGGCCAGGCCAGGCAGCTGGCGATGGGGGTCCGCATGTCGGGCGTGCCGAGCTGGGCCAGCAGCGAGCCGTCGGCATATTGGACCAGCCCATGCACGGCCGATTGCGGGTGGATGAGCACGCCGAGCTGATCGGGGCGGACCGGGAAGAGGCGCGCGGCCTCGATCAGCTCGAGTCCCTTGTTGAACATGGTGGCGCTGTCGACGCTGATCTTGGCGCCCATGGACCAGACCGGGTGCCGGACCGCCTGCTCGGGCGTCGCCTGGGCCATCTGGGCGGGCGTCCACTCCCGGAAAGGTCCCCCCGACGCCGTCAGGATGATCTGCTCGATCACGGAGGGGTCGCGGGCGTCCAACGCCTGGAAGATGGCGTTGTGCTCGGAATCCACCGGGAGCAGCGTGGCGCCGGTGCTCTTGGCCGCATCCAGCACGATATCGCCGGCGCAGACCAGGCTCTCCTTGTTGGCCAGGGCCAACGTTCCGCCGCGTCCGAGCGCCGCGAGGGTGCTGCGCAGCCCGACGGCGCCGACGATGGCGGCCATGGTCCAGTCGGCGTAGCGGGCGGCCGCGGCGATCACGGCATCGGCACCGGCCGCCACCTCGATACCGGAGCCCGCCAGCTCCTCCTTGAGATCCGAATAGGCGCGCTCATCGGCGACAACGGCGAGTCGCGCCTGATGCGCCCTGGCCTGTGCGGCCAAGGTCTTGGCGTCCTTCCCTGCGACCAGCGCTTCCACGGCGAACTCGCCGGGCCGCGCCGCCGCCAGCAGGGACAGCGTGCTGCGGCCGACCGAACCGGTGCTACCCAGGACCGTGACGCTGCGGGGGGACGAGACGGGCAAACCTACCTCCAAAGATGAACGCCGGGCCCCGCGACGACGCCGAGCAGCGCAGCGAGGGGGGCCGCCGCCAGCACGCCGTCGAGGCGGTCGAGCAGGCCGCCATGGCCGGGGATCAGTCCGGACGAGTCCTTTACGCCGAATCGGCGCTTAATCCAGCTTTCCAGCATATCACCCGATTGGGTGGCGATGCCGAGCATGGCCGAGACCAGGACCATCCGGACCAATGAGCCGCCGGGACCCAGCATCAGCGCCGCGCCCAGACCCACCGCCGAAGCCCCGAACAGGCCTCCGACCGCCCCGGACCAGGTCTTGTTGGGCGAAATCGCCGGCGCGAGCTTCGGGCCGCCCAGGCTCCGGCCGGCGATATAGGCCGCTATGTCCGAGGCCCAGACCACCAGGAACAGGAAGATCACATTGTCCCGCCCGACGAGGTCGTCGTGCCGCAGCGCAATCAGCGCGACGCCGGCGAGACCTATATAAAGGACTCCGAAGGCCAGCCAGACCGGCCGGGCCCCGGCAACCCGCGTCGCCGCGTACCATGTTGCCACGGTCCCCACCCCCAGGACCAGCAGCCCGAGCCCCGGCTGGCCCAGGACCGCCGCAGCGCCAGCGATCAGGATGAAAGGTCCGACGACGGCGCCCGGGAGGCTCCGGGTCGAACTGCCGCAGAGCTTCACCCATTCCCAGGCCAGTCCGGCCACGCAGAGCGCCATCAGCGCCGCCCACCAATGCGCGCCCAGCCAGACGCAAAGCAACGCCGCCGGTCCCAGCACGGCCGCGGTCAAGACACGCTTGCGCAGGTCGGTCCAGTTCCGCATTCAGCCGATGCGGGCGCCGAAACGCCGCTCCCGCGCGGCGTAGTCGGTCAGGGCGGCGTTGAAATCCGCCACGCCGAAGTCCGGCCAGAGGCCGGGCAGGAAGATCAGCTCGGCATAGGCGGCCTGCCAGAGCAGGAAGTTGGAGATGCGCTGCTCGCCGGACGTCCGGATGATCAGGTCCGGGTCGGGCATCCCCGCCGTGAAGAGGCGCGACGCGAAGCCGGCTTCGTCCAGCTTCTCCGGATCGAGCTCGCCTCGCGCGGCGGCGGCGGCGGCCGAGCGGGCCGCCGAGAGGATCTCGGCCCGGGCGCCATAGGAGAGCGCCACCGTCAGGTTGAGCCGCAGCCCCCCCTCGGTGCGCTGCTCGGCCGCGTCGATGGCCTTCAGCGTCTCCTCGCCGAAACGCCCCCGATCGCCGATGACGCGTAGCCGCACACCCTCGCGGGTAAGTTGGGCGACCTCCGCCCGCAGGTAGTGGCGCAGCAAGGCGGTCAGCTCCTGCACCTCGTCGGCCGGGCGGCCCCAATTCTCCGAGGAGAAGGCGAAGAGCGTCAGCCAGGACACACCGGCGCCGATCGCGGCCTCGATCGTCCGTCGCGCGGCGTCCGCGCCAGCCCGGTGGCCCAGCGCCACGGGAAGCCCCCTCGCCAAAGCCCAACGACGATTCCCGTCCATGATGACGGCGACGTGGCGGGGCGGCGGCGCGCCCGCCCCCGCCTGCAAGGCAGGGTGCGCGGACATCAGACGGTCTTGATGTCCTTTTCCTTCTCGGCGAGCGACACGTCGATCTTCTTCACGTAGTCGTCGGTCAGCTTCTGGACCTCGTCGGACCAGCGCTTGGCGTCGTCCTCGCCGATCTCGGACTTCTTCTTCCAGCCCTGGATCTGCTCCATGCCGTCGCGGCGGACGCCGCGGATGGCGACCTTGGCGCCTTCGGAGTACTTCGCCGCTGTCTTGGCCAGCTCGTTGCGGCGCTGCTCGGTCAGCGGCGGCAGCATGACGCGGATGGTCTGCCCCTCGGATTGCGGGTTCAGACCGAGGCCGGAGTCGCGGATCGCAATCTCGACGGCCTTGGTCACCGAGCGGTCCCAGACCTGCACCTGCAGCATCGATGGGCCGGCGACGGAGACATTGGCAACCTGGGCCAGCGGCTGGTTGCTGCCATAGGCCTCCACGCGGATCGGCTCCAGCAGCGAGGGGCTCGCGCGGCCCGTGCGCAGGCCGGCGAATTCCTTCTTCAGCGTCTCCAGCGCGCCATCCATGCGGCGCACCAGATCGGTCTTTAGCGTCTTGTTGTCGGGCGGGACAGCCATGGGAAAGGCCTCGGCGTCAGGGGGTGTCGGTTACGGTGGTGAAGCGGCCTTCGCCCTTCATGACGGCCGTAAAAGCCCCGGGTTCGTGGATGTTGAAGACAATAATGGGCAGATGGTTTTCCCGCGCAACCGAGATGGCCGCCGCGTCCATCACCGCCAGATCGCGCGACAGCATCTCCAGGTAGGTGAGCGTCTCGTAGCGCTCGGCCTCCGGGTCCTTGCGCGGATCCGCCGCATAGACCCCGTCCACCTGCGTGCCCTTCAGCAGCGCGTCACAGCCCATCTCAGCCGCACGCAGGGCCGCCGCCGTGTCGGTGGTGAAGAAGGGATTGCCCGTGCCGGCGCCGAAGATCACGACCCGGCCCTTCTCCATGTGGCGCATGGCGCGCCGCCGGATATAGGGCTCGCAGATGGAGCTCATCTCGATCGCGGACTGGACCCGGGTCTGGACGCCGGCCTTCTCGAGCGCGGACTGCATGGCCAGCGCGTTCATCACGGTCGCCAGCATGCCCATGTAGTCGGCCTGGGCGCGGTCCATGCCGGTGGCGGCGCCGGCGATCCCCCGGAAGATGTTGCCGCCGCCGATCACCATGGCGACCTCGACGCCCAGCGCCACCACTCCGGCGACGTCCTGAGCGATGGCCTTGAGGGTGGCGACGTCCAGCCCGTAGGAGCGGCTACCCATCAGGGCCTCGCCCGAGACCTTCAGCAGCACGCGCTTGTATTTCGGCGTTTCGCTCATCGCTGATCCGGTCTGCTGGAGAAGTGGTACTGACACGCAAATGTGGCGCCGGGGCGGCGAAAACCGCCCCGGCGGATACTATCGGCTCAGGAAACGCCGGAAGCGGCGGCGACCTCGGCCGCGAAGTCGGAGGCCTGCTTCTCGATGCCCTCGCCCAGCTGGAAGCGGGCGAAGCCCTTGAGCGCCAGGCCGGCCTTGGCCACCACGGCCTTCACGCGGCTCTCGCCGTCATGCACCCAGACCTGCTCCAGCAGGACCACTTCCTCGTAGAACTTCCGGATGCGGCCCTCGACCATCTTCTCGATGACCGCGGGCGGCTTGCCGGAGGCCATCGCCTGCTCGGTCAGCACGTTCTTCTCGCGCTCCAGGGCGGAGGGCTCGACGGCGCTGACATCCAGCGCCTCCGGGCGGGTGGCGGCGACGTGCATGCCGATCTGCCGGCCGAGCGTCTCCATGACAGCGTCCTCGCCCTCACCCTCGAGCGCCACGAGCACGCCGATCTTGCCGAGGCCCGGCTTGACCGAGTTGTGGATGTAGGTCGCGACCGTGCCCTTCTCGACCGAGAAGACCTTCGCGCGGCGAATGGTCATGTTCTCGCCGATCGTGGCGATCATCTTGGTCAGCTCTTCCTGGGTGCTGTGCGTCGTGCCCGGGAAGGTCGCGGCCTTGAGATGCTCCAGGTCGTCGCCGACCGAGAGGGCGAGGCCCGCCACCTCGGCCACGAAGTTCTGGAAGGCCTCGTTGCGCGCGACGAAGTCGGTCTCGGCATTCACCTCGACCATGGCCGCGACGCCGGGGCCGGAGGCGACGCCCACCAGGCCCTCGGCGGCCACGCGGCCGGACTTCTTGGCGGCGGCCGACAGCCCCTTCTTCCGGAGCCAGTCGATCGCGGCCTCCATGTCGCCGCCGGTCTCCACCAGCGCCTTCTTGCAGTCCATCATGCCGGCGCCGGTGGCGTCGCGCAGCTCCCGCACCATGCCGGCCGTGATTTCAGCCATTGCTCAAGCTCCTCGTTGTGGCGCTTTGGGTATCGACGCTCAGGCCTGGGCGGCCGGAGCTTCCTCAGGGGCAGCGACCTCGACCGGGGCCTCTTCGGCCATCGGCTCGGCCATGGCGCCGACGTCGCGGCCGGACGCCTGCATCTCGGCGGAGATGCCGTCGAACACGGCGGCGGCGACCAGGTCGCAGTACAGGTTGATGGCGCGGATCGCGTCGTCATTGCCCGGGATCGGGAAAGTCACGCCGGTGGGATCGCAGTTGCTGTCCACGACGGCCACGACGGGAATCCCCAGCGTGTTCGCCTCCTCGATAGCCAGCTTCTCCTTCACCACGTCGATGACGAAGATCATGTCGGGAAGGCCGCCCATCTCGCGGATGCCGCCCAGCGCGCGGTCGAGCTTGTCGCGCTCGCGCGTCAGCATCAGCACTTCCTTCTTGGTCAGGCCCTGGATGTCGCCCTGGAGGCGGCCGTCCATTTCCTTGAGGCGCTTGATGGAGCCGGTGATGGTCTTCCAGTTGGTCAGCATGCCACCGAGCCAGCGGTGGTTGACGTAGTACTGGCCGCAGCGGGTCGCCGCCTCGGCCACGTATTCCGCCGCCGCCTTCTTGGTGCCCACGAAGAGCACGCGGCCGCCGCCAGCCACCGTGTCGCGCACGGCGCGCAGGGCGCGCTCGAGCATCGGGACGGTCTGCTGCAGATCCAGGATATGGACCTGGTTGCGGATGCCGAAGATGTACGGCGCCATCCGCGGGTTCCAGCGCCGCGTGTGGTGGCCGAAATGCACGCCGGCCTCGAGCAGCTGGCGCAGGTTAACGTCGGGCATCGCCATGAGCGAAATTCCTTCCAAATCAGTCCGGTTGAGCCTCCGCGCCGCAAAACCTCGACCGAAGCCGAGACCGGACCCTTGCCATATGGAAGGGAGCGACGCGTGTGGATTTCCGGCGGAACATCCGCCGGATGCGCAGCCCTATGGCCGAAAAGCCCCTGACACGCAAGATGAGGCGGCCGCTTCCAGCACATGCCGGAGGCGCGCGGCGCCCTCCTCGATGGAGGAGTCGTTACGGATTGTGATCACATCCAGCCCGTCCGGAAGGCCCATCTCCCGATCGAGGCGCGCAGCGATCTGATCCGCCGTCTCACGGCCCCGACGCGCCAGCCGCTCGGCCAGCAGATTCCGCGGCGCGGTCACCTCGACGACCTGCAGACGCCGCAAGCGCGCCGCCTCGTGCAGCACCGTCCGGGATACGCTGATCACGACCAGACTATCCTCGGGGGCCTCACTGCGTCGGATGCCGTAGCAAAGCCCGTGCGCCTGCCAGGTCAGGATAAAGGCTCCTGCCGCGGCAAGTTCCTGGAATTCCCCGGGGGAGACCGCCTCATGCGCCTCGCCGCCGGCCTGGGCCGGACGGGTGATCGTGCGCCTTGCGAAGTGGAAACGCGCGTCATCCGCCAGATCGGCCCGGACGCGGTCCAGAAGGCTGTCCTTCCCCGCGCCCGAAGGGCCAGCCAGTGCCACCCAGATCATCGTCCCTCCGGATTGACCCCGCGCCCCTTCTTTGCGCAGATCAAGCCGCTTCCGAAAAGGCCCCACATGTTCACGACCCGCCCCGAAATCGCCGGAACCTTCGGCGTTGTGGCCTCCACGCACTGGCTCGCGAGCCAAGTCGGCATGGCGGTCCTGGAGCAAGGCGGCAATGCCTTCGACGCGGCGGCGGCGGCGGGCTTCACCCTGCAGATCGTGGAGCCACACCTGAACGGGCCCGGCGGCGACTGCCCGATCATCCTGCACGACGCGAAGCTCGGGAAGGAGCTGGTGATCTGCGGCCAGGGGCCTGCACCGGCCGGCCTGACCGTCGATCTGGTGAAGGGGAAGTACGGTCTCGACATCATGCCGGGCACGGGCTTCCTGGCCGCACCCATTCCCGGCGCCTTCGACGCCTGGGCCTCGATGCTGCTCAACCACGGCACCTGGCGCCTGCGCGACGTGCTGGCCTATGCCATCTCCTACGCCCGGAACGGCGCGCACATGGTGCCGCGGGTCTGCCAGACCGTCGCGACCGTGAAGCCCCTCTTCGAGACGGAGTGGAAGAGCTCGGCCGCCCTCTGGCTGCGCGACGGCGGCCCTCAGCCGGGCAAGCTCTACGCCAACCCCACCTTGGCCGACACCTATGAAAGGGTGATCCGTGAGGCCGAGGCGCCCGGCCGTGACCGCGACGCGGAGATCCAGGCCGCCCGGAATGCCTGGTACTCCGGCTTCGTCGCCGAAGCGGTCGATCGCTTCGGTCGCATCCCGGCCATGGACACTTCGGGCGAGCGTCACGCAGCAGCGTTGACGGGCCATGACATGGCCGGCTGGCGCGCCGGCGTCGAGACACCCGCGGCCTTCGAGTTCATGGGCACCACCGTCCTGAAATGCGGCCCCTGGAGCCAGGGGCCGGCCATGCTGCAGACCCTGGCGCTGCTCTCCGGCTTCGACCTCGCGGCGATGGACCCGGTGGGCCCCGACTTCGTCCACCATGTCACGGAAGCCATGAAGCTTGCCTTCGCCGACCGCGAGGCCTTCTACGGCGACCCGAACTTCACCGAAGTCCCGCTCGCGACGCTGCTCTCCAAGGCCTACACGGACGAGCGCCGCAGGCTGATCGGCCACGACGCCTCGCTGGAGTTCCGGCCCGGCAACCCGGATGGCCTGCCGATCCGCGGCGTCGACTACGCCGCCGCCGTCCACCGTTCCGAGGCGATGGCCATGGCGGCGGGCACCGGCGAGCCCACCGTCTCGCGCCTCGGCGCTTCCGGCGGCGACACCTGCCACATCGACGTGATCGACCGCTTCGGCAATTTCGTCAGCGCGACCCCTTCGGCCGGCTGGCTGCAATCCTCCCCCGCCATTCCGGAGTTGGGCTTCTGCCTCGGCTCGCGCTGCCAGATGTTCTGGCTCGACGAGTCGCTGCCCAACGGCCTCCAGCCGGGCAAGCGGCCGCGCACCACCCTCTCGCCTTCCATGGTGCTGCGCGAGGGGAAACCCTGGATGAGCTTCGGCACGCCGGGCGGCGAGCAGCAGGACCAGTGGCAGTCCATCATGCTCTCCCGGATGCTGGCGCACGGCTTCAACATCCAGGAGGCGATCGACCTGCCCTCCTTCCATTCCGAGCACTGGGTCAGCAGCTTCTGGCCGCGCGGCGCCAAGCCCGGAAAGCTCGTGCTGGAGGGGCGCTTCGCGCCGGAGGTGCTCTCGGCGCTCCACGCGCGCGGCCACAGGGCCGAGATGGGCGGCGAGTGGAGCGAGGGCCGCCTGACGGGCGCCCGCCGCGAGCCGGACGGGCAGATCTTCGCCGGCGCGAACCCCCGCGGCATGCAGGGCTACGCGGTCGGCCGCTGAGGCATCAGAACGCCGCCTGCATGCGCATGGCGACGGTGTTGAGGCGCTGGCCGATCTGCGTGGTCCCGGTGGCGTCCAGACGGTTCACCGCCACGTTGTTCCATTGCAGCATCAGCCGCAGGTTGGCGTTCGGGTACCAGTTGATGCCCGCGCCGATGATCTCCTGCCGGCCGCCGAAGACGCCGCCGGTGGCGCTGGCGGCCCGGCCGCGCGTCACGTTGTCGTTCAGGTCCGCGACGCTGTAGCGGCCAACCAGCTCGAAGGCGCCGATCCCGCCGTCCCGCAGGCTGAAGGGCCGGGCCGGCACCACGCCGCCGAAGGCCGCGCCCGCTGGCGCGTAGCGGCGGGGCTCGCCCGTCATCACCCAGCTCGCCTCCACATAGCCGCCCCGGAACTGCAGGTCGGGCCGCGGCGCCGTGCCGGACTTGGACTGGTCCACGCCGATCTGGATGTACTCGCCCTGGACGAGGAAATTGCGCCAGCGCAGGGCGAATTCCGGCCCCCACTGATAGGCGCTGTCGGCGGCGATGGCGCCCGTGTCGATCAGGCGGTTCTGGTCGATCCGCAGCTCGGGCCGGTCGCGCAGCTGGATGGTCTGCCCACTCGCGGTCCGGCCGATGTCGAAGGCCATCGAGCCCGAAAGGCCCAGATGGAGGTCCCAGTCCTCGGTCGCGATGGGCCGGCCCGCCACGCGGAAGGTGCCGCCCGTCTGCTGCGGCGTGGCGAGGGCCGCGCTCTGCGAGCCGTAGCTCGCGCCTGTCAGGTAGCCGGCGGCGAACCAACGCTGGTCCGCCCAGGCGGCGCCGGCGGAGGCGCGCGCATCGCCGGCCGAGATGTTGCGCGCGATCTCGACGATGCTCGGACGCTCCATGAAGAAGAAGGCGTTGGAGCTGGTCGCGTCGCCGAGCGTGAGCCAGGGCTTGAAGTAGCCCGCCGTGATGGTGAGCGGCCGCACCGGGTTCCAGTTGATGTTGGCCTCGTAGAGGGTCGGGCTCCCGTCCGGCGAGCCGCCGAAATCCGGCGTGACGTTCAACGTGAAGTCGTCGTAGCGGAAGACGAAGGGGAGGCGCGCGCGCCGCAGGTTCTCGCCGAAGCTGTCCAGCTTCGCGACGCCGCGCTGGTCAGGCGAGCCGCGGCCATCGCGGATGTAGCCGCCCACGTCGAAATGAACCTGCGCGCCGACTGAGGCCGAGAACCGGCCGTCCGCCGAGGTGATCGTCGGCCGGCCGCCAGGCATGGTGATGCGGACCTGCGGCTCCGCGGGCGCGGCCGGAGCGGGCGCGGGAGCCACGGCCGGCACAGGCGGAAGGGCGGCAACCTGGACGGCGGTCTGCCGGGCTGACCTCGCCTCCGCCCGCGCGGCGGCCGCCTCCTGGCGCGCCGAGCGGGCCTCCATCTCGCGACGCACAGCGTCCTGGCGCAGGCGGCCGAGCTCGGCCTGGAGGCTGCGGATCTGCGCTTCGATCGCCTCGAGCCTGGCAGCGTCCTGTGCCAGGGCCGGACCTGTGGGAGCCAGGGCCAGCAGGCCGCCCATCGCGAGAAGGGCGGGGCGTCCGATCTTCATGTCCATCAGGGATCCCTCGATCGTCGTGGATGATGCCGCACAGGTGTGCAGGCATCGCGAAGATCAAAGGCTCGGATCGCGTGACGTCTTGATGAATACGACCCTCAGAGCCGGAATTTTGCAGTAAATTTGCCTCCCGGCAATATTCCGGACAGATAAGGCCCTATGATTTCCGGCACGTTACTTAGCCGAAGCACATCGCTCGCCCGGCGCCGCCGCGATGCGGCGCCGGGGGCCTAACCATTCAGAGCTTGCGCTGCTGCGCCGCCAGATAGCCGCGGTTGCGCGTTGGCGTGATCAGCACCTCGTTGATGCAGACATGCGGCGGCATCGTCGCGAGGAATAGAACGAGTGCGCCGCAATCCTCCGGCTGCACCATCTCCGACAGCTCCTTCTCGCTGAGCTTGTTCGGGCGCTTGTCGAGGATCGGCGTACGCACCTCGCCCGGGCACATGGCCGTGGAGCGGATGCCGTTGCCGCATTCCTCCATGTTGAGGCTGTGGCTCATCGCCACCACCGCGTGCTTCGAGGCCGTGTAGCCCGCGCCCGAAAGCGGGCTCACGAAGCGTCCGGCCATCGAGGTCGTGTGGATCATCAGCCCGCCGCCCTGCGCGCGCATGAGCGGCAAGGCCGACATCGCGCAATAGAAGGCCGAGAAGAGATTGCCGTTCACCAGCTCCTGCACGCCCTCGGGCGTCAGGTCCTTCCAGCTGCGCTTCTGGATGTTCACGCCCGCGTTGTTCACGAGGATGTCGAGCCGGCCGAGCTTGCTGGCGATGAAGTCCGCGACCTTCTGCACCGCCGTGGGCTTGGCGAGATCCGCCGCCTTCACGTGCACGGTGCCGCCGGCGGCCTTGATCGTGGCCGCGACCTTGTCGAGCTTCTCCTTGGTCCGGCCTGTCAGGACGACCGTCGCACCCTCCGCCGCCAATGCGATCGCGGCGGCCTCGCCGATGCCGCTCCCCGCGCCCGTCACCCATGCGGTTTGCCCAGCTAACTTACCCATCGAACTCTCCCTCCGTTCCTTGTGCGCGAGCCTAGATGGGCTGCCTACGCGCGCAAGAGGGCCGCCAAAGGGGGAAGCTTGTCGGGCAGGCACGAGCATGCTTCGCTCGGTGAAATCCATTGGGAGAAACGCAGATGGCGAAATTCCGCATCGTCACGCCCGCGGGCGCAAGCTTCACCGTCGCCGGCGGCGGCTACGACCTCGAGATGGAGGCGCTCCAGGGCATGGATGCCGAGATCGTCGAGGCGCCCATGGACACCGCCGGCTTCATCGCCGCCGCCAAGGACGCGGACGCCATCTACGCCAAGGGCATCCCCATCACGGCCGAGATCATCGAGAGCCTGAAGAACGTGAAGTCCATCACGCTCGGCTCCGTCGGCGTGGACAGCGTGGACGTGAAGGCCGCGACGCGCGCCGGCATCCCCGTGACCAACGTGCCCGACACCTTCATCGAGGAGGTCGCCGACCACGCGATGACGCTGCTGCTCTCGACCTTCCGGCGGGTGATCGAGCAGGACAAGATGGTGCGCGAGCATCGCTGGAAGGAAGGCCGTCCGGCGCTCCTCAAGATCCCGCGGCTCATGGGGCAGACGCTCGGCTTCGTCAGCTTCGGCCGCGTGGCCCGCGCCGTCGCCAAGCGCGCCGCGCCCTTCGGCCTGCGCTTGATCGCCTACGACCCGTTCCTCGACGAGACGCAGATCAGCGAGCACGGCGTGATGCCGGTCTCGCTGAACGACGTGATGAGCCAGTCGGACTTCGTGTCGATGCACGCGCCGGCGCGGCCGGAATGCACGCACCTCCTGAAGGAGGAGCACTTCCGGAAGATGAAGAAGACCAGCATCTTCATCAACACGGGCCGCGGCCCGACGGTGGACGAGGCCGCGCTGATCAAGGCGCTCTCCGAGGGCTGGATCGCCTATGCAGGCCTCGACGTGCTGGAGGTCGAGCCGCCCTCGCACAACAACCCGCTGCTCAGCATGGACAACGTGATCCTCTCCGCGCACACGGCCTCGGCCTCGGCGCGCTTCGACGAGGCGCGCAAGCGCCGCGTGGGCAGCGAGCTGGCGCTGATCCTGTCCGGCAAGTGGCCCATGAGCTGCGTGAACCCGGCCGTGCTGCAGAACACGAAGCTGCAGCGCTGGCAGCCGATCGGCATCGGGCGCGGGCCGAACAGCTGAGACGACGATGTTGAGGGGGCGTCGCCCCCTCAAACTCCCCCAGCAGGGAACACGTTCCCTGCACCCTCATCTGTACGAGGAGTCGGGTGTACGAGGAGTCGGGGCCAAAAGCCCTGGCGGGGTGAGCCTCGAAGCGGAACAACCCCGAAAAGGCGAGGTTTTCCCGCAACTATAGGAAGCGAACCCCTTCCGCCTCCAGCCGTTCCCGCAGCAACGCCTTCGGGATCTTCCCATACGCCGATTTCGGAAGCTCCTTCCAGAAGGCAAAGTGCTGGGGATGCCGGTAGCGCGCGAGCCGGCCGTCCAGATGCTGCAGCAGTTCCGCCGCGCCCAAGGAAGCGCCTTCGCGCAGCACCACGCAGGCCACGCCCGCCTCGCCCCATTTGGGATGCGGCAACCCGACCACCGCGCATTCCGCGACGGCGGGATGCGTCAGCAGCGCCTCCTCCACCTCGCGCGGATAGACGTTCGATCCGCCCGAGATGAACATGTCCGAGGCGCGGCCGGTGATGTGCAGGAAGCCGCGCGCATCGAGAAATCCCAGATCGCCTGTGTGGAACCAGCCGTGGCGGAAGGCCTTCTCCGTCGCCTCCGGATTGTTCCAATAGCCGGCCAGGACGGCGTTGCCGCGCACGCAGATCTCGCCCTGCGCACCCGGCGGCATGCGCGTTCCGTCCTCGTCCAGGATGGCGAGGTCCATGGCCGTCCGCGGCATGCCGCAACTGCCGACGCTCGGATCGCTGTCGTCCATCGTGTGCTGGTCCGGGCGCAGCACGGTGATGTTGCCCGTCACCTCGCCAAGCCCGAAATACTGCACGAGGCACGGGCCCAGCCGCTCCATCGCGCGCTTCTGGTCGGCACGGTACATGGGCGCGCCCGCATAGATCACGTGGCGCAGCGCATGCGGCGCCGCGCGCTCGTCGGCCGCGAGCATGTTGAGGATGGTGGGCACGGTGAACATGTTGGTCACGCCGTGCCGCGCGATCAGCTCCCAGGCGATGCCGGTGTCCAACCGCTCCCCGGGCATCAGGATCGAACAAGCACCGCGCGCCACCTGGCTCATCGCATGGATGCCCGCGCCGTGGCTGAGCGGCGCGACCACCAGCGAGGCGTCACGCTCCGTCAGGCCGGGCATGAGGTCCGCGAGATGGTTGGTGACGACGAAGCCCATCTGCCCATGCGTCAGAACCGCCGCCTTGGGTCGCCCCGTTGTGCCGGAGGTGAAGAAGAACCAGCAGGGATGGTCGCGGTCGACATCGGCCTCGTGGTCGGGCGGCGGCGAGGGCGCGGCGGCGATCAGCGCTTCGAAATCCAGCTCGCCCCCGCGCGCGTCACCCACGGCAAGGATCAGCCGGCAGTCCGGCGCGGCCTCGCGCACCGCATCGGCATGGCCGGCGAAGCCGTGGTCGCGCAACATGGCGCGCGCGCCGCTCGCCGCGGCGAGGTAGGCGGCTTCCGGCGGCGTCAGCCGCACATTGGTCGGCACCCAGACCGCGCCGAGCTTCAGGCAGGTCCACAGGCTCTCGAACATCACGTTGGAGTTGCGGGAGTGAACCAGCACGCGATCGCCGGGCCCGATGCCGTGTCCCTGCAGCACCATGCAGAAGCGGTCCACCCGCGCATCCATCTCGGCCCAGCTCCAGACCTTCTCGCGCCAGATCAGCGCCGGCGCCTCAGGCAGCCGCCGCGCCGTCTGGGTCAGCAGCCGGCCGAGATTGGTGGTCGGGATCACCCCATCACCCCTGCGCCGGCATAGCCGCCATCCACCGGCAGCGCGTGGCCGGTGATGTAGGAGGATCGCGCATCGTCCAGCAGGAAGAGCGCCGCCTGCGCCACCTCCTCCACGCGGCCGTAACGGGCGGCGGGGATGCGCGAGATCCACTGCGCGCGCGTCTCCGCGTCGTGCAGTTGCGTCACCATCGGCGTCTCGATCGGCGCCGGGCAGATGGCGTTCACGCGGATGCGATGCGGCGCTAGGTCGATCGCCAGCACCTGGGCCATGTTGATCACCGCGGCCTTGGACGCGCCATAGGCCGCCCGCCCCTGCACCCCACGCAGCCCCGAGACCGAGGCCACGAAGACGATCGAGCCTCCCTTCCCGCTCGCGACCATGGCCTTTGCCGCCGCCTGCGCCACGAGGAAGCTCCCTGTCAGGTTCACGTCGAGGATGCGGCGGAAGACATCCGGATGCGTCTCCAGAATGGGCGTCGCTGCGGAGATGCCGGCGCTGCATACCACCCCGCGCAGCCCGTCCAACGCCCCGATCCAGTTCGCGACAGCCGCCGCATCCGTCACGTCGAGCGCCGTCACGCCCTCCGCAACCGCCTGATCCGCCGCAGAAACCTGCCAGCCCTCGTTCCGGGCCGCCTGCACGATGCCGAGCCCGATCCCGGAGGCCCCGCCCGTCACCGCCAGAACTGATGGCATATCCCCCTCCCTTTGCATCCCTTGGGGCCCGTCTTGCATGCCGGGCTTTCCGGGCCGCATTGTGACACCGCAAATGCGGCCCGCAAAAGCCGCCTGGGAGGAAGAGACCATGACCCCGAGCACGAGCCGCCGCGCCCTGCTGGCCGGCGGCAGCGCCACCCTGCTGGCTGCCCCGCATGTCGCGAAGGCACAGACGCAGTACCGCGCCGAATACAAGATGTCGGTCGTCGGCAACCGGCCCATCCCCTTCGCCGAGGGCGCCTTCCAATGGGCCGAGCTCATCACCGAGCGCTCGGGCGGCCGCATCAACGTGAAGGTCTATCCCGGCAGCCAGCTCGTCGGCGGCGACCAGACGCGCGAGCTGCTGGCCATGCGCCAGGGCATCATCGACTTCGCGGTGTTCAGCACCATCAACATCGCGCCCCAGGTGCGCGAGGCCGGCATCTTCCAGCTGCCCTTCCTGATGCCCGACCACCGCGCCTTCGACGCGCTGCTCAACGGCGAGGTCGGCCGCGACCTGATCGGCATCATGGACCGCCGCGACGTGACCGCCGTCTCCTTCGGCGAGAACGGCTTCCGGGAGATCAGCAATTCCCGCCGGGCCATCCGCACGCCGGCCGACCTGCGGGGCCTGAAGATCCGATTCGCCGCCGGCGCCATCTTCAACGACATCTTCAACGGCCTCGGCGCCAACCCGCTGCAGATGTCCTTCGCCGACCTGCAGCCGGCGCTGTCCACGGGCGCGGTCGACGGGCAGGAGAACCCGGTCAACCTCTTCCTGGCCTTCCGGATGGACACGCTGTCGCAGAAGCACATGACCATCTGGAACTACGTGAACGACGCGCTGATCTTCGGCCTCAACAAGCAGCTGATGGCCGGCTTCACCCCGGCCGACCAGCAGCTCATCCGCGAATGCGGCATCGAGGCGGCGCGGCGCAACATCGCCCTCGCCCGCCATGGCCTCGGCATCCCGGGCACGGACGACAGCGCGCTCGTCGAGGCGCGCAACCGCGGCGTCGAGGTGACGGTCCTCTCGACCGAAGAGAAGCGCGTCTTCGCGACGGCGCTGCGCCCGGTCTACGACAAGTGGTCCGCCACGGTCGGGCGGGAGATCGTGGGCAAGGCCGAGGCCGCCATCCGGGCCGTTTCGTGAGGCTCTCCGCCTGATGGCCGCGGATTTCGACCCGACCGCGGCACCTTCCGATCCCCGCACGCGCCTCCCCCTGACCTTGGAGCGCGTGCTGCTGGCCGTCGCGATGGGGGCGATGGCGCTCATCACGGCGGGCAACGTGGTGACGCGCTACCTGACCAACATCTCCTTCTCCTTCACGGAGGAGTATTCGGTGGCGCTGATGGTGGTCGTGGCGATGGTGGGCACCGCGCTCGCCACCGCGGCCGGCCGGCACATCCGCATCGGCTATTTCGTCGACAAGCTGTCCCCGCGCCGTCGCCGGATCGCGGAGATCATCGCTTCGGCCCTGCTCATCCTCTGCTTCGCGCTGATCGCCTGGTACGGCGCCCGCATGGTCCTGGACGAGTACGACTTCGAGGTTCTGTCCCCCGGCCTCGGCCATCCGCAATGGCTCTACAGCGTCTGGCTGCCGGTGCTGGCGCTGCTGGTGATCGGGCGCGCCGCAGGCCGCATCCTCCGCCTCGCGCGCGGAGAGGATTCGTGATCGGCGCCGTCCTCTTTCTGATGTTCTTGGCACTTCTGCTCGGTGGCGTGCCGATCGGTGTCGCGCTCGGTCTCGCCGGCGCGCTCGCGATCACCCTGGCCAACCAGACGCTCATGGCCATGCCGACCAACGTCTATGCGGGCATCGCCAAGTACCCGCTGATCGCCATCCCCATGTTCGTGCTGGTCGGCTGCGTCTTCGACCGGACGGGCGTGGCGCTGCGCCTCGTGCGCTTCGCCACCGCCCTGGTCGGCGCCGGGCGCGGCGCGCTGGCGACCGTTGCCGTGCTGGTGGCGATGGTGATCGGCGGCATCTCCGGCTCAGGTCCCGCGACCTCCGCCGCCGTCGGCCAGGTCGTGACGCGCAGCATGGTGAAGGACGGCTATCCGCGGCCCTTCATCGCCGGCACCGTCGCCGCCGCGGCCGCGACCGACATCCTGATCCCGCCCTCCATCGCCTTCATCGTCTATGCGGTGATGGTCCCCGGCGTCTCGGTGCCGGCGATCTTCATGGCGGGGATGCTGCCGGGGATCCTGGCCGGCTTCGCCATCATCGTGCCGATCGTCATCATCTCCTGGCTCAAGGATTTCGGCGGCAAGAATCCGGACCGCGATCAGCTCTCCGTCTGGCAGGCTTTTCGGGAGGCGATCTGGGGCTTGATGGCGCCCGTGGTCATTCTCGGCGGCATGCGCATCGGCGCCTTCACGCCGACCGAGGCCGCCGTCATGGCCGTCTTCTACGGCCTCTTCGTCGGCTTCTTCATCTATCGCAGCATGACGCTGCGCGACCTCTACGAGATGCTGGTCGAGGCGGGCGAGATCTCCGCCGTCATCCTCATCATCATCGCGCTGGCCAGCGTCTTCGCCTGGTCCACCTCCACGCTCGGCATCGTGCAGCCCATCGCCGGCTGGATCGTGGGCCTCGGCCTCGGCGAGTACGGCACCATCGGGCTGCTGATGATCGCGCTCATCTTCATCGGCATGTTCCTGGACGGCGTCTCGACCTTCCTGATCCTGCTGCCGGTGCTGATCCCCATCGCCATGGCCTTCCACTGGGACCTCACCTGGTTCGGCGTCATCCTCACCATGAAGATCGCCATCGGCCAGTTCACGCCGCCCATGGCGGTGAACCTGATGGTGAGCTGCCGCATCGCCGGCGTGACCATGGAGAGCACCATCCCCTGGGTAGTCTGGATGATCCTCGCGATGTTCGTGGCGCTGGCCCTGGTCGTGGTGTTTCCCGGCATCGCCCTCTGGCTGCCGGGCTTCGCGGGGATGATGTGATCGACGTGGTCGTCGCGGCGCTGGCCGAGCCGGACCAGCCGCTCGCGACCTTCCGGGCGCTGGAGGAGGCGACGCGACGCGCCATCGGTCACCGCCTCTTCACCATCATGCGGCACGATCGGGCAACCGATTTCAACACCCGGATCTACAGCAGCATGCCCGCCGAATACCCCGCCGGCGGAGGCAAGCCGGTGAAGGATACGCCCTGGACGCGCCAGCTCCTGCGCGAGGGCCGTCCCTTCATCGGCCGTGACGCCGCCGACATCCGCGCCACCTTCGCCGACCATGCGCTGATCCTCTCGCTCGGTTGCGAGAGCGTTCTGAACCTGCCGGTGCTGTGGCGCGGCGAGGTCATCGGCACCATCAACCTGCTCGATCGCGCCCATGCCTATGCGCCGCACCACGCCGGGCTCGGATTCCGCTTCGCGGCTCTCGCCATTCCGGCCGTGCTGATGAGCTGAGGCCCACGGGGCTTGCCGAAACGCTCCACCTGCTTCCGAATGACATGAACCAACCGCAAGGGAGAGACGCCTCGATGCCTGCCGTGGAACCACTGCGCGATCCCAACAGCCTGAAGCGCCTGCTGGCGCCGCGCAGCTTCGCCGTGGTGGGCGTCTCCGCCGAAGCGACCGGCTTCGGCGCCCGCACCGTCCAGAACATGCGCGACTTCGACGGGCCGGTCTGGTGCGTGAATCCCAAATATGCCGGTCAGGAGCTCCATGGCCGCCCCTGCTACGCCTCCGTCGCCGATCTTCCCGGCGTGCCCGATTCCGCCGTCATCGCCCTGCCCCGCCCCGGCGTCATGGCCGCGGTCGAGGCGCTGGCGGAGAAAGGCGGCGGCGGCGCGGCCATCTTCGCCTCGGGCTATGGCGAGACCGACCTTCCCGAGCGCGCCGTCGAGGAGCAGGTGCTGCGCGACCGCGCGCGTGCGCTCGGCTTTCCGCTGCTCGGCGTGAACTGCCTCGGCTATTGCGACCACCGTCAGCGCGTCGGCGCCACCTTCATGCCGGACTATGTGAAAATGACCGCTCCGGTGGGCGGCGTCGGCGTGGTCAGCCAGTCGGGCGCGCTGGGCTATGCGCTGATGCAGGCGGCCGAGCGCGGCTTCGCCATGTGCCACATGGCCACCGCCGGCAATGCCACGGATCTCGATGTCTGCGACCTCGCGGCCTTCCAGCTCACCATCCCCGAATGCCGCAGCGTGGCGCTCGTCGTGGAGGGTCTGCGCGATGCGCGGCGCCTCTTCGCGCTGGGCGACATCGCGCGCGACCTCGGCAAGACCATCGTGGTGCTGAAGCTCGGCCGCGGCGAGATCGGCGCCAAGGCCGCCATGTCGCACACGGGGTCGCTGGCCGGCAGCACCGCGGCCTGGTCGGCCGGCTTCAAGCGCGCCGGCATGCTGGAGGTGGAGGATTTCGACTCCATGCTCGAGACCGCCGGCTTCTTCGCCAAGTCCGGCCCGCCCAAGACTAAGGGGCGCGGCGTGGGCATCGTGACGCCCTCGGGCGGCGCCGGCATCATGTCCGCCGACCATGCGGAATTCGCCGGGCTGGAGCTGCCGCAACCGGCGCCGGCGACGGAGAAGGTGCTGCGATCGGCCATCCCGGATTTCGGCAGCCCGCGCAATCCCTGCGACCTCACGGCCCAGGTGGCGACCAACCCGAAATCCTTCGAGGAGTGCATGGTCGCGATGCTCGCCGACGAGCAATACGCGGCCATCGTCTTCCCGGTCGTCTACCACAATCCCGCCCCCACGGCGACGCCGCAGCGCATGCGGGTGCTGAATCCGATGTCCGCAGCGTCGGGAAAGCCCATCTGCGTCGGCTGGGTGCCGGAGAGCCTGGAAGGCCCTGGGCCGGAAGCGGCGGATGCGTCGAGCCACATCTCCCTCTTCCGCAGCACGCGGCGCATGATGAACACGCTCCGCCTGTGGTTCGACCATCATGGCGCCAGGCCCGCCCCGGGCGTGATCGATGCGAGCGCCCAGACGGCCGCCAGGGCCATCCCGGCCGGCGAGCGCACGCTGATGGAAGCGGCAGCGAAGTCTGCCTTCGCCTCAGCCGGCCTGCCGGTGGTGGATGAGCGCCGCGCCAAGACCGTCGAGGAGGCTGTGGCGGCCGCGACCTCGCTTGGCTTCCCCGTCGTGCTGAAGGTGGACAGCCCTGACATCGCCCATAAGACAGAGGTGGGCGGCGTGCAGCTCAACCTCGGGGAGGCGGCCGCCGTCACCGCCGCCTTCGCCCGAATCATGGATGGCGCCAGAACCCACGCACCCAAGGCCCGCATCGACGGCGTGCTCGTCCAGCGCATGGAGGCGCGGGGCGTCGAGCTCATCCTCGGCGCCAGCCGCGACCCGCAATTCGGCACCATGGTCCTGGTCGGCCTGGGCGGCGTGCAGGCGGAGCTCTGGAAGGATGTGGCGCTGGATGTGGCCCCCGTCTCGACCGAGGGCGCCATGGCGATGCTGACATCCCTCAAGGCCTTCCCGCTGCTGGATGGCTTCCGGGGCAGCGCCAAGGTGGATATCGAGGCCGTCGCGGCCGCCGTCGCGCGCTTCTCGGGCTTCGTCGCCGCGCTCGGAGAACGGCTGGAGGAGGCCGAGATCAACCCCCTCGTCTGCCGCGAGAACGGCTGCGTCGCGGTGGACGGGCTGATGAAGCTGTCCGGCTGAATCCCGGACAAAGCAGACAAATTCAGCGCTTACACGGAGTTACGACGAGAGCGATTACAGGGGCCGGCTTCTCGTCTATGCTCCGCCATATGATCATCCGAACCGTCCTGGCGGCGCTGCTTTCCGTCGCCCTCCTCACCCCCGCCATGGCGGAAAACGAGCCCGGCACCGAGCACATGCTCGCGCACCGGGCGGCCTATCGCCTGACCCTGGACAGCGTGCGCGACAACGCCTCCGTGGTGCGCGCCGAGGGCATCATGCTCTTCGAGGTGGTGGATGCCTGCGACGCCTGGGCGTCTCGCCAGCGCTTCACCCTCGTCATCTCCGACCGCGACGGCAACACCATCGAGACCAGCTCGGACTACTCCACCCTGGAAGCCAAGGACGGCAGCTCGATCCGCTTCTCCCTGACCCAGATGACCGAGGGGGCGGTGACGTCCCGCGTCGCCGGCGAGGCGACCCTGACGGCCCAGGGCGGCCGCGCCGTCTATTCCGAACCGGCCAACACGCAGGAGGACCTGCCGGCCGGCACCATCCTGCCGATGATCCACACCCTTCGCGCGCTTGCCGCGGCCCGCGCCGGCCAGCGGATCTTCACCGCGCCGCTCTTCGACGGCACCAGCGCCGACGGCGCGCAGGACACGACGACGGTGATGACCGGCGGCTGGACCGCACCGCAGCCCAATCCGAATTTTCCCCTGCTGGCCACGCTCGGCAGCGCACGCATGCGTATCGCCTTCTTCGACCGCAACACCAGCGGGCAGAATGGCGGCGCCGGCACGCCCGACTACGAGGTGAGCATGCGCTATTTCGAGAACGGGGTGGCCGACGAGCTCAAGATGGATTTCGGCGAGTTCGTCGTGGACGGCCGCCTCGGCGAGCTGCAGCCGATTCCCTCGCCCTGCGGCTAGGCCTCCGGCGCGGGGTGGGTTCCGCCTTTCGCGCCCCGCCCGCATAGTCGCGCCCCATCCTTTGTCGCGGGATTCAGGCCTTCGGTCATCCCGCTCCCAGCTTCCGCAGGACGACCGATGCCCCGCCACGCCTTCCCAACGATCGCTGATGCCGCCCAGGCTCTGGAGAACGGCAGCGTCACCGCCGCCGCCCTGGTCGAGGACGCCCTTGCCCGCATGAGCGAGGGTGAAGGGCCGACGGTCTTCACCGCGGTCCACGCCAAATCCGCGCGGGATTCGGCGCTGGCCATGGACCAGCTCCGCCTGGTCGGCCGCGCACCGAGCCGCTTCGCGGGCATCCCGATCACCATCAAGGACCTCTTCGACGAAGCCGGCCAGGTCAGCCGTGCGGGCTCTGTGGCGCGCGATGGGGCGGCGCCCGCCGCCGTGACGGCGCCGGTCGTGGCACGGCTGCAGCGCCAGGGCTTCGTGGTGCTGGGCCGCACCAACATGACCGAGTTCGCCTTCTCCGGCCTCGGCGTGAACCCGCATTATGGCACGCCGAAATCGCCCTGGGATCGTGAGACAGGGCGGTTGCCCGGCGGCTCCTCCTCCGGCGCCGGCGTCGCGACGGCGGATGGCATGGGCTTCGGCGGTCTTGGGACCGACACAGGTGGGTCCTGCCGCATCCCCGCGGCGCTGAACGGCGTGGTCGGCTTCAAGCCGACAGCGCGGCGCGTGCCGATCGACGGCGTGGTCCCACTCTCCTTCTCCCTGGACTCCGTGGGGCCGCTGGCTCGCTCGGTGGCCTGCTGCCATGCACTGGACGCCTTCATCTCCGGCGCAGAGGAGGCGCCGGCCCTGCCAGAGGTGAACCTTGCCGGCCTGCGCCTCGGCATCCTGCACAATATCGTCGAGGACGGGATGGAGGGGGAGGTCGCACGGCCCTATGCCCGGGCACTCGCGCTGCTGGAGCAGGCGGGGGCGAAGCTGGTCGACCTCACCATCCCCGAGCTCGAGCGCATGCCGCAGATCAATGCGAAGGGCGGGCTGACGGCCTCGGAGGCCTATGCCTGGCACCAGGAGCTGATCGCGAGCGACGGGCCGCGCTACGATCCGCTGATCCTCAAGCGGATCCTGCGCGGCGAGAAGATGACTGCGGCGGACTACCTGACCGCGGTGAGGGGCCGGGCCGAGGTGATCGCCGCGGCGGCCGCGCGAACGGCGCCCTTCGACGCGGTGATCTGCCCGACGGTGCCTCTGGCGCCGCCGCCGATCGCGGCCGTGGCGGAGGAGAGCGAGTACAACCGCATCAACCTGCTGCTGCTGCGCAACACGACGATCGCGAATTTCCTCGACCGCTGCGCGATCAGCCTGCCCTGCCACCTTCCCGGCGAGGCGCCCGCGGGCCTGATGCTGATGGGCGAGCCGATGGGCGATGCCAGGCTCTTCGCGATCGCGGCGGCAGTGGAGCGCATCCTGGAAGTGTAAGGGGTCCAGGGGACTGGTTCCCTGGCGGGGTGCGCGAGGGGCGGAGCCCCTCGCCTCGTCAGAACAGTCCTTCGATCCGCCCCTCATCATCCAGCCGGATCGTTTCTGCAGCCGGCACGCGCGGCAGCCCCGGCATGGTCATCACGTCCCCGCAGATCGCCACCACGAAGCCTGCTCCGGCCGAGAGCCGCACGTCGCGGATCGGCAGGACATGGCCTTCCGGCGCGCCGAGCGCCGTCGGATCGGCGCTGAAGCTGTACTGCGTCTTGGCGATGCAGACGGGCACATGACCGAAGCCCTGCGCCTCGAAGCGCGCGAGCTTGGTCGCGACGCTATCGGGAATGGTGATGTCCGAGGCGCGATAGATCTCCTGCGCGATGGTCAGGATCTTGCCGGCGAGCGGCATGGCGTCGGGGTAGAGCGGCTTGAACTTGGCCTCCCCTGCGTCGAGGCGCCGCATCACGGCGTGAGCCAGTGCGACCGTGCCCTGGGCGCCGTCGGCCCAATGGGTGCAGAGGATGGCCTCGGTGCCGAGGGCGGCCATGGCCTGCTGCACGGCGCCGATCTCGGCCTCGGTGTCGGCGGTGAAGCGGTTCAGCGCGACGACCGGCGGCAGGCCGAACTTCTTGATGTTCTCCACGTGCCGGGCAAGGTTCGCGATGCCGCGGCGCACAGCGCCGACATCCTCGCGGCCGAGATCGGCCTTGGCCACGCCGCCATGCATCTTGAGAGCGCGGATGGTCGCCACGATCACGCAGGCATCGGGCGCGAGGCCCGCCAGCCGGCACTTGATGTCCAGGAACTTTTCCGCGCCCAGATCGGCGCCGAAGCCGGCCTCGGTCACGACCACGTCGCTGAGGTGCAGGCCGAGCGTCGTCGCCATCACGCTGTTGCAGCCATGGGCGATGTTGGCGAAGGGCCCGCCATGGACCAGCGCCGGCGAGCCGGCCAGCGTCTGCACGAGGTTGGGCGCCAGCGCGTCCTTCAGCAGCACCGCCATGGCGCCGTCGGCCTTGAGGTCGGCGGCCGTCACCGGCTTCCCGTCGCGCGTGCTGGCCACGATGATCCGGCCGAGCCGGCCCTGCAGATCGGCGAGGTCGTAGGCGAGGCAGAAGGCCGCCATCACCTCCGAGGCGACCACGATGTCGAAGCCGTCCTCGCGGGGAAAGCCGTTCGCCGTCCCGCCCAGCGAGCCCACGATGCCGCGCAGCGCCCGGTCGTTCATGTCCAGCGCCCGGCGCCAGGTGATCCGGCGTGCGTCGATGCCGAGCGAATTGCCCCAGTAGATGTGGTTGTCGAGCATCGCGGCCAGCAGGTTGTTCGCCGCCGTGATCGCGTGGAAATCGCCGGTGAAATGGAGGTTGATGTCCTCCATCGGCACGACCTGCGCATGGCCGCCGCCCGCCGCCCCGCCTTTCACGCCGAAGCAGGGCCCGAGCGAGGGCTCGCGCAGGCAGATCATGGCCTTCTTGCCGATAAGGTTCAGCGCGTCGCCGAGGCCGACCGTGGTGGTCGTCTTGCCCTCCCCCGCCGGGGTCGGGTTGATGCCGGTGACCAGCACGAGCTTACCCAGCGGCCGGTCGTGCCGGGTGCGCGCCACGAAGTCGAGGCCGATCTTCGCCTTGTACTTGCCGTAGGGCTCCAGCGCCTCGGCCGGGATGCCCGCCTTCTCCGCGATCTGGGCGATGGGGGCGAGGGTGGCCGCGCGGGCGATCTCGAGGTCGATGGACATTGCGCTCGGCAGCTCCTGATTCGCGCGGGATTTGAGCCGCTGACGCGCGCCTGGACAAGCCGGGGGCTTTGGGCAATGTGGACGCCAGTTCAGGAGGAAATCATGAGAATGCACCGTCGCGCCCTGCTCGCCGCTCCGGCCTTGCTGCCTTTCGCGGCCCGCGCGCAGGCCGACTGGCCGCAGCGGCCGGTCACCATGTTCGTCCCCTTCGTCGCCGGCGGCCCCTCGGACATCACGGCGCGCGTCATGGCGGCGAAGATGGGCGGCATCCTCGGCCAGCCGGTCGTGGTGGAGAACCGCCCGGGCGCGACCGGCGCGGTGGCCTCCCAGGCCATGATCCGCGCGCCGGCCGACGGCTACACGGTGATGACCGGCGCGATCAGCGTCTTCGCCATCAACAAGGCGCTGCGCCCCAACCTCCCCTACGACCCCGAGCGCGATTTCGCCCCCATCACGCTGGCGGTGACCACCCCCAACGTGCTGGTGATCAACCCCCAGAAGATCCCGGCGACGGACTATACCGGCACCATGGCCTGGCTGCGTGCGAACGGAGCGAACGCCTCCTACTCCACCTCGGGCGTCGGCTCCTCCGAGCACATGACCATGGAGCTCTTCAAGCTCCGCACGAATGCCGACGTGACGCATATACCCTACCAGGGCGGCGCCGCGGCGGGGACGGCGCTGGTGGCGGGCGACGTGCAGCTCACATTCCAGAACCTGAGCTCGATCGCCGGCCATGTCGCCGCAGGGCGGCTGCGCGCGGTGATGGTGACGAGCGAGCGGCGCAACCCGACCATCCCCGACGTGCCCACGGCCGCCGAGGTCGGGCTGGACGACTTCGTCGTCACCTCCTGGCAGGCGACCATGACCTCGGCCGGCGTGCCGGCGCCGGTCCTGGCGAAGCTGGAGGCCGCGGCCATCGAGGCCCTGCGCCATCCGGAGAGCGTGCAGCGCCTCAACCAGGTGGGCTTCGACGTGGTGGCCAGCAGCGCTGCCGAGTTCCGCCGCTTCCAGGCCGCGGAGATCGCGCGCTGGAAGACCGTGGTGGACCGCGCCAACATCCGCCCGGAGTGATGCCAACCGACTGATTTAGCTCAGGGCGCCGCACCGCTCCCAGGCCCAGAGTCGATGCTGCAGCGATGGGCTGCGGCATCTGAAGGCTTTGGAACAATGCGGATCGCGGGATACGTGGCGGCGGCCATGCTGGCACTGGGCGCGGGAGCGGCCTCGGCGCAGGACGCGCCACGGGGCAAGCAGGCGGGCGACATCGTGGTGGGCCTGGGCGCCATCGGCGTACTGCCGACGAATGGCGGCCACGTGAACCGGATCGGCGGCACGCCGACCGCCAGCAACAGCGCCAGCCCGCAGCTGGACGTGAGCTATTTCTTCACGCCGAACATCTCGCTGAACCTGATCGCCGCCAGCACGCAGCACGATGTGAGCGTGCGGAACTCGGCGCTGGGCAATGTCCGGCTCGGCGACGTCTGGGCGCTGCCGCCCACGCTCACCCTGCAATACCACCCGCTGCCGCGCGCGCGGATCAGCCCCTATGTCGGCCTCGGCCTGAACGTGACCTTTTTCTACGGCGAGGGCGGGCGGCTCACGGCGCCCGTGAACCGCGTGCGCATCGACCCCTCGGTCGGCGTCGCGCCCAATATCGGCGTGGACTACGAGATCCGGCCGAATTGGCTGCTGAACCTCGACGCCAAGTGGATCCTGATGCAGCCGGATGTCAGCGTGAACAGCGGATTCATCCGTGCCCGCGCCGACATCAACCCCTTCGTCGTCGGCGCCTCGGTGCGGTACCGCTTCTGAAGGAAAGATTGAGGGGCTATGCCCCTCGTTGTCTCCGCTTCGCGGCCAACCCCCACCAAAGGCCGAAAGGCCTTTGGAAACCAATATTTTTAGGGTCCAGGGCCAAAAGCCCTGGCGGGGGAGCGGGAGGGGGCGGAGCCCCCTCGCACCCCTCTCATTCCGCGGCTACCGCCGGCACTAGGACCGCGCGGCAGGCCTCGGCCCCGAGCCGCGTGCAGAAGTCCCCGAAGCCCTCGCCCGGATCGCGCTGGGCCGCCCAGACGCCTAGCAGCGGCGCGAGGGTGGCGCCGACCCGGTTCAGCGGCACCTTGTCCGCGATCGGGAAGTTCAGCCGCGTGCCCGCGAAGTCCCCACCGACGAAGACCACGTACATCCCCGGCGACTTCCCGACGACGCCGATATCCCCCTGATAGGGCCGCGCGCAGCCATTGGGGCAGCCGGTCAGGCGCAGGCTGACGCGCTCGCCCCGCAGGCCGAGGCGCGAGAGCTCCGTCTCCACCTGATCGAGGATCGGCTGGCGCACGCGCTCGCCCTCGGCCAGTGCCTGGCCGCAGGTGGGGAGCGCCACGCAGGCGATCATGTTGCGGGCGACCTGGGTGAAGGCCTCGGGCAGCGGCACGTTGTGGAAGCGCAGCAGCGCCTCCAGGGCCGCGCGGTCCTCCGGCCGGATGTCGGTGAGCAGGACGTCCTGGATCGAGGTCGCGATCGGGTTCGCGCCGAGCACCGAGGCGGCCTCGCGCAGCGCCGTGCGCAGGCGGATCTCGCCATGGTCGGCGACGCGCCCGGCCGGGACGTGCAGACCGAACCACCAGAGGCCGTCCCCCTGCTCGTGCCAGCCGAGATGGTCGGGGATCTCGAAGCGAGGCAAGGGCGGTGGCGGCGCAAGCGGACGACCAAGATCGGCCGAAAGCCGCTCGCGAGCCCATTCCACGCCGCGCTCCGCCAGGACGTATTTCAGCCGGGCGTGCTTGCGGTCCGAGCGGTCGCCATGGTCGCGCGAGAGGCGGACGACGGCCTCGGCCACCTCCAGCACCTCGTCCGGGCCGATGAGGGCCACCGCGTCAGCGATGCGCGGATAGGTCGCGGGCTTGTTGTGCGTCATGCCCATGCCGCCGCCGATGGTGACGATCCAACCGGTGATGCCGCCGGCCGAATCGGTCTGCATGACGAAGCCGAGGTCGTTGGCCAGCACATCCGGCGTGTTGTCGTCCGGATGGGCCAGGCCGATCTTGAACTTCCGGGGCAGGTAGGTGGGGCCGTAGAGGGGCTCGTCCTGCGTCCCGACGGGCTCCTCGTCCAGGAAGATCTCGTGATGGGCCCGGCTCTTCGGCAGGAGGGCTGAGGAGAGGCGCCGGGCTTCGGCCTCCAGCCGGGCGTGGATCGCGTCCCGCCGCGGCGCCGGTGTGGTGACCACGTTGCGAACCACGTCGCCGCAGGCGGCGAGGGTCGTCAGCAGGGCGGCATCCACGGCCGCGATGCTGTTTTTGAGGTTTTCCCTCAGAATTCCGTGAAACTGAACGCCCTGGCGCGAGGTCAGCCGTAAAGTTCCATCAGCGAATTCACCGGCCAGATCGTCCAACGCGATCCATTGGGCCGCGGTCAGCCGCCCGCCCGGAGCCCGGACGCGGACCATGAAGGACCATTCCTTGTCCTCCCCGGCCTGCTTGCGCGCGGTCGCGGTGTCGCGGTCGAACTGCTCGTAGGTTCCATGGAATTTCAACAGCGTATAGGCTGCTTCTGAGAGGCCGCCACGTGCGGCCTCAGACGAGATCTCAGCCGCAATGGGCCCTCGCAGGCCCGCGCTCTCGGATTTGATGGTTTCGGCGCCGGTGGGCTTCATCGCCATTCCCTACGATGGTACTGGACACCGTGAAATCACGATTATACGGTCTCATCAAGCGCCATTCGCGGATATCAACAAAATATGACCGTTCAATTTGCATCCGCCCTAGCGGGCCGGAGCTTCCCTCCCGGAGAGGTCTGGCTGGTGGGCGCCGGCCCCGGTGATCCGGATCTCCTGACGCTCAAGGCCGTCCGGGCCCTGGAGCAGGCGGATCTCGTCCTGCACGACGCCCTCCCCGGCCGGGCGGTCCTGCGCCATGTCCGGAGCGGCACGGAGATCGTGGCCGTCGGCAAGCGGAAGGGCGCGGCGCCCGTCCCCCAGGCCAGGATCAACACCCGCCTGGTTGCGGGCGCCCTCGCCGGGCTGAGGGTGGTCCGCCTGAAGGGCGGCGACCCCTTCGTCTTCGGCCGCGGCGGCGAGGAAGTCCTGGCCTGCGAGGCCGCCGGCATCCCCTGGCGCGTGATCCCCGGCATCTCCGCGGGCCTCGCCGCGCCGGCCGCGGCGGCGATTCCGCTGACCCATCGCGGCACCGCCTCGGCCGTCACCTTCGTGACCGCCCATGACGAGACGGGCGCGCTGCCGGCGCTGGACTGGGAGGCTCTGGCCCGGACCGGCGGCACCATCGCCGCCTTCATGGCCCTCTCCCGTCTCGACGAATTGACGCTGCGCCTCCTTGCCGGGGGCCTGCCAGCCTCCACGCCGGTCGCGATCGTCGCGCAAGCCACGCTGCCCGGCGAGTCTGGCCTGCGCACCACGCTCGGCGCATGCACCCTGGACGCCCGCCGCGCCGCCCTGCCGACCCCGGCCCTGGTCGTCATCGGCGATGTCGTGGGCCTGCTGTCCCATCGCGTTACGCCTGTCATCGGAGCGGTTCATCATGCTTGCGCCTGAGATTCCCGCCCGCCACGATATTGCCTGGGTGAACGACGACTGGCCCTCCGTCTCGGAGGACCACGAACTCCCCGAAGAGCCCTGGCTGCCCGCGCGCGACGTCTCGCTCATGACGCTGGCGGCCTTTGCGCTGATCGCGCTGCTGCAACTGTTCCACTGAGACCAAGGAAAAAATCATGACGCTTCAGACCGGCATTCCCCTCACGCTCGGCCAGGTCGCGCCCGACTTCGAGGCCGAGACCACCGCCGGCCCGATCCGCTTCAGCGACTGGGCCAAGGATTCCTGGGTGGTCTTCTTCTCGCACCCGAAGGACTTCACCCCGGTCTGCACGACGGAACTCGGCGAGGCCGCCCGCCTCAAGCCGGAATTCGACAAGCGCGGCGTGAAGGTCATCGGACTCTCCGTCGACTCGCTCGACCGCCACGGCGCCTGGGCCGAGGACATCAAGGAGACCCAGGGCCACGCCCTGAACTTCCCCATGATCGCGGACCCCTCGAAGAACGTCTCCCAGCTCTACGGGATGATCCACCCGGAGGCCGATCCCTCCATCACGGTACGGACGGTCTATGTGATCGACCCCGCGCGGAAGGTCCGCCTGACGCTGACCTACCCGCCCAGCACCGGCCGCAACTTCCTCGAGGTGCTGCGGGTGATCGACAGCCTGCAGCTCACCGACAAGCACAAGGTCGCGACGCCCGTGAACTGGGAGAAGGGCGGCAAGGCCATCATCGTGCCCTCGCTCTCCGACGAAGACGCGGCGAAGCGCTTCCCGCAGGGCTGGAAGGCCGACCGGCCCTATCTGCGCTGGGTCGAGGTCGCGGAATAACAACGGCATTGAGGGGGCTTTGCCCCCTCAAACTCCCCCACCAAAGGCCGAAAGGCCTTTGGAAACCAAAAGTTTTAAGCCGCCCGCTGCAGGCCGAGCTCACCGAGCACGGCCTTCACCGCCGCCGCCGTTTTCTCCATGTCCGCCAGGCCAACATCGCCGATGGCGCCAATCCGGAAGCTCGGCTGTACGCTGGTGTAGTAGCTGCTGATCAGGACGCCATGGCGCTTCAGCGCCTCCACGAACTCCGCCAGCACGAAGCCGGCCGGCTGGTGGAAGGTCACCACGATCGGGCCCTGCTCGGCCTCCTCCACATAGGGCTTCAGCCCCAGCGCCTTCAGCCCGCGATACAGCGCATCCGCATTGGCGCGATAGCGTGCGAGGCGAGGCGCCTGGCCGCCCTCGGCATCGAAGCGGTCCAGCGCCACGTCCAGCGCGCGGAGCGTCTGCACCGGGCCGGTGAAGCGCAGGCTGCCCATGCCGCTGTTCTTGGTGTTCGCCCAGACATCGGCGAGATCCAGGCTCCAGGAGCCGGCATTCCCGACCGCCGCTTCGCAGCTGTCGATGCGCGACACCGCGAAGGCGAAGCCCGGCAGCCCCTCCAGGCACTTGTTGGAGGTGAAGAGCACCGTGTCGATCTCGGGCTGCCGCGACAGGTCGATCGGCAGCGCCCCGAAGGCCGAGACGGCATCCACGATCATCCGGCGCCCCGCCGCACGGACCACAGGCCCGATCACGGCCGGGTCGTTCACGATGCCGCTGCCCGTCTCGCTGTAGACCAGGGCGACATGGCTGCATTCGGGATGGGCGGCCAGCGCCGCCTCGATCTCCGCCGGCGTGACGCTCCGCGAATCCGGGACCTCCAGTTCCACCACCACACGCCCCGCGGACCGGCCGAGCTTCACCGCACGGCCCGCATACTGGCCGTTCACCGGCACCAGCACCGCGCCGCCGGGCGGCACGAAGGTGCGGATCGCCGCCTCCATGATCATGTGCCCGGCCACCTGCAGCGGCAGGGTGACGTGCACCCCCTCCACGCCGCCGGCGATCACGCGGATCCGCTCGCGCAGCCGCGTGTAGAACGGCCGGAACGCCGAGTCCCAGGGCGCGATGTCCTCGGCCATGGCGGCGCGCACCGAGGGGTGGGTCTGCACGGGTCCGGGCGTGAGCATCAGCATGGGTCGAAAAATCCTGTCCGAACCTGGGACATGCCGCGAATCGCGACATTACGGAACCCCCGGTTCGACTCGGTGACGTATTGGTCTAGTTTCGCAGACATGGCCGATGCCCGCGTTACTGCGATGATCGTCGCCTCCGCGCTGTTCATGCAGAACCTGGACAGCGCGGCGGTGGTCACCGCCCTCCCCTCCATGGCGCGCGATATGGGCGAGGAGCCCACGCGCCTCGGCGTCGCCATCACCTCCTACCTGGTGGCGCTGACGGTCTTCATCCCCGTCTCGGGCTATATCGCCGACCGCTTCGGGGCCAAGCGTGTCTTCCTCATCGCGATCGCCCTGTTCGGCGCCGCCTCGATGGCCTGCGGCTTCTCAAACAGCCTGACGGAGCTGGTGATCGCGCGCGTCGTCCAGGGCATGGCGGGGGCCATGATGGTCCCGGTCGGCCGGCTCCTCCTGCTGAGCGGCATCCGCAAGGACGAGATGCTGACGGCCATGACCTGGCTCACCATGCCCGCCATGATCGGCCCGATCAGCGGCCCGCCGCTGGGCGGCATCCTGACGGACCTCTTCGGCTGGCGCAGCGTCTTCTGGATCAACCTGCCGGTCGCGGCGATCGGGCTCATCATGGTCGCCTGGAAGATCGAGCCCCTGCCCCGCACGGATCCCGGCCCGCCCGATGTGAAGGGGCTGGTCCTGGTCGGCGGGGCGCTGGCCACCCTCATGGCCGGCCTCGAGACCATCGGCCGCGGCATCTTCCCGACGGGCTGGCCCGAGGGGCTGATGGTCGTGGGGGTCGTCCTGGCCGTCTGGGCCATCCGGCACTGCCGCGCCGCGCCCAAGCCCGCGCTCGACCTCAGCCTGCTGAAGATCCCGAGCTTCCGCTACTCCACCATGGCGGGCAGCCTGTTCCGCAGCGGCGCCGGCGGCATCCCCTTCCTCGTGCCCATGCTGCTGCAGGTGGGCTTCGGCTGGCGGGCCTCCGAGGCCGGCTTCGTGGCCTTCGCGACGGCGATCGGCGCCTTCTTCATGAAGCCGCTGACGCGGCCGATCCTGCGGCGCTTCGGCTTCCGGACGGTGATCATCGGCAATGGCCTGCTGGCGGTGTTCGGCGTTGCATCGGGCGCGATGTTCACCGCGGACTGGCCGATCGCGGCGATGTTCGTGGTGCTGGCTCTCGGCGGCCTGTTCCGCTCGCTGCAGTTCACCGCGCTCAACACCCTCGCCTTTGCCGATACGACGCGGGGCCAGCTCAGCGCGGCCACGAGCTTTTACGGCACGGCGCAGCAGCTCGCGCCCGCGCTGGGCGTGGTGCTGGCCACGGCCTCGCTGGAGCTCGCGCGCCATGTCAGCGGCGATGCCGTGCTGCAGCCGGCCGACTTCACGGCGGCCTTCCTCGTCGCGGCGCTGGTGGTCGCAACCTCGATCCCCTTCGCCCTGGGCCTCGCGAAGGATGTAGGCTCCGAGGTCAGCGGGCGGGGGCTCGTGGCGGCCAAGGCCGTCACGGGCCAGACGGTTTCCAGCCCGGTGGAGACGGACGAGGTGGCGGAGCCCGTGCCGGCGCCTCGGGTCGTCGAGCTGAGCGAAGCGGACCGCAAGCCCCGCTGAGTGAAGGGGTCCAGGGCATAAAGCCCTGGTGGGGGAGCGCGAGGGGGCAAAGCCCTCTCGCGCCCTTGCCTACTCTGCCGGCGCGTGGGCGTGGGTCGGAATGGCACCCCGCCCACGGCTGAACTTCCGCGCCAGCCCTTCGAAGGCGAGGAACAGCACCGGCGTCACGAAGAGCGTCAGCACCTGCGAGACGGCCAGGCCGCCGATGACCGCGAGGCCCAGCGGCTGACGCAGCTCAGCCGCCGCGCCCCAGCCGGCGGCGATCGGCACCGCGCCCGCGGCCGCGGCCAGCGTGGTCATCAGGATCGGGCGGAACCGCAGCACGCAGGCCTGCCGCACCGCATCGCGCGGGGCCTCGCCGCTGCGCAATCGATGCAGGGCGACGTCCACGATCATGATGGCGTTCTTCTTCACCAGCCCGATCAGCAGCAGCGTGCCGATGACGGCGATGACCGAGAGGTCGAGGTTGAACCACCACAGCGTCGCGAAGGCGCCGAGCGCCGCCGCCGGCAGGCCCGAGAGGATGGTCAGCGGATGGACCAGCGACTCGTAGAGCACGCCCAGCACCACATACATGATCAGCACCGCGGCGATGACGAGGAAGCCCTGGCCGGCGAGCGCCTGCTGGAAGACCTGGGCCGAGCCGGTGAAGCCCGTCACGATGGTCGGCGGCAGGCCGATCTCGCGCTCCACCGCCTTGATGGCGTTCACGGCGTCGCCGAGCGCCACACCGGGGGGCGTGTTGAAGCCGATGGTCACGGCCGGCAGCTGGCCCTGGTGGGCCACCGTCAGCGGGCCGGAGCGCCGGTCGATGCTGGCCACCGCCGAGAGCGGCACCAGCCGCCCGGTGTTGGAGCGGATGTAGAGCTTGGCGAGGCCCATCTCGTCCCGCTGGTCCTCCGGCAGCGCCTCCACGATCACCGGATAGGCGTTGGCCTGGCCGTAGATGGTGGAGATCTGCCGCGCGCCGAAGGCGGAGAAGAGCGCCTGGCGCACCTGGTCGATGGTGACGCCGAGGGCGGTCGCGCGGTCGCGGTCCACGTTCACCAGCACCACGGGGCTGTCGAGCTGGAGGTCGGTGTTCACGTCCTGCAGCTGCGGCACGCGGGAGAGCGCCTGCTCCATCCGCGGCGCCCAGTCGTAGAGCTCGTCCAGCCGCAGCCCCTGCAGGGTGTAGAGGTAGAGCGTCCGCGACTGGCGGGCGCCGAAATTGATGTTCTGGATGGGCTGCACGAAGATTCGCATGCCCGGCACGCGGCCCGCGTCGCGCCGGAGCTGCTGCATCACCGCCTGGATGTCGGGCCGGTGCTCGCGAGTCTTCAGCTGCACGAAGAGCCGGCCCTGGTTGATGGAGGCCGAGCCGCCCGTCGCGCCCAGGTTGGAAACGACGGCGTCCACATAGGGCGACCGGCCGAAGATGTTCGCGACCTCGCCCTGCATCTCCGCCATGCTGTTGATCGAGCTGCCGCGCGGCCCCTCGGTGTTCACGAGCAGGAGGCCGGTATCCTCGATCGGGAAGAAGCCCTTGGGGATATGCACCGCCAGCCAGCCGGCGGCGCCCACCGAGAGAAGGAAGACCATCCACACCACGAGCTTCGCCCGCAGCGCATAGCCCAGCGCCCAGTCATAGGTGCGCTCGACGGCGACGAAGCCCTTCTCCAGGGTACGGTCGAGCCAGCCCGGCTTGCTGTGGCCCGGCATGCGGCTGGCCATCAGCGGCGTCAGGGTCAGCGACACCACGCAGGAGGCGATCACCGCCAGCGAGACGGTGGCGGCGAAGGCGTTGAACACGCGGCCCACCACGCCGCCCATCAGCAGGATGGGCAGGAAGACGGCGATCAGCGAGAGGGTGATCGACAGGACGGTGAAGCCCACCTCCTTCGAGCCGCGGATGGCGGCCGCCATCGGATGCATGCCCTCCTCGACGTGCCGGACGATGGCCTCCAGCACCACGATCGCATCGTCGACGACGAGGCCGACGGCGATGGTGAGGCCGAGCAGCGTCACGTTGTCGATGCCGTAGCCCATCACATACATCAGCCCGAAGGTGATGGAGAGGCTGATCGGCACCGCGATCGAGGGGATGATGGTCGCCGTCACGCGGCGCAGGAAGAGGAAGCAGACCAGCACCACCAGCCCGATGGCGATCGCGAGGCTTTCCTGCACGTCGTGCACGGCGGCGCGGATGGAGACCGAGCGATCCAGGAAGACGCCGATCTCCGCACCCGGGGGCAAGGCCCCCTGCAGACCGGGAATGCTGGCCCGCACGCCGTCTACGACGTCGACGGTATTGGCGTCCGGCTGGCGCTGCACGGCCAGGACCAGCGCGCGCTCGCCGTTGCGCCAGGCCGCGACGCGCTCGTTCTGCACGCCGTCGGCGACCCGCGCGATCTCGCTGAGCCGCACCGGCGCCGAGGCGCGGCCCGCCACCACGAGGTCGCCGAAGGCCGCGGCATTCTGCGGCTGGTCGTTGGCGCGCAGCGTAAGCTGCTGCCGTGCGCCGGTCAGCAGGCCGACCGGCGTGTTCGAGTTGGCGGCGATGATCGATTGCCCGACCGTGTCGAAGGCCAGCCCCATGGCGGCGATGCGGTCGGGGTCGAGCCGGACCCGGACGGAATAAAGCTGCTCGCCATAGGTCACGACCTGCGCCACGCCCTGCACGCGGCTGAGCGCGGGGGCGATGATGGTGCTGGCGATGTCGTTCAGCCGGTAGAGCGGCGTGTCGCCGCCCGAGAGGGTCAGCAGCAGGACGGGCGCGTCCGCCGGGTTCACCTTCCGGTAGCTCGGCGGGATCGTCATCTCGATCGGCAGGCGGCGCTGGGCGCGCGTCATGGCCGCCTGGACGTCCTGCGCGGCGCTGTCGATGTTGCGGCCGAGCTGGAACTGCAGGGTGATGTTCAGCGTGTCCTGGCCGGAGGTGCTGCTCATCTGGTCGAGGCCGGCGATGGTGCTGAACTCGCGCTCCAGCGGCAGCGCGACCGAGGTCGCCATGGTCTCGGGGCTGGCGCCGGCGAAGGTCGCCGTCACGGAGATGACGGGGAAGTCCACGCGCGGCACGGCGGCCACCGGCAGGCGCGTATAGGCGACGATACCCGCCAGGACGGCCGCGGCCGTCAGCAGGCAGGTCATGACCGGTCGGCGGATGCAGAGCTCGGAGATATTCACTGGCGGGACTCCAGCAGGGAGACCCGGGCATTCCCCGCGCTCGTCACCGCCCGCTCCTCCACCCGCGCGCCGTCGCTCACGCGCTGGGCGCCCTCGACGATGACCTTCTCGTTGTTCGCGATCTGCCCGCGCACCACGGCCCGGTCGCCGACGATCCTCGACACCTGCACGGCGCGCCGCCGCGCGACATTGCCGTCCATCACGAAGACGAAGCGGCCCTGCTGGCCCATCTGCACCGCCGCCGACGCGATGGTGATCGCATTGTCCTCGACGGCCGGCGCCAGCGTGACCTGGACGTACTGGCCGGGCCAGAGGCGCCCCTCGTCATTGTTGAAGCGGGCCTTCAGCATGATCGTGCCGGTGTTCACGTCCACCGCGCTGTCCACGAAGATGAGCTGGCCCTCGACCGGGCGTTCGGTGTCGCCATCGGCCTGGGCGCGGACCTGCACCGGGTTCCCGGAGGCGGTGGCGCGGCGGATGGTCGGCAGCCAGCGCTCCGGCACGTTGAACTGGACGAGGATCGGATTGGTCTGGGTGATGGTGGCGAGCGGGATCGGGTTCGTGTCTGCCTGCCGGACAAAGTTGCCCACGCGAAGCGGCAGCGAGCCGAGCACCCCGTCCACCTCGGCGGTGATGCTGGCGAACTCGATGTTGAGGCGGGTCTGGGCGATGAGCGCCTGCGTGGCCTGGACGTTGGCGGCAGCGGCGGCGGCATCGGCCTGGGCCTGCTCGAAGCGCTGCTGCGAGGCGTAGCTCTCACCGCGCAGGCTCTGGTAGCGCGCAGCGTCGAGCTGGGTGCGGGTGGCGGCGGCGCGGGCGCTGAGCAACTGCGCCTCCTGCTGCGCCAGCAGCGCCTGGTTCAGCCGGGCATCCAGGGTGAAGAGCGGCTGTCCCCGGCGGACCGACTGGCCCTCGACCACATGGACCTGTGTGATCTGCCCATCCACCCGGGTGCGGATCGTGACGACGCTTTCCGACTGCACCGTGCCGTTCGCCATGATCTCGATCGGCACCGGGCCCACCACGGCAGGGTCGGTCGTGACGGCGACCGTCTGCTGGGCGGCGGCGGGAAGCGCGATAAGGATGGCGAGGATGGCCAGTCGAAAAATCGTCAATTCACAGGCTCCCGTCCGGTCCGGCATCGGCTAGGTTAGGGGCAGCGTGCCTAGGGGCAAAGACCGGCCTTCATTCACCAGCAATGGGTGTAAAAGCCAAATGACGAAAATGCAACAATAACGCCCATTTGCCGCTCAAAAATTGCGCATGCTGTCGCGAAATTGGGGAAGGAACATTTTCGATGCGCCGCTGGCTGATTCTCGCCCTGCTGCTCCTGGCCCCCGTGGCCCATGCCTTTGACCTCCCCGGCCTTTCGCGGGATTCCAACCAGTATCGCGAGCAGCTCGAGCGCCGTTTCCCCGCCGGCGGCACGGCCCAGCAGCGGCAGGCTGCCGAAACCCGCGCCACCACGGCCGAGCGTCAGAACAACTGGGCGGCAGCCGCCCAGGCCTGGGAGGACCGTGCGGCCCTCGGCGAGATGACCGCTTCGCAATGGCTGTCCCTCGCCCGCGCCCAGCTCCGCCGCAATCCGCCGGAAGCGGTGCGGGCCCTTTCGGCGGCCTGGCAGAACTTCCTCATGGTCCCGGCCGGCCCGCCCGAGATCCCCTCCCTCCTGGCCGTGGCCGAGGCACTGCAGCGGCTGGAGCGCCCGGCGCAGCAGATCGCGGCGCTGGAGCAGGTCGTGCAGCGCGCGCCCAACGAGGCCCGCTACGCCCAGGCGCTCACCGAGGCCCGCCGTGCGGCCGGCCTGCTGGTCGCGCGCATCAACACGGAGTCGGAGGCCGAGCCGGCCCGCGCCTGCCTCGCCTTCACCGCGCCCCCCGCCCGCCGCGACGACTGGCAGCCGCAGGACTGGATGCGGCCCGAGACGCCCGTCCCCGGCCTCGCCTTCCAGCGCGACGGCGACCAGCTCTGCGTCGTCGGCCTGCCCCATGGCCGCACCACCCGCATCCTGCTCCGCGCCGGCCTGCCCGGCGAGGACGGGCTGCGCCTGATGCGGGACACGCCGATCAACATCGCCATGCCGAACCGCCGGCCGCGGCTGGCCTTCGACAGCCGGTCCTTCCTGCTGGCCCGCGGCCAGGATGCGCGGGTGCCGCTGGCGCTGATGAACATCTCCGGCGTGCAGCTGCGCGTCGTGCGGCTGGCCGAGCGCAACCTCGTGCCCTTCACCCGCGACAACCGGCTGGGCGACCAGCTCAGCTCCTGGACCGCCGTGGACCTGCCGGACACCTGGGGCCGCGTCGTCTGGGAGGGCTCGGTCGAGTTGCCGCGCGGCGAGCCCAACCAGCTCCAGCGGGTCACGGTCCCGATTCCCCCGGCCGTGCGCGAGGCCGGGCCCGGCCTCTACATGATGGTGGTGCGGCCCAATGACGGCACGGCCGATGCCGGCTCGCTGGCCGCCGCCCAGCCGCTGATCCTCACCGATCTCGGCCTCACCGCCTGGCGCGGCGAGGGCGGCCTGGCCGTGCAGGCCCGTCGCCTCGGCGATTCCCGCCCGGCCGGGGGGACGCGCATCGCGCTGATGTCGCGCAACAACGAGATCCTGGCCGAGGTCGAAGCCGGCGCGGACGGCATCGCGCGGTTCGCCGCCGCCCTGCTGCGCGGCGAGGGGCCCATGGCGCCCGTCGCCCTCCATGCGAGCCTGGGCGACGACCTCGTGGCGCTCGATCTCGAGGCGGCCTCCTTCGACCTCTCCGACCGCGGCGTCTCCGGCCGCGAGCATCCGGGTCCGCTCGACGCCTTCCTCTGGCTCGACCGCGGCATCTACCGTCCCGGCGAGACCGTCCAGGTCATGGCGCTGCTGCGCAACGTGGCCGGCATCCCCTCGGACGTGCCGCTCCGCCTGCGCCTGCGCCGGCCCAACGGCCAGGTCGCGGCCGAGGCGGTGGTGCGCGACGGCGGCCACTGGCCGGTCACCCTGCCCACCGCGGCGCCGGTCGGCGTCTGGAAGATCGAGGCGCTCACCGACCCGCGCGCCCCGCCGGTCGGCGAGGCCAGCCTGCGTGTCGACGCCTTCGTGCCCGAGCGCCTCGCCGTCGAGGCCGGGCCCGCCCCGGGGCCGCTGGTGCCGGGCCGGCCGCTGGCCATCCCCGTGACCGCCCGCTTCCTCTACGGGGCGCCCGGCTCGGGGCTGGAGGGCAGCGCGGAGCTGCGCCTCGTCACCGAGCGCAGCCCCTTCCCGGCGCTGCAGGGCTACCTCTTCGGCCTGGAGGACGAGACCTTCGCACCCGACCTCATCACCGCCGACCTGCCGGAGACGGACGATCAGGGCCGCGCCACGCTGGAACTGAGCCTCGCCCGCGCGCCGGACACCACGCGCCCGCTGCGCGGCGAGCTCGACATCTCCGTCTCCGAGCCCGGCGGCCGCGCCACGCGGACCAGCCTGCCCCTGGCCGTCGCCGGCAGCCCGCGCCTCGTCGGCCTCCGCGGCCCGCAGGCGGTGAACGCCAATGCCGAGGCCGGTTTCGAGATGGTGGTCGCCGATCCGGAGGGGCGCACCCTTCCGGCGGAGCTGAGCGTCCGGCTCGTCCGTGAGAAGCCGGACTGGCGCATCGTGCTGCGCGGCGGCAGCACCCGCTACGAGACCGTCTGGACCGACGAGGTGGTGGACACGGCCACCGTCCGCACCACCGCCGACGCCCCGGCCCGCTTTGCCCGCTCCCTGCCCTTCGGCCGCTACCGGCTGGAGGCGCGGGAGGCCAACGGCATGGCCATCGGCTCCGTGCGCTTCCGCTCCGGCTGGGTCGCCAGCGAGTCCGCGGAAGTGCCGGACAAGGTCGACGTGGCGGCCGACCGCCAGGCCTACGCACCGGGCGATACCGTCACGCTCCGCGTCACCGCGCCCTTCGCCGGCCGTGCCAGCCTCGCCGTCCTCACCGACCGGCTGGTGACGCTGCGTGAGATCGAGGTCCCCGAAGGCGGCACCGAGGTCCCGCTGACCGCCGATCCCGCCTGGGGCCCCGGCGCCTATGTCGCGGTCACCGTCTTCAAACCGGGCGCGCCTTCCAGCGCCCCCGGCCGCGCCCTCGGCCTCGCCTGGGTGCAGATCGATCCAGCCGCGCGCCGCCTCGACGTGGCGATCGGCGGACCCGAGCGCGCGCGGCCCAACACCCGCGTCGAGCTGCCCATCACGGTGACGGGTGGCCAGGGCACGGTGAAGCTGACGCTGGCCGCGGTCGATGAGGGCATCCTGCGCCTCACCCGCTTCGCCTCGCCCGATCCGCTCGCGCACTACACCGGCCGCCGCACCCTCGGCGCCGATATCCGCGACGATTACGGCCGCCTGATCCGCCCCGACGACGCCACCCAGGCCGTGCTGCGCCAAGGCGGCGACGATGTCGGCGACCTCGGCGCCCTGCGCATCCCGCAGCGGAACGTCGTGCTATTCAGCGGCGTGGTGGAGACCGATGCCGACGGCCGCGCGACCGTTGCGCTCGACCTCCCGGACTTCGCGGGCGAGCTGCGGCTGATGGCCGTCGCCTGGCAGGGTCCGCGCGTGGGCTCCGCCAGCCGCGCCATGACCGTGCGCGACCCTGTGCTGGCGGAGGCGCTGCTGCCCCGCTTCCTCGCCCCGGGCGACGAGGCGACGCTGCCAGTCCTGCTGCACAACCTCGAGCTCCCGCAGGGCGAGGTGAGCGCCACGCTCACCGCCGAGGGCGCCATCGCGCTCGGCGGCCCCGCCCGGCTGGCCGCACGCCTCGCGACCGGCGCGCGCGCGCAGCCCACCACCACGCTCCGCGCCACCGGCGCCGGCGAGGGCATCCTGCGCCTCGCCGTCGCCGGCCCCGGCGGCTTCACCGCCACCCGGGAATCGCGGATCGAGGTGCGCTCCTCGCGCGCCATCGCCTCCGTGAGCACGCTCACCGAGCTGGCACCGGGACAGGAGATGCGGATCGCGCCCGACGCGGCCCGCTTCGTCTCCGGCGCCTGGCGTGCCACGGCGCGTCTCGGCACGCCCGTCCGCTACGATGCCGAGGGCATGCTGCGCAGCCTGGAGGTCTATCCCTTCTCCTGCCTGGAGCAGCTGTCGTCCCGCGCACTGGGCATCGGCGCCGCCATATCGGAGGGCAGCACGAACCAGCAGGCGGCGCTGCTGCAGCGGGCGGTGGACGGCATCCTCTCGCGCCAGCGCTACGACGGCAGCTTCGGGCTGTGGTCGGCCCAGGGCGAGCCGGAATTCTGGACCTCCGCCTATGCGGCCGAGGCGCTGATCCGCGCCCGCACGGCCGGCGCCGCCGTGGCCGATGCCGCGCTCGACGCCGCGCTGGACGACCTGGCCACACGGCTCGAGGACACCACCGCCGACACGCCGCCGGAGTTCGCGTCCCAGGCCGCGCGGCTGAACGCGCTCTCGCTGGCCGGGCGGCATCGGCTGGGCGCGGCACGGCGGCTCATGGAGAGCCTGGACCGGCTGCCGACCCCGCTGGCGCGCGCGCAGCTCGGCGCCGCCTTCGCCCGGGCCGGCGACAGCGAGCGGGCCACCCGCGCCTTCACGGCCGCGCTCGCGGCTCCCGGACGGCGCGACTGGCTCTACGACTACGGCAGCGCCGCGCGCGACGCGATGGCGCTGGTCGTCCTGCTGAAGGAGGCGCAGGCGCCGGCGGCGATGCTCCAGCAGGCGATGTCCCGCCTGCCGGGGCCGGAGCTGACGCCGGCCCTGGCCTCCACGCAGGAGGCGGCCTGGGCGATGATGGCCGCCGCCGCGCTCGGCCGCGACGGAAGGCCGGTGCGCGCCGCCTTCGACGGCAGCCCCGCGACGCGGGTCCTCAACGCCACCGCGGGCGGCGTGCTGCGCAACCTCGGCGACGCGCCCCTGCCGGTGGTGCTCACCGTCACGGGCATCCCGACCGAGGCGCTGCCGGCCGGGCGCAACGCGATGACGATCCGCCGGCGCTTCCTCGACCTCCAGGGCATGGCGCTGAACCTGGACCAGCTGCGCTCCGGCACCTCCTTCCTCATGGTGATCGAGGCGCGGGCGGAATCGGGGCAGGAGCACCTGGCCATGATCAGCCAGGGCCTGCCCGCGGGCTGGGAGATCCAGGCGCGGCTCGGACCGGGCGCGGTGCCGGGCCTGCCGGGCCTCGGCGAGCTGGCCGAGCCCGACGCCACGCCGGCGCTGGACGACCGCGTGGCGGCCGCCTTCACCTTCAATGCCGAGACCCGGGAGTTCCGCATGGCGGTGCGGCTCCGGGCGGTGACGGCCGGCCGCTTCGAGCTGCCGGGCGCGGAGGTCTCGGACATGTACCGGCCGGCCTTCTTCGCGCGGCAGGCGGCGGGGCGGATCAACATTTTGCCTTGACCTCAGACGCCGGGCGCGCGCTCCGCGCGCTTGGCTTCGCCGCACCGCTGTCGCGCCCGGCCGAAAGTCGGTTGGGCGGCGCCGGCCGCGTTGCGGCCGGATTCGTCATGGGCGGCACCGCACCCCCGTCACCCGGGCAGCAGGCGCTCCACCAGCGCCCTCTGCGCCAGCCCATCCCCCCGCAGCAGCCCCTGCTGCTGCCCGGTGATCGGCCGCGCCCCCGCGGCGATGACCGCGTCGGTCGCCTCGGGCGCCGTGATCGCGGCATCGCCCGGGGCCACCGCGGCAGGCCCTTCCTCCGGCGGCGCGCCGGGCAGGCCGAGGCGTCCCCAGGCCCAGCCATGGGCGGTGACCAGCGTGCCGCCCTCCATCCGGCAGGGCTCGGGGCGCCAGCCCTCCAGCCCCTTGCGCAGCAGCTCGACGATCCCCGGCTCGAAGGCAGAGAGCCCCGTGTCGAGCCAGAGGCGGGGCGTGCGCGGCGGCCGGAAACTCGCGGCCAGTGCGGCGCCGATCGCGCCCGCGTCGGCCCCGGTCAGCGGAAGGCCGGCGCTGGCCGCGAGCACCGCCGCCATCCCCGATTGCGGACCCTGCTCATAGGCCTGCTCGATCACGCCGGCATAGGCGCGGGCGATGCGGGCGGGGTCCAGCTCGCGCATCGCCCAGCCGCGCGCGGCGCGGCCCATGGCGGCCCGCTTCGCGGCATCGGCCCGGACCTCGCCGAGCGCCTCGGCGAGGTCGGGCAGTTCCGCCTCCTCGGGGATGAGACGGCAGCCGGATTCCTCCAGCTCCGACAGGGCGCCGTGGCGGTTCGCCACCAGCGGCAGGCCCGCCATCAGCACGTCCTTCACCGCACCAGAGGTCTCGCCCCGGCTGCCGCTGCGAAGCTGCACGGCCATGTCGCAGGCGGCGAGCCAGCGGCGGTACTCCTCCACCGCGACGCGCCCGGTCACCGTGACGCGCGAGGCCAGGCCGAGACGCCCGGCCTCCTCCAGCACGGCGGGGCCGGCCCCCTCCTCCGACCCGCCGACGAAGACCAGCCGCGCGGAGGCATCGCGCCGCGCCATCGCCGCGAAGCCGGAGAGCACGCGTTCCGGCAGTTTCTTGGGCGTCATCAGCCCGAAGGAGGCAAGGAGGAAGACGCCCTCGGGCAGGCCAAGCACGGCGCGCGCCACCGCGCGGTCGGGCAGGACGGGCGGCTGGCGCAGGTGCGGCAGCACGGCGACGTGGCGCAGGGCGGCCTCGCCATACTCGGCCTCCAGCAGCCAGCGGGCATGGCCGGAATGCAGCACCACGCCGAGCGCATCGGCCAGCAGCCCCGCACTGCCCGCGAGTTCGCGCGAGGTGACGAGGGCGGGATAGCCCTCCTCCCGGACCAGCCTGGGGATCCGCGGCTCCGGCGCCGCCGCGCCGCCGTCGATCCAGTTGCGCAGGTCGGTGATGGCGGAATCGTGCAGCGTCACGACGCCGGGGAAGCGCGGCAGCAGCCGCGTCAGCGCCGTGGCGTGCATCGGGTTGTTGCCGAGCTGGTAGAGCACGCGGTCGAAGCGGCCGCCCCCGCCGATGAAATCGCCCTCTGATATCCAGGGCATGCGGCCGGCCAGCGCGCCTTCGGCGGGTGCGGCGCTGACCAGGGTGACCGCGTAATGCTCGGCGAGTGCGGGCGCCAGCTCGGCCGTATAGTCGGCGATGCCGCTGGCCGCCGGCGGCAGCGGCGCGACGACGGCCAGCGTCTTTCTCCGCGGCGGGCGGCCGTGACGTCGGACAGGACGTGCGGCCTCCAGCGCGGCCCAGGCACGCAACGCCACCTTGTCCCAGCTGAACTCGCGCGCGCGGCGCGGGCCATAGGCGGCGAGGTCGGCGCGCAGCTCCGGCGCCGTCAGCAGCCGCTCCAGCAGCGCCGCCAGCGCCGCCGGGTCGCGCGGGTCGAAGAGCGCGTCGGCGCGGCCCACCACCTCGGGCATGGCCGAGGTGTCGCTGGCGATGCAGGGCGCGCCGCAGGCCATGGCCTCCAGGATGGGAAGCCCGAATCCCTCGGCGAGCGAGGGCATGACGAAGAGCGCGGTCGTCTCGTAGAGGCCGGGCAGGTCCGCCTCCTCCACGAAGGGCAGCGCGATCAGCTCGGCCTCGGTCAGCCTGGCCGCACTGGCCTGCGCCCGCAGATGCGGCGGGTTCACATGCCCGATCGCCAGCGGATGCGCGGCCCGCAGCGCCGCCGGCAGCCGCGCGAAGGCCTGGAGCAGCACGCCCTCGTTCTTCCGGAGATCGCCCGCGCCGAGATACAGCAGGAATCCCTCGCGCAGCCCGTAGCGCGCGAGGAGCGCCGCGCGCGCCGCCGCGTCCAGCCGCGGCGGCGCGAAGGCGGGCGAGACGCCGCCGCCGATGGTCACCACGCGCTCCGGCGGCAGGCGCAGATGGCGCAGCAGCTCGTCGCGCGTGGCCTCGGAATTGGCGAGCAGCGGCGCGCAGGCCGCCACCTCGTCCAGGCAGCGCGCGTACCAGGGCACCAGCCCGGCCTCGCGCCATGCCCCGTCGAGATACATGTCGCGCAGGGTCAGCGGGATGAGGTCGTGCACCGTGGCGGCGATGGCCGGGCGTTCCAGCCCGGCCGGCCAGGTGGTGACCACATCGTGCCGCCAGCCCTCGAAGACGCTGCCGAGATGCAGGATGTCGGGCGCCGCATCGGCGATGGCCTGGGCGCGGATCTGCTCGGCCAGCCGCCGCCGCGGCGCCTGGGGATGCGAACCGGCCGCCGAGCCTTCGGGCGCCTGCCAGCGCCGGATGGCGTGATGGCCGAGGACCGGCGCGAACTCCTCGGCCAGCCTTGCGGCAGGCTCGACGAGGCGCGTGTTCACGAGGATCTGCACCTCATGCGCGCCGCGCCCGCGGATCAGCGCCCGCGCCAGCTCCAGCGAATAGCGGCCGAGCCCGGCATGCCGCGCCGCGCCCTGCACGCCCTGGAGGTCGAGCAGCAGCCGCACGCTCAGCCTTGTCGGGCGGCGAGGCGCAGCGCGGCGCGGCCGGCCTCGCCGCCGGGCAGCGGCGCGGCCGAGGCCGTGCTGTCCGCGCGCAGCCGCGCCTCGATGGCCAGCAGGCGCTCGGCGCCGGGCACGGCGAGCCCGGCCTCGGGCAGGACCAGCGCCTCGATCATGGCGAGGCGGCCGGCCATGTCGTCGGCACCCGCCCAGCGCAGGGCGGAGAGGCGCAGCGGCGGCACCGTGCCGTCCTCCATCTCCAGCGCGATCTCGGCCTGTCCCTCGGCATCGGTGGCGATGGTCAGCGACAGGAGCAGCGGTCCGCCCTCCGCCGGCAGCTCCTGGAGGCCACCGGGGTGGCGCAGCTTCGGGTGATAGCCGGGGCTGACGGCGAGATGCAGCAGCACGCGCAGCTCCTGCTCGGGCGCCGGCGTGCGCAGCCGGATCACCGCGCGTGGCGCCAGGGCCTCCACGCCCTCGGGGCCGGCGGCCAGATCCCAGCCCTCGGCGAGCAGGCCGGTCCAGGTCAGGTCCGGCGCGCCCGGCCCGAAGACCACCGGCCGGCCCGGCGACAGCATGGCCTCGACGGGCGCGGCCACGGTGATCTCGCGCAGGCCCACGCGGATGGGGCGGGTCTCACCCTGGTTTCCCCCTGAGGGCGGCGCATGCAGCGGCCCGTCCACCACGAGGCGGATCGTCACGCGGCCGGCCGGGGCGTCGAGGGCGGCGAGCGCCTCCTCGCCGGGGACCAGCCTCGTCCAGCGGATCGGCCCGTCGCCCAGCGCGACGCCGGCGCGATTGTCCTCGGCCCAGGGGGCCGCGACCAGCCGCAGCCAGAGCCGCGCGGGCGCCGCGCTGTCCAGATGCAGCGTGCCGGAGGGGCCGATGAGCCAGGAGCCGATCTCCTCCGGCGGCTCGAAGCCGGCCCCGAGCGCCAGGCTCGATGCCGGCCAGCCCTCGCCCGCGGCGGCGAAGGAGACGGTCTGGCCTTCCGCCAGGCGCGGCGCCTCGGGCGCCGGGCGCTGGGGCGCAGGCTGCGCCATGCCATCGGTGACCTCGGCGAGAAAATGCCGCGTCACATCCGGCCAGCCGCGCGGCCGGAATTCGTCGCGCAATCTCTGCTCGGCCGCGGCGAGCGCCGGGCGGTCGTCGAGGAAATGGCGAATGCGGGCGGCGATGTCGCGCGGGCTGAAGGCGTCGATCGGCTCGGCGAAGCCCCCGCCGGCCTCGGGGGTCGCGCCCTCCGTCGCTGCGAGGCAGAGCTTGCCCAGCGCCAGCGATTCACCGACCGGCAGCCCCCAGCCCTCGGTGAAGGAGGGAAAGACGCTGAACAGGCAGCCGCGATACAGCCCTTCCAGCTCCGGGTCGGAGATGCCGTGCAGCAGCCGGATGCGGCCATCGAGGTAATGCGTCGATTCCAGCTGCGCCATCAGGTCGGCCACGCGCCAGCCCGGCCGCCCGACCAGCACCAGCGGCGGCGGCTCCACGCCCTCGCGGATCATGAGCTGCCAGGCCTGGAACAGCGCCGCGTGGTTCTTCCGCGATTCGATGGTGCCGACGCAGAGGATGTAGTCGCGCCCGCGCAGATCGGCCGCGGCTTCGGGAAAGGCGTCGCCCGGCTCGGATTCGTTGAAGCGGTGCGCCAGCGGCATGGGCCGGACCGGGATGGACGGCGCCTCCAGCTCCGCGAGCTGCCGGCGCAGCGTGCCCGCCGTGTATTCCGAGATGGTGAGCGCGAAGTCCCAGAACTCCGCGCCCTCGCGCAGACCCTGGCGGAAGCCGGCGACGGTGCCCTCGCTGGTGTGCTCGGGATGGGTGATGGGGATGAGGTCGTAGACCAGCACGCCGATGCGCAGCCCCGCCGCGCGCAGCCGCGCCAGCGCCGCCGGCGCGCCCGCCCAGAACCAGAAGGCGCCCATGATGAAGAAGAGCCGCGCGCCGCCGAGCCCGGTCGGGCGGGCGCGGTCCATGGCGCCGTTCACCAGCGCCTCGGCGCGGTCGAGGTCGTGCGGCTCGTCCAGGCAATAGGTGATGATCGCCTCGAGGTCCGCGCGAGCCAGGGTCCAGAGCGGCCCGAAGCGCTCGGCGAGGAAGACGAAGCGCGCCGCCGCCGCGGCCTCCGGATCCGCCAGAATCCCCTGCGCCAGGCCGAGCTGGACGCGCTGGATGCCCGTGGCCCGCCCCGTGTCGCGCACGAGGTTGAGCAGGTCGGTGACATCGTAGAGATGCGGCGCATCGGATCCATCCGCGCCACCCTCGGCCGGCAGCCCACCCGCCCGGCGGATCGCCTGCCAGTTGCGCCGGTCGGGCACGAGCGCGAAGGCGTCCTGGGCCGCGGCGATCGCCCCCTCGCGGTCGCCCGCCCGCAGCAGCGCCGCGGAGAGCGCGCGATGCGGCGCCGGATCCTGCGGCGCCCGCGCGAGGTCGATGCGCGCCTCGGCCACGCGCGCGGCGTTCTCGCGGTCGCGCGCCGTTTCCACGGGGGGACGCGGCACGCCGGCCGTGCGCTTCGGCGGCACGGCAGCGCCGGCCAGCGCAGCCAGCTCCTCCGCCGCATGGTTGATGGGCGCGAGCTCGTCCGAGCGCGCATAGGACGCGCGCGCCTCGGCGACCCGGCCCTGCATCTTCAGCGCATGGCCGAGCTGGAGATGGACGTCATGGTCGTGCGGCGCGATCTCCGCCGCCCGGCGATAGGCGGCCTCCGCGCCCGGCAGGTCGCCCGATTCCTTCAGCGCGTGGCCGAGCTGGACCCAGATGGCAGCCTCGCCCGGACGCAGGTCGAGGAAGCGCCGATAGCCCGCGGCGGCGGCCGGCCAGTCGCGCGCGTCACGCCCGCGATTGCCGGCGGACAGCGCCGCCATCGCCGCCCGGCGGGCCTTTCGGCGTCGGAAGAAACCCAGCAGTCGCATCCAGCTCCCGGCTCCGGCGGAAGTTGAGGAATCCCCCGCGAAGGCGCACCGCGTCAAGCGCTCCAGTCCACGTCATATGGCGAAGCGTTTCGTAACAGGCTTCGCCGCCGTGCTCGCGCTAGGAGACTGACAGGGCTAATTATGGCCCCGGGGGCAGGACGTGCCGTTTCGATTCGTGCGGCCGCCGGACGACACGACGCGAGCCATCGCTTGCTCTCAGGACTTCTGGAACGACCGGATAAAATATGTCAACAAAGCTGACCGAAACTGGGGGCGTCGCATCCATGGCCGAACGGGCGGAACCAATGAAGCCGGAGGCCCCGCGCGGCGCCGGCGCCGCGCGCAACCTGCTCTTCCTGCGCGAGGAGGAGCTGCGCCTCGCCCAGGACCTCCTCTACTTCGGCTATCGAGACTTCACCGCGGGTCCCGACCGCATCCTCGCCACCATGGAGATGGGCCGCGCGCATCACCGCGTGCTGCACTTCGTCGGCCGCGCGCCGGGCATCAAGGTGGGCGAGCTGCTGGCCATCCTGGACATCACCAAGCAGTCGCTCGGCCGCGTGCTGCAGCCGCTCATCGAGCAGGGCTATGTGAAGCAGGCGCCCGGCCTCAAGGACAAGCGCCAGCGGCTGCTCACCCTCACCGAGCAGGGCGAGGCGCTGGAGCGCCGCCTCTTCGCGGCCCAGCGCGAATGGGTGCTGCGCGCCTATCGCGAGGCCGGGCCGCAGGCCGTGGAAGGCTTCCGGCAGGTCATGCGCGGCCTGATGGGCCCCGAGGCGCGGGCCCAGTTCGAGGCGCTGGAGAAGTCCGCCGCGCCGGGCCGCACCACGCCCGCCTTCTCGCCCAACCCGGCGACCCGCCCGGCCAGCGCCGGCGGGGCCTGAACGGAGCGCCGCCATGGCCGACCCCACCGCGGACATCCTGGTCGTCGACGACGATGCCCGCCTGCGCGCCCTGCTCCAGCGCTTCCTGGCCGAGCAGGGCCACCGCGTGGCCGTCGCCGGCGACGCGGCCGAGGCGCGGGCGGCGATCGGCGCCATGGCCTTCGACCTGCTGGTGCTCGACGTCATGATGCCCGGCGAGACCGGCCTCCAGCTGGCCGAGGGCCTGCGACGCGAGGGGCACGACACGCCCATCCTCATGCTCACCGCCCGCGGCGACCCGGACGACCGCGTGGCCGGCTTCGAGCACGGCGCCGACGACTACCTCGCCAAGCCCTTCGATCCGCGCGAGCTGGCGCTGCGCATCAAGACCATCCTGCGGCGCGCGGCGCCCGCGCCCTCCGCCTCGCCCATGCCCTCCGGCCCGATCCAGCTCGGCGAGCGCTGGTTCGACGCCGAGCGCTGCGAGCTGCGCGGCCCCGAGGGCACGCAGCGCCTCACCGGCGGCGAGGCCGCGCTGCTCACCGCGCTCGCCCGCCGGGCCGGCGAGGTGCTCTCGCGCGAGGACATCGCGGTGGCCCTCGGCACGCCCGATGCCGGCGAGCGCAGCGTGGACGTGCAGGTCACCCGCCTGCGCCGCAAGATCGAGAGCGATCCGCGCGAGCCGCGCTTCCTGCACACCATCCGGCACAAGGGCTACGTGCTGAGGCCCGGACCGTGAAACGCCCCGACAAGTCCTTCCTCCGCCGGGTCAGCGCCATGCTGCCGCGCGGGCTGCTGGCGCGCACGCTGCTGATCATGCTGCTGCCGCTGGTGGTCGTGCAGGGGGTGGCGCTGCAGCTCTTCTACGGCGGGCATCTCGACGTCATCTCGCGCCGGCTGACCTCGGGCCTGGCCGGCGACGTCGCCTTCGTCGCCAGCCTCGTGGACGCCGTGCCCGAGGCCATGCGCCCGGAGATCCTGCGCGAGGGCAACTGGCGCCTCGGCCTCTCGCTCGGCTTCGAGCCGGGCGCCGTGCTCGGCGTCCCGCCCACGCGGCCGGCCTGGAATCCCTTCCTGCCGCTGGAGGAGGACCTCAACAGCGCGCTGCGCGAGCGCATGAGCTTCGCCTTCGACGCCGACTGGCAGAGCGACCCGCAATCCCTCGTCATCCGCGTGCAGACGGCCACCGGCATCCTCAGCGTGGAGGCGCCGCGGAAGCGGCTGTTCAGCACCACGCTCTACGTCTTCGTGCTCTGGCTGGTGGGCTCGGCGATGCTGCTGGCCGGCATCGCCGTGCTGTTCATGAAGAACCAGGTGCGCGCCATCCGCCGGCTGGGCGAGGCCGCGGAATCCTTCGGCCTCGGCCGCGAGACCGGGCCCATGAAGCCCGAGGGCGCGCGCGAGGTGCGGCAGGCCGCGCTCGCCTTCAACGCCATGCAGGAGCGCATCCTGCGCTTCGTGAACCAGCGCACCGAGATGCTCGCGGGCATCAGCCACGACCTGCGCACGCCGCTCACCCGCATGCGGCTGGCCATCGCCATGTTCCCCCGCACCCCCGAGACCGAGGAGGACGTCGCCGCCCTCAACCAGGACCTCGAGGAGATGGAGCGGATGGTGGAGAGCTACCTCGCCTTCGCCCGCGGCGAGCGCACCGAGGCGCCGCGGCCCTCCGACCTCGTGGACCTCGTGGAGGACATCGCCGCCAAGGCCCGCCGCAGCGGCGCCGCGGTGGACGTGGACGCGCCCGAGACGCTGGTGCTGCCGCTGCGCGCCGATGCGCTGAAGCGGGCGCTCGGCAACCTGCTCGACAATGCCCGTCGGCATGCGCGCCGCATCGCCATCGGCGTGGCGCCGATGCAGGAATCCGGCCGCAACTGGGCCGAGCTCACCGTGGACGACGACGGGCCGGGCATCCCCGCCGCCGAGCGCGCGGACGCCTTCCGGCCCTTCAGCAGCGGCTCCGCCACGGGGACGGGGCTCGGGCTCGCCATCGCGCGCGACATCGTGCGCGCGCATGGCGGCGACATCCTGCTGGAGCAGAGCCCGATGGGCGGGCTCAGGGCCCGGCTGCGGCTGCCGGTGTAGCGACGGCGAACTCGGAGTCGACGGGCACCTGCAGCGCGGTCGCGAGCGCGTTGGTCTGCGAGGCCATCGCGATCACGGAGAGAAGATCCGCATGCTGCGCGTCGCTCATCCCCTTGGCCCGGGCCGCCGCCGTGTGGGAATGGACGCAGTAGCTGCAGCCGTTCGCGACAGAGACCGCGATGTAGACCAGCTCCCGGGTCAGCGGATCGAGCGCGCCCGGCGCGACCATGACCTCCTTGAGCGAGGCCCAGGTCCGTTCCAGCACCGCCGGCTGGTTGGCCAGCGCGCGCCAGAAGTTGTTGACGAAGTCGGACTTCCTGACGGACCGGATGTCGTCGAACACGGCCTTGACCCGCGGATCGGCCTCGGCCTGCGCATCGCTCCACAGGGTGACGGTCGCCATGGAATCCTCCGCCCCTATCTCTCGGACAGCTTCGGCAGGAACACCGTGAGCAGCCCCAGCATCGGCAGGAAGGCGCAGACCATGTAGACCGTGCCGATGCTCGTCCGGTCCGCGAGCTCGCCCAGCGCCGCGGCGCCCAGCCCGCCCAGGCCGAAGGAGAAGCCGAAGAACACGCCGGCCACCAGCCCCACCCGGCCCGGCAGCAGCTCCTGCGCATAGACCAGGATCGCCGCGAAGGCCGACGACATGATGAGCCCGATCGTGACAGCCAGCACCACCGTCCAGAACAAATTCGCGAAGGGCAGCGCCAGGGTGAAGGGCAGCGCGCCGAGGATGGAGAACCAGATGATGGGCAGCCGGCCCACCCGGTCGCCCACGATGCCGCCGGCCATGAGGCCCACGGCCAGCGATCCCAGGAAGACGAAGAGGATGATCTGCGCCGTCTGCACCGGCACGGCGAAGCGCTCGATCAGGTAGAAGGTGAAGTAGGAGCTGAGGCTCGCGGTGTAGACGTTCTTCGAGAAGAGCAGCGCCACCAGCACGAGTATCGCGAGCGTCACCCGCCCGCGCGAGAGCCCGTGCCCGGAGGTCGCGCCCGCCTTGCGGGCGGGGGACCTGGCCACGCGGTTGCGCGCGTACCAGCCGCCCACCTGCACCAGGATCAGCATGCCCAGCAGCGCCGCCGCCGAGAACCAGACGAGGCTCGCCTGGCCGTGCGGCACCACCACGAAGGCGGCCAGCAGCGGCCCGATCGCCGAGCCCGTGTTGCCGCCCACCTGGAACAGCGACTGCGCGAGGCCGTAGCGCCCCCCCGAGGCCAGCCGCGCCACGCGCGACGCCTCCGGATGGAAGACCGAGGAGCCCACCCCGATCAGCGCCGCCGCCAGCAGGATCACCGGGTAGGAATGGGCATGCGCCATCAGCAGCAGCCCGATCAGCGTCGAGCTCATGCCGATCGGCAGCGAATAGGGCATCGGCCGGCGGTCGGTGTAGACGCCGACCAGCGGCTGCAGCAGCGAGGCGGTGAACTGGAAGGCCAGGGTGATGAGCCCGACCTGCGCGAAATCCAGCCCGTAGGATTCCTTCAGGATCGGATAGATCGCTGGCACCAGCGACTGCATCATGTCGTTGAGCAGGTGGCAGAAGCTGAGCGACAGGATGACCGCGAAGGTCGTGCCGCCGGCCTGGGCCAATGGGACGGCGGCAGCGGCGGTGGGGGCTTTCAGGGCCGACTGGTGGGTGCTCACGGGACGTTCCGCTTCATTTGCGAAACATCCTAGGCAGACCCGGCGGGGAAGTCAGCCCGCCCCCGGCGCGTGGCGTGCCGTTACCACATCTGGGGATTTGGCGCCGGCGCGATCCTGGCATTCCGCCGTCGAAGGACGGCCGCAAGGATCGGAATCATGCTCTGGATGCCCGGAAGATCGGGCCGGCGCGCGCCGCCGGCCGTGCGCGTGCTGGCGCGCGTGGCGATGCTGTGCGGCGGCCTCGCGGCCTGCGCGCCCTGGTTCAGCAGGCCCGGCCTCGAGGCTGAACGGGGCTTCTACACCGCGCCCGCGGATCAGGTCCCCGGCCCGCCCGGCAGCATCGTGCACAGCGAATCGGCCCAGGATGCGCCCGAAGGCACCGATGCCTGGCGCATCCTCTACCGCTCCACCGGCCTGCGGGGCGAGCCGATCCTGGTCTCCGGCCTCGCCGTCGTGCCGCAGGGCGCGCCGCCGCCGGACGGCCGGCCCGTCGTGGCCTGGGCACATCCGACGAGCGGCGTCGTGCCGCGCTGCGCGCCCTCCCTCGCCTTCTTCCGCTTCCAGCAAATCCAGGGCCTGCGCGAGATGGCGGATCGCGGCTGGATCGTGGTCGCGACCGACTATCCCGGCCTCGGCACCGCCGGACCGCACCCCTACCTCGTCGGCACCAGCGAGGCGCGCGCCGTGCTGGATTCCATGCGCGCGGTCCGGGCGCTGCCGGGCTCCGGCGCCGGAGGCCGCTTCGCCGTCTGGGGCCATTCCCAGGGCGGGCAGGCGGCGCTCTTCACGGGGCTGCAGGCGCGCGACTACGCGCCGGAGCTGAATCTCGTCGGCGTCGCCGCGGCCGCGCCGGCGACCGAGCTCGGCGTGCTGCTGAACCGCGAGCTCGGCACCGTCGCCGGCAACAACCTGACGGCCATGACGCTCTGGTCCTGGGCGCGCGTCTTCGGCGCACCCGTCGACCGCGTGATCACGCCGGCCGCCATCCCGGTCGTGGACCGGCTGGCGGAGGAATGCATCGAATCCCTCTACGACCTCTGGGCCCGCGCCCGGACGGAGCAGCCGCTGGCGCACAGCTTCCTCACGGAGCGGGGCTTCGCCGCCGCCGAGCCCTGGCGCTCGCTGCTGGCCGAGAACACGCCGGGCCCGCTGCCGGCGGGCATGCCGCTCTTCCTTGCCCAGGGGACGGCGGACACCATCGTCCTGCCGCCGGTGACGCGCGACTACCGTGCGCGCTCCTGCTCGGCCGGAATCCGCGTGCGGATGGTCGAGATGGCGGGCGTGGGCCACGGCTTCATCGCGCATGACGCGGCGCCTGCCGCCATCGACTGGATGGCCGGCCGCTTCGCCGGCGCGCCGCCCCCCAGCGACTGCTGAACGCCCTTCCGCGCGGCGTCGCGCGGCCACGCCTTCCAGGGGCGCGCGACGCCGCGCGCCGCCACACCGGAGTATCCCGACTTGCCCGAACCGATCCGCCGCCGCGCCCGGCTTCTCGCGCTGGCCTTTTCCCTGTCCAGCGCCGCGGTGCTGCTCGGCGCCTGCGTCGGCGTCGAGGGATGCCCGCCCGGCTTCTGGCGCGGCCCCTGGGGCCATTGCCGCGACACCCCCTACTTCTACCACGAGCACTACTGGCGGCGCTGAGCCCCGGCTTCCGAAAAGCACGATCCGACAAGCCACGGCAGGCCCGACGCGCTGCAATGACGTGCTATCGTCACTTGGGATGCCCAGGACACCGGACGTCGGACGGGGCCCGCTTCGCAGGATCATGCCTCATGGATCTGGACCCCGTCCTCCTCTCCCGCTTCCAGTTCGCATGGGTGATCGCCTGGCACATCCTGATGCCGGCCTTCACGGTGGGCATGGCCTCCTACATCACGATCCTGGAGGGCATGCACCTCGTCACGAGGAAGGAAATCTACTTCCGGATCTCGACCTTCTGGATCCGCATCTTCTCGGTCGCCTTCGGCGTGGGCGTGGTCTCGGGCGTCGTCATGCCCTTCCAGATCGGCACGAACTGGAGCCGCTACTCCGACGTCGCCGGCAATGTCCTCGGCCCCCTCTTCGCCTATGAGGGGCTGACAGCCTTCTTCCTCGAGGCCGCCTTCCTCGGCGTGCTGCTCTTCGGCCGCAAGCTCGTGCCGCCCTGGGCGCATTTCGTCGCGGCCTTCATGGTGGCCTTCGGCACGCTGCTCTCCTCCTTCTGGATCCTCTCCGCCAACAGCTGGATGCAGACGCCCGCGGGTTTCGAGGTCATCGACGGGCGCTTCTTCCCGACCGACTGGCTGCAGGTGATCTTCAACCCCTCCTTCCCCTACCGCCTCGCCCATACGGTGACCGGCTTCTACGTGACGACGGGCTTCGTGGTGATCGCCGTCGCCGCCTGGCTCATCCGCCAGGGGCGCCACGTGGCCGAGGGGCGCGTCATGCTCTCCATGACGCTCTGGCTGCTCACCTTCCTGGTGCCGCTGCAGATCCTGATCGGCGACCAGCACGGGCTGAACACGCTGGAGCACCAGCCCGCCAAGCTCGCCGCCATCGAGGCGCATTGGGAGACGGGCTCGCGCGTGCCGCTCATCCTCTTCGCGCTGCCGGACGAGGCCAATGCCACGAACCGCTTCCAGGTCGAGGTCCCGCTGCTCGGCAGCCTGATCCTGACCCACAGCCTGAACGGCACCATCCGCGGGCTCACGGAGTTCCCGCCCGAGGACCGGCCGCCCGTCGCCATCCCCTTCTTCGCCTTCCGCATCATGGTCGGCATCGGCATGCTGATGCTGGGGCTCGTCGCGGTCAGCTGGCTGCTGCGCTGGCGCCGGCGGCTCTTCGACAGCCCCTGGTTCCTGCGCTGCTGCCTCGCGATGGGTCCCATGGGCTTCGTCGCCGTGCTCGCCGGCTGGACCACGACCGAGGTGGGGCGGCAGCCCTGGACGGTCTACGGCCATCTCCGCACCGCCGATTCCGTCTCGCCGTCGCTGACGGGATCGGACGTGCTGATCTCGCTGCTGGGCTACATGGTCGTCTACCTCATCATCTTCCCGGCCGGCTTCTGGGTGATGGCGCGGATGATCCGCAAGGGCATCGACGCGCCGGCGGACGACGCCTCCCCCGTCGCGGCCGGGCGCGCGAGCCGGCCCACCACCGTGCAGCTCCGGCCCGAGGGAGAAACGCCATGACCGCGCTGAGCTTCGTGCCGGTCTGGACGGTGATCCTGGCCGCCGGAATCTTCTTCTACGTGCTGCTGGATGGCTTCGACCTCGGCGTCGGCATCCTCTACGGCTTCGAGCCGGACCTCGCCTCGCGCAACATGGTGATGAACGCGATCGCGCCCATCTGGGACGGCAACGAGACCTGGCTGGTGCTGGGCGGCCTCGCCCTGCTCGCGGCCTTCCCGCTGGCCTTCGCCATCATCATCCCCGCGCTGTACTTCCCCATCCTGGTGATGCTGCTCTCGCTGGCCTTCCGCGGCGTCGCCTTCGAGTTCCGCTTCCGCGACGCCGAGCACAAGAGCTTCTGGGACCACGGCTTCTGCATCGGCTCGGGCCTCGCGGCCTTCTGCCAGGGCGTGATGCTCGGCGCCTTCATCCAGGGCTTCCAGGTCGACGGGCGGCACTTCACCGGCTCCTCCTTCGACTTCCTCACGCCCTTCTCGATCCTGACCGGCGCGGCGCTGGTCTTCGGCTACGGGCTGCTCGGCGCGGGCTGGCTGATCCTCAAGACCGAGGGCGCGATCCAGGCCCGCGCGCGCCGCAGCGCCCGGATCTGCCTCGTGGCCGTGCTGATCGGGATCGGGATCGTGAGCGTCTGGACGCCGCTGGCCCATGCGAGCATCGCGGCACGCTGGTTCAGCTGGCCGGGCATCCTGGTCTTCTCGCCGGTGCCCGTCGCGACGGCGGCGATCACGATCGCCATGTGGCGCATGCTGGGCGGCACGTCGGATGGCGGTCCGTTCCTCGCCGCCATCGCGCTCTTCGTGCTGGCCTATACGGGCATCGCCATCAGCCTCTGGCCGATGATCGTGCCGCACCGCTACACCCTCTGGGACGCGGCCTCCTCGCCCTCGACGCAGGGCTTCCTGCTGGTCGGCACGCTGTTCCTGCTGCCCGTGATCCTGGTCTATTCGAGCTGGTCCTACTGGGTCTTCCGGGGGAAGGTCCGGGCGGACATCGGGTACCACTGAGCCTTTCGGCGGCGGGTCATCCCGCCGCCGGAATCCGCTCCATCCGCATCCAGGGCAGCAGCACCTCGGGGACGAGGATGCTGCCATCCGCCTGCTGATGCGTCTCCATCACGGCGATGAGCGCGCGGCCGACGGCCACGCCCGAGCCGTTCAGCGTGTGGACCAGGACATTGTCCTTGCCGCGCCGGTAGCGCGCCTTCATGCGGCGCGCCTGGAAGTCGCGGCAGTTGGAGCAGGAGGAAATCTCGCGCCAGGCCTGCTGGCCCGGCAGCCAGACCTCGAGGTCGTAGGTCCGCGCGGCCGAGAAGCCCGTGTCGCCGGCGCAAAGGAAGACGCGGCGCCAGGTGAGGCCGAGCGCGGTGAGAACGGCCTCCGCGCAGGTCGTCATGCGCTCGTGCTCGGCGTCGCTGTCCTCGGGCTTCGTGATGGAGACGAGCTCCACCTTGCTGAACTGGTGCTGGCGCAGCATGCCGCGCGTGTCGCGCCCCGCGCTGCCGGCCTCGCTGCGGAAGCTGGGAGAGAGCGCAGTGTAGCGCAGCGGCAGGACCGCCTCGGGCAGGATCTCGTCGCGCGCGAGGTTGGTCAGCGGCACCTCGGCGGTCGGGATCAGGTAGCGGCCGTCGGTGGTCTTGAAGAGATCCTCCTCGAACTTCGGGAGCTGGCCGGTGCCGAACATGGTGGCCGCGTTCACGAGGTTGGGGACGGAGGTCTCGCTGTAGCCGTGCTGCTCGGTGTGCAGCGTCAGCATCCATTGCGCGAGCGCCCGCTCCAGCCGCGCCAGCGCGCCCTTCAGCACGACGAAGCGGCTGCCGGAGATCTTCACCGCCGCGGCGAAGTCCATGAGGCCGAGCGCCTCGCCCAGCTCGAAATGCTGCTTCGCCTCGAAGTTCGGGTGCGCCGGCTCGCCGTGCTGGTGCATCACGACGTTGTCGCTCTCGTCGCGGCCCTCGGGCACCTCGGCGTCGAGGATGTTGGGCAGGACGGAGAGCGCCTCGGCCACGGCGGCCTCCTTCGCCTCGACGCCGGCCCCCTCGGCCGCGGCGATGGCGGCGGCGACCTCGGCCTTGAGGCGGTCGGCCTCGTCCTTGTCGCCGCGTTTCATGGCGGCGCCGATCTCGCGGGACAATGCGTTGCGCTTGGCCTGGGCGCCCTCGGTCAGCGCGATGGCGGCGCGGCGCGCCTCGTCCAGCGCCAGGATCCCAGCCGCCTGGGGCTCGATCCCCCGCCGCGCCATGGCCGCGTCGAAACCGGCCGCATCGGCCCGTACCGCTCGGATGTCATGCATGTTCAGGTCACCGATCTGGAAGGGCCAGCGCCGTTACGGCAGCTTGTGCAGCCCGTCAATGAAGTCGCTCACCTCGTCCCGTGTCCAGGAGAGGCCCTCGTTCCAGAAGCGCAGCAGCGCCTCCCTGTTGGCCGAGGCCCACGATCGGATACGAGGCGATGCGGCGGCGGCGACCTGATCGGGCAGGCCGTGGTTGATCACGCGCGGCTCCGGCTCCAGCGTCACAGTGAGGCAAGCCGCCTCCCGCGAGGGTCGTCCGGGAAACCACTTGATCCGCGGGCCGTGCTGCCCCTGCACGGTCGAGACATAGATCGTCCCGTCCACGCCGGTGTCCTTGCGGGGCAGGTTCACCATGTCGAAGAGCTCGTCCAGCGGGTCGGCAAAGGAGGGCGTCGGCGCCTGCGCGGTCAGGATCGGCGTCACTTCCCCTCCTCCGGCGGCTTCGGCACCACCCAGGCGGCGAAGAGGATCGAGAGTTCGTAGAGCAGGATCAGCGGCACCGCCAGGCCCACCTGGCTGATCACGTCCGGCGGCGTGATGATCGCGGCCAGCGCGAACATGCCCACGATCGCGTAGCGCCGGCCCTTGCGCAGGCTCGCCACGCTGAGGATGCCCACGCGGCACAGCAGCACCAGCGCCACCGGCATCTGGAAGGCGATGCCGAAGGCCAGGATCATGTGCATGACCAGCGAGAGGTACTCGCTGACCTTGGCCTCCAGCTGGATGGGCACGGTGCCCTCGCCGGCCGGCGTCTCGAAGCTGATGAAGAAGTGCCAGGCGAGCGGGAAGATGAAGTAGTAGGCCAGCGCCGCGCCCAGCAGGAACAGGATGGGCGAAGCGATGAGGAAGGGCGTCACCGCCCGCTTCTCGGAGCGGTAGAGGCCCGGCGCGATGAAGAGCCAGAGCTGCGTCGCCCAGATCGGGAAGGAGAAGAACACGGCGCCGAAGAAGGCCACCTTCAGATAGGTGAAGAAGGCCTCGTAGAGCGCGGTGAAGATCATCCGCCGGTCGCCGCCGCCCTGCTGCTGCAGGATGTTGGCGAGCGGCTGCGCCAGGAAGCCGTAGATCTGCGCGGAGAAGTAGTAGCAGACGGCGAAGGAGATGCCGAAGGCGATGACCGACCAGAGGAGCCGCCGGCGCAGCTCCATCAGATGGTCGATCAACGGCATCGGCTTGTCGTTGATGGGATCGTCGTCTTCGGCGGTGCTGGACACGGGAGGCCTCAGACGATCTTGGCCGCGTCGGCGGAAGCGGGCGCCGCAGCGGGGGTGGGATTGGCGGGCGCGTGCTCGATCGGCGCCGCGACCACGGATTCGGCAGGCGCCGGGGCGGGCTCAACGGTCGCCTCGGGCTCGGGCGCCGGCACCGACAGGTTCAGCGGCGCGGGCGTCGAGGGCGGCAGGAAGGAGGGCGCCTCGGGCTGCGGCGCGGGCTCGGGCGGCTTGTAGGGCGCCATGGTCTGCGGCGGGATCATCGCCGGCGCGTCGGGCGTGTCGGCGGCGGTCGGCGGCGGCTTCCAGGCGGGTGTGGAGCTGATCGGGCTGTCGTTGAAGGTCTTGCTCAGCGTGCCGTCGGAATCGACGGCCTTCTCGATATGGCCCTTGAGGTCGAAGCTGCGGATCTCGTTCAGCGCGCCCTTCACGTCGGCGATCTGGTTCCGCACGTCCTCCAGCTTGGCCTCGCGCACCAGCTCGTCGGCCTGCTGCTGGAACTGGGCAAGCTGCTTCTTCCCCTTCTTGATGAGGTCTGCCACGCCGCGGATGGCGCTGGGCAGGTCCTTCGGACCGATCACCACCAGCGCCACGACGGCGACCAACATGATCTCGGACCAGGCGAGGTCGAGCATTCCATCCCCAATGCGGATACAGACGTAATCCGCCCTGGATACCAGGGCTCCGGCGCGCCGCCAATGCGGCGCGGTTTCTACTTAGGCGCTCGGGCCGCCGGTTGCACCCTCGGCCCCCGAAATCGGGGACCGAGGGTTGTTCACCTGTCGCGGGATTCAGACCTCCGGCGCCTTCGCGCCTCCGGTCATCCCGCTTTGCCCCGTCGCGGGATTCAGACCTCCGGCGCCTTCGCGCCTCCGGTCATCCCGCTTTGGCCGACCGGAAAAGCGAAGGCGCGCTCGGGGTCCAGCGCCAGGCCGACACGCTGCCCGCGGATCAGCCGGAGGCCGGGCGGCAGACGGGCGTGGAGGTGGAGCGTGCCGTCCACGGTCAGCCAGGCGCGCGTGTGGGCGCCGAGCAGCCGGCAGGATTGCACCTCGGCGGCCGTGCCTTCGCCAGCCGGAAGGACGCGCAGCCCCTCCGGGCGCAGCAGCAGCTCGGCGGGGCCGTCGGGCAGGCCGCGGGCGGGGATGGCGCCGAGCGCGCTGGTGGCGGCGCCGTTCGCGACGCGTGCCGGCAGCCGGTTCACCTCGCCGAGGAAACCCGCGACGAAGGGATCGGCCGGGTGGAGGTAGAGATCCTCCGGCGTGCCCAGCTGGGCCACCCGCCCCTCGCGGATCAGGGCGATGCGGTCGGCCATGAACATGGCCTCCTCGGCGTCGTGGGTGACGATGAGGGCGGGGATGGCCGTCTGCTGAAGAACGCGCAACGTGTCGTCGCGCACCTGCTCGCGCAGGCGGGTATCGAGGCTGGCGAAGGCCTCGTCGAGGAGCAGGACCTGCGGCTTGGGCGCCAGGGCCCGGGCCAGGGCGACGCGCTGCTGCTGCCCGCCGGAAAGCTGGTGCGGCCAGGAATCGACATGGCTGGCGAGGCCGACGCGCTCCAGCGCCTCGGCGATGAGGGCGCCCCGCTCCCCGCGCGGGATGCGGCGCAGGCCGAAGGCCACGTTGTCGCCGACGGTGAGGTGGGGGAAGAGCGCGTAGTCCTGGAAGACGAAGCCGACATGGCGGGCCTCGGGCGGCGCCTCGCGGCCGGGCTCGGCGAGGAGCGCTCCGTCGAGCTCGATGCGGCCGTGCTGCAACGGCTCCAGCCCGGCGATGAGGCGCAGCAGCGTGGTCTTGCCGTCGCCGGAGGGGCCGAGGAGGCACAGGATCTCGCCGCGCGCGACATCCAGGCTGACGCCGCGCAGGATCTCGCGCGGGCCGAAGGCATGGCGGATGCCGGTGAGGCGAAGGCTCATGCTGCCTTGTGCGGGCAAGAGGAACGGATGTCGACAGAGCGGCTAAGGAGAGGAATGTCATATGCGACTCTACGATCACGAGTTCTCGCCCTTCGCCCAGAAGATGCAGGACCGCGGTTAGGCCGGCGCGGCGCGGCGACTGGTTCGGCGACGGGAGCATCGCGGCCAACAGCCGGGATGGTCGGCGAAGTCCCGCGGGGTCAAGTTGATGCTGACGGAACTGAGGGGTAGAAACATCTGTTTTCCCGAACCGAAGTATAAGCAGAAAATATCCAAACATTCCTAGGAAATTATAATCATAAAATAGACATATATCATTTTATATTTTAGGTGTATTTATCTTGATGAATAATTATTTGTGATATGAAATGCATCTCCTATGTTGAAAATATCAAGGGGAGATGGTGATGTTTGGTGTGGAGACCTTGGACATCGGAATTGGGTTGATTCTGGTTTTCCTTCTGGTGAGCCTTATGCTCACCGCGCTGACCGAAGTCATCGAATCCTATTTCAAGACACGGGCGGCCGATCTGGAAAATGCCATTAGGATGATGGTAAAGGATCCTGCCGATGAGACCGATGAAGCTCTCGAAAAATTCTATAATCATCCTCTCATATTTGCACTTTTCCAGGGAGGTTATAAAACGAGCCAGGTCACTTTCACAGGTCGCAGCAGAGGCGGCTCGCTTCCTTCCTATATCCCGCGCGATCTGTTCTCGGGCGCTGCTCTCGACCTGGTCAAGACCGGCGAAGCCGGCAAGGCCGTCACCGCCATCGTCAAAAGCTATCGCCGCCTCTATGGCGACGACATCGCTGGTCTGAAGGCCAATCTCGAAAGCTGGTACGATGGCGTCATGGATCGCGCCTCCGGCTGGTACAAGCGGCGCACCCAGAAGCTGCTGCTCTTGCTCGGGCTTCTCGTCGCCATTGTCCTCAACATCAATCCGATCCTGATCGGCCAGCATCTCGCGGCGACTCCGGCGGCACGTGAGCGACTGGTCCAAGTCGCGGCCAATACCGCCGGCAACCCGCCTCCCGCCCCGGCCGAGGCGCGGCAGTATCTGCGCGAGTTGGACCAGGACATCCGCGAGATCGGGCTGCCGATTGGCTGGAACGAATTCTCGCGCAACCGGATGATCCCCCAGGGCGAAGCCTCCAAAAGCGCCATGTCCTGGATCTCAGCCATTCTCGTCATCATCCTGGGCTGGTTCATCACCGCCCTTGCCGGAACGCTGGGCGCCCCCTTCTGGTTCGATGTGCTCAACAAGCTGATGGTCATTCGCGCAACCGTGAAGCCGAAGGAGAAGAGCCAGGATGAAGCCTCCGAGGACCGCTCCGGCGTGCCGCCAGCGCGAAACCTTCCAGGGGCGAGCCAAGGCGGTTCCCCGACCCGACCGTCTCAGCCCCTAGCTGATGGAGCCGTAGGCTGATGGCCGCCAATCCTCTTCCGCCTCGGCGCGCCACTGCCCGTCTGCGCGTCCGCCTGGGCGCGGCCCAGACTTCCGCGGGCATTGACGGCTATATCGAGGTCGGCACCGTGTTCCAGCCACAGGAATTGATCGAAGGCGAGAACGTTAGCGGCAATCCCGACTGGTTCGCCCTGGAAGGCAACCGCTTCGTCTGGTCCGGCGCCAGCACGGATGTCACCGATACAAAGCCTCTGGCGCAGCCCGGCGAGATGCAGGTGAACCGGCGGCCGGACGGGACCATCAAGGTACTGTCAGGAGCTGACATCAAAAAAATATTTAACCCCTTCGCCTATAAGGAAGCCTCCCCGAGCGGCGCCATCGAGATCACCGATGACTGGCCGGCCAGGAACCTGATTTCCTTGAAGACTCCCCTACTCAAGCATACGGGCAAATCGGACCTCGACGTCCACAGGAAGGCCGAAACGCCTTTCCAGCGCGTCTTCGAAAAGATCGCCCAAGCTGGCCTGGGCGACCGGATCAAGACTTGCGGCGGCACATGGGTCCCGCGGCATATGGGCTGGAGGCCGGAGCGCGAGCTGAGCAGCCACAGTTGGGGGATCGCCATCGACATCAACGTGTCATGGAACAGCTACGGCGCGGACCCGGCGCCGCTGGGCGCGACAGGCTCGGTGCGCGAGCTCGTGCCGATCTTCGAAAGCGAAGGTTTCGCCTGGGGCGGCTACTTCAAGCCGCAGGAATTCTCGGACGGCATGCATTTCGAGTTGGCGCGGCTGGACCTGTAGCAATCGGGTTGGGACGCCACTACGCCGCGTGATCCTCGATCAACGGCGGCGCCCCATCCGGCTCCCCCTGCAGCTCGACCACCGCGAGGTCGTTCGACACCAGTTCCTCCTTGCGCGGCAGCTCCGACAGCGCCTTCAGCCCGAACTGGTCCAAAAACTTCGGCGTGGTCCCCCAGAGCGTCGGCCGCCCCGGCGTCTCCTTCCGGCCCCGCGGCGTCACCAGCCCATGATCCAGCAGCGCGTCCAGCGTCGTCTGCGCCAGCGCCGCCCCGCGGATCTCCTCGATCTCCGCCCGCGTCACCGGCTGGTGGTAGGCCACGATGGACAGCGCCTCCATGGCCGCTCGCGGCAGGCGCCGCGGCACCTCGACCACGCGCGTGATGGCCGGCGCCAGGTCCAGCGCCGTCCGGAAGGCCCAGCCGCCGCCGACCTCCACCAGCTCCACCGCGCGGCCGGCCGTCTGCGCGGCCAGCGCCGTCAGGACCGGAATGGCCTCCACGCCCTCGGGCAGCGCCATCTGCACCCGCATGGCCGGGACCGGCCGGTCGGAGGCGAAGATCAACGCCTCGGCGATGCGCAGGCCGCGCTCGAAATCCCCCTGTTCGGGAGTGCTCTGTTCAGGCGACATGTCGAAGATCCCCCTCGGTTTTCCGCAGCAGGATCGGGGCGAAGACCCCCTCCTGCCGCAGCTCGATCCCGCCCCCCCGGGCGGCCTCGAGCGCCGCGATCAACGTGCTCGCCAGCGCGGCGCGCTGGTCGAGCGGTGACAGCATTCCCTCCGGCAGGAAGGCGGACAGCGTGCTCCAGCCGGGCGCGTCCCCGATCAACGCCTGAAGCCGGCTCAAGGCTTCGGCCACCGACCAGAGTTTTCTCGGCTTGGGCGTGAAGGGCCGGTCGGCCGCGCCGCGCCGGCGCGCCGTGGCATAGGCACGCAGCAGCGTGGTGAGATCGGCCACCAACCCCGACCGGTCCTCGACGCGCAGCGATTCCGGCGCCCCCCGGGCAAAGGTCTCGCGCCCGAGCTGCGCCCGCCCGCCCAGCCAGGCGGCAGCCGCGCGCATCCGGTCCAGCTCGGCCAGCCGCTCGGTGAGGCGGTGGGCGGCGAGGATGGGATCCTCGTCCTCGGGCTCGCGCTCCTCCTCGGGCAGCAGCAGGCGCGACTTCAGCCAGGCGAGCCAGGCGGCCATGACCAGCCATTCCGCCGCCAGCTCCAGCCGGACCCGCCGCGCGCCCTCGACAATGGCGAGAAACTGGTCGGCCAGGGCCAGGACGGAGATCTGCCGGATGTCCACCTTCTGGGCCCGGGCGAGCTCCAGCAGGACGTCCAGCGGACCCTGGAAGCCTTCCAGATCGAGGACCAGGCTTTCGGCCTGTGTGTTCACGGTGGGCGCATTCATACGCTGCCGTGTCCCGCCGCGCGCAGCACGAAGGCGAAGGCCGGCCGCACGATCCAGTTCAGGAAGGCCTCCATCGGCTGGAAGGCCGGCACCGCCAGCGGCAGCAGGAAGAGCACGCCGATCACCAGCAGCAGCCCGTAGCGCTCGAGCTGCGCATAGGCGATGGCCGCCCGGTAGGGCAGCAGCCCCACGACGATGCGGCCGCCATCCAGGGGCGGGATGGGAAAGAGGTTGAACAGGCCGAGCACCAGATTCGCGAGGATGGACAGACCCAGGAAGCGGTAGACCACGGCCATCGATTCGGCCGAGAGGAAGCTGTCCGCCAGCCCCACGGGGTGCACCAGCAGGGCCGAGATGAAGGCCAGGCAGAAGTTCATGATCGGCCCGGCGGCGGCCACGTACATCATGCCGCTGCGCGGGTTGTGCAGGTTCCGGACGTCCACCGGCACGGGCTTGGCCCAGCCGAACATCACATCCACCCGCCCCGTGGTCAGAAGCTGGGACACCAGGAGAAAGCCCGGGATCAGCAGGGTTCCGACCGGGTCCACATGGCGGATCGGGTTGAGCGAGAGCCGGCCCATCAGCTTGGCCGTGGGGTCGCCAAGCCAGAGGGCGGCATAGCCATGCGCCGCCTCGTGCAGGGTGATGGCGATGACGCTGGCCAGCACCGCGGCGACCAGCTCCGGCAGCATGTCTAGCATCCGCTCAGGCCAGCACCCGGGAGCGGGAGGCCGCGAGGCGGTCGAGCGCCTTTCCGGCGAGGTCCGGGCAGGCCTCCAGGACGGCCGCCGTCTCCGCGAGGGCGCCGGAGCAGTGCAGCGCCGCGTCGCAGCCGGCCTCCATCACGGCGCGGGCGAGATGGCCGAAATCGCCCTTCAGCGCCTTCATCCCGAGATCGTCGGAGATGAGGAAGCCGTCGAAGCCGATCTCGCCGCGGATGACACCGTCGATGATGGTGGGCGAGAGGGTGGCGCAGCGCTCCGGGTCCAGCGCCGGGTAGAGGATATGGGCCGTCATGGCCCAGAGGTCGTCCGCGGCGAGGTCGCGAAACGGGGAAAAGTCCAGCGCCAGCTCGTCCCGCGAGGCGTCCACGACCGGCAGCGCCTCGTGGCTGTCCATCGTGGCCCGGCCATGGCCGGGGATGTGCTTGATGACCGGCAGCGCCCCGCTTTCGCGCAGCCCCGCGATCCAGGCGGCGCCGAGCCGGACGACCTCGACGGGATCGGCCGAGAAGGCGCGGTCGCCGATCACCTGGTGCATGCCCGGCAGCCGCAGGTCGAGCAGCGGGGCGCAGACCACGTCCAGCCCCACCGCCGCGCATTCGGCGCCGATCGCCGCTGCCTCGGCCCGCGCGGCCTCCGCCGGGCCGTTCTCGAAGCTCGCCGCAGGCGGGTGCTTTTGCCAGTGCGGCGGCCTGAGCCGGGCGACACGCCCGCCCTCCTGGTCCACCAGGATCGGCGCCTCCGCGCCCAGCACCTCGCGCAGCTCCACGGTCAGGGCCCGGAGCTGGTCCGGATCCGCCACGTTCCGCGCGAAGAGGATCGCCCCCATCGGTCGGTGGCGGCGCAGCAGCGCCGCCTCCTCGGAGGTCAGCCGGAGCCCCGAGACGCCGATGATGGCCGCGCGCATGGCGCTAGCCGGCCACCGGGATGCAGGCGACGTTCTTCTCCCGAAGCTGGGTGCAGAAGGCGCGCGCCGCCGCGGAATCCGCGAAGCCGCCGGCCCGCAGGCGCCACAGCGTCGGCTGGCCGTCCCGCTCGAGCTTCGTGATGGTGTGGGCACGCCCGGCCAGATCCGGCGCGCGGCGCTGGAGCCGCGTCCATTCGGCACGGGCACCCTCCTCGCTGCTGGCGGCCGCGAGTTGCACCATCGCGCGTCCCCCGGCGGCAGGAGCCGCGGCGGCCGGACGCGCGGCCTGCTGGGCCGGCGGCGGCGCGGTGCGCGGAGCCGGGGCCGGAGTGGCGGGCGCCGGCGCGGAAGGCGTCAGCGTCGCGCTCGGTGCCGGCAAAGGCACCGGAGCGGGCGGAGCCGCCGGCGGCGTGGCCTGGGCGCGCAGCACGTCCGGCCGCGGCGCCTCGGGCCCTGGCCCCAGACGCGCCTCGCCCGTGCGCTCGTTGCGCCCCGCGCCGCGCTCGAAGATCAGCTCCTGCTGGTTGGGCACCACCGCGCCCCCCGGCGAGTCCGGCCGCACCCGGTAGGGGCGCCCATCCGTCTCGATCAGGGGCACGCCGCGCGACCCCGTCATAGAAATTCCCCAGATGATGGCGCCCGCAAGCACCACGGAGCCGGCAAGACCGCCTCCGATCATCCAGACCTTCGGCGGGATCCCCCATCCCGCCGACGCCCTCTCCGGCGGACGAATCCGCCAGGAGGGAAGCATCGTGTCGTTCATCTCATCTCCTCGACCGGCGTGACCCCCATCACCCCGAGTCCGGACCTGACAACAGCCGCCGTGGCGGCCACCAAGGCGAGCCGCGCCTGCGTGGCCGCGGGCGCATCCGCCTGGATGAAGCGCAAGGTGGTGTCGTCCTTGCCCTTGTTCCACAATAGATGAAAATCACTGGCGAGGTCATTCAAAAAAAACGCGATGCGGTGCGGCTCCCGCGCTGCAGCAGCGGCCTCCACCACCCGCGGCCAGGCGGCCAGCCGCCGGATCAGGCCCAGCTCGGCCGGGTCGGTCAGCGCGTCCAGCGGCGCCTCCGCCAGGCTCTCCAGCGAGGGATCGCCCGCGCTGCGCAGCACCGAGCGGCAGCGGGCATGCGCGTACTGCACGTAGAAGACGGGATTGTCGCGCGACTGCTGGACCACGAGGTCCAGGTCGAACTCCATCTGCGCATCGGCCTTGCGGGTGAGCATGGTGAAGCGCACGGCGTCGCGCCCGACCTCGTCGATGAGGTCGCGCAGCGTGACGTAGCTGCCGGCGCGCTTGCTCATGCGGACCGGCTGGCCGTCCTTCACGACATGGACGATCTGCGCCAGCACCACGTCCAGCGAAACCCGCCGGTTGGACAGCGCCGCCACCGCCGCCTGCATGCGCTTGACGTAGCCGCCGTGGTCCGCGCCCCAGACATGGACCAGCGCGTCGAAGCCGCGCTCGATCTTGTGCAGGTGGTTGGCGATGTCGTTGGCGAAGTAGGTGCCCGTGCCGTCGGATTTTCTCAGCGGCCGGTCGGTGTCGTCCCCGAAGTCCTTGGAGCGGAACAGCGTCTGCTCGCGCGGCTCCCAATCCTCGGGGAGCTTGCCCTTGGGCGGCTCCAGGATGCCGCGGTAGATCAGGCCCTGGCTGTCGAGGAGGGTTTCCGCCTCCTCCAGCTTGCCCTCGGCGATCAGCTCCGCCTCGCTGACGAAGATGTCGTGCTTCACGCCGAGCGCGGCGAGGTCCTCGCGAATCTCGACCATCATGGCCCGCACCGTGAAGCTCCGCACCAGTGCGAGCTTCTCCGGGTTGGGCGGGAACAGCTCCGCGCCATGCCGCGCGGCCAGTTCCACGCCGACCGAGACCAGGTACTCGCCGCCATATTGCAGCGTGGTGCCATAGGCGGCCTCGACGGCGGCCTTGCGTTCCTCGGGCGCCGTGCCCTCGGCCCAGAGCCCGTGCGCCGCGACCGGCAGCGCCTCCAGGTAGCGCCAGTAGGCCGCCCAGCCGAGCGCCTGCACCTGCGCGCCGGCGTCGTTGATATAGTATTCGCGCGTGACGTCGTGGCCCGCCTTGGCCAGCAGCGCCGCGAGCCCGTCGCCCACGACAGCGCCGCGGCAATGGCCGACATGCATCGGGCCGGTCGGGTTGGCGGAGACGTATTCCACATTCACCCGGCCCGGCTTGGCGTCGCCCTGCCCGAAGGCTTCGCGCTCCTTCAGGATGATCGGGAGTTGGGCACGCAGAAAATCCTCGCGCAGCCGCAGGTTCACGAAGCCGGGGCCGGCCGGCGCGGCCTCCTCCACCTCGGGCAGCGCGGCCAGGGCCTCGGCCAGCTGCGCGGCCAGCTTCGGCGGCGGCATCTTCGCGGCCTTGCCGATCACCAGCGCGGCATTGGTGGACATGTCGCCATGCGTCGCCTCGCGCGGGGGCTCCATGGTGACGCGCGCATAGGCCTCCGCCGGAAGCTCGGGGAGGAGGGCCTGCAAAGCCGCGATGGCGCGGTCGCGCAGCTGGGCGAAGATGTCGTGACTCATGGCGCGCTTGTGAGGCGGTAACGCCGTTTCGCCAAGGGTCTGCGAGAGGGCTTCGCCCCCTCGCGCTCCCCCACCAGGGAACACCTTCCCTGGACCCTCATCAATTCAAGGACTTATCGGAGATGCGGAAGCGCAGGTTCTTGTTGAGGCAGCCGAGCAGCGAAGCCCCCTCGACGGCCCAGGGAGCCGTCCGCACCGGAAGCGGATCTCTTCAGGAAACAAGACAGTCAACGGATGGGCGTCGGGCGGCGCCGGAGCCGTCTACCTATGTGGCCTGGTTACATAACAAAGTTCGACATCCAGGAATTTATACGCCAATCTCAATGGTCCAGACAATTTGAGGCCAGATTGCGATGAGCGGCGTTTACCCGTTGAACGAATGGCAGTCCAAGGTCCACGACATCAAGCGGGCCAACGCGTACAGGTACGCGGACAAGACCATGGAAGCGCTGCGCGAAACGGCCAATGCCGTGGCCGCGGCAAACAACTGCGTCGCCGCGACCTCCAAAACGGTGAAGGGCATGGCGCGAGCCACCGAAAAGGTGATGGAGTTCGGCGAAGGTACGTACAATGGCGACTGGTGGGCGATCAAAGACCTGGCCCGCTGCACCATCGCGGTGAACGACGATGCGCAGGGCGAAAAGGTCTTCCAGGATTGCATACATAAATTCTTTATCCCCAGTAACGGCTGGAGCGTGCGCGAGGAAAAACCGAAGAAAAGCAATCCGAAGGGCTATTCCGACTGGAAGGTCATCGTGAGCAAGAGCGGCTCCCTGGCCGAGGTTCAGATCAATACGAAGAACCTGCTTTATGCCAAGGACCTGCCGTTCTTTCGGGCAGTGTGTCCGGACGATGAAGTCGCGATGAAGGCAAAGTACATGCCGGTACCTGGAGGAATTGGCCATCTGCTCTACGAGTGGTCCCGGGTACCTGGCCCACGTGCACAGGCAGCCAATGATCTCGGCCTGAGATACTACGCTCACTTCCGCCAGCCGAAGATGGTGCAGGCCTGGAGCCTGTTGCAGGATATCCTGAAGATGGGGATCAATCCTTCGCACACTCACTGAGGTCCATGGGCGTCTGAACCAGTCGCAGATGGCGGCGAGGCAGAGGATGCCGAGGAAGGACTGAGCGGGGCGCGACCAGTTCTCGCGCCGCCAGACGATGGCCGCCGTCCCACACCGCAGCGGTGCCCCGGCGTGCGGCCGCTACGCCTCCGCTGGCGGCTCCAGCGCCGCACACCGCTCAAATCATCCCGCCTTCGCCAGACAGCAGGACCGCACGGCACCAACGCAGGTTCGGCCGCGAAAGGCCCTCAGAACGCCGAGGACAGCCGCTTCATCCCCGCCCGCGCCTCTTCCGCCATCCGGCGCACGACCTCCCCGGCCGGCAGGATCGCATCGATCAGCCCCACGCTCTGCCCGGCCCAGACGAAGCTCTCCTCCATCCGCCCCTCATCCGTGCCGAGCGCGTTCATCGTCCCCGCGATCATCGGCACGATCTCCTCGGCGGCGGCCCCCGCCATCTCCCGCGCCGCGACGTTCTTCGCGTAGGCGCTGTCCAGCACGCGCCCCGGCATCCCCAGCGAGCGCTTGATGATCATGGTCCGCCCCGGCTCGGCCGCCACCAGCGCCTCCTTGTAGTTCCGATGCGCATGCGCCTCGACCGTCGCGACGAAGCGCGTGCCCATCTCCACGCCCTCCGCCCCCAGGGCCAGCGCCGCCAGCAGCCCCGCCCCATCCGCGAAGCCGCCCGAGGCCAGCACCGGGATCGACACCGCCCGGACAACGCGCGGCACCATCACGAGCGAGGTCTCGTCGCTGCGGCCGATGTGACCACCGCCCTCGTAGCCCACGGTCGCGACCATGTCGGCGCCCGCCGCCTCGGCCTTTTTCGCGAGTTCCGGCCCCGCGATCAGCACCAGGATCTTCGCCGCGCCTGCGATCCGCTTGATCCACGGCGCGGGATTGCCGGCCGTCAGCGCGATGACCGGGACCTTCTCCTCCAGCGCCACCTCCAGCATGGCGGTGATGTCCATCCGCCCCAGCGGAAAATTCACGCCGAAGGGCCGGTCCGTCACCGCCTGCACCTTGTGGATCTCCGCCCGCAGCGCCCCGGCGCCGTCGAGCCCGGCCGTGGCGATCTGCCCCAGCCCGCCCGCCGCCGACACCGCCGCGCACAACTCGGCCTTGGCCACGCGCGCGAGCCCGCCCTGCACGATCGGGTAACGGATGCCCAAGAGCTCCGTCGCCCGCGTCCTGATTCCGTCCATGCCTACTCCACCACCGCGCCGCTGATCCGCACCGCCTCGGCGAGGGTCGCGACTTCGGCGGCCAGGAAAGCACGGAACTCCGCCGGCGGCATGCCCGAGGGCAGCGCGCCCATCCCCCGGATCCGCGCGGCATTCTCCTCCACGCGCAAAGTGGCGGCGACGATGCCCGCCACCCGCTCCACGATACCGGCGGGGGTGCCCGCCGGCGCCAGCAGCGCCTGCCAGGCGACCGGGGAAAAATCCGGCCAGCCCATGGCCTCGCCGAAGGGCGGCAGGCCCGGAAAATCCGGATGTTTTTCCCGCGACGAGATGGCCAGCCCGCGCAGCGTCCCCGCGCGCAGATAGGCCGATTGCGGTGGCAGGTTCTCGAACACCGCGTCCAGCCGTCCCGCGACCAGCTCCGTCACCGCCGGCGCCGATCCGCGGAAGGGGATATGCGTGCCCTCCACGCCCACGCGCCGGCAGAACAGCGACATCGCGAGGTGCGGATGCGTCCCGATCCCGGCCGAGCCGTAGCTGATCCCGCCCGGCTTCGCCTTGGACCAGGCGACGAACTCCGCCACCGTGCGCACCGGCGTCGAGGGATGCACCGACAGCACGTTGGGCACCATCGCGATGACCGTGACGGGCGCGAAATCCCGCAGCAGGTCGAAGCTCAGGTTGCGGTAGAGCGACTGGTTGATCGCCGCGGCCGCCGCCGAGACGACGAAGACCTGCCCGTCCGGCGCCGAGCGGGCCACGTACTCCATGCCGACATTGCCGCCCGCGCCGGGCCGGTTCTCGACGACCACATTGACGCCCAGCGCCTGCTGCAGCGCCGGCGCGATGAAGCGCGCCAGAACGTCCGAGGCGCCGCCGGGCGTGAAGGGCGAGACGATGCGGATCGTCCCGCTGGGCCAGGATTGCGCGAGGGCCGGCGCGGCCAGCAGCGCGGGCGCGGCGAGGAGGACACGGCGCCTCATCGCCTCGCGCCCCGGATCATGTCCTTGGCGATCAGCAATCGCTGAACGTCGGACGCACCCTCGAAGATGCGGAACAGCCGGACGTCCCGGAACAGCTGCTCCACCACGGTCCCCCGCATGTAGCCGGCGCCGCCATGGATCTGGACCGCCTTGTCCGCCACGCGCCCCACCATCTCCGAGGCGAAGAGCTTGCAGCAGGCGATATCCGCGATGATCGGGCCCTGCGCCTCGCCCGCCGCGTCGAAGGCACGCGCCGTCTCCAGGATCATGCTGCGCGCCGCCTGCACCTCGCAGCGCATGTCCGCGAGCATGCCCTGCACCATCTGGAACTCGGCCAGCGGCTGGCCGAACTGCTGGCGCTCCATCGCATAGGCCAGCGCCTCCTCGAGCAGCCGCTGCCCCTGCCCCACGCAGGTCACGGCCACATGCAGCCGCGCGTGGTTGATGCCGCGCATGGCCGTCTTGAAGCCGCCGCCCTCGCGCCCGCCGATCAGGTTCCCGGCGGGAACGCGCACCTCGTCGAAGAACACCTCGGAGGTCGCGCTGCCGTCCTGCCCCATCTTGCGGTCCGCCGGCCCGCAGCTCAGCCCCGCCGTCCCCGCCGGCACGATGAAGGCCGAGATTCCCGCCGCATCCTTCGACGCCGGATCGGTCCGCGCCATCACGATATAGACCTGCGCCTGCCGCGCATTGGTGATGTAGCGCTTGCTGCCGTCGATCACGTACTCCCCGCCCTCGCGCCGCGCCGAGGTCCGCAGGCCCCCGGCGTCGCTGCCGGCCTCGGGCTCCGTGAGGCAAAAGGCCGCCGTCACCTCGCCGCTCGCCATGCGCGGCAGCCATTCCGCGCGCTGCGCCTCGGTGCCGTTGTAGCGGATCGGCTGCGAGCCCAGCCCGATCGTGGTGGAGAAGCGCGCGCGGTAGACGCTGCTCGCGCGCGTCACCTCGAACATCACGCGCACCTGCTGCTCCATGGTGAGGCCGGAGCCGCCCATCTCCACCGGGATCGAGATGCCGAAGAGGCCGGCGTCGCGCAGCAGCTGCGTCAGGTCCTCCGGCAGCGTCTCCGTGCCTTCCAGGCGCGGCTCGGCGGGGATGAGTTTTTCCCGCACCAGCCGCTTCACGCCCTCCAGATAGGCGTCGAACTCGGCGGCGCTGGCGCGTTCCGTCATCGGCGGACCGTCGTTCATGAGGCTGTCTCCCCGTTTCGCGCAGCTTCCGTCGCTGCGCGCCGAAGAGTCAAACCCGCCCGGCCTCCAGCAGCGCGAGCCGCCGCACCAGCCAGACGGCGCGCTCGAAGAGCCCGGTGAGCGCGAAGAACCGCTCCTGCATGGCGCCCGCCACCTGGCGCCGCAGCCGCTGCATCATCTCGCCGCGGTCGGAGGCGAGCTCGGCCAGCCAGGAGGCCTCGGCCGGCTCGTCCATCTCGCGCAGCTCCTCCAGCAGCAGGTGCAGCGCCTCCGCCATGGCCGAGACCGGCCGCACCATGCCGTCGTCCAGCAGGCCCTGGGCCGTCACCACATATTCGCCCAGGGTCTCCCGCAGCGCCGTCAGCAGGTTGAGGCGCGCCTGCAGCCGCACGGCATCCTGCAGCGCCTCGGCCGGCATCTCGCGCGCCAGCAGGGCGGCGATGAAGCGGGCGATCTCCTGCTCCAGCGCCGCGCTGGCGGCCTCGCTCGCAGCCGGGCCGCCCTCGCCCTCCTCGCGCACGGGGTCGAGCACCGCAGGCAGCCGCTCGGTGAGCCGGCGCTGCTCCGCCGCCACGAGGTCGAGCGCCGAGGGCGCGTCCTCCAGCGCCTGCGGATAGAGATAGCGCGGCCGGGACTGCTCCTCGCCCGCGCTGGCCGGCGCCCAGCGTTCCAGCAGCCGCACCTGCAGCTTGTGGAACGGGGCCGCCAGCAGCGCGGTGACGAGCTGCAGCAGCAGGAAGACGAGGGCGAGCTGCGTGTCCAGCTGCCGGGCCAGGCGCTCCACGAGCCAGATCACCAGCGGCACGCCGAGGCCGCGCTCCAGCTCCAGCGCCAGCAGGAACACCGCGGCGCCCACGGCGCGCAGCAGGGCCTGGCCGATCACCGGCTGCCGCGCCGTGCCCTCCAGCCCGCCCGCCAGCAGCAGCACCGCGAGGCCCGAGCCCAGCGAGGCGCCGTAGATGGTCGCCACCGCCTGGTCGAAGCTCAGCAGCCCCGCGGCCTTCAGCGTGATCGCGAGGATGGTGACGGTGGAGGAGGATTGCGCCACCAGCGTGACCAGCACCCCCGCGACGAAGGGCGGCAGCCAGGCGCTGCCGCCGAAGGCGAGGATGGCGCGGACGATCTCCAGCTCGCGCAGCGGCGCCGCGCCGGCCTTGATCAGCCCGAGCCCGAGCAGCATGAAGCCGAGCCCCGCCAGGGCCGCCAGGATCGGCCGCCAGCGCCCGCCGCCGTCGGTCGCGAAATAGCTGGCGAAGCCCACCGCGCCGAGCAGCCAGAAGGCGGCGAGCCGCAGGTCCAGCGTCGCCACCAGCACGAGCCCGGCCGTCCCGACATTCGCCCAGGCGAGCAGCGGCATCACCCGGCCGGGCGGGAGCATCCCGGCCGTGCGCATCGAGGCCGCGATGAAGGTCACGGCATTGCTGCTCTGCGTGAGCGCGCCGAGCATCAGCCCCAGCATCGCCGCCTGCCAGGGCCGGTTGGTCCCCCGCGCCATGGCGGCCCGCATCCGCTGGCCGGCCATCGCGGCAAGCTGCCCCGAGAGGCCCTTCACGCCGAGAAAGAAGAGGCCGAGCCCCCCGAACAGGCCGGCCAGCTGCTCCATCAGCCCCGTCGCAGTGCCATGACGAGGAGCAGCATCGTCACCGCGAGGCCGAGCCCCGCGCAGAGGAAGAGCACGAGCCGCAGTTCCGCATAGAGTGCCTCGGCGGCGCTGCCGGCATGCGCTGCCTCCGCCCGGTGCGCCTCGGCCAGGGCGTCGGCCAGCTCGTCGAGCCGCATCTGCAGCGCTCGGTCGGCGCCGCGCACCGCGGTATCCGCGGCGGTCTGGCCGTCCAGCGTGGCGAGGTCCGCTCCCCGCAGCGCCGTGCCGTAGCGCTCCAGCAGCGCGGCGTGCATCCCCCGGATCGCCGGCACGCGCTCGGCGGCCAGCCCCGGATCCTGCATGGCGCGCGCGAGCCGCGTCTGCACCGCCTCCGCCGCGCCCTGGAAGGCCGCGCGATGCCGCGCGGAGAGCACGGGGTCGCGGTCGCGCAGCAGGATGTTCTTCCACTCCTGCACCTGCACGCCGAAGCTCGCCTGGGCGCCGCGCACGGCGTCCAGCGACGCCGCGATGGCACCCAGCTGCTCGCGGCTCCGCGCCTCGGCGGCGTGGCTGTACCAGAGGGCGAAGAGCCCTGCCGCCGCCTGGGCCAGCATGAGCAGCCCCACCAGCCCGCCGAGCTTCATCCGGCGATGGCGGTCCATGGTCCGCGCTGTCATGGAAATGTCATTTCCGGACAAGGGATTGTCCTCCGAACGGCGTTGGGATTGGACGCCCGGGCATGATCCGTCAAGCGGCGGATGCAAGGCGCCGTGAACCAGTCTAGCCTGGGCCCGCTTCAATGGAGGGACGCGAACCAATTGGCCCAGCCCGGTTTTCAAAGGCCCGGTTTCCACCGGCGGCTGCCCGCCACGCTCGACAGCGTGGAGCAGCTCATGGATGCGCTCGAGGCCTATGCCGAGGAGGCGGAGATCGACATGACCGTCGCCGCCCGCCTGAACCTCGTGGCCGAGGAGATCGCGGCCAATGTCGCGATGCATGCCACGGGCGCGACCTACTTCGCCTTCGACGTCACGCCGCGCGAGCACGCGCTCGACCTCGTGCTGGAGGATGACGGGCCGGAATACGACCCGCTGGCCCGCGAGGACGTGGACACGGAGGCCGAGCTCGAGGAGCGCGACGTGGGCGGCCTCGGCGTGCACCTGGTGCGCAAGCTGACCCAGGGCGCGCGCTACCAGCGGCTGGGCGCCACCAACCGGCTGAGCTGCTCCCTGAAGATGGATTGATGCCCTCAAACGGTGGGCGGCGGCTCCGCCGCCTTGCCTTCGCCGCGCCACCGACGCGCCAGGTCGCGCGCCAGGCCGCGCGGCGCCCGGCCGCGATACGGCGGAAGGGCAAGGAAAGATTCGGGCACGGCCGATCGCGGTCATCGAAGGGGCCGATTACAGAAGCGGCGGATGTGCGATACTCTGCATTTCAGAAAGCGCCCCGGCTGCGGGGCGAACCAGCACGGAGAGCGAGCGTATGGAAATCACCGAGACCACCGAGGGCAGCAAGACCGTGGCCGTGCTGGACGGCCGCCTCGACACGGCGACCGCCGCGCAGACCGAGACCGCGCTGCTCGCGCTGCTGGAGAAGGGCGGCGTCATCGCCGACCTCGCCAATGTCCGCTACGTCTCCTCGGCCGGGCTGCGCGTGCTGCTGAAGGCCGCCAAGCAGGCCAAGACGGCGGGCGCGAGCTTCTCCGTGGTCGGCCTGCAGCCGCCGGTGCGCGAGGTCTTCGAGATCAGCGGCTTCGACAAGATCATCCCGGCCTTCGCCACGCGGGCCGAGGCCGCCGCCGCCTGAGCGACGCGGCGCCCGTCACGTCCCCCAACCCGCCCGGCGCGGCGGCGATGACGGGCGCGCTCGAATCCCTGGTCGGCTTCGCCGCCTCGCCCGTGCTGGAGGCCCGCCTCCGCCGGGCCGGCGCGCTCGTGGACGCCTGCGACACCGGCGCCCCGGACGTGGACGATCCGCACTGGGCCGCGCTGCTCGACGCCGTGACGGTGCAGGAGACGCGGCTCTTCCGGCATCCCGCGCAATGCGCCGTCGCGGCGGCGCTGCTGCCCGCCGGCCTCGCCGCGGCCCGCGCCGAGGGGCGGCCCTTCCGGATGCTCTCCGCCGGCTGCGCCACGGGCGAGGAGGCCTTCACCCTCGCCGCCCTGGCCCAGGAGGCCACGCACGAGGCGCCCGGCACGGCCATCGAGGTGCTGGGCCTGGACCTCTGCCGTCCCGCGCTCGCGAGCGCCGAGGCCGGCGCCATCGCGCCCGGCCTCGGCGAGCCGCTGGCCCTGGTGCCGCCGGCGCTGCGGGGCTGGTTCGAGGACGCCTCGGGCCACACGCGGCTGCACCCCTCGCTGCGCCGCCTGCTGCGCTTCGAGCGGCGCAACCTGCTGGGCTGGGCGGATGAGGGCTTCGACGTGATCTTCTGCCGCAACGTCCTGATCTACCTGACCGAGCCGGCGCGAATCTCCGTCACCGCGTCCCTGCGCGCCGCGCTCCGGCCGGGCGGCCTCCTGGCGCTCGGCCCCTCCGACCGCGCGCCCGCGGGGATGGCCGCCTGCGGCGAATCCGTCTGGAAGGCGCCCGATGTCTGACGCCGTCCTGCACGCCCTGCCCGGCGGCGGCTGGTTCGCCTTCGCCCAGGGCGAGGCCGTCCCGGCCGAGGCGCCGCCGCGCGCCGCGCCGCCGGGGCCCGCCGCCTTCACCGATCCGCCCCCGCCCGCGCCGGCGCGCCGCGTCTCCGGCCTCGCGGCGCTGCATCTCTCGCTCGGCGGCATCGCCCTGGCCGTCCCGGCCGCGCTGGCCGAGCACATCCTGCCCATGCCGCCGCTCCGCCCTATGCCGGGCGCGCCCGCCGGCGTCGCGGGCCTGGCCGAGGCGGGCGGCGCGCCGGTGCTCGTCCTGGCCATCGGCTTCGCCGCCGGCATGGAGGAAGCGGCCGGCGAGGAGCCCACGCTGCTGCTCGTCCTGCATCACGGCGGCCGTCGCTTCGGCCTGCCCGCGGCGCGCATCGAGGCCGGGCCGGCGACCCCCGCCACGGCCGGCTTCTCCGGCTGGCTCGACACGGCGGAGGCGCGCGACGCCCTCGCCCACGCGCCGCCCGCGACCGAGGCCGCGCCGCTGGTCCCCGTGCCGCAGCGCCATCTGGTGGTCTGCCGCGTCGCCGGCATGGAGGTCGCGCTGCCGGCCGAATCCGTGGTCGCCATCCTGGCGCCGACCGAGCCGCTGCCCACGCCGCGGCCGGGCCTCGCCGGCGTCGCCGCCCATCGCGGCGCCGTGCTGCCGGTGCTGGACGGCGGCCTCGTCCTGGGCGGCGTCTCGGCCCTCGCGCAGGGATCCGCGCCGCTGATCCGCCTGGCCGTCCGGCCCGAGGTGCTGGTCGCCGTCGAGCAGGTGGCCGGCGTCCGCGCCCTGCCCGCCGCCGACATCACGCCGCTGGTCCTGCGCGACGGGCTGGTCCAGGGCATCGCGCGGCTCGGCGGCGCGCCGCTGCCCGTGCTCTCGCCGCACCGGCTGGGGGCGCTCTGATGTCGCGCATCCCCGTGGTCGTGGTGGACGACAGCGCCTTCATGCGCATCGCGCTCCGCCGGATCATCGAGGCCGAGGGCGACCTGCATGTCGTGGCCGAGGCCGCCGACGGCGAGGCCGCCATCGCCGCCGTGCGCGCGCACCATCCGCAGGTCGTCGCCATGGACGTGGAGATGCCCATCCTCGGCGGCATCGAGGCCACGCGGCGCATCATGGCGCTGCCCAATCCCCCCGCCGTGGTGATGGTCAGCCAGCACACGCAGGACCACAGCCCAGCCGCGCTCGCCGCCATGGAGGCCGGCGCCTCGGACTACGTCAGCAAGGAGACCGGCTTCGGCGGCGTCGACCTCGGCCATCTGGACCGCGCGCTGCGCGACCGTCTCAGGCACTGGGCGGCCGCGCAGGCGCAGCGCCAGCCCGTCGCCGTCGAGGAGCCGGCGCCGCCGGGCGACTATGCGCAGCCGCCGCTGGTCCTGATGGCCGCCTCGACCGGCGGGCCCGACGCGCTGGCCGCGCTGCTGGCGGCGAGCGGGCCCCTGCCGGTGCCGGTGGTCATCGCCCAGCACATGCCGCGGAGCCTCGCCGAGGAGCTGGCGGGCCAGCTCCAGCGGCGCGCCGGCTGGCCGGTCCGCGTCGCGGGGAACGGCACGCTGCTCGTCCCGGGCGAGGCCTCGCTGCTGCCGACCGACGCCGTGCTGGTCCGCGTGCGCGACGCCTTCGCGCTGCGCTTCACGCCGACATCGGCGCCGGTGCACCCCTCGGCCGACCTGCTCTTCCGGTCGGCCGCGCTGCTGGGACTGCCGGCCTGCGGCGTGGTGCTGACCGGCATGGGCGAGGACGGCGCGGCCGGGGCCGCGGCCCTCGCCCGCGCCGGCGGCCGGATCCTGGTGCAGAGCGGCGCCTCCGCGGTGGTCAGCGGCATGCCGCACGCCACCCGCGCCGGCGTCCCCGCCGCCGAGGCGCTGGCCCCCGAGGCGATCGGGCTGCGGCTGCGCCGCATCTGGGATCCCGCGTGATGGACCCCCTCTGATGGACCCCCTCTGATGGACGACGAGCTGCTCGCCGCCTTCCGCGAGGAATTTTCGGCCCTCTGCGCCGACCTGGCCCTCGCCGCCGACCTCGCGGCGGCGCAGCACGCGCTGAACCAACTCCGCGGCATGGCCGATGGCATGGAGATGGCGCCGCTCCAGGCCAGGCTGCGCGAGCTCGACGAGGTCACCGACCTCGACATCCTTCGCGCCGCCGCCGAGCCGCTGGCCGCCATCGCCTCCGGCGAGGCGCAGCCCGGGCCGGAACCGGTTGCGGCGGAGCGTCCCATCCGCACGCTGATCGTGGACGACAGTGCGATGATGCGCCGCATGCTGCGCGGCATCCTCGCCGGCGACCCGCGCTTCGCCGTGGTGGGCGAGGCCGCCGACGGCGCCGCGGGCCTCGCCGTCCAGGCCGAGCTGCGACCGGACCTCACCCTGCTCGACCTGGAGATGCCGGTGCTCGACGGCATGGGCTTCCTGGCGGAATGGGCGATCGCGGGCCACGGCGCGGTGGTGGTCGTCTCCTCCGCCGCGCATCCCGGCAGCGCGGCCGCGCTGGAGGCGCTGCGCCGCGGTGCCTTTGCGGCCGTGGCCAAGCCCTCCGGCGCCCTCTCGCCCGACATCGCCGAGCGCGCTGGCGCGGAAATCCTCGCCACGGCGCGGCAGGCCGTGGGAGGCTAGGCCATGACGAGCTCGCATTCGCTCACCGCATCATGGTCCGGCATTTTGCCGGGGCGCGGGATTCAGATCTCCGGCGCGTCAGCGCCTCCGATCATCCCGCTTTATTTGCCGGGGCGCGGGATTCAGACCTCCGGCGCCTTCGCGCCTCCGATCATCCCGCTTTATTTGCGGGGGTGCGGGATTCAGATCTCCGGCGCCTTCGCGCCTCCGATCATCCCGCTTTAGGCGATGGAGGCCGACGACCCGCTCTGGGAGGAGTTCGCCGCCGAGACGGCCGAGCACCTCGACACGCTGGAGCAGGGCCTCGCCGGCGACGCCCCCATCGACGTGCTGTTCCGCGCCATGCACAGCCTCAAGGGCATGTCGGCCGCGATCGGCGCCAACGGGATCGGCGGGCTGGCGCACAAGGCGGAGGACGTGCTGGGCCTGGCCCGCGCCGGCCGGCTCGCCCTCGACAAGCCAGCCCGCGACGCGCTGCTGGAGGCGGTGGACACGCTGCGGGGCCAGCGCTCGGCCCTGCTCGACCAGCGGCAGGACCGCGCGCCACCGGCCGAGCTGCTCGCGCGGCTCGGCGCGCTGGCCGACGGCCGCCCGGCTCCGGCGCCCGCCGCCGCGCCGGCCGCGGCCCCCGCGCTCGACCCGCTGCGCCTGACCCTCGCCTCGCTGCTCGCGGCCGAGTTCGCCGGGCTGGCCGAGGCGCCGTCCCATGCCCTGGCGATCGCCGGGGCGGCGCGCGAGGCACAGCTGCCGCGGCTCGCGGCCCTGCTGGAGAACGTCCCGGCCGCGCCCGATCGCCTCGCCGCGCTGGGGCGGCTGCGCCGCGCGCTCATGCTGCTGCAGGCCGGCGAGCCCGTTCCTGCGCTGACCGGCGATCTCCGCCCCGCCGCCGAGGCGCTGGCCGTGGCGCTCGACTATCCCGGCCCGGGCCTGCTGGCCGCCGCCGAGCGGCTGGCCGCCAGCGCCGATGCCGTCGGCGACGAATCCGCCGAGGCCCTGGCCCGCCAGATCCAAGACCTCGCCTGCCGGTCCGGCGAGGCCGCGCTCCAGCGGCTGGCCGAACTGCGCGAGGAGTTCCGGCAGGCCCTCGCCGCGCCGCGCCTCGCCCCGCTCGCGGACCGGGTGCGGCCCCCACCGCCGCCGCTCACCCCGGGGCTGGCCGCCGCGCTGCCCGCCTCCTCGCATGCCCGCGCCGCCGCCGCCCTCGCCGCCGGCCACCGCATCTGGCGCCTGCGCCTCGGCCCGCTGCCCACCGCCGAGGCCATCGCCGAGCCCTTCCTCGCCCGCATCGGCGAGGTCCTCGGCAGCGCCGGCCCGCCGGAGGCGCTCGACATCTTCGTCGCCAGCGACCTGCCGCCGGAGGAGCTCGCCGCCCTCCGCGCCGAGGCCGATCCCGAGGGCGGCGCCCTCACCGACCTCGCCGCGGCCGACGCCCCTCCCCCCGCCCCCACCATGCGCGTCCGGCAGGACCGCATCGACACCGTGATCGCGCTGGAGGCCGAGCTGCGCGCCGCCGCGCTCTCCCTCGGCGAGGCGCTGAGCGCCCCCCATGCCCGCACCGCCCTGGAGGACCTCGCCTCCCTGCAGTCCCGCCTGCCCGCCCGCGCCGCGCTGGTGCTGGGCAATGCGCTGGAGCGGCTGCGCGCCACCTCCGGCCTCGCCGAGCGCGCGAGCGGCCGCCTGTCCCTGGCCCTCGGCCAGCTCGACGAGGCGGTGCTGGAGCTGCGCGTGGTGCCCTTCGCCAGCCTCGCCATGCGCCTGCCGCGCGTGCTGCGCGCCACCGCCGAATCCCAGGGCCGCCAGGTCGCGCTCGAGGTCCAGGGCGAGGACGTGCAGATCGACCGCAGCCTGGCCGACCTGCTGGCCGACCCGCTGCTGCACCTCGTCCGCAACGCCGTCGATCACGGCATCGAGCCGCCCGCCGAGCGCCTCGCCGCGGGAAAGCCCGCGACCGGGCGGCTACACCTCGTCGCCGACCGCCAGCCGGGGCGCCTGCTGGTCAGCATCGCCGATGACGGCCGCGGCATCGACGACGCGGCCGTGCTGGCCCGCGCCGTCTCGCGCGGGCTGATCGCTGCCGAGGCCGGCGCGCGGCTCGGCCGGGCCGAGGTCCACGCGCTGCTCTTCCTGCCCGGCTTCTCCACGCGCGACGCCGTCAGCGAGACCTCCGGCCGCGGCGTCGGCCTCGACGTGGTGCAGGATGCGGCCCGCCGCGCCGGCGGCTCCGTCCGCGTGGAGAGCCAGCCCGGCGCCGGCACCCGCTTCGTCCTCGACCTGCCGCTGACGGCCGCCATCCAGCCCGTGCTGCTGGTGGAGGCGGCCGGACACCCCTATGCCCTGCCCGCCGGGCGCGTCGAAGCCGTCATCCGGCCGGAGCAGCTGGCCGCCGGGCAGGCCGTCACGACGCTGGAATCCGTGCTGCGCCTGCCGGCATCGCGCAGCAGCGCCATCGTGATGATCCGCCGCCCGGCGGGGGCTCTGGCGCTCGCCGTGGATCGCGTGGGGCGCCGGACGGACCTGCTGCTGAAGCCGCTGCACCCGGCGCTGGCCGGAACACCGGGAGTGGGCGGCGTCGGCGTGCTGGGGAATGGCGAGCCGGTGCTGCTGCTGGAGCCGGACGGGCTGTAGCCTCGCCGCCCGCCCCTTCCATTCATTTGATGGAATACAATTCCCTGGCCTTGCCCCTCGGGGCTTCCTAATCTCGGAGGCTCTCGCCAAGGAGGGACGTCCATGGCCAGCGTCATCGACTCCGCCGCCCTCGCGCGCAGCACCGTCTGGGGCGCCGCGGACCCGGCCGTGCGATGGTCGGGCGCCTTCGCCCTGACCGGCGGACGAGGCGCCACGCAATCCTCGACCATCGTCTACGAGATCGAGCCCGGACACCGCCTCGACTGGCACACCGATGCGACGGAGGAGACCCAGTACCTCATCGCCGGCACCGGCGAGCTGCGCATCGAGGACGGCACGGTGCACCAGGTCGGCCCCGGCAGCGTCTTCATCCTGCCCGTCGGCCAGAAGCACGATCTCGCGAACACCGGCGGCGAGACCCTGCGCGCCGTCGCCTTCTTCGCCGCCGCGATGTTCACCCAGAGCTTCGACGACGTCATGATGCCGCCCGCGACGCACACGCTCGGCACGCCCAACCGCGGCTGAAAATTCAGCCCGCGTACCGGATGGCCAGCACCGTCACGTCGTCCGCCGGCGGCGCCTCCTTCACGAAGCCGGCCACCGCCTTCAGCAGCACCTCGATCGCCGGCTTCGGGTCGATCTGCCCGGCCAGCGCCTCGATCACGGCGTCCTTGCCGAAGAGGTCGCCGGCATGGTCCTGCGCCTCGGTCACGCCGTCCGTCAGCAGCAGGATCGTCTCGCCGGGCGCCAGCGCGAAGGGGGCGCTGGAATAGGGAAACTCTTCCATCACGCCGAGCGCGGGCTGGATGGAATAGCCGTCCATCATCTGTACCCCCGACGCCGCAAGCCGCAGCGGCGCCTCGTGCCCCGCCACGCAGAGCCGTCCCTCGCCCGTCTCGGCATCGAGGATGCCGAGCGCCGCGGTCACGAAGGTCATCTCCGGATTGTCGAGAGCCAGGTCGTCATTCGCGAGCGCCAGCAGGTCGCCGGGATCGGGGATCTCGCCCTTCGCGTCGGCCAGCCGCACGCCCGCGCGGATCAGCCCCATGCTGCGCGCCATGGTGAGGCCCGCCGAAGCCCCCTTCCCCGCCACGTCGGCCACCACGAACATCAGGTGCCGCTTGCCGATCCAGCGCATGTCGTAGAGGTCGCCGCCCACCTCGCGCGCCGGCTCCATATGCGCGGCCACCGTCAGCCTCCCGCGCGACAACCCCGCGAAATCGCGCGGCACCAGCGAGAGCTGGGCGCGGCGCGCGCTCTCCAGCTCCGCCTCCAGCGCGTGCAGCCGCTCGGCGGCCAGGTCGCGCAGGCGCTTCTTCTCCAGCACCGCCTGGAGGCGCGCCTTGAGCAGCGGCGGATCGAAGGACTTCGGGAGGTAGTCCTCCGCGCCCAGCTCGATGCAGCGGATGACGCCCGACATCTCCGTCTGCGCGGAGATCACGATCACCGGCGGCGCGTTCGGCATGCCGTGCAGCCGCTCCAGCACGCCGATGCCGTCGAGCTCCGGCATCTCGAGGTCGAGCAGCACCACGTCGAAGGGCTTCTTCGCGATGGCCGCCAGCGCCTCGACGCCGTTCACCGCCATGGTGGGCTCGCCGTAGCCCAGTTCCGCAAGCCTTCGCTTCAGCAGCAGCCGGTTGAAGCTGCTGTCGTCGACGACGAGTATTTCGGCAGTCATTCTGACTGCCTTGCTTTTTTCGTGCCCTCAGACGCCGGGCGCGGCCCTCCGGGCCGCTTGGCTTCGCCGCGCCGCTGAACCGCGTGCCGGAAGGTAGAGTGGGCGGCGCCGGCCGCAGCCGCGGCCGGATTCGGCGCGCGCATCAACGTGCTGCGGCGACCATCGCTGGTTGTGGGCGTCATTCCGGGCGGGCCGCCATGCTCTCCACCGCGCTGCGCGATTCGCTCGCGAGCCGGGACAGGTCGATCATCGTCACCGTGATTTCCTCCGCGGCCGTCGCATTGGACTGGCCGATCCGCGTCAGCACCGCCACCCGCTCGTCCAGCGAGGCGATGGTGGTCTGCTGCTCCTCCATGGCGACGGCGATGGCCGCGGCCAGCCGCGCGCTCTCCCCCGTCAGCCGCTCGAAATCGTCCATCGCCTCGCCCACCGCGGCGGCGGTGCCCGCGCCCTCGCGCGTGCGGCGGCCGGCGGCGAGCACCACGTCGGCGATCTCCTGCGCCAGCGCCTCGGTGTTGGCGGCCAGCGCCCGCACCTCCTCGGCGACGACCGCCAGCCCGCGCCCGTGCTCGCCCGCGCGCGCCGCCTCGATGGCGGCGTTGATGGCGAGGATGTTCGTCTGCGTCGCGATCTTCGCGATGGTGCCGGCGATGCGCGTCACGCGCTCCGTGTCCTCGCCCACCGCATCCACGGTCTCGATGAGCTGGCGCACCTTCTCCAGGCTCTCGCCCAGCAGCGACTGCGCCTCCGTCGCCGTGTCGCGCGCGCGCTGGGTGCTGCGGCCGACATCGGCCACGGCCTCGGTCGTGTGGCCCAGCGCGTCCGAGACCTGACGGAGCTCGGCGAGCTGGGTCATCGCGCCCTCGCTCACCTGGCCGATTGCCTGGCTCGCCTGTGTCGTCACGACCGCCGTGCGGCGCGAGCCTTCCAGTGCCTGCTCGATCAGCCGGTTGGTGTTGCCGAGATTCGTCTTGAAGACCTCCACGGCGCGCGCCATCTCGCCCACCTGGTCGGCCCGGTCGGCGCCCGGCACCTCCACCTCGGCCTCGCCATGGGCGAGCTTCTGCATGGAGCCCGCGAGCCGCGAAAGCGGCCGCGCCGTCAGCAGCACCAGCACGAACCACACCAGCACGAGCCCGAGCAGCCCGACGCCCGCGGCCACCAGGGTCAGCAGCCGCCCTTCCACCTGGAGCTGGTGCGCGCGGGCCAGGTTGGCGTCGGCATCCGACTTCGCGATCGCCCGCGCGTCGCTGGAGAGGCGGTTGAAGGCCACGACCATGTCGAGCCATTCCTCCTGCAGCGGCGCGTACTGGTCGCGCTGGCGGCGGGCGAAGGCGTCGCGCGTGCGCTCGCCCAGGTCGGGCAGGCGGGCCCGCATGTCGCGGGCGCCGGCGGCGGCGATGGGGTCGATCCGGCTGCCGACGATGGACATCAGGAGGTCGAAGCTCTCCATGATGCCCTCGGCGTTGCGCTGCATGCGCACGGCGGTGACCGTCGGCGGCAGGACGCCGGCGAGCACTGCGGCGAAGCCCTGGGCGAAGTCGGCCACGTCGTTGGAGAAGTCGTCCACGGCCTCGATCGCGGCGCGGTCGCGCACGCCCATCTCCTCGATGATCGCGCCCTGGCGGGTCAGCAGGAAGAGCGAGTTGCCGGCCAGGAAGGCCAGGACGGAGAACATCAGGATCAGGATGACGGCGGCGCGCGTGCCGATCCGCCCCAGGAACTTGCCGCGGCCCGGCGCCGTCGCGCCGCGGATCGCGCCGGTGTAGCTGGGGCCGGGATCGGCCAGGGCCTGGGTGTCGGGAGCCATCGCGGGATAGGATACAGCACTTCCCGCTGGCCGGGCACCATCAGAAGCGTGAACACCCTCCAGGAGCCACCGATGCCCTGCCGCATCCTCGTCGTGAACAGCAACACCACCGATTCGGTGACGGCGCGGATCGCGCTGGCCGCCGAGGCCGCGGCGCCGGAGGGCTGCACGGTCGAGACCGTCACCGCCCCCTATGGCCTGCCGCTGATCGTGACCCGGGCGGACTGGATGGTCGCCGGCCCGCCGACGGTGGACGCGCTGAAGGCCCGGCGCGGCACCTTCGACGCGGCCGTCGTGGCCTGCTTCGGCGATCCCGGCGTGGACGCGGCCAAGCTGCTCTTCGATGTCCCGGTGATCGGCATCAGCGAGGCCGCCTTCCACGGCGCCTGCCTGCTGGGCCGACGCTTCGGCGTGGTGAGCTTCACGGCGGCGCTGAAGCCCATGTTCGTGGACTGCCTGGAACGGGCGGGGCTGGCGGGGCGCTGCACGGGGTTCCGGATGGGGCCGGCCTTCTCGGGCGACCCGGGCCGGGTGGCCGAGGAGCGCCGGGACGTGATCCTGGATCTTTGCCGGCAGAGCATCGAGCAGGACGGCGCGGAGGTGGTGATCCTGGCGGGCGGCCCGCTGGCCGGGCTGGCGCCCATGCTGGCGAAGGACGTTCCGGTGCCGCTGGTCGACGGCACGGCGGCCGGAGTGCGGCTGGCGGCGGCGCTGGCGGGGCTGGCGCCGGCAGGGAAGGCCTAGGCACCGAAGCGCGCGTCGGGCGACGGCCGCAGGCCGCCGTCCCGCGCCGCGCCGCGCCGGCTTGACATCCAACCTACTAGTAGGTAGACACAGGGCATGTCCAATCTCTCTAACACCTCGGACGCCATCCTGCGCTGTGCCCGAACCCTGATCCTGGAGGGCGGCTACAACGGCTTCAGCTATGCCGACATCTCGAAGGTGATCGGCATCCGCAACGCCAGCATCCACCACCATTTTCCGAGCAAGTCCGACCTGGTCCGCACACTCGTGGCCCGCTACCGCGAGGAGGCGGAGGCGGGCATCGCCGAGCTGGAGCGCCATGTCCCCGATCCCGCCAGCCAGCTCCGCGCCTATGCGGGCTACTGGGAGGCCTGCATCGCGGACGCGACCGCCCCGATCTGCATCTGTGCCCTGCTGGCAAGCCAGATCCCGGTTCTCCCCGAGGACATCGTGCTCGAGGTCCGCGCCCATTTCCGCGCGCTGTCGGCATGGCTGACCTCTCTGCTCGAGCGTGGGGCGAGACAGGGCAGCCTGCATCTGACGACGACCGCCAGGGCCGAGGCCGAGATCTTCATGGCCACCGTCCACGGCGCCATGCTCTCGGCGCGCGCCTATGGCGACGCCAGGATGTTCGGCGACATCGTCCATCCGCTGCTGGAGCGATTCATCCCCCGGAACTGACCGCCGGCGGCCAAGGGGCCTGAAACCCCGGCCTCCAATCTACCAACCAGTAGGTAGTTCATCCGATAAACTTCATTCCCTCGCGATCGGATGCGCATACGCAATTCGAAGATAAGGATACCCTGGATGTTCGGCATCTCTCCCCTCGGCTGGGTTCATACGCTCGGCAGCCTTCCGGCCATCCCCCTGGCCTTCTACATGTTCGCCCGCCACGGCCGGATCGTGCCCCGGTCCGGAACCGGCATCGCCTATTTCGTTTTCATGCTGATCGGCGCCGTGACCGTCTTTCTCGTCGCGCATGCACCGCCCAGCTACGGCATCGGTGCCGCGACGATCATCCTGCTGGTCGCGGGCTTTTCCGCCGGGCGGCTGCCGGGCCTCGGGCGCGCAGGCACCTACATCGAGACGATATGCCTGAGCCTGACGGCTTTTCTCCTGATGGTGCCCACCGTCAGCGAAGTGCTGCGCCGCGTGCCGGACGGGCACCCTCTCGTCACCGACCCGAAGTCACCGCTCTTCCTCGGATCCCAGGCCGTTCTCCTGGCCGCCCTTGTGATCGGGGTGACGGCGCAGATCATCCACCTCCGCCGGAAAGGCTGGACGGCCGAGGACTGACCCTTACGCGCCGGCCCTCGGCTGGAGCGGTGCGCGGGGATCACCCCCGCGCCAGCTCCTGCTCCACGATCGCGGCGAAGAAGCTCGCCCCGATCGGCAGCGCGTCGTCGTTGAAGTCGTACCTGGTGTTGTGCACGGGCACCCCGCCCTTATCCGCCGCGGCCTGCCCGAGCTTCAAAAAGCACCCGGGACGCTCGATCAGCATGTAGGAGAAATCCTCCGCCCCCATGGCAGGCGGGCGCTTGCGGATCACCTTGTCGGCCCCCATCACCTTCGCCGCCGCCAGCGCCGCGCGCTCGGTCTCGGCCTCGTGGTTCACCGTGGGCGGGTAGCCGCGCCGGTACTCCACGACCGCCTCGGCGTCGTACATCGCCGCCGTGCTCGTCGCGATCTGCGTGATCAGCCGCTGCATCTCGTCGCGCGTCTCGGGGCGCAGCGTGCGGACGGTGCCGCTGATAACAGCCGTGTTGGGGATCACGTTGTTCGCCGTGCCGGCATGGAACTGGCAGAGGCTGATCACCGCCGAATCCAGCGGGTCCACCCGTCGCGCCACGATGCCCTGGATCGCCACCACGATCTGCGCGCCCACCAGGATCGGGTCGAGCGACATATGCGGCCGCGCCGCATGCCCCCCGCGCCCCTGCACCGTGATGATCACCCCGTCCGACGCCGCGAGGATCGGCCCCGCCACGACCGAGGTCTCGCCGAGCTTCAGGCCGGGGTCGTTGTGGATGCCGTAGACGCTGTCGCAGGGGAAGCGCTCGAACAGGCCTTCCTCGATCATGATCCGCGCGCCGGCGCCGCCCTCCTCGCCGGGCTGGAAGAGGAAGTGGACCGTCCCGTCGAAGTTCTTCGTCTCCGCCAGGTACTTGGCTGCGCCCAGCAGCATGGTCGTGTGCCCGTCATGCCCGCAGGCGTGCATCTTGCCTGGGATGGTCGAGGCATGCGGCAGGCCGGTCTCCTCCGGCATGGGCAGCGCGTCCATGTCGGCGCGCAGCCCGATGCTGCGCCCCGAAGCGCCGTTGCGCAGCACGCCCACCACGCCCGTGCCGGCGATGCCGCGATGCACCTCGATGCCCCATTCCTCCAGCTTCCGCGCCACCGTGTCCGAGGTGCGGAACTCCTCGAAGCGCAGCTCGGGATGGGCGTGGATGTCCCGGCGCCACTCGGTCATCTCTTCGGCGAAGGCGGCGATGCTGTTGTTCACGGGCATGGGGCGGAGATCCTGGGCGCAAAAGAAAGGGCTGGCGGAACCTTCCGCCAGCCCTCCGGATTTCAGACCCGCGCCAACCGGACGTCAAATCCGGCGCGTCACATCGACGGCGTGCGTCAACGCCGTTGGGGCGGGATCTCCGAGATCGACAGCTTCGCCGGGATGCCCGTGCCGCCGCCGAAGACGCCGATCCAGATGTCGTACTGGCCCGAGGCCGGCCGATCCAGCACGATGCCCGGGTTGAGGTCGTTCAGGTCGTCGTTGCAGACCCAGGTCCCGTCCGGGAGGTTCACGACCAGCGTCGTATCCGCCTGCGACTGCACGGAGATGTAGAGCGGGAAGCGGCCGGCCTGGAACTGCAGCCGCACATCCGGCGCATTGGCGATCGAGCCCGTGCAGCCATTGCCCAGCCGCTCGGAATTGATGTTGCCGCCGGCGGTCACGTCGATCGAGCGCGGGTCCGGCTGGAAGTTGGTGGTGAGCTCCATGGTCCCGAAGGTCGGGCGCTGGTTGAAATCCTGCGCCAGGGCCGGGAGCGCAAATAGGCTGCCCGCCAGGGTGAGGGCGGCAAGCTTGTTGACCATGTGGGGGTTTCCGTCTTCTGCTCGTTTCCGGCCGAGGGTATGGGGCACCCCGTTGTTGCGTCAACGGAATTGGGAGGAAAATTTCTTGCCCAGGCATGTTTCGTGACGCTCCTGCTGGCCCTCGATCAGGGCACCACCTCAACCCGCGCCATCGCCTTCGACGCAGCGCTCGTGCCCCGCGCGACGGCCCAGGTGGAGCTGCCGCAGCACTTCCCGGCGCCCGGCTGGGTGGAGCACGAGCCGGAGGACATCGCCGCCCATTCGCTGCGCGTGCTGCGCGAGGCGCTGGAGAAGGCGGGCGGGATGCCGGCCGACGTCGCCGGCATCGGCATCACCAACCAGCGCGAGACCACCGTGCTCTGGGAGCGCGCCACCGGCCGCGCCGTCGGCCGCGCGCCGGTCTGGCAGGACCGGCGCACCGCCGCGCTCTGCGAATCCCTGCGCGCCGCCGGCCACGAGCCCCTGGTCACGGAACGCACCGGCCTGCTGCTCGACCCCTATTTCTCCGCGACCAAGCTCGCCTGGCTGCTCGACAACACGCCCGGCGCCCGCGCCGCCGCCGAGCGCGGCGAGCTCTGCTTCGGCACGGTGGACAGCTTTCTCCTGTTCCGCCTGACCGAGGGCCGCGTCCACGCCACGGACGCCACCAATGCCGCGCGCACCCTGCTCTTCGACATCCGCCGCGGCGAATGGGACGAGGAGATGCTGGCCCTCTTCCGCATCCCCCGCGCCCTCCTGCCGGAGGTGCGCGACTGCGCCGCGCGATTCGGCGAGACGCGGCTGCTGGGCGGCTCCATCCCCATCCTCGGCATGGCCGGCGACCAGCAGGCGGCGACCCTCGGCCAGGCCTGCTTCGCCCCGGGCATGATCAAGTCCACCTACGGCACCGGCTGCTTCGCGCTGCTGGTGACCGGCGAGGAGGCGGTGGCCTCGACGAACCGGCTGCTCACCACCATCGCCTGGCAGCTCGGCGGCCGCCGCGCCTATGCGCTGGAGGGCTCCATCTTCATGGCCGGCGCCACGGTGCAGTGGCTGCGCGACGGGCTGGGCATCATCGCCAAGGCCAGCGAGGCCGGCGAGCTCGCGGCCAAGGCCGACCCGGCGCAGCGCGTGCATCTCGTGCCCGCCTTCACCGGCCTCGGCGCGCCGTGGTGGGACGCGGAGGCGCGCGGCGCCATCCTCGGCCTCACCCGCGCCTCGGGCCGGGCCGAGATCTGCCGGGCCGCGCTGGAGAGCGTGGCGCTGCAGACCGCCGACCTCCTCGACGCCATGCGCCGCGACTGGCCCCAAATGGGAAAGCCGGGCATGGGCCACACGGTGCTGCGCGTGGACGGCGGCATGGTGGCCAGCGACTGGACCATGCAGTTCCTCGCGGACATCCTGGGCGCGCCGGTGGACCGGCCCGTGGTGCCGGAGACGACGGCGCTGGGCGCGGCCTATCTCGCGGGCCTGCAGGCGGGACTCCTGCCGCCGCCCGGCGATGCCTCCACGCATTGGCGGCGCGAGCGCCGCTTCCTGCCGGGCATGGCGCGGCCGGAAGCGGATCGCCGCAAGGCCGAATGGCGCGGGGCCGTGGCGCGCGTGCTCAGCGGGCGCTGAGGGCCGTCGCGAGGCCTTTCACCCCATTGCAACCTGTGGTTGCATATCCGCTCTCGCCCTCTGCCTGGAATGCCCCGACATGCTTCGCTTCAGCCCCCTCCTGGCCCTGCTGGGCGTCCTGGCCGCCTGCGCCCCGGTCCGCATGCAGGAGGCGGCCTCGCGCCCCGCCGGCGAGGCCCAGGCCGGCATCGGCGAGGTGATGCTGCGGGTCAGCCTGCGCGACAACCTGCCGGACGAGTTCGGCGGCGCCGACATCCTCGGCCGCACGCGCGACCGCGGCTTCGTCGAGCTGCGCTACCTGGGGCTCGACCCGGAGGGGCGGCCGACCTTCCGCCGCCGCGAGCTGGAGATCGACACCAACGAGACGGTCTTCCACCACATGCCCGCGCGGACGACCACGACCTACAACGGCCAGGTGAGCCGAAGCCCCGGCACCTCGTCCTCCTCCGCCTGGTCCTCGCCCTTCTGGCAGACGCCCGGCACGCCCCAGGGCTCGCAGTCCTTCACGGGCCGCGCCACCACGACCACCAGCGCGCCGTCCGCCCCGCAGGTCTCGAGCCACGGCGACGAGACCACCTTCTCGCTGGACCTCGCGCAGGCCCGCTCGCTGGCGCTGCGCGGCCGGTCGCTGCAGATCCTGGACGCGGATGCCACGAGCGTCCGCTTCGTCGTGGGGCCGGCGCCGGGCGGCTGACGGATCAGCGCGGCTCGCGCACGAGGTTCAGGTAGGTCGGGTCGAAATCGGCGAAGGCCGAGAGCCGGTCGAAATCCAGGATCGTCACCTCGCCCCTGACCCAGGTGATGAGCCCCGTGCGACGCAGCTCCTGCGCGACGCGGTTCACATGCACCGCCGAGAGGCCGAGGATGTCGGACATCTCCGACTGGGTGACGGGGAAGCTCATCCGGTTCTCGCTGGCGAGGCCGACGGCGTTCAGCCGCAGGTACATCTCGCAGATGAGATGGGCCAGGTGCATCACCGCCGAGCGGCGCCCCAGGCATCCGATCCAGGCGCGCTGGATGGCCGCGTCGATCGTCGTCGACATCCAGAAGAGGCGCCCGACATGCGGCGCCCGCTCCACCAGCTGGATGATCGCCGCATGCGGCACGAAGGCGACGCGGCAGTCGGAGACCGCGGTGACGCTGTGGTCCATCACCTTCAGCAGCAGCCCGTGCAGGTCCACGAAATCGCCGGGGATATGCACCGCGGTGATCTGGCGCTTGCCGTCGGCCATGTGCAGCAGCCGCGCCGCGAAGCCCTCGGTGATGAGGCAGCTTTCCGTCGGGCGCGAATGCTGGACGACGATCTCGTCGCCGCGCCGGAAGCGTTGCGGGCGCTGCGGCAGCGCCTCGATCAGCGCCTGCTCCTCGCGGCCGAGCCGGTCCCTGCGCTGCAGGAAGCGGAGCAGGGGGCTGACCTCCTCCTGCCGTGGACCGATCTGTACTGCATCGAAACTCATCGCACCTCGCTGTCGTCACCCCCTCGTGGTGCCAACGCTCCCGCGCGCGGAAAGGTTTCGTGCGCGCCGGATTGACGCACCGCCGTGCGAGACCAAGACTGCCGGCCGGAGGAGTTCATGACAGACAGCAGGTTCTTGGTCGGCAACGGCGCCGGTTTCTCGGGCGACCGCGTCGATGCGCCCCTCCCCGTGTTGAAGACCCTCATCGCCAGCGGCCTTCCCTCCGCGATGTTCTTCGAGACGCTCGGCGAGCGCACCGTGGCGCTGGCGCATCTGGAGAAGCGACGCGACCCCCATGCCGGCTACGAGCCGATGCTGGAGCGGCTGCTCGATCCCATCCTGGCGCTCGCCAAGCAGCACGGCATCCCGCTGCTCGGCAACTGGGGCGCGGCCAATCCGCCGGCCGCCGCTCGCGCCGTCGCGAAGCTGGCGATGGAGAAGGGCCTGCCCGACCTGCGCATCGCGCTGGTCGAGGGCGACGACGTCACCGGCCTCGTCGCCGGCGGGCAGCTCCCGGTGCACGAGGCCGATGCGGGCCTCGACATGGGCGCGTGGAAGCTCATCGCCGCCAATGCCTATATCGGCGCGGAGCCGCTGGTGGAGGCGCTGGCCCAGGACGCGGATGTCGTCGTCGCCGGCCGCACCAGCGATCCCGCGCTCGCCATCGCGCCGCTCGCGCATCACTTCGGCTGGCGCTTCGACGACTGGGACCGGCTGGCGCTGGGCGCCGCCACCGGCCACCTGCTGGAATGCGGCAGCCAGGTCACCGGCGGCGTCTTCTGGGATCCCGGCTTCAAGGACATCCCCGACCCCGCCAACATCGGCTTCCCCATCGCCGAGGTGACGGCGGATGGCGGCCTCGTCATCACCAAGGCCGAAAACACCGGCGGCCTCGTCGACCTGCGCACCATCAAGGAGCAGCTGCTCTACGAGCTGCACGACCCCTCGCACTACATCACGCCCGACGTCGTGCTCGACATCAGCCAGTGCCGCGCCGAGCAGGTCGGCAAGGACCGCGTCGCCCTGCACAACCTCCGCGGCCATGCGCGCCCCGACACGCTCAAGGTCACCGCGAGCTTCGAGGGCAGCTGGCTCGGCGAGGGCGAGGTCTCCGTCGCCGGCCCCAACGCGCTCGCCCGCGCCCGCGCCACCGCCGAGGTGCTGCTGCAGCGCATGAAGGTCCGCGGCCTCGACATCGTGCGCGCCCGCGCGGATCTGATCGGCGTCGCCAGCGTGCACGACAGCGATGCCGGCGCGCTCTGGCGCAGCTATGCCGGCCCCGAGCCCGAGGACATCCGCATCCGCCTCGCCGTCGAGGCCCACACGCGCGACGACGCCGACCAGGCCTCGCGCGAGGTGCTGGCCATGCTCTGCTGCGGCACCGCCGGCACGGGCGGCGCGCGGTGGCGCGTCACGCCGCGCATCCTCACCCGCAGCCACCTCGTGCTGCGCGAGCGCGTGCCGACGCGCGTGACCGTGCGCACCGCCAAGGAGATCGCCGGATGAGCACCGTCCTGCTCCACGAGATCGCCCACAGCCGGGCCGGCGACAAGGGCAACCGCCTCAACATGTCGCTGATGCCCTACAAGCCCGAGCACTACGCCCTCATCGGCGAGCAGGTCACCGCCGACCGCGTGCTGGCGCTCTTCACCCATCGCGGCGCCACCTCCTGCACGCGCTACGACCTGCCGGGCCTGCACGCCTACAACTTCGTGGTGGACGAGGTGCTGGAGGGCGGCGTGAACGGCAGCCTCAACCTGGACGGCCACGGCAAGACCAACTCCTTCCGCCTGCTGTCGCTGACGGTGGAGCTGCCCGAAGACTGAGTTGAACGGGCCTCGGATCGACACATTCCTACCAGCGGCCTAGCGTGATCCCGGCTTATATCCCGGGTTGACGGGGCCCGGATCCAGCGGAGTGGCGAGCATGCGGCGTGACGATCAGGGCTGGATGTGGTCCGAGGCCCTCGCGATGCTGACGCGGGCCGAGCACCTGCACCGGCAGTTCTTCCAGCCCCGCGGCGCGACGCGCGAGGCGGCCTGGGAGCCGCCGGTGGACGTGCTCGAGCTGGAGCACGAGGTGCTGATCCTGGTCGCCCTGCCCGGCGTGGACCCCGAGCAGGTCGAGGTCGCGATCGAGGGCGCGACGCTCGTCTTCTCGGGCCGCCGCACCCTGCCCGCCGCGCTCCGCACCGCCGTCATCCACCGGCTGGAGCTTCCGCAGGGCCGCTTCGAGCGGCGCGTGCCGCTGCCCGCCGGCAGCTACGTGGCGGTGGAGCGCAGCGCCGCGAACGGCTGCCTGCTGCTCAGCCTCCGCAAAGCCGGCTGACCGCGCCGCAGCACTGGAGAATAGATCGATGTCACAGGAAAACGGCGCGTCCGGCGAGGCGAAGCCCGACACGCTGCTCATCCTTCCCGTCCGCAACATGGTGCTGTTTCCCGGCACCGTCTTCCCGATCGCCCTCGGGCGCGAGCGCTCGATCAAGGCCGCGCAGCAGGCCCTGCGGGAGGAGCGGCCGGTCGGCGTGCTCATGCAGCGCGACGGCGAGCAGGCCGAGCCCGCCGCGCTCGACATGCACCGCATCGGCACGGTCGCGAACATCCTGCGCTACGTGAACGCGCCCGACGGCACCCACCACCTCGTGCTGCAGGGCGAGCAGCGCTTCCGCGTGCTGGAGTTCACGCAGGAGCAGCCGTACTTCATGGCCCGCATCGCGCGCATCGAGCAGGTGGAGATCCAGACGCCCGAGCTCGAGGCGCGCATGCTCCATCTGCGCCAGCAGGCGCTGGAGGCGCTGCAGCTCCTGCCGCAGGTCCCGCAGGAGCTGATCGGCGCCGTGCAGGCCTCGAATTCCCTGGGCGCCCTCACCGACCTCGTCGCCGCCTATCTCGACATGGCTCCGAACGAGCGGCAGGAGCTGCTGGAGACCAGCGACGTCTCGGTGCGGATGGACCGCGTCGCGCGCATCCTGGCCCAGCGCATCGAGGTGCTGCGGCTGACGCAGGAGATCGGCCGGCAGACCAAGGCCACCTTCGACGACCGCCAGCGCGAGGCGGTGCTGCGCGAGCAGATGGCCGCGATCCAGCGCCAGCTCGGCGAGGGCGACGGCCGCGGCCCCGAGGTCGCGGAGCTCACCCAGGCGATCACGGACGCGAAGATGCCGCCCGAGGTCGAGGAGACCGCCCGCAAGGAGCTGCGCCGCTACGAGCGCATGCCCGAGGCCGCGGCCGAGGCCGGCATGGTCCGCACCTATCTCGACTGGCTGATCGCCCTGCCCTGGTCCATCCCCGAGGAGAAGCCGATCGACATCGAGGAGGCTCGGCGCATCCTGGACGCCGACCATTTCGGGCTGGAGAAGATCAAGCAGCGCATCATCGAGTACCTCGCCGTCCGCAAGCTCGCGCCCCAGGGCAAGGCGCCGATCCTCTGCTTCGTCGGCCCGCCCGGCGTGGGCAAGACCTCGCTCGGCCAGTCCATCGCCCGCGCCATGGACCGCCCCTTCGTCCGCGTGAGCCTCGGCGGCGTGCATGACGAGGCCGAGATCCGCGGCCATCGCCGCACCTATATCGGCGCCCTGCCCGGCAACATCATCCAGGCCATCCGCAAGGCGAAGTCGCGCAGCTGCGTGATGATGCTCGACGAGATCGACAAGATGGGCAGCGGCGTCCAGGGCGATCCCTCCGCCGCCATGCTGGAGGTGCTCGATCCCGAGCAGAACGGCACCTTCCGCGACAACTATCTCGGCGTGCCCTTCGACCTCTCGCGCATCGCCTTCCTCACCACGGCCAACATGCTCGACACCATCCCCGGCCCGCTGCGCGACCGCATGGAGATCATCAGCCTCGCCGGCTACACGGAGAACGAGAAGCTGCAGATCGCCCGGCGCTACCTGCTGCGCCGCCAGCTCGAGGCGAACGGCCTCACCGCCGAGCAGGTCGAGATCGACGACGGCGCGCTGCGCCACGTCATCCACGACTACACGCGCGAGGCCGGCGTGCGCGGGCTGGAGCGCGAGATCGGCCGCGTGCTGCGCAACGCCGCCGTCCGCGTCGCCGAGGGCCGCACGGCCGCGGTGCGCATCACCGCGGAGGATCTCCCGCCCATCCTCGGCCAGCCGCGCTTCGAGAACGAGGTGGCGATGCGCACCAGCATCCCCGGCGTCGCGACCGGCCTGGCCTGGACGCCCGTGGGCGGCGACATCCTCTTCATCGAGGCCACGCGCATCCCCGGCAAGGGCGCGCTGATCCTGACGGGACAGCTCGGCGAGGTCATGCGCGAGAGCGCGCAGGCCGCGCTCAGCATCGTGAAGAACCGCGCGGCCTCGCTCGGCATCGACGCGACGCTCTTCGCCAGCAGCGACATCCACATCCACGTGCCCGCCGGCGCCACGCCGAAGGACGGGCCGAGCGCGGGTGTGGCGATGTTCATGGCGCTCACCTCGCTCCTCACCGGCCGCACCATCCGCAACAACACGGCCATGACCGGCGAGATCAGCCTGCGCGGCCTCGTCCTGCCCGTGGGCGGCATCAAGGAGAAGGTCGTCGCCGCGGCCGCCGCCGGCATCACCCGCGTGATGCTGCCGGCGCGCAACCGGCGCGACTACGACGACGTCCCGCAGGACGCGCGCGACCGGCTCGAATTCGTCTGGCTGGAGAAGGTGGACGACGCGGTGGCCGCCGGACTGGACGAGAGCGCGGAACTGGTGGCGGATTAGCGAGAGGGGCTCCGCCCCTCTCGCGCTCTCCCCGCCAGGGCTTTATGCCCTGGACCCCGATACTATCGCATCACCAGAGGAAACGCCTGGCCGTCATCCCAGGTGATGCTGTCGCCCTCCTTGTAGATCGTCGGGAAGTGGCCAGGGACGATCACGTCGGCCATGCGCATGATCGTGTCGATGCTGGCAGCCGCCACCTCCGGCGTGTCGAAGGAATGGTCCACGCGGCGCCGCAGCGCCTCCTTCGGGAACTTGATCGCGTCGCCCGCCAGCACCGTCGTCCTCCCGTCCGCTCCCGACAGCGCCAGCGCCTGGCAGCCCGGCGTATGGCCCGGCGCCTGGAAGTACCGGATCCCAGCCGAAAGCTCGCCCGAGCCCTCCAGCAGCGTCAGGTCGTATTTGGAAAACTGCTCCTTGATCATCCAGGGCACCCAGTCGTCGCCGGGATGCGGGTTATCGACGTAATCCCACTCCGCCCGGCTCACGAAGACCTTCGTGCTGGTCGGGAACATGTCGATGTTCAGCGCATGGTCGTGGTGCAGATGGGACATGTAGATCCGCGTGATGTCCGAGGGCGCGAGCCCGCGCTCCTTCAGCCCCACGCGGATCATCTCGCGCGCGACCGTGCCGCCCACGTCGAAGAGCATCGGCCCCTCCGCCGTATGGACCAGCGTGCAGTTGGAGATGGCGATGTAGCCGACCTCCAGCTTGGCGCTGCTGCCCGTCACGAGGACGTCGTAGGTGGGGTGGGTCATGCCTGTCCCTTCAGGGGTTTGCGCGCCGTGAGGCGGATGCCGCCGAGGCCGCCGCTTTCGTAGAGCCGCGCGATGACCGAGTAGAATCGCTCCTGCGCGGCATAGGCGCCCTCGCCGTGGATGCGCGCATAGGCTTCGTGGTTCGCGCGCCACAGCGCCAGCCGCTCCAGCGCAAAGGGGTGCCAGTCGGGCGTCAGATCCGTCGCGGCGACAGCGGCGAAGCCGGCTTTCCGCAGATCCGCGACGTAGCCGTCCAGGCTGCTCATCGAGATCCCGAACACGACCTCGCGGAGGTCGCGCCGCTCGTCAGGCGAGAACTCCCCGCGAAGGCAGAGGTCCTCGATGTAGCAGCCGCCTCCCGGATGCAGCGCGCCCGCGAGCCGTGCCAGCAGCCGCGGCCGGTCCGGGATGTGCAGCACGGCCAGCCAGCTCACCACCGCATCGAAACCGCCCTCCGGCAGGGAGACGGTCAGCGCGTCGCCGCAGATATGGGTGACGCGCCCGTCGAGCCCGGCGCGCCGCGTGAGATCGGCGGCGATGGCATGCAGCTCCGGCTGCAGCTCCACCGCGGTCACATGGCAGCCCGTCCGCTCCGCCAGCCGCCGCGCCGGCCCGCCGACGCCGGAGCCGATGTCCAGCACCCGGCTGTCCGGCCCCAGCCCGAGCGGCGCGATCGCCGCATCGACGGCCTCCACGCCGTGATAGTGCCACTGGTCGAGGTCGAGCAGCTGCTCCGGCGGGATCGGATCGTCGGGGCCGATGCCGCGCGCGGCCAGGCCCCGGGCGACCCGGTCCAGGTTCGTGTAGAGCGGCATGGCCGCGATGCCGGGCGCTCCGGGCACGGCGGCCTCAGTCGCCCGGCTGGCGCTCGCGCAGCTTCAGCCGCTCCATGTCCGGGACGTCCTGGCCGGCGTCCACGAAGGCCTGCTTCAGCGCCTGGAGATTCGGCGCGAAGATGCCCTCGCGGTTCGCCACGCACCATTCGCGGCTCTCGGTCTGCATGCGCAGGCTGCCCTGGAAGCGCGGCATGACCCAGCGCGCGAAGAGCTCGAAGCTGCGCAAGGTCTGCTCGCGGTCCGCCCATTCATGCGCGCGGAAGAGGATGCCGCCGGCGCCGTAGGCGCCTGTTTTTTCGTCCCTTGGGCCGCCGTCGGTGAAGGCGAGCAGGCGCTCGATCCCCTGGGCCACCGTCTCGGGGCTGCCGACCAGCGTGGTGCCGGCCTTGAGCCCGTCGCGCAGCGGCTCCTCGGAGCGCGTGGGCGGGCGCCCCAGCACCTCGCCGAAATAGTCCTCGGTCTCGATGCGCTCGCCGATCTTCACCTCGCGGATGGCGCGCTCGTCATCTTCCGCGCAGTGGAGGTTGACCACGAGGCGCCAGTCGGCACGGCTCATGGTCTTGCCGTGCTTGGCCGCCTCGGCCTCGCCCATGCGCCACTGCTCCGCGAGCTTCTGCGGCCCGCCGGGCAGGCCGGCGCCGAGCGAGATCAGGCCCAGCCCATGCTTGGCCGCCGCCAGCACGCCAGAGGGCGTGGTCGAGGAGGCCACCTTGATGTCCATGTGCGGATAGCTGTAGGGCGCCAGGTGCAGCCGCGCCTGCCGCAGCTCGAACCACTCGGTCTTCATGGTGACCGGCTCCTCGCAGGCGAGGAGCTTCATGATGGCCGCGAGCGACTCCTCCATGCGGGGGCGCTGGTTCTTCGCCTCCAGCCCCATCATGTAGGCGTCGGAGACCAGCGCGCCCGGCCCGCAGCCGAGCATGGCGCGGCCGCGCGTCATGTGGTCGAGCTGCACGAAGCGCTGCGCGACCAGGAAAGGGTGGTGGTAGGGCAGGCTCGTCACGCCCGAGCCCAGCTTGATGTGCTTCGTGCGCTCGGCCGCCGCGGCGATGATGAGCTCCGGGCTCGCGATGGTCTCCCATCCCGCGGAATGGTGCTCGCCGATCCAGGCCTCGTCGAAGCCCAGCGAGTCCAGCGCCACCAGCAGGTCGATGTCGCGATGGATGGCGAGTGTGGGATTGTCGCCGAGCCTGTGGAAGGGGGCGAGGAAGATGCCGAACTTCAAACCGGCATGGGCCATTGGAACGAGCTCCCGGATGCGTTGGCGACAAGGCTGACCGCTCGGTCGGCTCAGGTCAACGCTTCCACACCACCAATGCCACGCCGAAGGCAGCGACGGCCGTGCCCGCGATCGCCAGCGGCGCCATCACGTCGCCCAGCACGCCCCAGGCGATGAGCCCCGCCAAGGGCGGCACCAGGAAGAACACGGAGGAGGCCCGCGCCGCCTCGCCGTGCCTCAGCATCGCGAAGAGCAGCGACAGCGAGATCAGCGAGTTCACGAAGACCAGATAGGCCAGCCCCACGAAGAACTGCGGCGCCAGCTCCACGCGCATCGTCTCCAGCGTCGCGGCGAGCGGCAGCGTCGCGATCAGCGCGACGGCGCACATCACGAGGTTCGCCGTGACGAGGTCGGTGCCGCGGCCCGACCTGCGCTCCAGCAGCGCGCCGCAGGTCATCACGGTCAGCGACCCCAGCGCGAAGAACAGCCCGATCCAGCCGCTCGCCGCCAGCCCCGAGCCCGAGACGATCACCAGCGCCGCCCCCGCCATGCCCAGCAGCAGCCCGATCCATCCGCGCGTGCCGACGGGAGGATCGCCGATCACGCCCGGCGCCAGCAGCGCCACCAGCACCGGCTGCAGCCCGATCAGCAGCGCGATCGTCCCTGCCCCCATGCCATGGGACATGGCGAGGTTCATGCAGGCGAAATAGGCGAACTGCACCAGCAGCCCCATGCGGACGAGGTGCAGGATCGTCGCCCGGCTCGGCCGCGCCGGCCGCAGGATCAGCCAGAGCGGCCCCAGCAGCGCGACCACCACGGCATAGCGCAGCACCTGCAGGGTCAGCGGCTCGACATAGGGCAGGCAGAGCTTGATGGCCGTGAAGCCGCCCGACCAGAGCGAGACGAAAAGGATGGGCGCGGCCGTCAGCCAGGCGGGGCGCGGCGGCGTGCCCGGGGCGCTCATGCGGGCGCCCCGGGCTTCGTATCGGAAGCTATGATGCTGACATCCTCACCGGTCCGCGGTCCGCAGCGCCGAAGGGCCGCCCTCGATGCGGACGCGCTCGGGCCGCGTGGTCAGCGTGCGGCCGTCGAAGTCGAGCACCTGGATCTCCCGCTCCACCATGTTCTGCACGAAGATCCGGTTGCCCTCGTTGTTGAACACCACGCCCTGCGCCCAGGTGCCGACCTCGGCGCTGGCGACGCGGACGAGGCGCCCGTCCTCGATGCGCAGCATGACCACCTGTCCGCGACCGCGCAACGGGTGCCCCTGCGGCCGGTTGGAGCCGTTCATGACGGTCACCGCGATGTGGCGGTTGTCCGGGCTGACCTGCACCGCCTCGGGCGTCGGGCCCACGGTGATCGTGTCCACGACGCGGAAGGGCTCCGATGTCAGCGAGATGAGGCTTACCGTGTCGGCGTCGCCCGTGCCGCGCCCGACATTGCCGACCGCCGCCCAGCGCCCGTCGCGCGTGATGCCCATGGCATAGGGCCGGATGCCGACGCTGATGTCGCGGCCGGCCAGCGAGACGTTCTCGCCCTCGACGCGCAGCACCGTCACCATGAAATCGCCGTCGCGGGTGACCAGGGCGAAGCGGCCGTCCGGCGTGAACTGCGCGTGGCTGACGCCCGAGGCCGGCGGGCCGACGGTCAGCGTGGAGACGGGCGCGAGGCGGCCGTCGGCGATGCGGAAGACGCTCACCGTGCCGGCGTTGCGGTTGGCGACCAGCGCCAGCGTCCCGGCCCGGTTGACGGACACGCCCGAGGCCCCTGCCCCGGCCTCCAGCGTCTGCACGACCGCGGGAGGATTGGCGCGCAGGTCGATGACCGAGAGCCGGTTGTCCGGCGTGATGGCCGTCGGATTGGCCGGGTCGATCTTCTGGGCCGAGGCGGCGAGGCCGAGCCGCTCGTCCGGCGTGATCGCCACCGAGAGCGGCGGCCCCACCACCGATTGCGGCGCCGGCACCGTCGCCACGATCCGCGGCGGCGTGGCGCCGAGGTCGAGGATGGCGATGTTGTCCGGCGCCGGGTTCGGCAGGGTGCGGACGGTGCCGTTCTCCAGCACCTGCTTGTTGTCGTTGCCGGACAGCGCGAGCTGGGCGGAGGCCGAATCGGCCAGCAGCAGCGCGGTGCCGGCCGCGAGCACGGTCTTGATCATGGTGTTCTCCCTCGTCCGGGGTCTCTCGCCCCGCGCGCCCAGCCTAGAACGGGGCCGGAACGAGCGCCACCGCGGCTGCGCGCTTGATTCATGCCGGCCCACGGCGAAGATGGGCCGGGATCAGGGAGAGACACGTGCCGCCAGCCGCCCTCCGCCGCGCGACGCTCGGCCTCGCCACCGCGTTGGGGCTGCTGGCCGCCGCGCCCGCCCGCGCCAACGACAGCACGGCCGCCATCGGCATCGGCGGCCTGACGCTCACCCGTTCCGAGGCGATCCGCCTCGACCAGGAGGAGCTGTTCATCAGCCGCGAGCAGGTGCGGGTGAACTACGTCTTCACCAACACGACCGGCCGCGACATCGAGACGCTGGTCGCCTTCCCGCTGCCCGACATCGTCCACAGCCCCATCACCCGGGTGCCGGACTACGTGCGGGAGCTGAATTTTCGCACTGTCGTGGACGGCCAGCCGGCCCGGCTTGAGCTCGTGCAGCGGGCGAGCTTCAAGGGCCGGGACATCACTGACCGGCTTCGGAGCCTCAACCTGCCGCTGGTGGGCGCCGGCGACGGCCTCTCGGCCGCGGTGAACGCGATGCCCGCCGCGGCGCGCGCCGCGCTGGAGCGCGAGGAGCTGCTCATCGACGGCGGCACCAATGGAAGAATGCAGTTCTGGGACGCGCTCTGGACCACGCACACGACGGTCACGCGACGCCAGGTCTTCCCGGCCTCGCGCAGCATCCGCGTCGAGCACAGCTACGTGCCCTTCGTCGGCGGGCGGGTCGGCGGCTATCTCAACCCCGACCAGCGCCGCTCGCCCGAGTTCCGCGCGCAGCGCGGGCGGCAATGCATCGACGACGATTTTCTCGCGGGCCTCGACCGCCGCCGGGCCGCGATGCCCCGCGGCGACGACCCCGGCTATGGGGAGGTCTGGCTGCAATACGTGCTGCGCTCGGGCGCCAACTGGGCGGGCCCCATCCGCGACTTCCGGCTGGTGGTGGACAAGGGCAATCCCCGCTCGCTGATCAGCTTCTGCGGGACCGGCGTCCGGCGCCTCGACGACCGGCGCTTCGAGGTCCGCTACAGGGATTTCACGCCCGACCGGGACCTGGACATCCTGATCCTCGACTTCGCGCGCTGAAGCGGGATGACCGAAGGCGCAAGGCGCCGAAGGTCTGAATCCCGCGACAATATCTAGAGGCTTCCACCGCCTCGGCCATCCGGGCAAAAGAAGGGCCACAAGAAACCGGGAGGCCCGAATCCATGACGACACGCCGCACGGCGCTGCTGGGCGGGCTTGCCGCGCCTGCGATCCTCGGGATTCCGCGCGCCCGGGCGCAGGAGGTCACGCTCCGCCTGCACCACTTCCTTCCCGCCGTCGCCAACGTCCACCGCCACTTCCTGCAGCCCTGGGCCCAGAAGATCGGTACGGAGAGCGGGGGGCGGATCCGCATCCAGATCTTCCCGGCGATGCAGCTCGGCGGCGCCCCGCCGCAGCTCTACGACCAGGCGAAGGACGGCGTGGTCGACATCGTCTGGACCCTGCCCGGCAACACGCCCGGCCGCTTCCCCTCCATCGAGGTGATCGAGCTGCCCTTCGTCGCGCACAAGCGGGCCAGCGTGAACGCGCGCGTGGTGCAGCAGCTCTACGAGACGCGCTTCCGCCAGGAATTTTCCGACACGCACCTCCTCTGCGCCTGGGCGCATGACGCGGGCGTGATCCACTCCCGCCGCGAGGTGAAGCGGCAGGAGGACCTCAACGGCCTGAAGCTGCGCTTCCCCTCGCGCCAGGCCGGCGAGGCGCTGCGTGCGCTGGGCGCCGCGCCCATCGGCCTGCCCATCCCGCAGGTGCCCGAGGCGCTGGCGCAGGGCGCGATCGACGGCGCCGTGGTGCCCTGGGAGGTCGTGCCCTCCATCCGCCTGCACGAGACGCTGCGCAACCACACGGAGATCGCGGGCAGCCCCACCTTCTACACCGCGAGCTTCGTGCTCGCGATGAACAAGGCGAGGTACGAGGGCCTGCCGGCCGAGCTCCGCGCCGTGCTCGACGCCAACAGCGGCCAGGTGGCGGCAGCGATGGCGGCCCCCGTCTGGGACGTGCAGGGGCCGATCGTCGAGGCCATGGTCCGCCGCCGCGGCAACGCGATCTTCGAGCTGCCGGAGGAGGAGCGCGCGCGCTGGGCGCGCACCACCCAACCCGTCATCGACAACTGGGTGCGCGCCATGGCCGAGCGCAACATCCAGGGCGGCGCGCTGCTCGAGGAGGCGCGGGCGCTGATCGCTCAATACGGCCAAGGGGTCACATAGCTTGCGTGACCTGAGGGTGGAGCAGCGCGGCCCCGTCGCCCGCATCGCGGCCGCGCTGGCGCTCGCCGGCGGCACCGTGCTGCTGGCGACGGCGCTACTGACCACGCTCTCGGTGCTGCTGCGCTGGTTCACCAGCCAGCCGATCAACGGCGATTTCGAGCTGGTCTCGCTCGGCTCCGGCCTCGCCGTGCTCGGATTCCTGGCCTGGGGCACGGTCACCCGCTCCAACATCCTGGTGGACAGCTTCACCACCTGGCTCCCGGCCCGGGTGAACGGCGTGCTGGACGCGATCTGGAGCCTCGCCTGGGCCGCGACGACGCTGCTCATCGCCGAGCGCATGGCCCGCGGCGCGATCGACACCTGGGCCAACAACATGCGCACCATGGGGCTGCTGGCCCTGCCCTACTGGTGGGCCATCGCCTTCGGCGCGCTCTGCTTCGCGCTCGCCGGCATCGCGGCGCTGCTGGCCATTCCGAAGCTGTTGCGCTGATGGCGCCGGAATTCCAGCTCGCGGCGGCGGGCTTCGCCGGGCTGCTGCTGCTGATCGTGCTGCGGGCGCCCATCGCGCTCGCCATGCTGATCGCCGGCGCCGTCGGCTACGTCCACATCCTCGATGCGGCGGCGCTGTTCAACTACCTCAAGACCACGCCCTACCACCTCTTCGCCAGCTACACGCTGAGCGTCATCCCGCTCTTCATCCTGATGGGCTCGCTGGCCGAGCGCGGCGGCCTGGCGCGCGACCTCTTCGCCGCCGCCAATGCCCTGCTGGGCCGTCGCCCCGGCGGGCTCGCCATGTCCGTGATCGGCGCGAGCGCGGCCTTCGGCGCGGTCTGCGGCAGCTCGGTCGCGACCACCGCCACCTTCGGCCGCGCCGCCCTGCCGGAGCTGCTGCGCTACGGCTACGCGCCCGGCTTCGCCACCGGCACCATCGCGGTCGGCGGCACGCTCGGCATCCTCATCCCGCCCTCGGTGATCCTGGTGGTCTACGGCATCAGCACCGAGCAGAACGTCGCCAGGCTCTTCATGGCCGCGCTCATCCCCGGCCTGCTCGCGACCGCCTTTTATCTGTTCGCCATCGCGCTCTGGATGCGGCGAAGCCCCGAGCTCGGCCCGCCCGCGCCGCCGCTGGAGCCGGGCGAGCGCCGCCGCGCCTTCCGCAACGTCATCCCGGTGCTCGGCATCGCCGTGCTGGTCATCGGCGGGATCTACGGCGGCGTCTTCACGCCCACGGAATCCGCGGGGGTCGGCTGCATCGGCGTGCTCGCCATCGGCCTCGCCCGGCGCAGCCTGGACCTCCGCCAGATCCGCACCGCGCTGCTGGCCACCGCTGAGACCACGGCGATGATCTTCGCCATCCTCCTCGGCGCGGAGATCTTCAACGCCTTCCTCGCCCTCACCCAGGCGCCGGACCTGCTGGCGCAATGGGTCACCGGACAGGAGTTTTCGCCCTACGGCGTGCTGGTGGCGCTGCTGCTCACCTACCTCGTCCTCGGCGCGGTCATGGACGAGCTGGCGATGATTCTGCTCACCCTGCCCGTCTTCTTCCCCGTCGTGACAGCGCTCGACTTCGGCCTGACGGGCGAGGAGACCGCCATCTGGTTCGGCATCCTGGTGCTGATCACCGTCGGCATCGGACTCACGGCGCCCCCCATCGGCCTCAACGTCTTCGTCGTCTCCGCGATCGCGCGGAACGTGCCCATCGCGCAGACCTATCGCGGCGTGCTGCCCTTCCTGGCCACGGACCTGATCCGCCTCGCCCTCTGCGTGGCCTTCCCGGCGTTGAGCCTGTGGCTCGTGCGATTGCTGACATAGGGTCCGGGCCGACGACGGATACCGCCGGCCCGGCCGTTTCAGGCGGCCTTCCTCACGCCGGACAGCACGGCCAGCGCCGCCACCGTGTCGAGGCAGGCCGTCGCCGCCTCCTTCCCCTTCACGAGGAAGTGGTCGCTGAAGAAGCGCTGGTGCTCCTCGTGCTCGTGAAAATGCTGCGGCGTCAGCACCGCGGAGATCACCGGCACCTCCGTCTCCAGCTGCACGCGCATCAGCGCGTCGATCACGGCGCTCGCGACGAACTCATGCCGGTAGATTCCGCCATCCACGACCAGCCCGCAGGCCACGATGGCGGCGTAGCGGCCGGACCGCGCCAGCAGCTTGGCATGCAGCGGGATCTCGAAGGCGCCCGGCACCGTATGGACGTCGATGCGACCCGCCGGCACGCCGCGCCGGGCCATCTCCGCCAGGAAGGCTTCGCGCCCCTGGCCGACGATGTCCCGGTGCCAGCCGGACTGGATGAAGGCGAAACGGGTGTTGTCAGTCTGATTCATGCTTCCCTCTTCGGGTTGAGACCTGAATCAGGGCGCACGAGTCCTTACCAATCCAACCGCAAGCGCGATCGGGCCGGCAACGACATCGCGCTCTCTTCCATCCGGACTGTGACCGTCGGCTCCGGGATCGCACCGGATCTGCTGACCCCGTCCTCCCGAGGGGAAACGGGCGCTCGCGGGCTGAGGCGATCGCTCGCCATCACCGCCGGTGGGGAGTTTCGCCCCGCCCTGAGAACGCTTGCCCAGGAGACATCCCCTGAGCAGGTGCAACATTGTCCCGGAGGCGTGACTTGGCAACCGGATCACGCGGTTTGATGACACTCCCCTGAACCCCTTAGAGTGGCGCGCATGTCCGATCCGATCCCCTATGGTCGCGCCGCCCCCGGCACCCAGCCGCCGCTCGACAGCCCCTCCTACGGCAGCACCCACCGACGAGCGCCCAGACAGCAGCCCATCCGCGCCCCCTTCACCCTGACCGAGGCCACCTCCCCCCGCTTCGCCCTGCCCTCCCACACCGACATGTCCGTGGTCGAAGGCCACGCCGCGATGGGCGAACGCATCATCGTCGCCGGCCGCGTGCTCGACGAGCGCGGCACGCCGCTGCGGGGCAGCATGGTCGAGGTCTGGCAGGCCAATGCCGCCGGCCGCTATCACCACATCCGCGACCAGCACGACGCGCCGCTCGATCCGCACTTTTCCGGCCAGGCGCGCGTCTTCACCGACGACGAGGGCTGGTACCGCTTCACGACCATCCGCCCCGGCGCCTATCCCTGGCGCAACCACCACAATGCCTGGCGTCCCGTGCACATCCATTTCAGCCTCTTCGGCCAGGGCTTCGCGCAGCGGCTCATCACCCAGATGTATTTTCCCGGCGATCCCCTGCTGGCGCTGGACCCCATCTTCCTCGCCACCGCCGACGAGGAGGCGCGCAACCGCCTCGTCGCGAATTTCGACCTGGACGTCACCCAGCCCGAATTCGCGCTCGGCTACCGCTTCGACATCACGCTCCGCGGCCCCTCGGCAACCCCCTTCGAAGACGGCCATGGGGACCACGCATGAGCACCGCGCACCAGACCGCCGGCCCCTACTGGCATCTCATCGACTTTCCGGAGTGGGCCGACCTCCTCCGCGCGGACGGCCCCAATGCCGGCGCGCAGGGCGAGCGCATCACCCTCCAGGGCACCGTGACCGACGGCGACGGCGCACTGGTCACCGACGCCATGATCGAGATCTGGCACGCCGATCCCCAGGGCCGCTACGACGGCGCCTTCCAGGGCTTCGGCCGCTGCGCCACCGACGCCGAGGGCAGCTTCCGCTTCACCACCCTCAAGCCCGGTCCCGTTCCCGGCCGCGGGAACACCCTGCAGGCGCCGCACGTGCAGATCGCGATCTTCGCGCGCGGCCTGCTCCAGCACCTCACCACGCGCCTCTACTTCGCCGACGAGCCCCTGAACGAGAGCGACCCGCTCCTCTCGCTCGTGCCCCCCGAGCGGCGCTGCACCATGATCGCAACCCCGGTCATCCCCGGAACCTGGCAGCTCGACATAAGGCTGCAGGGCGGGGCGGAAACCGTCTTCCTGGATATCTGAGCCATGCCCGTGAATCCCGCCGACTCGCCCGTGATGGGCGCGCTCTACGGCACCGATGCCATGCGCGCCGCCATGGGCGAGCGCGCCTTCCTCCAGCGCATGCTCGACTTCGAGGCCGCGCTGGCCCGGGCGCAGTCCAAGCTCGGCATCGTGCCGCCGGCCGCCGCCGGCGCCATCACCGAGGCCGCCTCGGTCGACCGGCTCGACTTCGCGGCGCTGGCCGAGGCCACGCGCAACACCGGCTATCCCGTCGTGGGGCTGGTGAAGCAGCTCACCGCCGCCTCCGGCCCCGATGCCGGCCGCTGGACGCATTGGGGCGCCACCACGCAGGACGTGATGGACACCGCCGTGGTGCTGCAGATGCGGCAGGGCTTCGCGCTCATCCGCGGCGAGCTGCTGGAGCTGAACGGCGCGCTGGCCGCGCTCGCGAAGCGCCACCGCGGCACCATCATGGCCGGGCGCACGCATCTCCAGCACGCCCTGCCCGTGACCTTCGGCTACAAGGTCGCGGTCTGGCTCTCGCCGCTCATCACCATGGTCGAGCGGCTGGACCAGCTCCGCCCGCGCGTGGAGCGGCTGGAATTCGGCGGCGCGGCCGGCACGCTGGCCTCGCTGGGCAGCCAGGGCATCGCCGTGCAGCGCGAGCTCGCCCGGGAGCTCGGCCTCGCCTGCCCGGACATCCCCTGGCACGTCGCGCGCGACGGCATCGGCGAGGCGATCAACTTCCTCGGCCTCGTCTGCGGCTCGCTCTCGAAGGTCGCGACCGACGTGATGCTCCTCATGCAGACCGAGGTCGCCGAGGTGAACGAGCCCCATGTCTTCGGCCGCGGCGGCAGCTCCACCATGCCGCAGAAGCGCAACCCCATCTCCTGCGAGTACATCATCGCCCAGTCGCGCGGCGTGCACGCGCTGGTGCCGCAGGTGCTCGCCGCCATGGCGCAGGATCTGGAGCGCGGCACCGGCCCCTGGCAGGCGGAGCTGCTGGCCATCGGCCAGGCCTTCAACCTCACCCATGGCGCGCTGGTGCAGGCCCGCTTCCTGGCCGAGGGCCTGGTGGTGGACCCCGCCCGCATGCTGAAGAACCTGGCCGCCACGGGCGGGCTCATCGCCTCGGAGCAGGTGATGATGGAGCTGGCCCCCGTGCTGGGCCGCGGCGAGGCGCACCACATCGTGAACAACGCCTGCGACGTCGCGATCGCCCAGGGCATCCCCCTGGCCCAGGCACTGCAGCAGTTCCCGGAGATCGCCTCGCGGCTGGAGCCGGCGCAGGTCGCGGCCATGTGCAACCCGGAGAACTACCTGGGCAGCACCATGACCTTCGTGGACCAGGTGCTCGAACGCATGCGCTGACCTGCAATGCGTGGCGTCCGGGCCGGAGATTCGCTATCTTCGGCCGGCCATAACCCTTCAGGGACGCCACGATGAGGATCTCCGCCCGCAACCAGATCGCCGGCACCGTGCTCGCCGTCACCAAGGGCGCCACGACCTCGCATGTGAAGCTCAGGCTCGCCGGCGGCGAGGTCATCACCGCCTCCATCACCAACGAGGCGGTCGACGAGCTCGGCCTCAAGGAGGGCATGCCGGCCACCGCCATCGTGAAGGCCTCCGACGTGATGATCGGCGTCGGCTGATGTTCCGCCGGGCGTTGCTGGCCTCGCTGCTGGCGTCCCCCGCCGCCGCGCGCGAGGTGCGCGACGCGGCGGGCCGCACGGCGGAGCTGGGCGAGCGCATCGCCCGCGTCTTCCCCGCCGGCCCTCCCGCTTCCGTGCTGCTCTACACCCTCGCGCCCGACCTCATGGCCGGCTGGCCCGGCCGCGTGCCCACCCCCGCCGACGCCGCCTTCCTGCTCGACGAGGCCGCGCGCCTCCCCGAGATCGGCCGCCTCACCGGCCGCGACAACAGCGCCAACATCGAGGCCATGCTGCGCAACCGGCCGGACCTCGTGCTCGACTACGGCAGCGTCACCGGCACCTATGTCAGCCTCGCCAACCGCGTGCAGCAGCAGACCGGCGTGCCGACGCTGCTGCTCGACGGCGCGCTGACGAAGATCCCCGAGACCTACCGCCTGTTGGGCGACATCCTCGGCCGCCGCGGGGACGGCGAGGAGCGCGCCAGGGCCGCCGAGGCCATCCTCGCGGAGGCGCAGACGCATGCCGCCGCGCTCGCCTCCCGCGGCCGCCCGCGTGTCCTCCACGTCCGCGGGCCGCGTGGGCTGGAGACGGGCCTCGCCGGCTCCATCAACACCGAGATCATCGAATTCGCCGGCGCCGAGAACGTGGCCGGCCGGGCGCTCGGCTCCGGCGGCATCACCCAGATCAGCCTCGAGCAGGTGGCCGCCTGGAACCCCGACTGGATCATCGCGACCCAGGCGTCCTTCGTCGCCTCCGCCCGGCAGGATCCGGTGTGGAGCACGCTGGCTGCCGTACGCGAGGGCCGGATCGTGGTGGGCCCCGGACAGCCCTTCGGCTGGCTCGACATCCCGCCCTCGGTGAACCGGCTGATCGGGTTGATCTGGCTGCCCGTGCTCTTCGGCCTCGCAGCGGCCGAGGGACTGGCGCAGCGCGTGAGCGACTTCCACGCGCTTTTCTACCATCGCCGCCCCGAGCCCGCGCAGATCGAGGCGCTGCTGCGCCCCGCACTTCCCGCGCGTGGCTGAGCGCAGCCTTGAGGGGCTCCGCCCCTCGTTGTCTCCGCTTCGCGGCCAACCCCCGGCAAGAACCTCAGGTTCTTGCATCTCCGATCAGTAAGATGCGCGGAACCGTCGCCTGGACGCTCGCGCTCGGCGCGTTGCTCGTGGCGATCCTGCTGGCCCTCTCTTTCGGCCGCTTCCCCATCGCGCCGGCCCAGCTCTGGGCCGTGCTGACGGGGCGCGAGGAAGGCCCGGCCGCCATCGTCTTCTGGAACGTGCGCGCGCCGCGCGTGCTGGCCGCGATCCTGGTCGGCGCCGCCCTCTCCGGCGCCGGCGCGGCCTTCCAGGGGATGTTCCGCAATCCCCTGGCCTCGCCCGACCTGCTCGGCGTCTCCGCCGGCGCCTCGCTCGGCGCCGTGCTCGGCATCTTCTTCGGCCTGCCCGTCGCGGCGATCCAGGGCCTCGCCTTCGCCTGCGGCATCGCCGCCGTGGCCGGCGTCGCGGGCCTCGCGGCGCTGGTGCGCGGCCGCGGCGACCCGACCCTTCTGCTCGTCCTGGCCGGCATCGCGCTGGGCTCGCTGGTGGGCGCGGGCATCTCGCTGCTGAAGGTGTTGGCCGATCCCTACAACCAGCTGCCCGCCATCACCTTCTGGCTGCTCGGCTCGCTCTCCGGCGTCACGCGCGGCGATCTCGTCGCGGCAGCCATCCCGGCAGTGGCAGGCCTCGCGATCCTCACCCTGTTGCGCTGGCGCCTGAACCTGCTGACGCTCGGCGAGGACGAGGCCCGCGCCCTCGGCGCCAACACCACGGCCCTGCGCGGCGCAGCCGTCGCGGGCGCCACGCTGGCCACCGCCTCCGTCACCGCGCTGGCCGGCTCGGTCGGCTGGGTAGGGCTGGTCGTGCCGCACATCGCGCGTCTCGTCGGCGGGCCGGACCTGCGGCGGCTGATCCCGCTCTCGATGCTGCTCGGCGCCGCCTTCCTGCTGCTCGTGGACACGCTGGCGCGCAACCTCGGCCGGACGGAGCTGCCGCTCGGCATCCTGACGGCGCTGCTGGGCACGCCGCTCTTCCTCTGGCTGCTGGCGCGAGGGCGCCATGCTTGAGGCGCGCGGCCTCGCCATCGGCCATGGCAAGCCGCTGCTGTCCGGGCTGAGCCTCGCCCTGCGACCCGGCGAGATCCTCTGCCTCCTCGGCCCCAACGGCGGCGGCAAGACGACCCTGCTGCGCACCCTGCTCGGCCTGCTGCCGCCGCTGGGCGGCGAGGTGATCCTGGACGAACGGCCGCTCTCTTCCTGGCCGCGCCGCGAGGTCGCGCGCCGTCTCGCCTATGTCCCGCAGGCCAGCTTCGGCGGCTTCGCCTATCCGGCGCGCGAGGTCGTCGCCATGGGCCGCGCCGCGCGCCTGCCGCTCTTCGCCGCCCCCGGCCGGGCCGACCGCGAGGCCGCCGAGGCCGCGCTCGCCCGCCTCTCCATCGCCCACCTCGCCGACCGTCCCGTGACGGAGCTCTCGGGCGGCGAGCGGCAGCTCGTCCTGGTCGCCCGCGCGCTGGCGCAGGAGGCGCGCGCCCTCATCCTCGACGAGCCCACCGCCGCGCTCGACTTCGGCAACCAGGCGCTGGTGCTGCGCGAGATCCGCGCGCTGGCGAAGCGCGACGGGCTCGCCGTGCTGATGACCACCCACCAGCCCGACCACGCGCTGATGCTGGCCGATTCCGCGCTGCTGCTCGCCCATGGCGCCGCCGAAGGTCCGCTGCCGCCCGCCGCCCTCATCACGGAAGACAGCCTGCGCCGCGCCTATGGCGTCGAAGCCGTGATCGGCGCCATCGGCACACGCAGCGTGGTCGCACCGATCCTGTAGCCCGGCATGATTTCCGCGCGGCATGACCAGAACTGGTGACGCCGGCCTTCCCGCGGACGTCTAGACACCGCACCGTCCTGGAGACGCATTGGGCGCCTCCAGCCGCGCCGGGGGTGCCGGCTCGTCGAACTGGAGGTTCTCATGCGGAACCTGCTTTGTGTCCTGGCCGCCGGTGCGGCCCATCTCGCGCTGGCAGCGACGCCCGCCACCGCCCTGACCGCCAACGCGGCCCCGTCCGCGCTCGTGCCCGAATCCCCGGCGGTCCAGATCGCCGAGGGCTGCGGTCCCGGCCGCTGGCGCGGGCCCTGGGGCGGCTGCCGCGGCGGCTGGGGGGGCGGCTACTATGCGCCTCCGGCCTACTACCCGCCGCCGCCCGCCTATTACGGCGGCAACGGCTGCCCGCCCGGCTTCTGGCATGGCCCCTGGGGCCATTGCCGCGACACGCCCTATCACGGGCGCCTGCCCGGCGGCGGCTGGAAATGACCCGGCGCGCCTTCCCCCTCCCGATCCTCCAGAGCGGAACATCCCCGATGAAGCTCCTCGCCCCGATCCTGGTCGCGACGGCCCTGCTGGCCGCGCCCCTCACCTCCCAGGCCCAGCCGGCGCCCGCCACCGCGCCGGCGATCCCCGAATGGACCGAGGCCGACGGCCGCGCCGTGCTGAACGCCCGGCTGGCCGCGCTGCGCACCGTCGCCGAGCTGACGCCGGCACAGGAGGCCCTCTGGGCGCCGGTCGAGGCCGCGATCCGCGAGATCTCGCAGGGCGCCATCGCCCGCCGCAACCAGCGCCAGGCCGTGGTGCCGGCGAGCTTCCTCGACGTGCTCGGCGCGATCGCCGACGGCGAGGAGGCCCGCGGCCGCGAGCTGCGGAAGTTCGTGAACGCGGCGCGGCCCTTCGTCGCCTCGCTCACCGACGCGCAGAAGCGCCGCATCCCCGCCTTCCTGGGCATGACCGACCATGGCGGCCCCGGCCAGCCCAGCGGCTCGCTCTGGCTCTTCGAGGACGAGGAGGGCTGAGAGCCCGGCGGCCGTCCGCGCCAGGTTCCATCCCGCCCGGCGCGGACGGCCCCGCGGCTACTCGATCACGAAGCGGCCCTGCAGCCGGTGGCCGTCCGCCAGCTGCCCCGTGAAGACGATGCGCGTGCCGGAAGCCAGCGGCGCCGGCACGCTGCCGGTGAGGCGGTTCGGCGCCGCGGCCTGCAGCGGAACGTTCACCGTCTGCCCGCCCGACTGCACCACCAGACGCCCGCTGGCGCCCTGGCTGCGCATCGGCCGGTTCCCGTCCATCAGGAACACCTGCGCCGCCGCGCCCGAGATCACGAGCTCGTAGCTGTGGCCGTGCTCGGTGGCGACCAGGCCGCCATTCGGGCCGCGCGGCGCCTGGGCGAGCGCCAACTCCGGAACGGGCAGCAGGGAGGCAGCGAACAGCGAGCGCCGTGTGAGGTTCATGGTCTTCTCCATCAATAGGCGGCCGAGGCCGCTTCGTGCGCCGGCCGGTCCGCGTGGTCCGCTTCCAGCCGTGCCAGGGCCCGGCGCCCGAAGCGCCGGATGAGCAGCGGTGTGAGCACCGCATCCAGGATCGTCGCGCTGATCAGCCCGCCGAAGATCGTGACCGCCACGGGGTGCAGGATCTCGCGTCCCGGCTCGCCCGCGCCGAAGAGCAGCGGGGTCAGCGCGAGGCCGGCCGAGAGCGCCGTCATCAGCACCGGCGCCACGCGCTCCTCGCTGCCGCGCAGGATGAGGCGGCGGCCCCAGCGCTCACCTTCGAAGAGCGCGAGGTTCAGCGTGTGGCTCACCTTCAGGATGCCGTTGCGCGCGCTGATGCCGGCCAGCGTGATGAAGCCCACCATGGACGCCACCGAGAGCGGCAGGCCGAAGAGCCACAGCGCCGCCACGCTGCCCGTCAGCGCCAGCGGGATGTTGCCCATGACGATCAGCGCCAGCGCCGCCGAGCGGTAGCGCGAGAGCAGCACCACGAAGACCAGCGCCAGCGAGGCCAGCGACAGCAGCCCGATGGTCCGCGCCGCCTCCTGCTGCGCCTGGGCATTGCCTTCGATCACGACGGAATAGCCCTCGGGCAGCGGCGCGGCCGCCAGCGCCGCGCGCATGTCGCGCACGATGGAGGCGGCATCCCTGATACCGTCCGTGTTGCCGGAGACGACGATGCGGCGCTGGCCGCCCTCGCGCAGGACCTGGTTGGGGCCGTCCACCTCCTCGACCGCGGCGATGAGGCGCAGCGGGATGAAGCCGCCCGGCGTGGCCACAAGCAGATCGCCCAGCCCCTCGGTCGTGCGGTCGCGGTCGGCGAGGCGCACCACCACGTCGAAGCGCCTGACACCGTCCACGATCTGCGAGACGATGCGGCCATTGGACAGGCCCTCCAGCGCCGTGTTCAGCGCGGCCGGCGTGATGCCGTAGAGCGAGGCCTGCGCGTAGTCCGGCAGCACGCGCAGCTGCGGGATGCGCACCTGCCGCTCCACCTGGAGGTCGACCAGGCCGGGGATGCCGGCGAAGCGCGTCCGCAACCCCTCGGCCAGCGTGCCGAGCGTGTCGAAATCCGGGCCGAACAGCTTCAGCGCGATCTCGGCCCGCACGCCCGAGAGCATGTGGTCCAGCCGGTGCTGGATGGGCTGCCCCAGGTTCAGCTGCGCCGGCAGCGGCGCCAGCCGCGTGCGGATGTCCGCCAGCACCGCCTCGCGGCCGCGCGCGGAGCGCCGCAGCGCCACGTCGAGCTCGCTGACATGCACGCCCTCGGCATGCTCGTCGAGCTCCGCGCGGCCGGTGCGGCGGCCCACGGAGATCACCTCCGGCACCTCCGCCACCAGCCCTTCGGCGAGCGCGCCGAGCCGGCTCGATTCCGGCAGCGAGATGCCCGGACGGAAGGAGAGCGTGACCAGCGCCGTCCCCTCGTTGAAGGACGGCAGGAAGGCGCGGGGCAGGTTCCACGCACCCCAGGCCGCGACGCCGAACATCAGCAGCACGGCGCCATGGACGACCCGCGGCGCCGCCATGCCCCGCAGCACGACCGCGCGGTTCAGCCGCTTCATCGTCCGCAGCACGAAGCTGTCCCGGCGATGCGCGGATTTGCGATGGCCCAGCAGCCAGTAGGCCAGCACCGGCGTCAGCGTGACCGAGACGACGAGGCTCGCCAGGATTGCCACGATGTAGGCCACGCCCAGCGGCGCGAAGAGCCGCCCCTCGATCCCCGGCAGCGCGAAGAGCGGCACGAAGACCAGCACCACGATGACCGTCGCGTAGACGATGCCCGAGCGCACCTCCTGGCTCGCCATGGCGACGACGGAGAGGATAGGACGTGGCTCCGGCAGCGCCGCATTCTCCCGCAGCCGGCGCAGGATGTTCTCCACGTCCACGACGGCGTCGTCCACCAGCTCGCCGATGGCGATGGCGATGCCGCCCAGCGTCATGGTGTTGATGGTCAGCCCCGCGAGGTGGAAGACCACCACCGTCGCCAGCACCGAGACCGGGATGGCCACCAGCGAGATCACCGTCGCCCTGATGTCCAGCAGGAAGAGGATCAGCACCACCGTCACGACCAGCGCCGCCTCCAGCAGCACGCGCTCCACGTTGCGGATGGAGGTCGCGATGAAGTCCGCCTGGCGGAACTGCACGCGCGTCGCCTCCATGCCAGCCGGCAGCCCGCGCTGGATCTCGGCCAGCGCCTCCTCGACGGCTTGCGTCACCGTGATGGTGTCCGCCCCCGGCTGCTTCTGCACGCCGACGATGACCGCCGGCCCGCCCATAAAGCCGGCATCGCCGCGCCGGGGACGCGCGGCGAATTCCACCGCCGCCACCTGGTGCAGCAGGATCGGCGCAGCCTGCCCCACCCGCAGCGCCACCGGCGTGTCACGCAGATCCTCGAGCCGCCGCGTGACGCCGAGGTTGCGGATCAGGTACTCCCGCCCCTGCTGGTCCACGAAGCCGCCGCCGGTATTGGCGCCGAAGCGCGACACCGCCGCCTCGATCTGCGAGGAGCTCACGTCCAGCGCCTGCATCGCCGCGGGATCGGGCGTCACGCGGTACTGCCGCACCTCGCCGCCGATCGGGATGACCTGCGCCACGCCCGGAATCGCCAGCAGCCGCGGGCGGATGGCGAAGTCCGCGGCCTCGCGCACCTCCATCGGCGTGGCGCCGCGCGCGGTGATGGCGACGAGCATGATCTCGCCCATGATGGAGCTGACCGGCCCCATCACCGGGTTCAGCCCCGTGGGCAGGCCGGCGCGCACCAGGCCCAGCCGTTCGGCGACGAGCTGGCGGCTGCGGTAGAGCTCCGCCGACCACTCGAACTCCACATAGACGATGGAGAGCGCAACGGCGGACACGGAGCGCACGCGCGCCACGCCGGGCATGCCGTTCATCGCGGTCTCGATGGGGAAGGAGACGAGGCGCTCCACCTCCTCGGGGGCGAGACCTTCGGCTTCGGTCAGCAGCGTGACGGTCGGGCGGTTGAGGTCGGGGAAGACGTCCACCGGCACCTTGGGCAGCACGAAGCTGCCATAGGCCATCAGGACGATCGCGGCGGCGAGGACGAGCAGGCGGTTGCGCAGGCTCGCGGAGACGAGGATGGCGAACATCAGCGGATCTGGTTCACGAGGCCGGCGCCCTGCACCACCACGCGCTCGCCCGGCGACAGCCCGGCCGCGACCAGCACGCGCGCGGCGTCGATCGGCTCGATGCGCACGGCGGCGGCGGAAAAGGTCTCGGGCTCCACATGGCGCCAGACGACGCTCTCGCCATTGGCCGCGCGCACCACGGCGGCGCGCGGCAAAATCAGCCCGCGCAGGTTCTCCGCGAGCCGCGCCACCACGCGCACCGGCTGCCCGAGCGACAGGCCCGCCGGCGCGTCCTCGATGCGGAACTGCACCAGCGTCGCCTGCTGCTGCAGCACCTGGCCGAAGCCCTGCAGCGTCAGCCGCATGGGCGCCCCGTCGCCCACCGCGGCGGTGGCGTCCTGCACCTCCAGCCGCGCGGCATCCGGCCCATAGACCAGCGCCTCCACCCAGAGCCCGCCGGGATCGAGGATCTGGAACAGGATGTCCTGCGCCTGCACCACCTGCCCCGCCACGACGCGCGCCACGGCGATGATCCCGTCCGCCGGCGCGCGGATGGCCTCGGGCTCGATGCGGTTCGCGCCGATCAGCGCGCGGCGGCGGCGCAGGCCGTCGAGCTCGATCTCGGTGTCGATGACCTGCACGCGCGTGCCGGCGCCGCTCGCGACCAGCGAGCGCGCGCGGTTCAGCCGCGCCTCGGCACCCGCGATAAGCTGGTCGATCTCGCCCGAGCGCTCGGCGATGGTGGTGCGGTCGGCGATGGGCAGCGGCGCCTCCACCAGCGCCAGCACGTCGCCGCGCCGGACCTGCTGGCCCAGGCGCGGCAGCCCGCCCTCGGGCGGCGTCACGCGCCCGCCGGCGATGCTCTGCGCGAGGCCGCCGCGGTTGGGATCGGCGACGACGCGGCCGACGAGCGTGACGGCGCGGCGCGCCTCCTCCTCACGCAGGGTGACGGTGCGCAGCTCCAGCAGCCGCTGGCTGACCTTGGGCAAGAAGACGGTGCCGTCCGGCAGGCGCTGCGGCGTGTCGACGGCGCCGGAGGAGGCGGGCTCGGCGGCGTGGTCGTGGCCCTCATGGGCCTGGGCGGGCGCCGCGGCCAGGGCGAGCAGCAGCGCGACGGCGACGCGGCGGCGACGCGGGCGCAGCAGCATGGCCAGCACGAAGCCGCCCACCACGCCGCCGCCGATCGGGAACCAGGGCCGGTGCGCGGCCCATTCCACCGCGGCCTGCCAGGGGTCGTCATGCGGGCCGGCATGCGGATCCGGCGGCGGCAGGGCCGGCAGCGTGCCGATCAGCAGGTCGTCGCCGATGGCGCCGGTGATGGCGAAGATCAGCTCGAAGGGCGTGCCGGTCGCCGCGAGGCGGTCCGAATGCAGGAGGTAGGTGCCGTCCGGCTGCGGCTCGGCGGGGATGCTGGCGTCGCCCAGCGTCGCCTCGATGCGGGCGTCGGTGACGGGGGCGTTGCCGTCGAAGCGGTCGAGCCAGAGGCGGAGATGGTCGGCCGATTCCCTGACGGCGACGAGTTCGTAGAGCTCCGAATGCACGGCGATGCGCGGCCGGGCGGGCGCGGAGGCGGCGGGCGCCTCGTCATGCCCCTCATGGGCGAGAGCGGGCGCAGAGACGATGAGCGCGCAGGCCAGGACGGCACGGCGCAGGACGCGATGGAACATGGAACGGGCCTTCCGGCGAGACGCGATGCGGATGCACGCGGCCGGTTGGCCGCGTTCAGACGATCGCGATCAGCCTGGGAGGTCTTTGCGGCGTGTCGCCGGCACGGCCGAGGCGGAATGTGTCCGGACCGGCCAGGTCGATGCGGATGGCCGAGACCGGCGCCGCCGCCACGAAATCCATCGGCGGCAGCGAAGCGGGATGGCACATGGCGCAATGCACGCCACAGGGCGTGGCCTTGTCACCCTGGTCGTGGCCATCCTGGACCGATTGCATGGAGGCCTCGACGCCATGGCCCTCGAAGGCATGCGCGTGCGGCGCCGCCCCGAGGAGCAGGAGCGCCATCAGGACGGGAAGCATCCGCCGGGCGATTCCATGAAGGCGCATCAGGACCATGCCCCTCACGGGTATCGCGCGAGGGCGCCGACGGTCAATCCCTCACGAGAACGGGATCACGCCCCTGCGGGGAAGATCCGGGACACGCTGGCCACGATCACGAAGAACTGGACCGCATTGTAGGCCATGCCCGCGTAGTGAAGGCGGCGCAGGCGGCGCACCGCCGTGACGTCGCCGGCATCCCGGACATCGAGCTCCGCGTCCATCCTCGACAGGAACCAGCGCCGCGCGCCGATCGCGAGGATCGCGACGACGCCGATCCCGATGGCGACCAGCGGCCGGCTGGCCAGGAGGAAGGCCATCACCGCAATGCCGCAGGTCACGCTCACGGCCAGGAAATGGAAGTTGAAGAGTCCCCGCAGCAGCCAGGTGACGATCGGGTCGCTCAGCGGCCTCAGCAGGAAGGTCGGCGACGCCACGAGGAAGTACAGCATGGGGAACATCAGGATGATGGTGGTGAGGAGTGCAAATCCGTTGGTCGTCATGGCGCGGCCGCGTCCTTCTCCAATGGAGGGATGCTGGCATATCGGGCAGGCCTTGCACCATCGTTTCTGCAAGGGAGCCCCGGCGGCCGCGGCGCTAGCCGGAGATCATCTGCGGCAGCGGCTTCAACGCCGCGCCGCCCTCCAGCAGGCCGGCGCGCACCTGCCGCGCCGCCTCGACGGCGCTGGGCTCGTCGCCATGCAGGCAGAGGGTCTGCACGTCCAGCTTCAGCCGCACGCCGCCGCGGGCGATCACCTCGCGCTCCAGCACCATGCGCAGCGCCTGCTCGCGGATCACGGCGATGTCGTGGTGCACGGCATCCGGCAGGGCGCGGCTGGCGAGGCGCCCATCAGGCTCGTAGAGCCGGTCCGCATAGCCCTCCAGCGCGCAGGGCAGCCCCTCCGCGCGCCCGGCCTTCTCGAGCTCGGTGCCCGGCAGCACCACCAGGATCATCCCGCGGTCCACCGCCCGCGCCGCGCGCGCGATCGCCCGGGCGAGATCCGCATCGGCGCTGGCGAGGGTGTTCAGCATGCCATGCGGCTTCACATGCGTGACCTTGCCGCCATGCAGCGCCGCCGTGCCGGCCAGGGCGCCGACCTGGTAGGCGGTGATGGCCTCCACCTCGCGCGCCGACATCTTCAGCGCCCGCCGCCCGAAGCCCTGGAGGTCCGGGAATCCCGGATGCGCGCCGATGCTGCAGCCGGCAGCGAGCGCCAGCCGCACCGTCTCCGCCATGATCTCCGGATCGCCCGCGTGATAGCCGCAGGCCAGGCTCGCGGAGTTGATGAGCGGCAGCAGCGCCGCGTCGTCGCCCATCTTCCAGGGCCCGAAGCTTTCGCCGAGATCGGCGTTGAGGGAGATCGCCACCATGGCGGCGATGATGGCGCGCGAGTCCCGGCGCGTCTACGACGCGGGGGGCTTTTGCCCGTCCATGACGCCGGTGCAAGCTGACGCGATGTCCTTCTCCGAGCCCCGGCTCCTGCCCGTCGGCGACGCCGCCCTCACCGTCGAGTTCGGCGCCTCCTACTCGCCCGAGGCCGCCGCCCGCGCGCGCAGCCTGGACCGGCAGCTCGAAGGCACGGACGGCATCGTGGAGCGGGTGGCCACGCTGCGCTCCCTGACCATCCACTACGACCCCCGACGCCTCAGCCTGCGCCGGCTGACGGCGCTCCTGCGCGGGCTGCCGCCCACGACGGACACCGAGGCCGAGGGCGCGCGCTGGATCCTGCCCATCTGCTACGAGGGCGAATACGCGCCTGATATCGCGGACCTCGCCGCGCGCCTCGGCCTGACGCAGGCGGAGGTCGTCGCGGTCCACGCGGCCGGCCGCTACCGCGCGGCCATGGTCGGCGGCTACCCCGGCTATCCCTACCTCGCCGGCCTCGATCCGCGCCTCGCCGCGCCGCGACGGACCACGCCGCGAATCGCCGTACCGGCGGGCTCGCTCGGCGTCGCGAACGAGTTCACCGCGATCTATCCGCAGGCGGTGCCCGGCGGCTGGAACCTCATCGGCCGCACGCCCGTGCCGCTCTTCGATCCCACGCGGCTGGAACGCCCCTCGCTGATCGCGACGGGCGACGAGGTCGCCTTCCGCGCCGTGCCGCCGGCGGAGTTCGGCGCGCTCGCCGACCGCCTCCGCGCCGGCGCCGATCCCGTGGCGCTCTGCCGCGCATGAGCGCCGCGATCCGTATCGTGGAGGGCGGGCTCTTCACCACCGTCCAGGATCTCGGCCGCGCCGGATACCAGCGGCTCGGCGTGCCGCCCTCGGGCGCGCTGGACCCGATCTCGCTGCGCACGGCGAACCTCGTCCTCGGCAATCCGCCCGATACGGCCGCGCTGGAGATGTGCCGCGTCGGCTGCGCCATCGAGGCCGAGGCGGAATCCGTGCGCGTCGCCCTCGCCGGCGCCCAGGCCTCGCACCCGATGCTGGAAAGCTTCCTTCTGCATCGCGGCGAGGTCCTTCGCATCGGCCGCATCGCGGGCGGCGCCTGCTACCTCGCCGTCGAGGGCGGCTTCGCCATCGCGCCCGTGCTCGGCAGCCTCTCCACCTACACGCGCGCCGGCTTCGGCGGTCTGCACGGCGGCCGGCTCCAGCCCGACGACCGGCTGCCGCTCGTGCAGCCCGCCGCCACCTCCCGCCGCGAGCGGCGCCTGCCCCACCCCGTCCCCGCCGAGCGCGACCGCCCGCTGCGCGTCATCCTCGGCCCGCAGGACGACCACTTCACCGAGGAGGCGATCGACGCCCTTCTGACCGCGGACTTCACCGTCACATCGGATGCCGACCGCATGGGCCTGCGCCTCGCCGGCCCGAAGCTGACTCATATCGGCCGCCCGGAGATCGCCACGGACGGGCTGGCCACGGGCGTCCTCCAGGTCCCCGGAAGCGGCCAGCCCATCGCCCTGCTGCCCGATCGCCACACCTCCGGCGGCTACCCCAAGATCTGCACCGTCGTCACCGCCGACCTGCATCGCCTCGGCCAGTCCGTCCCGGGCACCGTCCTGCGCTTCGAGGCCGTCGCGCCCGAGCAGGCGCGCGTGGCCCTCCAAAGGCTCGAAGCCGCCATGGCCGGCATGGCCGACCTGCTGCGCGAGGCATAACCGCTAGGCCCAGTCCCGACGGACACGGGATGGAAACACCCTGCTATGCTGCGCCGCGAAACCGGCCTGGAGCTTTGACCGCGATGGAACTGGCGCTCTTCAACCTGATGTCGCTGAACCATGAGGGCGAGACGCCGGCCTCGGTCTTCGAGATGACGGCCGCCGCCGTCCAACTCGCGGAAAAGGTGGGCTTCGACGCCACCTGGTTCGCCGAGCACCACTTCACCAGCGCCTCGATCTGCCCCAACCCGCTGCTGATGGTCGCGCATTGCGCCGGCCTCACGAAGCGCATCCGCCTCGGCACCGGCGTGGTCGTGCTGCCGCTGCACAACCCGCTGCGCGCCGTGCAGGAGATCGGCTTCGCCCAGCTCGCCGCCGGCGGCCGCCTCAACCTCGGCATCGCCACGGGCCACCAGTTCCACGAGTTCAACAGCTACGGCATCGACCACGCCGCGCGCGCCGAGGCGATGCACGAGGAGTGGGACATCCTGGTCGAGGGCCTCACCACCGGCCGCGTGAACCACCAGGGCCAGCACTACAGCTACCCCGATTCGCCCATCTGCATCGCGCCCGGCCTGCCGCCGATCTACCTCGCCGGCGCCAGCGGCAGCCTGCTGGAGCGCGCGGGCCGCACCGGCGCCACGCTCCTGGTCAGCCAGGGCGTCCGCACCGCCGAGATGGCGCTTCCGCTGAAGGCCAAGGCCGAGGAGGGCTACCGCGCCGGCGGCTTCACCGGCCGCGACATGCCCCTCGGCCTGCAGCGCTACATCTTCGTCACCGACGACCCCGCCGAGCAGCGCCGCGCCGCCGAGGGCGTGCTGAAGCTCGCGCGCACCACCCTCTCGCTGCGCGTCCCCGTGCCGCCGCGCGACGGCGTGCGCATGCACTCCGTGCCCTTCGAGGGCGAGCCGACGATCGAGTGGCTGCTGGAGAACACGCCCATCGGCAGCGTGGAGAAGGTGACGCGCATCCTCTCGCACGATGTGAAGGTGCTGCGGCCCTCGCATATCAGCATGTATTGCGGCTTCTCCGGCCTGCCGGCGCCGAAGGTGCTGGCGGCGATCGAGCGCCTCGGCCGCGACGTGCTGCCGGCGCTGCGCCAGAGCGCCGAGGCGGAGGCCCTGGCGGCCTGATTCTTCGCGGCGCGCGGGAATAATCCGGAGTCCGGCTTCGTCCATGTCGTGAAATACCCACGACAGGATCCCCGCCGCATGGACATCGACATCACCCGCCGCGCCGCGCTGGCCGCGGCCGGCGCCCTCGCCGCCACGCCCGCCTTCGCGCAGAGCCTGCCCGCGCGCGCCGAGGGCGACGTGCCTGCGGCACGCGCCGGCGACGGCGTCTGGATCTGCTGCGAGGACAGCAACACCCTCGTCGTCGTCGATCCCGTCGGCCTCGCCGTCGAGACCACGGTGAACCTCACCTCCTTCGACGAGGATGCGCGCCCGCCCTTCCGCCTCGTCACCGGCGGCGTCATCCCGACGCATGGCGCGATGATCCAGAAGCCGCTCTACCATGGCGGCATCTCCATCCACGGCGCGGTGCCCAACCCGGATTCCACGCTGGTCGCCACCACCGGCCGGGGCTCCAGCAACCTCTATCTCATCGACACGCGCACGCGGCGGATCCTGGGCAATCGCGACAACCCCATGGCCTCGCCGCAGACCACGCGCGAGCGCATCACCAGCGGCATCTTCGTGGGCCGCGAGCCGCACGAGCCCACCTTCACGCGCAACGGCAAGGAGATCTGGGTGACGGTGCGCGGCGAGGACCGCATCGCCGTGCTCGACGTGCAGCGCGCGAAGGAGGAGAGCGCCGGCGGCAGGCCCGGCCACGCCCTCCTGGGCTTCGTGGACACGCTGCCCGGCCCCGCGCATGCCTGGTTCTCGGCCGACGGACGCCGTGCCGCGGTGATCAGCCAGAAGTCGCCGCTCATCGACCTGCTGGACGTGACCTACGACGCCGAGGGCCACAGCTCCGCGCGCCGCGTCGCCCGCCTCGACATCCGCGAGCGCGACCGCTTCGGCTTCAGCCCCTTCCTCAAGCTGAGCCCCGAGGGAGGCGAGTTCTGGATCAGCCACAAGCTGGCCGACGCGCTCTCGGTGCTGCCGGCCGACGGCCGGGCGATCGCCGAGACCATCCCGCTCGGCAATATGGCCCGCCCCAACCATGTGGAGTTCGTGGAGAACGCGAACGGCCGTGCCGTCTATGCCAGCCTCGCCCGCGTCGACGACGGCGCGGGGCCGGGCGGCAGCGCTTCCTCGAAGCTCGCGATCATCGACCGTTCCGCGCCATCAGGGCAGCGCCGCGTCGTCGCCGAGGTCGCGACCGGCGGGCGCGAGGCGCATGGCCTCTGGCTCGACCCTGCCGGCACGCGGCTCTTCGTCACCCACGAGCAGGACGAGCTGCCCGGCACGCCCGGCGAGGGCCAGACGCTCTGCACCGTGCTCGACGTCGCCGATCCCTTCCGGCCCCGCTTCCTGGAACGCATCGCGCTGGGCGACCTCGTGCTGCCCTCCGGACGGCTGCGCAACAAGAAGGGCATCAACCTCGTCTTCGTCCGCCCCGGCGCGAGGAGCGTGACGGGATGAGCCATTCGCATCACGCGCATGACGCGCAGCCGCAAGACGCCTTCGCGCGTGACATGGACGCCGCCATGGAGCGCATGATGGCCGGCATGCACGCCGCCCCGCCCAGCGGGAAGCCCGACCAGGATTTCCTCGCCATGATGGTCCCGCACCACGAGGGCGCGATCGAGATGGCGCGGCTCGTGCTGCTGCATGGGCGCGACCCGCTCACGCGGCAATTCGCCGAGGAAATCCTGGCCGGCCAGACCACGGAGGTCCTGGCCATGCGCGCCCGCCTCGCCGCGCTGCGCGCCGGCGGCCCGGAATACCCCACCCGGGAATATCCCACTCTGGGCGGGACCCGCGGATGAGCCGCGACGCCGAGATGGCCGCGCTCATCGAGCCGCACATCCCGGCGCTGCGCCGCTTCGCCCATGCGCTGCTGCACGATTCCGCCGCCGCCGACGACCTCGTGCAGGACGCGCTGGAGCGTGCCATCTCGCGCTGGCACCTGCGCCGGCGCGAGGTGAGCCCGCGCCCCTGGCTCTTCGCGATCCTGCACAACCTCTTCATCGACGGCCGCCGCCGCAGCCAGCGCCGCGGCGAGATCCACCTGGACGAGAACGACCTGCCCCTGCCCGATCCCAGCGCCGACCCCGAGGAGCGCGCCCTCTGGCGCGACGCGCTGTCCGCGCTCGCGCGGCTGCCGGAGGAGCAGCGCACCGTGCTCCTCCTCGTCGGCGTGGAGGATTTCTCCTATGCCGAGGCGGGCCGCCTCACCAACGCCCCGCTCGGCACGGTGATGTCGCGCCTCGCGCGCGGCCGCCAGCGCCTGCGCCGCCTGCTGGAGGGCGAAGAGGCGCCCGGCCGCCCGACCCTGAGGAGGGTGAAGTGAGCAACCCCCTGCCCATCGGTGACGACGACCTGCAGGCCTGGCTGGACGGCGCCCTGCCGCCCGACCGCCGCGCCGAGGTCGCCGCCTGGCTCGACGCCAACCCCGACACCGCCGCGCGGCTGCGCGCGATGGCCCTGGATCGCGAGGCGCTGCGGGCCGCGCTCCGCCCCATCCATGACGAGCCCATTCCCGCGCGGCTGCGCGTCGCCAACCTGCTGGCCGCGCAGCGCCGTTCCCGGCTGGACCGCTTTCGCCGCATCGCCGCCGTCTGCGCCTGGCTCGCGCTGGGCGGCGTGGCGGGCTGGGCCGGCCGCTCCGCGCTGATCGAGCCGCCCCCAGGGACGACCACCACGCGCCCCATGGTCGCCGAGGCGCTGGCCGCGCATCACGTCTTCGCGGCCGACCTGCGCCGCCCCGTCGAGGTCGCAGCCGAGCAGGACACGCAGCTCGTCCGTTGGCTCTCCAACCGGCTGGGCCGGTCGGTCTCCGTGCCGGACCTCGCCCCCGTCGGCTATCGTCTGATGGGCGGGCGCCTGCTTCCCGGCGCCGGCGGCGACCCCGCCGCGCAGCTGATGTACGAGGATGCGGAGCACCATCGCCTGACGGTCTACCTGCGCGCCGACCGCGGCGGCGGCGGGCCGGAGTTCCGCTATACCGACGACCCCGTGCGCGGGGCCTCCGCCTTCTGGTGGGTGGACCGGGGCTTCGGCTATGCGGTCTCCGCCGAAGGGCTCGACCGCGCGGCTCTGCTGCGGGTCGCGGAGTCGGTGCACCGGCAGGTGCTGCGGCCGTTATAGGCCTGGCCAAAAGCCTGGCGGGGTTGGCCGCGAAGCGGAAACGGCGCGGGAGGGGCCGTGTCCCTCCCGCTCCCGTCAGTTCAGGCTGCCGCGCAGCCTCCCATCCGCGATCCGCCGGCGCACCTCCTCGCGCAGGAACCGCACCACCGCGCGCGTCGCGGGCGAGACCTCGGCCGAGGTGCCCAGCACGAAGCCGTGCAGCAGCACCGGCGCGCAGACCCGCGCCGCCGCCAGCGCGCCCGCCTCGATCTCCAGCGACACCGCATCCCAGGCGAAGAGCGTGTAGCCGAGCCCCTCGGCCACCATGTGCTTCACGCCGGTCAGCGAATCCACGTCCTGGATATCCGCCGCGGCCAGGCCCGCGGCCGACAGCGCCACGCCCACCTCGCGCCGCACGCCGTGATGCCGACCGGGCAGCAGCAGCGGCAGCGAAGCCACGTCGGCAAGCGCGATCTCGCCCGACGGCGTCAGCAGCTGCGCGATCCTGAGATCGCCCGGCGGGTGCACGAGGAAGAGATGCGCGTCGTAGAGCGGCTCGGTCTTCACCGCGGCGCTGCGCCGCATCGGGTTGAGCACCGCGATGTCCACCTCGCCCCGCGTCAGCCATTCATGGATGGTGCCGGTGAAGCCGTCGCGCAGGTTCAGCTCCACCTCCGGCATCTCCGCGCGCAGGTGGCGCATCAGCGCCGGCCCCAGCGCCGCCGCGACCGAGGGCGGCATGGCCACGCGCAGCTTGCCGCGCGCCACGCCCTGCGCGGCCATCGCCTCCTCGCGGACGCGGTCGAGATCGTCCAGCACGGGCGAGACCGCCTCGGCGAAGCGCCGCCCCTCCTCGGTCGGGATCACGCCGCGGCCGTTGCGGTGGAGCAGGCGGATGCCGAGCTCCTCCTCCAGCGCGCGCACCTGCCGGCTCAGCGCCGGCTGCGCGATGCCGAGCGCGGCGGCAGCGCGAGAGAAGCTGCCCTCGGCCACGATCCGCCGGAAGAGCTGGAGCTGCCGGAGGTCCATGCTAGAGGCTTGTCCGTTCGCAACGGCTCACGGCAAAGCCTCCAGCCTGTCGTCTGAGAGCATGATTCACGCCTCCGGTGATTCCACCTGCAGCGATCATGCCCTACTCCGCGCGCGCGCCGGTGCGCGCCACGACCTCGCGCCAGGTGACGATGTCGCGCGCCAGCCGCTCGCGCGTCACCTCCGGCGGCTGCACGTTCGGCGTGAAGCCCATGGCGGAGATGCGCTCGCGCACCTCGGGTTCGTTGGCGACGCGGGTGAAGACCTCGGTGAGCCGGTTCAGGATGGGCTGCGGCGTGCGCGCCGGGGCCATCAGCGCGTACCAGGTGGTGCTGTCGAAGCCCGGCAGGTTGCAGGCCTCGGCGACGGTCGGCACCTCCGGCACCGCGGCCACGCGCTGCGCCGAGGTCACCGCCAGCAGCCGCACACGGCCCTGCCGGTAGAACTCGATCACCGGCCCGGTCTGGTAGAAGAAGACGTCCACGTCGCCCTGGTAGAGCGCCGTCATCGCGAAGGGCCCGCCGCGATAAGGCACGTGCACGAGGTTCAGCCCCAGCACCCAGGCGAACTGCGCACCGGCGAGATGCGTGGAGGCGCCGTTGCCCGTGCTCGCGTAGTTGAGCTGCCCCGGCCGCGCCCGCGCCGCGTCCACCACCGCTTGGCACGTCGTGAACTGCGGCCGCTTCTCGGTGCTGACCGTCATGAAGTTCGGCGCGTCGAAGACGCTCATGATCGGCACGAGGTCGGTCTGCGTGTCGATCGGCATGCGCGGGAAGACCGCGGGGTTGATCGCCATCATCGCCGAGGTGGCGAAGGTGATGGTGTGGCCGTCCGGCGCCGCGCGCGCCACGTATTCCATGCTGATATTGCCCGAGGCGCCGGCGCGGATGTCGATCACCATCGGCACGCCGAGCTCGCGCTGGACGCGCTCCAGGATGATGCGGCCGTAGATGTCGATGGTGGTGCCCGCCGGGAAGCCCGAGACGAACATCAGCGGCCGCCCGGGCTGCGGGAATTCCTGTGCCGTCGCGTGGACACCCATCAGCAGCATGGCCGCGCACGCGCTGCGCCTGATCCAGTCGAACATCATCCCTGCCTCGCCTCTCTTCGATCCGATTCCAGTCGTGCGCGCAGCGTCTCTCCGTGCTGGAAAGTCTGGCCAGTTCGTGGAGAAAGATACAGGGGGCGCGAGAACAAGCTTATAATCTTTCGGCGTGGCCGGCGGCGAACCGCACGGGGCGATGTCGGCCCCCGTACCCCGGCCGTGCGCCGACCTTTCGGCGCCATGCCGGCCGCCGAAGAACAACCGGCGACATCCTGCCCGGCACGACCGCGTCCCAAAGTCCCGCAGCCCGTCCCCATCTGACGCCGCGGGGATCGTGACTACAATCGTAGCGACAGGGCGGCCCCTTGAAACCGTCGGGCAGCACGCCCCCTCAATCTTCCCAGTCGAAACGGGGAAAGAATGAGATGAATAATCAGCAATATCTTCAGAAAGAGCAGCATCAAAGCCCGAATTGGATGGCTTGGCGCCTGTTGTTGCTGCTGCCTTTTGCAGCATCTCTCTGGGTTTCGTCCTACAGCGTCGCGGAACCTGCATGGGCGGGCATTCCGTTCTTCTACTGGTACCAGATGCTGCTGGTCCCCGTCTCGGGCGTCCTGACCGGGATCGTCTACCTCGCCGAGCACCGGCGCGCCTGAGACGCCCTCCGAAACACCAACTCCGTCCTGACGAGGTTCCCCCATGAACTGGACCACCCTGATCGTGTTCACCGCCCTGGTCCTGTTCGTGACGGGCCTCGGCTTCGCCGCCGCCCGATGGCGCCGCGGAGACCTCAGCCAGCTGAACGAATGGGGCCTGGGCGGCCGCCGTTTCGGGACCGTGGTCACCTGGTTCCTGCTGGGAGGCGATCTCTACACCGCCTACACCTTCATCGCCGTGCCCGCGCTGGTCTTCGGCGCGGGCGCGATCGGGTTCTACGCGATCCCCTACACGATCATGATCTATCCCATCCTCTACGTGGTCTTCGCCCGCCTGGTCGAGGTCTTCCACCGGGCCGGCCATGTCACCGCCGCCGACTTCGTGCGCACGCAATTCGCCAACCGGTGGCTGGCGCTCGCCATCGCCGTCACCGGCCTCGTTGCGACCATGCCCTATATCGCGCTGCAGCTGGTCGGGCTCGAGGTGGTGGTCGCCGCCATGGGCGTCCCGGTGACGGGGTGGCTGGGCGACCTGCCGCTCATCCTCGCCTTCGTGGTCCTGGCCGCCTTCACCTACACCAGCGGCCTGCGCGCGCCGGCCATGATCGCGATCGTGAAGGACGCGCTCATCTACGTGACGGCCTTCGCCGCCGTCGTGATCGTGCCGATGAAGCTCGGCGGCTTCGGCGGAATCTTCGCCGAAGTGCCCCCGTCCCGGCTGCTGCTCGCCACGCCCGGTCCGGGCAGCACGGGCTCCTTCAGCGCCTATGCCACCCTCGCCTTCGGCTCCGCGCTCGCCCTCTATCTCTACCCGCATGCGATGACCGGCCTGCTCGGCGCCAGCAGCGGCCGGACGATCCGGCGCAACGCGGCCATCCTCCCCGCCTATTCGCTGGTGCTGGGCGTGCTCTCGCTGATGGGCTTCATGGCCCTGGCCGCCGGCGTCGCCCGCATGCCCGAATTCGCCGAGGGCTTCGGGCGGTACGGCGCGAACTTCTCGGTTCCCGCGCTGGTGCTGGCGGTGTTCCCGCCCTGGTTCGCCGGGGTGGCCTTCGCCGCCATCGCGATCGGCGCGCTGGTCCCGGCCTCGATCATGTCGATCGCGGTCGCCAACATCTACACCCGCAACATCCATCGCGAGTTCGTGAACCCCGCCTGCACCGACGCAGAGGAGACCCAGGTGGCGAAGCTCGCCTCGCTGATCGTGAAGGTGGGCGCCCTGGCCTTCATCCTGTTCCTGCCGCTTCCCTACGCGGTCGAGCTCCAGCTGCTGGGTGGGGTCTGGATCATCCAGACCCTGCCGGCGGTGCTCTCGGCGCTCTACACGCGGTTCTTCCACGGCTGGGCCCTGCTGGCGGGATGGGGCGTGGGGATCGCCGCGGCGACCTGGATGGCCGCGCAGCTCGACTTCAAGGCCGCGATCTATCCCGTCGCGATCGGCGGCTTCACGATCCCCTGCTACATCGCCATCCCCTCGGTGCTGCTGAACGTCGCGGTCGCGGCGGCGCTGTCGCTGGCCCTGCGCGCCTCCGGCCTCGGCCGCCCGAGCGCCACCACCGCGGGCATCTGAGATGTCCCGCATGGCAGCCCTGAACGGCCGGGTCGCGCTGGTGACCGGCGGGGCGCGCGGCATCGGGGCGGCGATCGCCCGGCGCCTGAGCGACGAGGGCGCGGCCGTCGCCGTCACCTACGCGACGTCGCAGGAGACCGCGGAGGCGCTCGCCGCCTCGATCCGGGAGGCCGGCGGCCAGGCCCTCGCGCTGCGCGCCGACAGCGCCGTCGCCGGCGACATCCGGGCCGCCGTCGAGGAGACGGTCGGCGCCTTCGGCCGGCTCGACATCCTCGTCAACAATGCCGGGATCCTGCGCCGCGGCACCCTGCCGGCCTATTCCATGGCCGACCTGGACGCGATGATCGCCGTCAACATCAAGGGACTCTTCGTCGCGACGCAGGAGGCCGCCCGGCACATGGGCGAAGGCGGCGGCCGGATCATCAACATCGGCAGCGCCAGCAGCGACCACGTGCCGATCGCGGGCCTCGCCGTCTATGCGATGACCAAGGGCGCCGTCGCCAGCCTGACGCGCGGGCTCGCGCGCGAGCTGGGCCCGCGCGGGATCACCGTCAACAACGTCCAGCCCGGACGGATCGACACGCCGCTGCTGCGCGAGGGGCTGGGGGCCTCCTTCGAATACGTGCGGCAGACCATCGCGCTGCAGCGCTTCGGCGCCTGCGACGACGTCGCGGGACTCGTGGCCTATCTCGCGAGCGCCGAGGCGGGCTTCGTGACGGGCGGGAACTTCAAGATCGACGGAGGGGCGTCGCTGTGACGGCGTGCGGGTGGATTGAGAAGGGCTCCGCCCTCCTCAGGCTCCACCCGCCAGGGCTTTATGCCCTGGACCCCAGAAGTGGGGGGTTGGCGCCGAAGGCGAGACAACGACGGGAGGGCAAAGCCCCTCCCGGAAGACCTCTCGAAATCGGCAGCGCCGCCGCTTGTGCCTCGCGCAAGGCGCCAGCACTCTCGGCCTTCCAGCCGGAGAGCCAGATGCCCGACGCCGACCTCCTCTTCACGCCCGCCACATCGACGGCCGCGCTCATCCGCCGCGGGAAGCTTTCGCCGGTCGAGTATGTGGACGCCGTGCTCGCCGCGATCGAGGTCCAGCAGCCGCGGCTCAACGTCTTCGCCGAGGTCATGGCCGAGGAGGCCCGCGCCGAGGCCATGAAGGCCGAGGCCGCGGTGAAGTCCGGCGGCCCCCTCGGCCCGCTGCACGGCGTGCCCGTCCACATCAAGGACCTGCTGGACGTGAAGGGCGTGCCCACGCGCAAGGGCTCGGCCATCTTCAACGAAGCCCCGCCCGCCGCCACGGACGACGTGCTGGTCGCGCGGCTGCGCGCGGCCGGCGCGATCATCATCGGCAAGTCGACCACGCCGGAATTCGGCAACAAGGGCCTGACCGACAGCCCGCCCCACGGCATCACCCGCAACCCCTGGAACCTCGGCCGCACCTCCGGCGGCTCCAGCGGCGGGGCCGCGGCGGCCGTCGCGGCAGGCCTCGCGCCGCTCGGCCTCGGCACGGACGGCGCTGGCTCGGTGCGCGGGCCGGCGGCCTGCTGCGGCGTGGTCGGGCTGAAGCCCACGCTCGGCAGCGTGCCCTACGAGACCGCGGCCGACATGCACGGCAACAACATCTTCGCAGGTCCCCTCGCCCGCACCGTCACCGACGCCGCGGTGATGCATGCGGTGCTGACCGGCGCCGCCTCCAAGGACGGCTGGTCGCTGAAGGGCGAGGACCGCCGGCAGCTCTCGCCCCAGCTCGTCGGTGGCGATCTCTCCGCCATCCGCATCGGCTACATCCCCCGCTGCCACAACCCGCGCGTGGCGGCGGACGTGACGGCCAACACCCAGGCCTCGCTCGAGGCCTGGGCCGGCATGGGCGCCGAGATCGAAGAGGTCACGGACGCGATCGACTGGATCGAATACGAGGGCCGCATCCTCTACCAGGCCGGCTTCGCCGTGAGCTTCGCGCAATATCTCCCGCGCTGGCAGAACCAGATGGACCCGGTGACGCTCGCCTTCATGGAGCGCGGCAACGGCTTCGGCCTGCACGACTTCCGCAACGCGCAATTCGCGCGCACGCGGCTGTTCCGCGCGATCCAGGCGCTGTTCGACCGCTACGACTTCCTCGTCACGCCGACGATGACCCGCACCGCTTTGCCCGTGGAGTTCGACGCGGCGAACGACGAGGTCGAGGTGGACGGCGTGAAGTACGGCATCACCCGCCAGGGCTGGACCGCCTACCAGTACCCTTTCAACCTCACCGGCCACCCCGCCGTCTCGCTGCCCTCGGGCTTCGGCACGGACGGCCTGCCGACCGCCGTGCAGATCGTGGGGAAATGGGGCGCGGAGACCGACGTGCTGCGGCTCGGCGCGCTGCTGGAGCAGGCCCGCCCCTGGGCGCAGCACCGCCCGCCCGGCTAGATCGTGATGCGTTCGCTTTCGCTCACGCATCCCAATCCAGCCTTTGTTCTGGCGCGTTATTCAGATCTGCGGCGCCTTCGCGCCTTCGATCATCACGTTCCAGGCTCTCGCCCACCCGCCGGTTCCCCTTGCCATCCCGGTCCGCCTCACCTTACGGTTCGTTCATAAACAACGAGCCCGCGGCCTCGAAGCCGACGTGGCCGCCGGGAGACGAACAGCAATGTCGACATGGACCAGGCGCGGCGCGATCGCCGCCGGGTTGGCTGCACCTATGGTGGCTCGCGCCCAGGGCGGCCCCGTCCGCCTGCTGGTACCCTTCGCGCCGGGCGGCACCGCCGACCAGATCGCCCGCCTTGTCCAGCCTGGCCTGCAGCAGCGGCTCGGCGTGACGGTCGTCGTCGAGAACCGGCCCGGCGCCTATGGCAGCATCGGCGCGGCCGCGGCCGCGCGCGCGGCGCCCGACGGCAACACCTGGCTCTTCGTCTTCGACACCCACGCGGTCAACCCGTCGCTGCTGGCCTCGCAGCCCTTCGACCACGAGCGGGACCTCGCGCCGGTCATGCTCATCGGCACCGCGCCGAACGTCATCGCCGCGCATCCCGCGCGCCCCTACCGGACGCTGACCGACCTGCTCGCGGCGGCCGAGGCCCGGCCCGGCGAGATCAACTACACCTCGGCCGGCATGGGCAGCCTCGGCCATCTCACCATGGTGCTGATCGCGCAGCGCCGGGGGCTGCGGATGGTCCACGTGCCCTATGCGGGCGGGGCGGCGCCGGCCGTCACCTCGGCCGTCGCCAATCACGTGGACGCCATCATCGCCGCGACGACGGTGCTGTCGGCGCAGTTCTCCGCCGAGACGCTGCGGCCGCTGGCGCAGACCTCGCCCGCGCGCCACCCGACCCTGCTCTCGGTGCCGACGCTCTCCGAGAGCGGCCTGCCGGATATCGACGCCACGCCCTGGTGGGGCGTCTATGCGCCCGGCGCCACGCCCCGGCCGGTGATCGACCGCTTCAACGCGGATCTCGCCGCGGCGCTGCGCGCGGAGGAGGTCAACCGCCGGCTGACGCGGCTGATGGGCGTGACCGTCATCGCCAGCGGCCCCGAGGAGATGCGCGAGCACTTCGCCCGCCAGCTTCGCCTCTGGGGCGACGTCGTGCGGCAGAACAACATCCGGGCCGAGGGCTGATCCTCCCGGGCCTCAGCCCTGCAAGGCCCAGTCCGCCACCTGCCAGCGCAGCCGCCCCCCGTCCGAGACGATGCGGCCAAGGCCGGGAAAGGGCATATGCGTCGCGGCGATCAGCGCGCCTTCCGCCGCGGCGCGCGGGAAGAAGCGGTCCCGCATCGCCTGCGCCGCCGCGGGATCCTGCTCGAACAGGAAGCCCACATCCGTCGCCATCGGGTGCACCACCGGGAAGAGCATGTCGGACACCATGATCAGGCTCTGCCCGGCATCCTCGATCCGCACCCCGATATGGCCGGGCGTATGGCCGGTCAGGTCCACGATGGAGACCCCGCGCGCGATCTGGCGCTGGCCGTCGATCGCCTGCAGCCGCGGATAGAGGCGCACCAGGTCGGCCGACATGCGGAAGCTGTTCTGCAGATAGTCGGGCGCGGCGGCACGCTTGGCCGGATCGGTCCAGTGGGCGATGTCGCGCCGGTCGACATGCAGCTCCGCATTGGGGAAATTGTTCTGCCCGCCGGCGATCAGCCCGCCCATGTGGTCCTCGTGCATGTGGGTCACGATGACCGCGTCGATCTGGTCGCGGCGCAGGCCCAGGGCGGCGAGCGCCTGCGGCAGGGCGCCCGTCTGCCCGATCGAGCCGGCCGGCCCGGCATCGACCAGGATCCGGCGCTCGCCATCCTCGATCAGATACTGGTTGAACACGAAGCGGACGCCGCTGGGCCGGGCGGTGAACTGCGCCACCGCCGCCCCCTCGACCTGCGCGGCCGTGCGGCCCGGGAAGAAGGTGTAGGGCATGTCCGCATAGCCGTCCGTCAGCGCGGTCACGGTGAAGCGGCCGATCCGGATCTGCGCCAGCGGCGTCACGGCAACGGCCGGGGTGGCCGCGGCCGCGCTCCGGGCCGGGGTGACGAGGGGCAGGAGGCCGCCACCGAGCACGCCGAATGGAAGGCCGCGCGTGAAGGCGCGGCGGGGCAGGTCAGTCATGGCTTGCTCTTTCTGGTCAGTGGCGCGCCCCATGCCGGCCCCGATGGGCCGGCCGTGTTCGCCGGGCGGAAGGCTAGAACCTCCGCCGCGTGGCGCAGTATCGTGGAGCTTCGGGAAGTATCCTCCCGGATTGTGGAAGGCAGGATGGACCGGTTCGACGCCATGTCGGTGCTTCTGGCCGTCGCCGAGGCCGGCAGCCTCTCGGCCGGCGCGCGGCGCCTGGGCGCGCCCCTCGCCACGGTCAGCCGCAAGGTGGCCGAGCTGGAGCGGCACCTGGGCACCAAGCTGCTGCTGCGCACCAGCCGTCGGATCGGGCTGACCGATGCGGGCCGCGGCTATGTCGCCGCCTCCAGGCAGATCCTCCTGCAGCTGGAGGAGGCAGAGCGGGGAGCCGCCGGCGAGTACAGCGCCCCGCGCGGCGAGCTGCGCGTCACCGCGCCCGTCGTCTTCGGCGAGCGCCACCTGCTGCCCGTCGCTCTGGGCTTCCTCGCGGAGCAGCCCCGCATCACGTTGCGGCTGATGCTGGCCGATCAGCGGGTCAGCCTGGTGGACGAGCATATCGATGTCGCCCTGCGCATCGGGCATCTCGGGGACAGCGCGCTGATCGCCACGCGCGTCGGATCCGTGCAGCGGGTGATCTGCGCCAGCCCGGGCTATCTTGCCCGGCACGGCGTGCCCCTCCTGCCGGAGGATCTGGCGCGGCATGACGGCATCGTCTTCCAGGGCTTCCCCGTCTCGCCCGAGTGGCGCTACCGGCGCGACAGCGCGTCCTTCGCGGTCGAGCCGCGCATGAGGATGGCCGCGAACACGACGGAGGCGGCCATCCAGGCCGCCCTGGCCGATCTCGGCATCATCCGCGTGCTGTCCTACCAGGTGGCGGATGAGCTGCGGGATGGCCGGCTGCGGATCCTCCTGCCGGATTTCGCGCCGGAACCGCTGCCGGTCAGCCTGATGTATCCGAAGGCCGAGCTGCTGCCGTTGAAGGTCAGGAGCTTCCTGGACTGGTCCGTGCCGCGCCTGCGGGCCCGGATCGCGGGGCTGGATGGGGAGGGGCCGTAAAAGCACATGGGCTGCCTGGGCCCGGCTCCGGCCGCGTCTGCCTTGGGCAGGTCATGCATCCAAGGACGGGCGGTCCGATTGCGGGGAAATGGAAGCCCTCCCAGCCCGGCCCGCGTCAGGCCCCGGCGCTCTCCGCCATGTGCCGGGCGGCGATCCAGCCGAAGGTGAGGCCGGAGGCCAGGGAGAAGCCGGTCTGGTAGCCGGATCCCGTTTCCGTCCGCGCCGCCGCATTGCCCACGGCGTAGAGGCCGGGGATCGCGTGGCCCCGGACGTGCCGCACGCGCGCCAGGGTGTCGGCGAGCAGCCCGGCCGAGGAGAGGGCCGTCGGGTGCAGCCGGATGCCGTAGAAGGGCGGGCTCTCGATCGTGCCGAGCGTGGAGCTCGGATCGTACCGGTTGAGCCCCCAGGCGGACTGCCCGCGGCCGAACTCGCGGTCGATCCCGTCGCGGACATCCGCATTGAACCGATCCACCGTCCGGGTGAGGCTGTCCGGCGCGATGCCGAGCTGCGCGGCCAGCGCCTCCAGCGTGTCGGCGCGGCTCACCCAGGCGGGGATCTCCGCGCCCGGCGGCCGGCCCGCGAAGGAGTGCCGCCCGACATAGCTTTGATCGAAGACGAGGTAGGCCGGCAGATTGACCTGCTCCCGCGCCAGGATGTCGAAGCTCCGCAGCGCCGGCGCGACCGCCTGGAAGAAGGACTCGTCGGCGAAGCGGCGCCCGTGGCGGTTGACGACGATGGTGTGCGGCGAGGGCAGCTCCTGCGTACCGGACAACCGGCACACGGAGGTGCCGCCCGGCGCCTCGTCCGGGTTCCGGAAGCCGAGGAAGACGGAAAGGTTGTTGCCGATCACGTGGGTCGCGGCACCATGCTCGCCGGCCATGACCAGGCCGTCGCCGTCCACGCTCTCCGGGAACATGGACTGCCAGCCCGGCAGGGCCTCGAAGCGATGGACGAGGTCGGGGCTCGACTCGTAGCCGCCGCTGGCGATGACGACGCCCCGCCGCGCCTCGATCGCCTCCCCGTCGGCCGTGACGACGCCGGTGATCCGCCCGTCCTGCGAGACCAGCCTCGCCGCGGACGCGCCGGTGGCGATGGTGACGCCGCGCGCGGTCGCCAGCTTCACGAGCCAGCTGACGAGCCCGGCCCCTGCCCCGCGCTGCCCTGGCTTCTCGCGCTCAACCTCCCGCGCCGTCTGCCACAAGGCCGGCGAATTGGCGCCGCCGCCCGTCGCGGTCAGGCCGCCGAGCCGGTAGAGCGGCCCGGCCGGCAGCAGGACGCGGTCGCCATGCTCCCCCAGCTCGGCGGCCTCGATGGGCGGCGTGTCCAGGATGCGGCCGCCGGCGAGCGCGCCGGGCGCCATGCCGTAATGGTCGATCCGGGAGCTGATGCGGAACGGGATTCCGAGCCCCTCGAAGAAGCGGAGCGCGCGCGGCGCCTCGGCGACGAAGGTGGCCATGCGCGGCTCGTCGATGCCGCCGGCGCCGACATAGCGCAGGTAGGCTGTGGCGGCCTCGGCGCTGTCCGTGCCGCCGGCGGCGGCGTGCAGGTGGTTGTTGCCGACCCAGAGATAGCCGCTGGAGACGGAGGTGCCGCCGCCGATCCGCGCGGCCTTCTCGAGCACGAGGCAGTCCAGCCCGAGCTCCGCGGCCGCCGCCGCGGCGGACAGGCCCGCGCAGCCCGCGCCGATCACCACCACGTCATGGCTGCGCGTCACTGCGGCGTGATTCCGGCGGCCTCGACGACGCGGCGCCACCCCACCGTGTCCTGGGCCAGCAGCGCCTCCGCCTCGGCCGGCGGCAGCCCGCCGGGCAGGCAGGCGAGGCCGGCGAGGAAGGCCTGCATGTCCGGGGCGGCCAGGGCCTTCACCGCCTCGGCGTAGAGGCGCTCGATGATCTCCGGCGGCGTGCCGCGCGGCGCGCCCAGGCCCGACCAGTGCGTGACCGAGTAGCCCGGCAGCCCCGCCTCCGCGAAGGTCGGGACCTCCGGCAGGGCGGCCATGCGCGCGGTGCCGCTGATCGCCAGCGGCCGCAGCCCGCCCTGCGCGCCGCCGATGGCGGAGCCGGGCGAGGCGAAGACGACGTCGACCTGCTTCGCGAGCACGGCGGTCACGGCCTCGCCGCCGCCGCGATATGGCACGTGGAAGAGCTTCACCCCGGCCTCGAGCTCATAGGCGACGGTGGCGAAGTGGACGGAGCTTCCGACGCCGCCGCTGCCGTAGGTGATCTTCTCCGGGTTCGCCTTCGCCGCCGCCGTCAGCTCCTGCAGGGTGCGGTAGGGCGAATCCTGGTGCACCGCCGCCATGACCGGGGTGAAGGCGGTGATGGTGATGATCCGGAAGGCGCCCGCATGGTCGAAGGGCAGCCGCCTCTGCAGGAAGGGCATCATGCCGTAGGTGCTGTCGATGGCGAGCAGCGTGTAGCCGTCGGGCGCCGCGCGGGCGACCTCGGCCGCGCCGATGCTGCCGGAGGCGCCGGAGCGGTTGTCGACCACCACGCCCTGGCCCAGCTGCTCCGAGAGCTTCTGGGCCAGCTTGCGGGCGACCGTGTCGATCGAGCCGGTCGGAGCCCAGGCGACGACGAGGCGGACGGGGCGAGAGGGATAGGCCTGCTGCGCCAGGCCGGGGCGTGGCGATCCCGCGGCGGGCGCCATCACCAGTGCCAGCGCGGCACGGCGTGAGCGATTCATCGGCGCTGCCTTCCCATCATCTCCGGCCGCTTTCCGGGCCGAACGGAATATCGGCGAAAGACTGCGGACAAGGATTGTATCCTGTCAACGCCGGCAGGCGTCGCGCGCGGGCCGGGCGCCGTCCGGCCGTGGCGACGGCGGCGACGCGCATCGCAACGGCAAGTCGAGGCGCGGCGCCATCGACCATATCCATGAAATGGAATTATCATTCGATGGATAGGCCTGCTGGAATGCCATAAATTGGCAAAACCTGAAGATTACATTCGGACAGATATATAAAAATATCCGAATCGGCACCGATCATTGCCCATCGTTCACCACAATTTACTGGCGCATTTGCGGGATGCGAAGGTGAACCCGCATGCAAGGACATGCACCATGACATCACTCGCCCATGCGGCGCTGGTCGGCGGCGCGATGATGGCGGCTTCCGCGTTGTCGCAGGCGCAGCAGCATCACGTCGGCGAATCCGGCGCCTGGACGGTCGAGCGGTGGGGCGATCTCTGCACCGCCCGCCTCTTCAACCCGGAGAACCAGCTGGATTTCGGCCGGCTCCTGCGCCTCGATTTCGACGGCCGCCAATGGTCCATCCTGTCCGACTTCCGGATCGACGACGGCCGCCCCATCAACCTCACGGTCGATCGGCGCGACTTTCGCGCCGATGTGGCGCTGGCCGACAATCTGGTGGTCGGCCGCGTCGGCGCGAACGTGATCGCCGCGCTCCGGACGGGCAGCCGGCTGAACCTCAACCTCGACCCCACGGGCCCGCAATACCGGCTCCAGGGCTCCGCGGGCGCGATCCAGTTGCTGGAGGGCTGCGCCAGGGATCCGGCGTCATCGGGGCCCCCGCTGCAGCCCGTCCGCGGCGGGATCGACTGGGTCCGGCTTTCGGGCGGCACGCTCGCCCCCGGCGCCGTCCCCGCCGGCCGCGACACGAATGGCGAGCCGCTCTTCATCTGCGTCGCCCGCCACAATGGCGGGCTGCATCCGGGCAAGATCCGCCAGGGCTTCACCGGCTGCAACTTCGGCTATGGCGGGCGGGAACTGACGGCCCCGACCTACTCGATCATGCTGGGCAGCGCAAACTGGACCCGCGCCTCGGGCGGCCAGGTCCCCTTCGGCGGGGACGTCCCGCCGGAGAAGATGGCGCTCCCCTACGGCCGGGAGAACGGGGAACCGCTCTTCGTTTGCCGGACGGAGCATCGCGGCAGCCTCCAGCTCGGGAAGATCAGGCCCGGCTTCGCCGGCTGCAACTTCGCCTATGGCGGCGCCGAGGTGACCGGGCCCAGCTACGAGGTCCTGGTGCCGTAGCCCTCAACGCCCGCCATTCGCCCGGGTGCATTCCCGCAGGCGTCCGACCGCGGCGCCGACCGAATTGTTGAAGGAGACGTTGCCCGACAGGTATCGGCCGCGGGGACCGCCCCGCCACCGATACCCGCGCGCACGGATGATGCGGCCGATCTGGTCGTCATCCACATGCAGGACGAAGCGGCTGCCGTCCGAATCCGCATCGATCGGCTCGGCCTGGCCCCCGATGGTGATCGTCGATTCCGGGTAGCGGCCTCGCGCGATCCCCTGGGCGGGAACGGACACGTAGAAGCGGCCGTCCCCGCTGCGGCCGATGATGTTCTGGCCCCCCTCGGCAAAGGCGCGGCAGAGCGCCCGGGTCGGATGCGGGGCCTGGGTGAACCTCCAGCCCCCGAGATCCGGGCCGAAGGGCTCCTGCTGCGCCTGGGCGGCGCCCGGCACGCCCAGCAGGCCCGCGGCGAGGAGAAGAAGACGGCGGACGCGCATGGAGCTCTCTCTTTCCGGAAGCTAGCCGCGGCTCAGGAGGAACCGGACGGCCCTGTCGCCGGCCTGGGCGCAGGGCACGGCATTCACCGTGTAGGGAAAGCGCGCCTCCGGCGTGGCCATCTGCGGGATGGTGAGGCACAGCCCGGCGGAGGACTGCACCACCGCCGCCTCGGTGGAGGTCGCGCGCGTGGTCCAGCTCGGAGCGCCCGGCTGGCAGGGCTCCAGGACCGGCACGGGCGGCCGGCCCATCCCGGGCGCCTCGAGGCCGAGGCAGAGCTCGGGGTGCCGCGACAGGCCGAGGCTGCCATTCTCGCGGCGGACGAAGATCATGTCGGCGGGGACGCGGCAATTGTGCAGGACGAGGTTGCTGCCCGCCGCCAGCCCCGGCTCGGCGCGCAGGCAGCTCTGCGACGCCTCCTCGGGGAACAGGGCGTTGCCGTCGGGCTGTGCGGCGATCGCGGCGGCCTGCGCCGCCGGCGAGAGAGCGCGCGCGCAGATCCGCACCGTGGCGCCCACCCAGCAGGCGCCGTCGCGCCTGACCTGCCCGAGGGGCGCCTGGGCATGGGTGGAGGACGGGTCGGCGTTCCAGCTCGCCTCGGCGACGCCGGGGGAGGTCAGGTTCACATAGGCGAAATACGCCTCGCCGCTGATCTGGAAGCTGCCGCCCTGCATCGGCGAGAACTGGCAGGTGCCGCGGATGTAGGTCCGCCCGCGGACGGTGAGCTCGCAATCGGCCGGGCGGCTGTCGGCCTGGGCCGGCGCGGCGGCAGACGCCAGGACGATCGCTGCGGCCAGGGCCAGGCGGTTCAATTCATTCTCCCATCATCTTCTAGACATGCTAGGCGTCACGTCAGGAGCGAGGCAAGACCCCAATGATGGTCGATGCAAGTATAAATGATTGCATCATACCCGATCTCCGCAATCATGATTAAATTCCAAGGCAATATTTTTGCCATGGGTTCTTATCCTGTCAACCTTGTTTCGGGATATTGAGTGAGAAGGTGAGCACAACCGCCGGTTGTTCGCGCGAATATTCGGTTGCGCCCGCCAAATCCTTCTCGACGGCACCTTCCGCCGGTTCTGCCGATACGCTCCGCGCCCACATCTGCCGAAGGCCGGCGACCGCCGCGGCCCGCACCTTCCGACCCCGGGGAGAGGACCGGCCCGGCATCCCATCCCCTCCCTCAGTAGAGAAGGCGCGTGCGGAAGCCGACGACGAGGGCGTTGCGCCCGCCCGGCTCCTCGCTCGGGTTCCAGATGTGGGTGATGACCGGCTGCAGGTCGAAGCCGGGGCGAATCTCCGCGAGGTAGGTCAGTTCCAGATTCGCCTCGAAGCTGCGGCGCGGCACCGCGCCGTCCGACAGCCGCGCGAGGTCGCGGTCGAAGTCCCGCGCGGCCCGCGCGTACTGGGCGAAGATGAAGCTCGCGCCGAAGCGGTCGTGGGGCCTCCCCGGCACGAGGTTGGCGAAGACGATGCCGCCGTCGGCGTAGAAGCCGATGGTGCTGCGGTCCTGCGGCGCGATCGAGACGCGGCCGAAGACCGAGATGCCCGACAGCGCGTCGCCGCCGCTGGGCCGCCACAGCTGCTGGTCGAGGATGCCGTAGAGCCCCCAGGTGCCGCGCCGGCGCAGCGGCACGCCGACGCTCCCGGGGTCGGCGAGGAGCGAGCCGTCCACCGCGAAGCGCAGATCCTCGAACCGCCCGAGATGCCCCCAGCCGCCGAGCTTGAGCGTGCGGGCGAGGCCGGGCGCGTCCGGCTCCTGGTTCCAGCGCCGCCGCGCCTCGGCGAAGAAGAGCGGCGGGTCGTTCACGCGGAAGTTGGTGTTGTAGCGGTTGCGCACCTGGTCATCGACGCCCCGGCGCGGCGGGCCCGTGTTGCCGTCGAAGATCGCGGCGCTCAGCTCGAAGCCCGCGCCCGGCCGGAACCCGACCATCGCGCCGGGCGTCGCGAGCGGGAAGGCCGGCCCGCCGCCCGGCAGGTTGAGCGCCGCAATCGTCGGGAAGTCGCTCTGCAGGAACATCGCCGACAGGTCGGAGTAAAGGTACTCCACATCGGCCGCGAGCTGGCCCGCGCGCAGCCGCACCGCGCCGCCCCACAGGCTCTGCTCGAGCCAGGCCTCCGAAAGGCGGATGCGCGGCATCGCCTCGATGGCGGCGATGGTGTTCACGCCGCCGACATAGTCGCGCCGGATGCGGCCGGTGTTGTGGATGAAGAAGCCGTTCGCGTAGCCCCGCAGCCCCGTGAGGCCCGCCAGCCGCTCGAAATCCACCTGGAGGGAGGGCTCCAGGAGGCCCTGATTCACCCAGCCGCGCCGCTGCCCGCCCCTGATATTGCCGAGCACGTCGGTCATGTAGGAGAGGCGGAACTCGATGCCGCGGTCGGAGAGGCCCCGGACGGCGCCGAAGGGGTCGCCGCCGCCCGGCAGCGTGTTGCGCAGGGTGGACGTGGTGGGGCCGTCCGAGCGCGGGCCCCGCTCCTCCATCTGCGCCCGCGGGCCTTCCCCGAGAGGCAGGAGGAGCAGGAGCAGCCCCCACAGAAGGGTGCGCGGCAGGGCAGGCCCGGCGAACTGTGTAGGCCACTTGCCCAAGAAGCACTTCCCACCTTATGCGCGGCGCCTTCTAGTACCTCGGAATGACAGATGCACCCAGTTCCGATGGCTCATCGGTGAAGGCTTCGCCGGTGGCGTGAGCGCGCCTACAGGCCGCGGCCATGGCTATGGCCGGGATCTCCACCATTCAGCGGCTCTCCGACCAGAGGAAGGGCGCGATGGCCCTGCGGTCCAGCGTCACGCCCAGGCCTGCCGCATCCGGGACCGTGATGCGCCCGTTGCGGATCCCGCGCTCCGGCGGGTTCTCCAGGATCTCGACGTAGTCCGGCTCGTCCGGGAAGTAGGGATAGACCTCCTGGATGGAGAAATTGGTCGTGCAGGCGTCCAGCTGGATGCAGGCCGCCGTCATCAGCGGGCTGCCGCAATTGTGGGGCGCCACGCGCATGTTGTAGGCCTCGGCCATCGCCGCGATCTTCTTCGTCTCGAGGATGCCGCCGGTGTTGCCGATGTCGGGCTGCACGATGTGGATCGCCTGCGGCTCCAGCACCTTGCGGAAGCCGTGGCGCGTGTAGATCCGCTCGCCCAGCGCGATCGGGATGTTCACGTGCCGCGAGACCTGGCTCACCGCGCCGATGTCGAAGGGATCCGCCGGCTCCTCGATGAAGCCGATGCCGAGATCCTCGTAGCGGCGGCACAGCCGGATGGTCTCGTCCGTGGTCAGCGCGCCGCTGAGGTCGAGCAGGATGTCGATGTCAGGCCCCACCGCGCGGCGCAGCTCCGCGATCTTCCGGTAGGCCTGCTCGCAGAAGTCGCGGTCGACGGCGCGGCGCGTCACATGGACCAGCGTGCCGTTGGGGTCCTTCATCGCCAGCGGATAGCACTTGATGGCCCGGTAGCCGTCGCGCACCGGCCGCTCGCCGGCCTTGGCGAACTCCAGCGGCGTGGTGGCGCGGAAGCACCAGCCGTTCGCATAGAACTCGATCTCATCATGCACCTTGCCGCCGAGCAGGTCGTAGACTGGCACGCCCAGCGCCTGCCCCTTGATGTCCCACAGCGCCTGCTCGATGGCGCTGATGCCCGCGAAGACGATGGCGCCGCCGCCCTTGGCCCAGAAGGAGTGGTCGTACATGCGCGACCAGATCTGCTCGACGCGCCGGGCATCGGCGCCGATGAGGAAGCGGTCGGCGAGGTCCTTGATCATGCCGGCCGCCGCCGTGCCGCCGGAGCCGTAGGCGATGGCCGCCTCGCCGATGCCGGTGAGGCCGTCCGCGGTCTCGATCTCGACGATGACGGGATGCATGGCCATCCCGCTCTGCACGAGATAGCAGCGGACAACCGCGATCTTCAGCGCGGCCAGGGAACCTATCAGGGGGGCGTCGAGCACGTTCTTCTCTCCAATGGTTGATTGTCGACCATTCATTCGGTCAAAAAAGGGGACGGCCTCCCGGCCGCCCCATCCTCAGTCCAGGCCGAGCAGCGCGGGCACGCCGCGCAGGTCCGGCAGTTCCTCATAGGGATACCAGTCGGGATTGGCCGGGATGCCGAGCCGGTTGATCCAGACGCCGCGGATGCCGAGCTGGTGGCAGGCCTGCATGTCGAGATCCAGCGACATCGCGACATGCACCGTCTCGTCCTTCGTCACGCCCATCACGCGATGCGCGTGCTCGAAAATCCTCCGGCTCGGCTTGTAGGCCTGCGCCTGCTCGGCGGTGATGACGTGGTCGATCGGCACCTGCAGCAGCCGCACGTTGTGCAGGATCAGGTCGTCGTCGGAATTGGTGAAGATGGCCAGGCGGTAGCGCGCCTTCAGCCGGCGCAGCACCTCCACCGTTTCAGGATGCGGCCCCATCGTCCTGATGGACTGCACGATGCCCTCGATCTCCTCGGCGCTGGCGGGGATGCCGTGCTTCGCGAAGGCGGCGGCATAGCCCCGGCGCAGGATGGCCTTGTAGCCGAGATGCTCCGGCGCGTTCTGCAGCGGCCTCGCCTCGGCGCTGTAGCTGTCGAGCAGCACGAAGGGATCGAGCGTGCTGCCATGGCGCGCCAGCACCGCGCCGATGGCCTCGTGCAGCACCTCGCGCCAGCGCACCAGCGTGCCGTAGCAGTCGAAGGAGATGACCTTCGGCACGGGCTCCAGGGAAAAGCTCATCTTCTGCCCTCGGTCAGGCGGCGGCGGAGGTGGAGAGGCGGCGCAGCGCCTCCTCCCCGAAGGTCCGGGCGTGCTCGCGGAAGAGCGCCGCGGCGCGGGCGGGATCGCCGGTCAGCAGCACGTCGAGCAGCGCCTGGTGCTGCGGCTCCAGCCGGGCCAGGGAGGTCGGCTTGTTGTTCGCGAAGCCGATGAGCATGCGCATCTGGGCCTGCACGCGCTCGTAGTGGCCGAGCAGCCTTCCGTGCCCCGCCGCGGCGACGACCGCCTTGTGGAAGGCGAAATCCGCCTCGTCGGCGGCCGGCGCGTCGCCGGCGCGGCAGGCGGCGACCAGCGTGTCGAAGGCCGCCTGGATCGGCGCGATCGCGGTGCGCCTGTCCGCGCGGGCCGCGGTGATGTCCGCCAGGGCGGAGGCGACCAGCTCGGCGCCCATCCCCTCCAGCGCCTCGCGCAGGGTGAAGAGCTCCCAGGTGTCCTCGGCGGTGAGGCCCACGACCTCCCAGGCGGCATAGGGCCGCTGGGCCAGCAGCCCTTCGGCCAGCAGCGTGTGCAGGGCCGAGCGCACCGTGCCGCGCGAGACGCCGAGCTCGGCGGCCAGCTGCATCTCGGTGAGGCGGTGGCCCGGCGGGAGCCGGCGCGAGACGATGGCCGCGCGGAGCTCGTCCGTGGCGCGGGATTCCAGGCTGCGCTTCTCCAGCGAGGCGAGGGTTCGGGGCATCTTCATGATGGCGAGGATACACGTCAATTCTCTATTGTCAACAATCAATCACCGGGAATAGCCTATCCAGGCCAGCATCCCGCCATCCGCCGCAGAGCAGAGGCGGCCACAGGGATTTCCTCTTCACCCCCGATTGAGCCTCGCATGACCCTTCCCCTGAAACGCCGCGGCCTCCTGGCCCTTCCGGCCTCCGCCCTCGCCGCCCCGGCCCTGGCGCAGGGCTACCCCGACCGTCCGATCCGCCTGCTCATCCCCTTCCCCGCCGGCGGCGGCACCGACGCGCAGTCCCGCCTGCTCGCCCAGGGGATCGCGGAGGTGCTGGGGCAGCAAGTCGTCGCCGAGAACCGCGGCGGCGCCGGCGGCAGCATCGGCGCCGAGGCGCTCGCCCGCTCCACGCCCGACGGCTACACGCTGGGCATCGGCACCACGAGCACGCATGCCATCAACCCCGCGCTCTACCGCCGGCTCTCCTACGATGTCCGCCGCGACTTCACGCCGATCGGCGGCTACGGCATGCAGCCGCTGGTGATCGTGGTGCGCAACGAGCTGCCGGCCCGCGACATCGCCGGCTTCCTCGACCTCGCGCGTCGGAGCGAGATCACCGCGGCCTCGCCCGGCAACGGCACCTCGGGCCATCTCGCGGCGGCGATGCTGAACGTCGTGGCCGGCACGAAGCTCGTCCACGTGCCCTATCGCGGCGAATCCTACGCCAACACCGACCTGGTCGCCGGGCGGGTGGACTGCATGTTCGCCCAGCCCACCACCGCCCTCCCCAACGCCCAGGGCGGCATGATGCGCGTGCTCGCCGCCACCTGCGCGCAGCGCTCGCCCCTCCTCCCGGAGCTGCCGACCTTCCAGGAGGCCGGTATCAGCGGCTTCGAGGTCGTGGGCTGGAACGCGCTCTACGGTCCGGCAGGACTGCCGGCCCCGGTCGTGGCGCAGCTGAACCGCGCGATGAACCAGGCGATGCGCCCGGAGGGCATCAAGCCGCGCATGGACGCGCTGGGCGTGACGCCGCTGGGCGGACCGCCGGCCGAGCTCGCCGCGCTGATGGAGCGCGAGCTGCCGAAATGGGCGGCCGCCGTGCGCGCGGCGAACGTGGCGCTGGATTAGCGCCGCGCGGGCGGGCAACCTCGCGGGGCATGGCACGACGCATCGACCACGCATCGAGGATCATCGCCGCCTCCCCGGCCCGGATCTACCGGGCCATGCTGGCGCCGGACGAGCTCGTCGCCTGGCTGCCGCCGAAGGGCATGACGGGCCGTTTCGATGCCTTCGATCCGCACGAGGGCGGCGCGTACCGGATGACGCTCACCTACGACGCCCCAGGGCACGACGCCCCCGGGCACGACACCCCCGGCAAGAGCTCGGAGCACGCCGACACCGTCCAGGGCCGCTTCGTCGAGCTCGTCCCGGACCGGCGCGTGGTGCAGGCGGTCGATTTCGAGTCCGACGATCCCGCCTTCGCGGGCACGATGACCATCACCTGGTCGCTCGCCCCGGCGCCGCTGGGCACGCGGGTCACCGTCGCCTGCGAGAACGTCCCCGCGGGCATCCGCCCCGAGGACCATGACGCCGGCATGAAGGCCTCGCTCGAGAACCTGTCCGACTATCTCTGGAATCAGTAGCTCTTCGGCAGCCCCAGCACGCGCTCGGCGATGTGGCAGAGGATGAGGTTCGGGCTCACCGGCGCGATCCAGGGGATCATCACCTCGCGCAGGTAGCGCTCCACATGGTACTCGCGGGCATAGCCGAAGCCGCCATGCGTCATGATGGCGTTCTGGCAGGCCTTCAGCCCCGCCTCGGCCGCGAGGTACTTTCCCGCATTGGCCTGCGGCCCGCAGTCGAGGCCCCGGTCGTAGCGCCAGGCCGCGTTCTGCACCATGAGCCAGGCCGCCTCCAGCGCCATCCAGTCGGCGGCGAGCGGGTGCTGCACGCCCTGGTTCTGGCCGATGGGACGGCCGAAGACCACGCGCTCCTTCGCGTATTCCGTGGCCCGCCCCAGCGCCGCGCGGCCCAGCCCGATCGCCTCGGCGGCAATGAGCACGCGCTCCGGATTCATCCCGTGCAGGATCTGGCGGAACCCCTGGCCCTCCGGCCCGATCCGATCCTCCTCCGGCACCTCGTAGCCTTCGAAAAAGATCTCGTTCGAGTCCACGCCGGCGCGGCCCATCTTGTCGATCTCGGCCACGCGGCAGCGCGTGCGGTCGAGCTTCGTGTAGAACAGCGAAAGCCCGTCCGCCGGCTTCGCGACCTGGTCCAGCGGCGTGGTGCGCGCCAGCAGCAGGATGCGGTCCGCCACCTGCGCCGTGGATATCCACACCTTCTGGCCGTCCACGATGTAGCGGTCGCCCTGCTTCACCGCCCGCGTCTTCAGCCGCGTGGTGTCGAGGCCGGTCGTCGGCTCCGTCACGCCGAAGCAGGCCTTCTCCTCGCCGCGCACCAGCGGCGGCAGGAAGCGCGCCTTCTGCTCCTCCGTGCCGAAGACCACCACCGGGTTCAGCCCGAAGATGTTCATGTGGATGGCCGAAGCACCCGTCATCCCCGCGCCGGAGCCGCTGATCGCCTCCATCATGATCGCGGCCTCGTGGATGCCGAGGCCGGAGCCGCCATATTCCTCCGGGATGCAGATGCCGAGGAAGCCGGCCTCCGCGATCGCCCTGTGGAATGCGTGCGGGAATTCGTGCGCCTTGTCGCGCTCGTGCCAATAGGCCGCGTCGAAGCCCGCGCAGAGCGCGAGCACGCCCTCGCGGATGGCCTCCTGATCGGGCGTCAGTGCGAAGTCCATCAGCGCAGCACCTCCAGCACCTCGGGGAAGACGCGCTGATAGGCCTCGCCATGGCTCATCCTGATGCCCGCGTTGCGGCCGCCCTGGATGCCGCGGTTCAGCGCGACGCGCTCGTAATAGGCCCAGAGATGCGTCTGCGCCGGCAGGCATTCGAAGGCCTTGCGCTTGGTCTCCCAGACGCTGTCGATGTTCAGGATCACGTCCGGCTTGAAGCCGCACATCTCCGTCTGGTGCGGCTCGAACATGTAGACCTGCGGCGCGCGGTACACCGCGTCCGGCCCCGGCTTGTGCCCGGCCGCCTGCGCCACGATCCGCGCGTGCTGGGCGAACTGGCAGGCCGTCGGATGGTCCATGTTGTAGGGGTCGTTCGCCGCATGGGTCAGCACGAATTCCGGCCGCAGCGCGCGGAAGGTGTCCACGAGACGGTCGAGCATCGCCGGCGTGGGGATCAGCGGATAGTCGCCCGCATCGTAGAACTCGATCGACGCGCCCAGCACCGCCGCCGCCTTCTCGGCCTCGTCCTTGCGGCCCGCCTTCACGATCTCCAGCGTCGCGCCCGGCCTGGCCCAGGCGCCCTGGCTCTCGCCGCGCTCGCCGAAGGCCAGGCAGACGATGTGCACCTTGTGGCCGGCCTTCGCGTGCAGCGCGATCGCCCCGCCCGCGCGCCAGACGAAATCCCCGGGATGCGCGGTGACCACGAGCACGTTCGGCATGTTCCACTCCCAGGATTCGGCCGGCCGAACCTAGAAGCGCGCTCCAGGCCCCGCAACCGGCCCCCTTTGCAAGCGGGCCGCCTTGGGCGAGCCTGGACGGGACAAGGGAGTGATCGTTCGACTATGCCCAAATTCCGCCTGGCCTATTACGGCTTCGTGCCCCACCCGATGTTCCTGGAGACCTGCGCCAAGGATCCCGACCTCGAGGTCATCCACATCCCGCTCGAGGCCAGCACGGCCGAGGCCGTGCAGACCCTCTCCTCCTGCCACGGCTACTACGTCATGGCCTCGCGCGACGAGCTGCCCAAGCCGCTGCACGTCCATGCCGAGCTGCTGTCCAAGCTCCCGAACCTTCTGGTCGCCGCGAGCTACGGCGCCGGCTACGACCCGCTCGACCCCATCGCCTGCACCGAGGCCGGCGTGGCCCTCGTCAACCAGGCCGGCGGCAATGCCGAGGGCGTGGCCGAGCACGCCGTCGGCATGATGCTCGCCTGCCTCAAGCGCATGCCCGAGGCGCACGCCGCCATGAAAGCCGGCACCGCGCAGAACCGCGCGGCGCTCATGGGCCGCGACCTGCGCGGACGCACGGTCGGCCTCATCGGCAGCGGCCATGTCGGCAGCCGGGTCTCGGAGATCTGCCGCCTCGCCTTCGGCTGCAACATGATCGCCGCCGACCCCTATCTCGACGCGGAGACGATGAAGGCCCGCGGCGTCACCAAGGTCGATTTCGACACGCTCCTCGCCCAGGCCGACGTGATCAGCGTCCACTGCCCGCTGACGCCCGAGACGCGCGGCATGATCGACGCCAAGGCCTTCGCGAAGATGAAGAAGGGCGTGGTCTTCATCACCACGGCGCGCGGCTCGATCCACGACGAGGACGACCTGCTGGCCGCGCTGAACTCCGGCCAGGTCGCCAGCGCCGGCCTCGACGTCTGGGAGCTGGAGCCGCCGCCGACGGACCACCCGCTGCTGCACCACCCCGCCGTGATCGCCAGCCAGCACACCGCCGGCGTGACGCACGAAAGCCGCGGGAACATCACGAGGATCGCGGCGCTGGCCTTCTCGGACCTCGCCGCCGGGCGGATGCCGCCGCGCATCGTGAACCCCGAGGTGAAGCCGCGCTTCGCGGAACGCTACAAGGCGGCGTTCGGGATCGACCTGAAGGAGTAGCGAGGGGCTCCGCCCCCTCGACCCCCGCCAGGGGCCACGGGCCCCTGGACCCGCGATCACCGCGCCGCCCGGCGCAGCACCGCGCAGAGCCGCGAGAAGCTCAGCCAGAACCCGCCATGGCCGGGCGCGTCGTCCGGCTTGCCGTTCACCAGCGGCTCGCCCCGCCGCAGCAGCCCGAGCCGCGCCTCCATCCGCCCGCGCATGTTCTCGAGAAACGCGTCCGTGGCCGACAGATACTGCTCCATCAGCTCCGCCACGATCTCGATCTCCACCGAGGCGCGCCCCTCCACCGTGAAGCGCTTCAGCCAGCGCGTCTCGCCCAGCAGGGTCAGGTGCAGCCGGTGCAGCTCGGCCAGATGCCGCGTGCAGCGGATGCGCGCCTCGCGCACATCGTCCTCCATGGCGTGTCCTCCGCCACGGAGCTTCGTGGAAAAGGGTTAACCGGGGCTTACGGCGCGGCTGGACGGCCGGGGCGCCGGTCGGCGATCCCCGCATTTCTGCGAATGGCGGAGGAAACTTTCCGGCCGGCGGAGCCGAACACCTGGCCATGTCATGCCGAAGGAGGAACTGACATGGCGAACCAGCGCATCGCGATCGGGCAGTCGCTCTACTTCTTCCAGAACCGGGTCGCCCACGCGACGGACTGCATCATCCTAGCGCAATTCGCGCAGCACGTCGTCATCGGCGGGATGGCCGTCCCGGCCGGCCAGGAGGTCACCTTCTACGAGGGGGACGTGGCTCGCCTGAAGACCGGCCGCATGGACAGCGACGACCTGACCCTTCTGCGCCGGGGCGGGCTGAGCTCTTTCGTCGAGGCGGTGTACCGCTCCATCCAGCACACCATCACGGGCGCTGCTTCCTCGAACAAGATGGCGCGCGCGGCGAAGACCTACGCCCATGGCCACCACTGCGCGAACCCGCTGCTCCTGAAGGGGAGCCTCGGCAAGGCCGTCGCCTACGCGCCCTGGTCGGGCCAGGGCGATGACGAGAGCAAGTACGAGAAGGTCAGCTACTACGACAGCATCGGCCACATGGTGGGCACCCATGACGGGTGCCATGTCGTCGTCCCGCGGAACCGGGCCTTCCATCCGGCGGTGAGTCTTCTCGAGACGATGATCGCCGTGCGCCACCAGTTCCCGCGCGTGGTGCGCTTCCATGTGCCCTTCTCCGAGCCGATCCACGGGAAGGGGCATGGCGGCGGCCTGCTGGGCGCGGCCTGAAGGCTTCAGCCTGTTCTCCGCCCGCGGCCCGCGATCGTGGGGCCGGGAGGCCGGCATCAGCCGGGCCTTGCCATCACCAGCCGGACCAGCCGCTCGAGCTTCGGGTCGCGCAGGCCCAGCGAGGCGAGCTGCCGCGCCGTGTTCACGAGGTAGTCGCGGTTGAGCCCCGCCTGCCCGCGCCCGCGCGCGATCGCGGCCGCCGTGCTCTCCTCGCAGGGCCGGCAATAGGCCGGGTGCGCCCTGTCGGCGACATAGGCGATGCCCCGCACCACCCGTCCCGAAGCCAGCCGCAGGCTCATCACCCGGCAATGATACACTTTGTCGCCGTTGAGGTTCTCGCGCGCCTCCAGGTAGTCCAGCACCTCCGGCGCGTCGTCGGCCGCCACCCGGAAGGCCACGCCCCGGCAGCTCCCGCCCCGGTCCAGCCCGAGCACCAGCCCCGGCGCCTCCGGCGTCCCGCGATAATGCTGCGACCACAGGCAGAAGCGCCGGTGGAAGCCGCGCAGGGTCGCGGGCTCATGCCCCAGATTGGGAAAACCCGGCCGCCAGATCAGCGAGCCATAGGCGAAGACATAGAGATGCCCATCGGCATCCAGCGGCAGGGACGACACCCTCGAGGGCACCTTTGCGAAACGAGTTTCCCTCTATAATCCGTCTCGCATGGCGAAAAAATGGTTGGCCGTTCTCGTGGTGTTCATCGCCCTGGCGGGGGGCGGCGCCTATTACGTCTGGCAGGAGGCCACCGCCCGGCTCGAATCCGAGCTCGCGATCTGGGTCCGCGCCCGCACCGCCGAAGGCTGGCGCATCACCGCCGCGCCGCCGGTGCGCACCGGCTTCCCGCTCGCCGCCGCGCTCAAGCTCGACAACCTGCGCGTGGACTCGCCGATGGGCCTCGGCTGGCGCGCCGCAACAGCGACGCTCGCCATCTACCCGCAGGACCCCCGCCAGCTGCGCCTGACGCTCGACGGCGCGCAGACGCTGGTCCACCTCAACGGCAGCACGCCGGTCCAGCAGCGCGCGCTGGCCGTCCGTATCAGGCTGGACGGCCAGGGCGGCACGCTGGAGGGCGAGGGCCTGCGCATCGGCGACGCCACGGAGATCAACCGCATCTCGGCCGAGGTCTTCAACGCCGCCGTCAACATCCGCGCCGACCTCTTCGCGGTGCAGGGGCTGCCGCGCTTCGACATCGTCCATGTCACGGGACGGCTGACGCGCCCGCCCCAGGCGACCGTCGCCGCCTGGCGCAACTCCGGCGGCGCGATCAGCCTGGAGCGCGGCGAGTTCCGCACCGGCGAGGTCGTCGCCAACCTCACGGCCACGCTGACCCTGGACCAGGCGCTGCAGCCCGAGGGCCGCGGCAACCTCCAGCTCACCGGCGCGCAGGAGGCGGTGACGCTGCTGGCCCAGGCGGGCGTGATCGCGCAGAACCAGGTGGGCGTGCTGCGCACCGTGCTCGGCCTCGCGGCCCGCGTCCCGCCCGAGGGCGGGCCGCCGCGCATCGACGCGCCGCTGGAGCTGCGCAACCGCCGCCTCACCGCCGCGCGGCTGCCGATCACGACGCTCCCCGCGATCGACTGGCGCTGATGCTCTTCGGATCAGCGCCCGAGCCCTGGTTCGCGGACTGGCTGGGCCGCGTCGTCGGCGCCATCACGCAGCACGATATTTCTCTCCTCGACGGCGCCTTCGCACCGGAGGCGCGCTACTTCCTCAAGCCCCACGCGCCGCCGCTCGAAGGTCCCGAGGCCATCCTGCGCCACGTCGCCGCGCAGTTCGGCGGCCAGCGCGACCTGAGCTGCACGACCGAGATCCTCGGCTTCACGCCGGTCTCCGCGCTGGTGCGCTGGAAGGCGGACTACACGCTGACCGCGACCGGCACGCGCGAGGCCTATGACGGGCTCGTGATCTACCGCTTCGACGCCGATCGCCGCTGCATCCTGCGCCAGAGCTGGGCCGTGCAGCGGAGTCCCGCATTGCCCTGAGGGGCGCAGCGCTCCACACTCGCCTCCAGAAAAAGACTTCTGGAGGAAATGCATGGCTTCGGTGCCCATCGCCGGTGGCAGGTTCATCATCATCGGCGGCGGCAGCCTGGTGGGCTCCGCCACGGCCGCCGAGCTGCTCGACGCCGGCGCGGCGGAGGTCCGCCTCTTCGACAACTTCTCCATGGGCGCCGAATCCGCCGTCGCGCATCTCAAGGACAATCCGCGGCTGAAGATCATCCGCGGCGACGTGATGCGCATGGCCGACCTGCTGTCGGCCCTGGAGGGCTGCGACGGCGCGCTGCTGCTCGCCGCCTACATGACGCTGAACATGGACCGCGACCCCTGGGGCGGCCTCGACGTCAACATCCGCGGCGTGCAGAACGCGCTCGAGGCCGCGGCGACGCGGGGCGTGGAGAAGGTCGTCTTCGCCTCCTCCAACGCGGTCTACGGCTACGGCCCCGGCATCCACGGCGACCTGATCGAGACCACGCCCTTCTTCTCCGAGGGCGCGCCGCCGGCCGCCATCCTCTACGGCGCCACCAAGATCATCGGCGAGCAGCTCTGCCGCACCTACACGGCCAAGCGCGGCCTCCCGCATGTCGTGCTGCGCTACTCCACCGTCTACGGCGAGCGCCAGCACCACCGAGCCGCCAACGCGCTCTACATCATCGAGACGCTGGAGAAGCTGCGGAAGGGCGAGCCGCCCGAGATCTTCGGCGACGGCAGCGAGACCAAGCACTTCGTCTATGTGGGCGACCTCGCCCGCGCCAACCGGATGGCCTTCGAGAGCAAGGCCAGCAACGTCGCCGTGAACTGCTCGGGCCCCTCGCCCGTGACGACGAAGCAGCTCGTGGCCCTGGTGACGGAGCTCGCCGGCGGCGGGCCCGCGCCCGTCTTCGTCGGCGACACGCCGGGCAAGGTGCGGCTCACCTCCGGCGGCGCCTTCCGCATCGCGCATGAGAAGGCCTTCGAGACCATCGGCTGGAAGCCGCAGGTGGACATGAAGGAAGGGCTCGGCCGGCTCATCGCCTGGCTCAAGGGCAACGAAGCCAAGGCCTAGCGGCCACAGGGAGGAAAGAACCACGATGAAAAGACGCACACTGCTCGCCACCTCGCCCGCGCTGCTCGCGGCCCCGGCCCTCGCCCAGTCCTGGCGGCCCGACCGGCCCATCGAGATCGTCGTCGGCTTCACCGCCGGCGGCGCCACCGACGTGGACGCCCGCCTCTACGCCCGCTTCCTGGAGCCGCGCCTCGGCGGCACCGTGGTCGTCTCCAACCGCCCCGGCGCGGGCGGCGAGGTCGCGCTGGCGGCCGTCGCGCGCGGGCGCCCCGACGGCACCATCATCGGCACCACCAACATGCCGGGCCTGCTGACCATCCCCATCGAGCGTCCCGCGCAGTTCAAGCTCGAGGACTTCCACGGCATCGGCAACCTGATCGGCGATCCCTCCGCCATCTCGGTCGCCGCCTCCTCGCCCTACCAGACCATCGAGCAGCTCTTCGAGGCCGCCCGCCGCGCCCCCGAGACCATCACCTTCGGCTCGCCCGGCATCGGCACGGACGATCACCTGCTGATGGTGCTCCTCCAGGCCGCGACGGGGCTGCGCTTCAACCACGTGGCCTTCCAGGGCGATCCGCCGATCCGCACGGCGATCCTGGGCAACCAGATCGTCGCGACCGGCCTCAACCTCGGCTACGTGCTCACCAACAACGAGGGCATGCGCCTGCTGGCCCTCGCGGCGTCGCAGCGCAGCCGCTTCGCGCCCGACCTTCCGACGCTGCAGGAGAAGGGCGTGAACGTGAACATGGCCTCCGAGCGCGGCCTCGTGATGCCGTCCGCCACGCCCGCGCACATCATCTCGCGCTACCGCGAGGCGACCGAGGACATCGCGAAGGACCCCGAGTTCATCAAGGCCATCGAGGCGCGCTCGCTGCTGGTGCAGTTCGAGCCCGGCGACGCCTGGTTCACGCGGCTCCGCCGGGACGAGCAGCGCTACCGGCAGATCTGGGCCAGCACGCCCTGGGCGCAGCGGTAGTGTCCCCGCCCGAAGGTCTGAACCGGCCGGGCAGCGGCCGGCTCGCCGGCAAGAGGGTCCTCATCCTCGGCGCCGGCTCCGTCGGCGAGGGGATCGGCAACGGCCGCGCCATGGCCGTCCTCTTCGCGCGCGAGGGCGCGCAGGTCGCCTGCGTGGACCTGCACCTCGCCGCCGCCGAGGAGACCACCGCCCTCATCGCGAAGGAGGGCGGCCAGGCCTTCGCGCTCGCCGGCGACGTCACGCAGGAGAGCGAGATCGCCCGCATCGTCGCGGCCACGCTCGCCGCCTTCGGCCGCATCGACATTCTCGTGAACAATGTCGGCGGCAGCGTGCCCGGCGGCCCCGAGGAGCTGACGCCCGAGGCCTGGCACCGCCAGTTCCACCACAACCTGCACTACGTCCATCTCAGCACGCGCGCGATCCTGCCGCTGATGAGGAAGCAGGGCGGCGGGGCGATCGTGAACCTCTCCTCCATCGCGGCGCTGCGCAACATCGGCAACGACCTCATGGCCTATGCCGCCTCCAAGGCCGGCGTGACGGCGCTGTCGAAGATGATCGCGGTGCGCTACGCCCCGCACGGCATCCGCTGCAACGTCGTGGTGCCCGGCCTCATGCACACGCCGCTGGTCGAGGCGCGGCTCGCGGGACAGCGCAGCGGCGGCGACGTGGCCGCGATCGTGGCGCGCCGCAACGCCCAGCCGCCCATGGGCCGGATGGGCGACGCCTGGGACGTCGCCTATGCCGCGCTCTACCTCGCCTCCGACGAGGCGAAGTACGTGACGGGCGTGGAGATCGTCGTCGATGGCGGGCTGACGCTGAAGACTCCCTGATGACGGGGCGGCCATGACATGGCGCGGAAGGCGGCGGCCGGTTAAGATGCCGTCGAACGCAATCCGCTGGATGCATGACGGGACCGATGGAATCAGCCGAGCTTCGACAGCTGGGCACGGAGGCGGAGCTCGCGCCCCTGGCCCTTGACCGCGCCAATCGCCCCAAGGATTTCCGCGCGATGAAGGAGGTCGGGGACTACTATCTCGACTTCACGCCGGACGGCGAGGATCTCGTCCTCTCCTTCGACGCCGACGACAGCGTCCCCGCCCCCAATCGCCTGCCCTGGCTCCACAGGCCGTTCCGCGACCAGGGGCTGGCCGTGCTCGGCGTCAAGGTGAAGCGCGCCGACTGGTATCGCGGCGAGGCCCTCCACGATTTCTTCCAGTCGCCGGATTTCCGCTTCCTCACGGGGGCCTATGACAGGGTTCTCTTCACCGGCTCCTCGATGGGCGGCTTCGCCGCGCTGACCTTCTGCACGCCGGGCTCGCTCGTCGTGGCCCACAACCCGCCGACGAACCTCGACCCCCAGCTGACCCCCTGGGACACGCGCTTCCCCGAGAGCCGGTCGCTGGACTGGAGCGGCCGCTTCGCGCGGGCGGAGGAGGGCGCGCGGCAGGCGGCCCGGGTCTTCGTGACCTACGATCCCTTCGACGGGATCGACTCCCGCCACGTGGACCGCCTCGATCCCGCCAATCTCGTCCGGCTCAAGGCGCCGCTCCTGGGCCACCCGCTGGCCGGCTTCCTGCGGCGGATCGGCCTCCTCGCCGAGCTGGTGCCGCTGGCCCTCTCCGGCGAGCTCACCCCGGAATGGTGGCACGCCGCGATCCGGAAGCGGCGCGACCTGGCGCGCTACCACCTGCTCATGGCCGAGCATCTGCAGACGCCGGACCGGGTCGCGAGGCTGATGGCGCGGGCCTGGCATCTCAGCGCGGACGAACGCCGGACCCAGGAGCGCATCCGCCGCATGGCGTCCGGCCGGAAGCTGGACGAGCTGTTCGAGCGCTACCTCACCGAGGAGCCGGCGGTCAAAGTGGCCGGCCCCGCCGGCCCGGACGAGGAGTTGTTCCGCCGCTTCATGGCCAGCCGCGCCTGAGAGACCTGCCGCGGCTTCACCGGATGCAACCGGCCGCTCCGATCTCCGGTTGGGCGATCGGGGCATGGGCGGTAGCCTCGGGTTTTCAGGGACGCACGACATGCGGATCGCAGTCCTCGGCGGCGGAAACGGCTCCTTCGCGGCGGCGGCCGACCTGGCCCTGGCCGGCCACGAGGTCCGCCTCTGGCGCCGCGACCCCGCCGCCATCGCCGCCCACGTCGCCGCCGGTGGCCACATCACGGTGCTGGACGCTGCCGGCATCCACGAGGCCGTGCCGAAGCTGATCACCGACGACCTCGGCACCGCCGTCCACCATGCCGAGCTCATCCTCTGCCCCACGCCGGCGACCGCGCAGGCGGAGATCGCCCATCGCCTCGCGCCGCTGCTGCAGGACGGGCAGGTGGTCTATCTCCCGCCCGGCACGCTCGGCTCCGTGCTGATGGCCCACACGCTGCACGCGCACCGGCCCGGCGCGCGCGTCGCCTTCGCCGAGACGGGCACCCTCCCCTGGCTGGTCCGCAAGCGCGGCCCGCAGGAGATCGCCGTCACCATCCGCGCGAGGCGGCTGCCCACAGGCGTCTTCCCGCTGGCCCTCGCCCCGCAGGCGCTGGCCGTGATCCGCGCGGCCTTCCCGGACAGCATCGAGGATTGCGGCGACGCGCTCTCCGCCGCGCTGATGAACGCGGGGCCGATCATCCACCCGCCGCTCATCGTCATGAATGCCGGCCCGCTCGAGCATTTCCCCAAATGGGACATCCACAACGAGGGCACCCAGCCTTCCATCCGCCGCACGACGGACGCGCTGGACCTGGAGCGCATCGCCATCCGCGCCGCCTTCAGCTACGGGCCGCCGCACTTCCCGCTGGCGCACCACTACGCCGCCGAGGGCGAGGAGTGGATGTACGGCCGCCGCTCGCACGACCGCCTCACGGAATCCGGCGACTGGCGCGAGCGCATCCACCTCACCGAGCACCGCTACATGATGGAGGACACGCGGCTCGGCCTCTCGCTGCTGATCTCGGCCGCGCAGCTCGCCGGCGTGGAGGTGCCGCTCTGCCGCGCCTTCTCCGCCATCGGCGCGGCCATCCGCGGCGAGGCGCCGGACCATGCGGGACGCACGCTCGCCGATGTGGGCCTGGGCGGCCTCAACCGCACGGCGCTGAAGAAGGTGCTGCGCGATGGCTTCTGAACGCATCCTCTGTCTCGGCGCCGGCCGCATGGGCCGCGGCATCGCGGTGTGCTTCGCCTATGCGGGGCACGAGGTCGCCATCCTCGACTTCAAGCCGCGCGAGCGCGACGCCTTCGTGGAGCTCGCGAAATCCGCGCTGTCGGAGGTCCGCACCACGCTGACGGCGCTCGCCGATCTCGGCCTCTTCGACGCCGCCGATGTCACGGCGATCATGTCGCGCGTCGCCGTCGTGCCGGAAAGCGACGCCGCCCCCGCGCTGGCCGAGGCCGACATCGTCTTCGAGGGCGTGCCCGAGGTCGTCGAGACCAAGCGCGACGCGCTCGCCCGCGCCTCCGCGCTGATGCGGTCGGACGCCATCCTCGCCTCCACCACCTCCACCATCCTGGTGGACGACCTCTCCTTCATCGTCGCCGAGCCCGAGCGCTTCCTGAACGCGCACTGGCTGAACCCGGCCTATATCGTGCCGCTGGTGGAGGTCTCGCCGGGCCGCTCCACGCGGCCCGAGGTCACCGCGCGCCTCAACGCCGTGCTCGAGGCCATCGGCAAGGTCCCCGTGATCTGCGCGCCGAGCCCCGGCTTCATCGTGCCGCGCATCCAGGCGCTCGCGATGAACGAGGCCGCACGCATGGTGGAGGAGGGCGTGGCCAGCGCCGCCGACATCGACAAGGCCGTGAAATACGGCTTCGGCTTCCGCTTCGGCGTGCTCGGCATCCTCGAGTTCATCGACTGGGGCGGCGGCGACATCCTCTACCATGCGAGTCGCTACCTCAGCGGGGCGCTGCACAGCCCGCGCTACGCCGCGCCGGAGATCATCGAGCGCAACATGCGCGAGGGCCGCACCGGCCTCGCCGCCGGCCAGGGGTTTCTGGACTATCAGGGCATGGATGTGGCCGCCTACAGGCGCGCACGGCTCGGCGCGCTGGTGGAGCGCCTGCGCGCGGAAGGCCTCGCGCGGCCGCCGGTCCTGCCAGAAAAGGATTGAAGCCCGCCCGACGCTGCCCGAGGCTTCGCACCGCACCCTCGAAGGACTCCCGCATGCTCCGCCGCCGCGATCTCGGTCTTCTCGCCGGCACCGCCCTCGCCACGCGCCAGGCGCGCGCCCAGGCCTGGCAGCCCGACCGTCCCGTGCGATGGGTGGTGGGCTATCCGCCGGGCGGCGCCAGCGACATCTTCGCCCGCCTCCTCGGCCGCCTCATGACGCCGGCGCTCGGCCAGAACGTCGTGATCGAGAACCGGCCGAGCGGCGGCGCCATCGTCGCCACCGAGGCCGTCATCCGCGCCCCCGCCGACGGCCACACGCTGCTCCACGTCGACAACGGCGTGCTGGTCTACAACCCCGCGCTCTACAGCCGCCTGCCCTTCGATCCCGACAGGGACCTCATCAGCGTCGGCTTCATCGGCCGCTTCCCGCTGCTGCTGCTCGTGCGCAACGAGAGCCCCATCCAGGATTTCTCCCAGATTCTCGCCGCCTCGCGCACGCGCGCCGTCACCTATGCCACCCCCGCCGTCGCCTCGCCGCACCAGCTCGCCATGGAGGTGCTGAAGCGCCGCTCCGGCCTGAACGCGACGCATGTGCCCTATCGCGGCATGCCCGCCGTCATGCAGGACCTGCTGAGCGGCCAGGTGGATTGCGCCATCGCCGACGTGACCAACGCCACGCCCTTCCTCGCCGACCGCCGCGCGCGCGGCCTCGTGGTGATGGGCGAGGCGCGCACGCCGCGGGCCCTGGACGTGCCGACGGGCATCGAGCTCGGCATGCCCGACACGGTCGCCTATGGCTGGCAGGGGCTGTCGGTGGCCGCGGGCACGCCGGCGCCGATCGTGGCGCGGCTCTCCGCGCTGCTGAACGAGGCGATCCAGAGCCCCGACGCCGCGCGCCAGTTCCAGGACACCGGCGCCGAGCCGGTGCTGCGCGACCCCGCCCGGATGGCCGAGTTCGTGCAGCGCGAGAACGCCGTCTGGCGGCCGCTCATCCGCGAGCTCGGCATCCGGCTGGACGGGTAGCGATCGGATCGCCGAAGGGCGAAGGCCCGGAGGCGCGAATCCGATCGCCAGGGAACATCCTACCGCCGCATCGGCTCCACGCGGAGCGCGACGCTCCGGCCATAGACGATGTCCACCTGCTGGCCGGGCCGCAGCGAGCGCGCGAAGTCGATCATCTCGCGCTGCTGCGGCCGTGCCGTGCGCTGCACGCCCGACGGCCCGGTGAAGGTCACCGCGCCGGTGCGCCGGTTCACCGAATTGATGGTCACGCGCGCGCGCACCCCCTCCGCGGCGCCCACGCCGGGCAGCTGGCCGCGGGCCGTGCGCGCCTCGGCGGCGCCTGCCGCGGCCGGCGCCGCGCCGTCGGCCGGATTGGCGAGCGCCACGATCAGCGCCTCGCCGAATTCCAGCACCACGGTGTCGCCCGCGCGGACCTGCGCGAGGTTGCGCACCCGGGGCCCGGCCACGATGGTCTCGAGCGAGCCGTCCTCGCCGCGCAGCACCACCTGGCGCGTGGTGTGGTCGATCGATTCCACGACGGCGGTGGCGGTCGTGGTGCGGGTGACCGAGGCCCCCTCGGGCGCCTGCGCGAAAGCCGGCGTGGCGGCCAGCAGCCCCGTGACGAGGCCGAGTTGGAACAGGCGCATGTGATGTTCTCCCTGGGATTGGCCGCGTTCTGGGGCGGCGAGGCATGCTATATCCTGCGTCTCGCCGCTGGCGAGCCCCCGTTCATGCCGGCTCGCGCTCGACGATCCAGGGCAGGTCCGTCGCCTCCGGCCGCACGCCCGCGCGCGTGAGCAGCGCGTGAACCTGCCCGCGGTGATGCGTCTGATGGTTGAACATGTGCGCGATCAGCAGCCAGAGCGGGCGCGTGACCTCCGCCTGGCTGTTGCCGCTGAACCAGGTGAAGTCGCGCGCCATCTCGCCCGCCGTCAGCCGGCTCGCCCAGGCCTCGATGCCCGCATCCGCCGCCTCGCGCGCGCGGCGCATCGCCTCCCATCCGGGCGCGAAGTCGGGGCTGCCGGCGACGCCGCCGCCCGGCTTCTCCCAGCCGTCGAAGCGGCTCATCCAGTTGATGTCGGCCCAGAGCACGTGGCTGAGCGTGCGGTGGATGCTGCCGAAGAAGGCGCCGCCATGGGCACGCCGCTCATCCTCGTCGAGCATCGCCGCGGCCCCGAAGATGCGGCGATTCATCTCGCTGTTGTAGGCGGCCATCGTACGCGCCCAGACTGATTCCAGCATCTCGATACTCCCCCACGGCATTGAACCTAAGCCTTGCCGCGATGGGGAGGTCCGATTTGCCGTCAGGACCAGGAATCGCGGCGGACCACTGCCGTGAGATCCGTGTCCTGGGGCTTTGCGCCAGCCCGCGTCAGCAGGGCGTGAACCTGGCCGCGATGATGCGTCTGGTGATTGAAGAAATGCGTGATCGCCAGCCAGCGCGGATCGCGCCGCTCGCGCTGCATGCTGCGGCTGAACCAGACCAGTTCCTCGTCGAGCGCCTCCTGGGTGAGCCTGGCCGCCCAGGCCTCGATGTCGGCGTCCAGCCCGCGCCGCACCGACGAAAGCTCGTCCCAGTCCGCGTGGAGCGTGGTGCTGCCGGGGATGCTGGCCGAGGGCGCCTCCCAGCCGTCGAAGCGGCTCATCCAGATGCGGTCGCCCCAGACCAGGTGGTTCAGCGTGGCGTGGATGCCGCCGAAGAAGGCGCCGCGATCGGCGCGCCGCTCCGCGTCGGGGAGCGTGCCGGCCGCGGCATAGGTCCGCCGGTTCATCTCGCTGTTGTAGGCGGCCATGGCGCGGACCCAGGCGGGTTGGATCATGTCGGCCTCTTGTCATCGTTGCGCGGTGGACAGCCCGCGGCCATCGAGCCTAGCGCGGAAGGACACCCGTTGGAGCCTTCCGTGAGGAATCATTCGTGACTGGCAAGACGAAGATCGCCATCGCCTGCCAGGGCGGCGGCAGCCAGACCGCCTTCACCGCGGGCGTGCTCTCGCATCTGCTGCGCGCGGGCGTGCAGGAGGAGTTCGAGATCGTGAGCCTCTCCGGCGCCTCGGGCGGCGCCATCTGCGCCACGCTCGCCTGGTGCGGCCTGCAGTTGCGCGAGCCCGAGCCCTGGCGCCGGCTGGAGGCCTTCTGGACGGACAATACGGCGCAGCTGCCGAGCGAGCAGGCCTTCAACGACGGGCTGCTCGCCATGCTGCGGCTGGCCTCGCGCGGCAACATCCCCGTGATGAACACGACGCCCTACTCGCCGGGCCTGCGGGCCGCGATGGCGGCCTTCGGCCCGCTGCTGCGGGCCGAATACGCGGACTTCGCGACGCTGCTGCGCAAGCACCTGGACGTGGAGGCGATGGCCGCCATCCCCCGCGAGGCGAGCCCCGTGCTGCTCATCGGCGCGGTGGACATCCTGAGCGGGCGCATGCGCGAGTTCACCTCGCGCGACGGCGCCATCCGCGTCGAGCACCTGATGGCCTCGGCCGCCGTGCCGGAGCTGTTCCAGGCGGTGGATGTCGGCGACGGCGGCATGTACTGGGACGGGCTCTTCTCCGACAACCCGCCGGTCGGCGAGCTGGTGCGGCAGGAGATCGTGGGCGCGGGAAACATCCCGGACGAGATCTGGGTGGTGAAGATCAACCCCACGACATCAAACCGCGTCCCGACGCGCCCCGACGAGATCACCGACCGGCGCAACGAGCTCTACGGCAACATCTCGCTCTTCCACCAGCTCTCCGCGATCGCGAAGTTCAACGACCTCTTCCTGCAGGACGCCTTCCGGCCTGAATTCCTGGAACGAAGCCCGGTGCGGCACATGATCCGCATCCCCCGCCGCTTCGCCTATGAGCGCGAGATGCCCTACCACATGCCGCTCATCGAGATGTCGCCGGAGCTGCAGGCCTCGCTCGACTACGAGAGCAAGCTCGACCGCAGCGCGGGCCAGATGCGCCGGCTCATGGAGGACGGGGCGCGGCAGGCGGCGGCTTTTCTCGTCGCGCGCGTGCCTTCGGAAACGGCGACGGCCGCGCCGGTCTACGACCGCGAGGTCATTCCGGACGTTTGAAGAAGAAGCGCGTGGCGTAGCCCTGGCCGGTCGCATCCTGGGCGAAATCGGGGATGTAGCCCCCCTCGCTCCAGCCGAGACGGCGGTAGAGCTTCTCGCCATCGGCATCGGCCCGCGTGTCGAGGGTGATCAGCCGACGGCCGAGGCGCAGCGCGGTCTGCTCCGCCCGGCGCATCAGCGCCTCGCCGACGCCGCGCTTGCGATAGGCAGGATCGACCAGCAGCTTCACCAGCTCCGTGCGGTGCTGCTGATTCTCGGGCGTCGCGAGGTCGAGCTGCACGGTACCGACCAGCGCGCCCTCCACCCAGGCGCCGAGCAGCACGCGATGCCCCTGCGCCACCTCGGAGGAGGTGCGCTTCCAGAAGGCGCGCGATTTCTCCATCGCAAGCGGGGGCAGGAAGCTCACGAAGGCGCCGTCGGCCACGCAGGCCACCAGGATCTCCGAGAAGCGACGTTCCGCGCTGGCCGCGGCGGCCGCGTCCAGCGCCTCGACGACGAGGCCGCGCGCAGGCTTGGCGTAGCGGAACTCCAGGGATTTCGAGAGGTCGTCCAGGATGCGGATGGCGCCCTGCCGGACATAGCCGCGCTTCTCGTAGAAGGCATGCGCGGCGTTGAAGCGCGTGTCCGTCCAGAGGACCATGCGCTCGGCGCCGTGGTCGCGTGCATGCGCCTCGGCCGTGTCGAGCAGCCGGTGCGCGAGACCCGTGCCGCGCGCGGCCTTGGCCACGTACATGCGGCAGATCTCCCAGGCGCCGTCCTCGCGCATGGGGCGCGTGGCGACCATGCCGAGCGGAAGGCTTTCCCCCTTGGCCGCCCCCTCGGCCAGCCAGAGCGTGCCGCCCTTCTCGGAAAAATAGGTGGCGAGCGCACGCAGCTCCGGCAGCTCGGCATCCACGTCGAAGACGACGCCCGGAAACTCGGACCAGGCGTCGCCGATCAGGCGGATGTAGGCATCGGTGTCGGCATCGGTGCCGACGCGAAGCATCGTGTCTTCGGCCGGCCGATTCAGACCTCCGGGCGAAACCGCCCTCCGGTCATCGGACGGCATCGTGTCGGCCGGCCGATTCAGACCTCCGGGCGAAGGCGCTCTCCGGTCATCGGACGGCATCGTGCCGGCCGGCCGATTCAGACCTCCGGGCGAAGACGCCCTCCGGTCATCGGACGGCATCAGGAAAGACCTTTGCAGAACTCCTGGATACGCGTGCAGCCGTCGCGCAGGCTCTCCATGTCGGTCGCGTAGCTGATGCGCACATAGGGCGACATGCCATAGGCCGCGCCCTGCACCACGGCCACATGCGCCTCGTCCAGCAGGGCGAAGGCGAAGTCCGTGTCGTTCTCGATCTTCCTGCCGCCCTTCGTCGTCTTGCCGATGCAGCCGGCGACGTTCGGGAAGACGTAGAAGGCGCCCTCGGGCTTGTGGCAGGCGATGCCGGGCGCCTGGTTCAGCATCTCCACGACCATGTCGCGCCGCGCGCGGTATTCCGCGGCCCGCTCCTTCACCAGCTCCTGTGGCCCGTCGAGCGCCGCCGCCGCGGCCGCCTGGCCCACGGTGGAGACGCCCGCCGTGGTCTGGCCCTGCATGTTGAACATGCCCTTGATCAGCGCCGCCGGGCCCGCGCAGAAGCCGATGCGCCAGCCCGTCATCGCATAGGTCTTGGACGCGCCGTTGATGATGAGCGTGCGGTCCTTCAGCCGCGGCTCGACCTCGGCGATCGTGCAGAACTCGAAATCGTCGTAGACGAGGTGCTCGTACATGTCGTCCGTCATGACCCAGACGTCCGGATGCTTCAGCAGCACCTCGGCCAGCGCCTTCATCTCCGCGCGCGAGCAGGCCGCGCCCGTCGGATTGTTGGGAAAATTCAGCATCACCCACTTGGTCTTCGGCGTGATGGCGGCGTCGAGGTCCTCCGGCCGGATCTTGAAGCCGTTGTTCTGCGGGCAGCTCACCGTTACCGGCACGCCGCCGGCCACCTTGGCCATGTCGGCGTAGCTGACCCAGTAGGGCGAGGGGATCACCACCTCGTCGCCGGGATCGATCGTCGCCATGAAGGCGTTGAAGATGGACTGCTTGCCCCCGTTGGTGACGAGGATCTCGTCCATCGTGAAGTCGAGCTTGTTGTCGCGCTTGAACTTGCGCTGCACGGCCGCCTTCAGCGCCGGCGTCCCGCCCTGGGGCGGATACTTGGTCTGCCCGTCCAGCGCCGCCTTGTAGGCCGCCTCGATCGCATGGCGGGGCGTGGCGAAGTCCGGCTCGCCCGTGGTGAGCCCGATCACCTTCACGCCCTGGGCGGCCAGCTCGCGGGCCTTGATCGACATGGCGACCGAGGCGGAAACCTTCACATTGGCGAGACGGGCAGCAAGCGCGGGCATTTCTTGTTCCTGGCGGAGATCAAAGGGCGCGCACTCTATGTCCGGGCGCCCGGACCGCCAAGTGGACCGCCCGGTTTCCGCGGGGCGGGCTTTGGGCTAGACGGGCCGACCATGCGCCATTTCCTGGATTTCGAAAAACCCATCGCCGAGCTGGAAGGCAAGGTCGAGGAGCTCCGCCGGACCACCGATGCCGGCGGCATCGACGTGGCCGACGAGGTCGCGAAGCTGCGCGACAAGGCCGAGAAGCTGCTCGCCGCCACCTATGCCAAGCTCACCCCCTGGCAGAAGGCCCAGGTGGCCCGCCACCCCGACCGTCCCAAATGCCTGGACTACGTGCAGGCCCTCATCACCGAATGGACCCCACTGGCCGGCGACCGCGCCTTCGCCGACGACGCCGCGATCATCGGCGGCCTCGGGCGCTTCCGCGGCCGCGCCGTGGCCGTCCTCGGCACCGAGAAGGGCCACGACACCGAGACCCGCGTGCAGCACAATTTCGGCATGGCCAAGCCCGAGGGCTACCGCAAGGCGCGCCGGATCATGGAGCTGGCCGGCCGCTTCGGCATGCCCATCCTCTCCTTCGTCGACACCTCCGGCGCCTTCCCCGGCATCGAGGCCGAGGCGCGCGGCCAGGCCGAGGCCATCGCCCGCTCCATCGAGGCCGGGCTTTCCGCCCCTGTGCCCTTCGTGGCCACCATCATCGGCGAGGGCGGCTCCGGCGGCGCCATCGCGCTGGCGGCGGCCGACCGCATCCTGATGCTGGAGCACGCCATCTACTCCGTGATCTCACCCGAGGGCTGCGCCTCCATCCTCTGGCGCGACGCCGCCCAGGCGCCGACCGCCGCCGAGGCGCTGAAGCTCACCGCCGAGGACCTGAAGCGCCTCGCCCTCATCGACGCCGTGATCGCCGAGCCCCTGGGCGGCGCACATCGCGACCAGGGCGCGACCCTGGAGGCCGTGGGCGACGCCGTCTGGGCCGCGCTGGAGCCGCTGCTGCCGCTGGACGGCGCCACGCTCAAGGCCCGGCGCCGCGAGAAGTTCCTGGAAATGGGGCGCCACGCGGTGGTGTGAGGGGGAAGGCAAGCCAGCCGAAGGCTGGCAAGCTGACCCCGATGGATCATTCCGCTTCCCGCGCCGCCTTCTTCCGGGCCTTTCCCGCGGTCGGCGTCGCCATCTTCATCTCCTCCATCGACCAGACCATCACCGCCACCGCCCTGCCCGCCATGGCCGCGCATTTCGGCGTGGTGGAGCGCATGTCCTGGGTGGTGGTGGCCTATCTCATCGCCGCCACCATCGCCGCCCCCATCGTCGGCAAGCTCGGCGACGCCTATGGCCGCCGCCGCATCCTCCTCCTCGCCTTCGGCGTGCAGGCCGTGGGCTCGCTCGCCGCCGGCTTCGCCCCGAGCTTCGAGACCCTTCTCCTCGCGCGCATCCTGCACGGCTTCGGCGGCGGCGCCCTGCTCACCCTCGCCAACGCCCTGGTCGGCGAGAGCGTGGCGCCGCGCGAGCGCGGCCGCTACCAGGGCTATCTCGTCGCCTGCTTCATGAGCGCCTCCGCCATGGGCCCGCTGGCCGGCGGCTGGCTGACCCAGCACTGGGGCTGGCAATGGGTCTTCCTGGCCGGCCTGCCCTTCGTCGGCCTCGGCGTCCTCGGCGCGCTGCGCCTCCCCCGCCACGGCCCCCAGAGCGGCTCCTTCCGCTTCGACGCGCCGGGCACCCTGCTCTTCACGATCTTCGTGACGGCGCTGGTCCTGGTGCTGGACCGCGTGCAGCGCCTGAGCACCGAGGCCCTGCTGACCGCCCTGCCCATCGCCGCCGTGGCCCTGGCCGCGCTGCTCCTCCTGATGCGCGTCGAGACCCGCACGGACGACCCGCTGCTGCCCGCCTGGCTGGCGACCGACCCCGTGATCTGGCGCACCAACCTCTGCTCCGCCTGCGTGGCGGGCGTCATGGTCTCGATGATCTCCTTCATGCCGCTCTACTTCAGCGTGGTCCGCGGCGTGCCCCTCGCGACGGTGGGCGTCATGATGCTGCCGACGAGCCTTGCCGGCGGGCTCGGCGCGCTGATCTCCGGCCAGTTCGTGGCGCGGACGGGCCGGAACATGGCGCTGCCCTCGGTCATGCTCGGCGTCAGCACGCTCACGCTGAGCGCCTTCAGCTTCGCGCTGGACGCCATCCCGCTCAGCGCCCTGCCCTGGCTGCTGGCGATCGCGAGCTTCGGCTACGGCTGCTCCTTCCCCGCGGTGCAGACGACGATCCAGGCGGCGGCGGGGGTGAGCCGGATCGGCGTGGCCACGGCCTCGGTGCAGTTCACGCGCAACCTGGGCTCGGCCACGGGGACGGCGCTGCTGAGCACGGTGATCTTCGGGGCCTTCACGCTGGCGGATGCCCCGCTGGCGGCGGATTTCGCGGAGACGATGCGGGGCGGGCGCGAGGCGCTGGCGGCCCTGGCCGAGCAGGATCGGACGGCGATGGCGGCGGGGCTGTCCGGCGGGTTCCGGGCGATGTTCGCGGCGGCGGCGGTGCTGCTGGGCGTGGCGACGGTGCTGGCTTGGCGGGTGCCGTTGAGAAGGCTCTGATGCCGACAGTCCGCGAGGAAACGCCGCTCCGGAACAAGGATCGCCGCGCAGCTCCGCCCTCTGGCGCGCTGGCCCGCGTCTCGCCACGCTTCCGCGATGGTCCGGAGGGAGCGAAAGACGACGCGCGCCCTCATCGAGCATGCTAAAACAATGCCATGTGATAATTCTTATCGTGGGGCGGCGACCGGATGCTGACACACCTTCAACAATCCATCTTGAAGATGCTCTCCAACGATGAGCCCGTCGAAGCAACCGCCGACCGCATCTGCCGGGAGGCCGAAATTTTTTCCCCAGGCGTCCTGTGCTCGATGGTCACCATCGATCCGGCGGGGCGCCTGCATCCGCTCGCCGGGCCCAGCCTCCCCAATCAATATTCCGCCGCCCTCGACGGCATTCCGATCGGCCCGGAAGTCGGCTCCTGCGGGTCCGCCGCGTATTTGCGCAAGCCGGTCGCCGTCACCGACATCTCCGCCGACCACCGCTGGGCGCCCTACAAGTCCATGGCCGAGCCGCTCGGCCTGAGAGCCTGCTGGTCGAGCCCGATCGTCGGCGGCGACGAGCGCGTCATCGGCGCTTTCGGCTTCTACTATCGGGACAGCCGTGGCCCCACCGCGGACGAAGAGCGCGTCGTCCACGAATGCACCGATCTGTCGGCCATCCTGCTCGACCGGCGGGAGATCCGCGCCGAGAACTTCCGCCTGAACTACCTCGACACGCTCACCGGCCTCGGCAACCGGGCCGGCCTGGAGAGAGCCATCTCCCAGGCCGCCAGCGCCGGCCGGAAGGTCGGGCTTATCCTCCTCGATATCGACCGCCTGCGGGACGTCAACGACGAGCATGGCTATACGATAGGCGATGCCCTGATCCGGGGAGTGGCGCAGCGCATCGTGCGAGGGGTCTCGCCCGGGCGGGCCTTCCGGGTTCATGGCGGCGAGTTCGCCGTTCTCCTGGAGGACCTGGCCTCCGCCGGGATCATGTCGGGCATCGCCGAGCGGATCCTCGCCTCCATGCAATACGCCATCGCGTGCGACGGCTATCCCGTCAGGGCCACCCTCAGCTGCGGCGGCGCGACTTTCCATCCCCTGCAGTTCGCCGAGCCGGAGATCCTGCGCTGGCAGGCGGAACTGGCGCTGCGGCACGCGAAGGAGGCCGGCAGAGGCGGCTTCGTCCCCTTCGCCGAAAAGCTGGCGACGATCACCAGGCGGCGCTTCCAGGCGCTGCACACCACGAACCGCGCCCTCTCCGAGGATCGGGCGGAGGCGCATTACCAGCCGCTGGCCCAGCTGGACACCGGCGAGGTGATCGGCGTGGAGGCTCTGTTTCGTGTCCGCGCCCCGCATGGCAACATCATTTCCGCCGATGAACTGGCCCCGGCGATGCGGGCCCCTCAGGCGGCGCCCCATGTCACCGATCGCATGCTGGAGCTGGTGGCCCGCGACATGCGCCGATGGCTCGACCGGGGCATCCGGCTGCAGCATGTCGCCGTGAACCTGTCCCGGGCCGATTTCGAGCGGGATGGCCTGTGCGAGCGGATCCTGGGCGCGTTTTCGCAGCATGGGGTGCCGCTCGGCCAGATCGTCCTCAATGTGACCGAGACCGTCTATCTGGACGACGACGATCGGAGAATCATCGGGACGGTCGAGCGGTTGCGCGCGGAGGGCCTGCGCATCGCGCTCGATGATTTCGGCCTGGGCTCTGCCCCCCTGACGCACCTGCTGCATGTCCCCGCGGATCTCATCAAGGCCGACAAGAGCCTGGTGGATCGGCTTTCGCCCGGAAGCGGCGGGGAGGCCGTGTTGAGAGGCCTGGTGGAAATGGCGAACGGCCTGGGCATGACGCTGCTGGCCAAGGGGGTGGAGACCCGCGCCCAGGCCTCCGAGCTCGCCAGGCTCGGCTGCGGGCTTGGGCAGGGCTATCTGTTCGGCAAGCCCATGCCCTCGGCCGCCCTCGAACAGATGCTGCTGGACCCCGCGATGCCTCCATCGCCGTAGCTTGGTCTGACGCGATGTCCGGCCGGTTCGGGCCAAGGCAGAGGACGCCAGCCGGGCGCCGGACAGGCTCGATCCCTGCCTGATGCCGGATGCGCCGGGCGAAGAGGCGCATCGACGATCCGCTGCGGCCTTCTCCCGCGCCCGGCGTCAGCACGCTCACGCCGAGTGGCTTCGGCTACGGCTGCTCCTCCCCGCGGTGCAGACGACGATCCAGGCGGCGGCAGGAGTGAGCCGGATCGGCGTGGCCACGGCCTCGGTGCAGTTACGCGGAACCTGGGCTCGGCGACGGGGACGGCGCTGCTGAGCACGGTGATCTTCGGGGCCTTCACGCTGGCGGATGCCCCGCTGGCGGCGGATTTCGCGAAGGCCATGCGGGGCGGGCGGGAGGCGTTGGCGGCGCTAGCCGAGCAGGACCGGACGGCGATGGCGGCGGGGCTGTCGGGCGGGTTTAGGGCGATGTTCGCGGCGGCGGCGGTGCTGCTGGGGGTGGCGACGGTGCTGGCCTGGCGGGTGCCGTTGCGGAGGCTTTAAGGCCAAAGCAATCCGAGACATGCAAGGTGATGCTCGACGGCCGTGTCTTCGCTCCTTATGCAAGTCGCCTACGGACGATTCTGTCCCGATTCGCGCTGGATGATGCTCACCATTTCCATTCAAGGCGGAGTTTATGGTCCTGCTTAGTCAAAAGCATAGCGGCGCCTATTTCACACCAGACTCGGTTGTAGCCGCTCTCGTGAGTTGGGCGATCCAAAGTTCCTCCGATCGAATGCTGGATCCCTCCTGCGGAGATGGGCGCTTCCTCGCGGCGCACAGGCACAGCGTCGGCATCGAGCAAGATGTGGGAGCCGCCGCAGCGGCCATGGAACGAGCTCCCTGGGCGCTGGTTCACGAGGGGGAGTTCTTCACGTGGGCGAGCGAAACCTCCGAGCGGTTCGAGTGTGCGGCCGGCAACCCACCCTTCATACGTTACCAAACCTTCAAAGGGGTGGTGCGGAACCACGCGCTAGGACTTTGTCGCCAACTCGGCGCCGACTTCAGCGGCCTTACTTCGTCCTGGGCACCATTCCTGGTCACCACCGCCAGCCTGCTTAAGCCCGGTGGTCGAATGGCCTTCGTCGTACCGGCGGAGATTGGTCACGCGCCCTATGCTGCGCCTCTCATGGAATATTTGGTCGCAAACTTCCACGAGGTTCATCTCGTGGCCGTCCGCGCTAAATTGTTCCCCGACCTATCTGAAGATTGCTGGCTTCTGTCGGCCCGGGGCTATAGCGGGCGCACGGACCGCATCCGCTTCACCGCACTCGATCGTTTTGAACCAGATCAAATGGTGCAGCCCCCCGTCAGTGGCGAAGATGTCCCGGTTCGCGAATGGCGAGATATCTGGAGAAGGCGCCTGCGGCCCTTCGTGCTCCCTGCGTCCATCCGGTCGATCTATCGTCGCGTGGCTAAGCATCCCAAGTCGTTGCGTTTCGGTACTGCCGCAAAGATCGGCATTGGCTACGTCTCTGGTGCCAACGATTTCTTCCACCTGAAGCCCTCTTCCGCGGAAGAGCTCCGTATTCCGCCTGACCTGCTGCACCCCACCGTACGGAACGGACGGGCGTTGCCGGCGCAGCAACTCACGGAGCAAACTCTTGAGACGTGGCGAGTTGCAGATGAGCCCTTCATGCTCCTGCGGCTACCGAAGACCACGCTCTCCGCTCTGCCAAAGACAGTACAACGATATCTCGACACTGAAGCGGGACTTGAAGCAAGGGAAGCTTATAAATGCCGGATGCGTGATCCCTGGTTCTCAGTCCCCGACGTGCATCAACCCGACTACTTCCTGAGTTACATGTCAGGCATCTCCGCCAGTCTCGTGCGCAACGCCGGTGGTGCCACCTGCACGAATTCGATCCATTGCGTGCATGTCCGCGATGCCGCTGCAATGAAGCGGGTGGCTGCATCCTGGACAAGCGACTTCTCCGCGCTCAGCCGAGAAATTGAGGGGCATCCACTCGGTGGTGGCATGTTGAAACTGGAACCTCGTGAAGCAACACAGATACTGGTGCCAGCCGATGAAATGCTACCGGAGCTCTCGGGAAAGGCCCTGGCGGACGCCGTGATGACGATGCGGCAGTGGCGACACTATGTCTGAACCGATCCCCGATCCCGAATTGCCGGACGAAACCAACCCTTCCGTGCAGCCGACCGAGGATCCACTCTTCCCCAAGACTTGTCAGTTCACTAGCCAGCATGCCGCACTGGCGCATTTCGCTTCTTACGAGGGCGCGACGCAGAGCCAGCAGCACATCAAACCCCTACACTGGTACGTGGCTTGTCGGCTGGTTATCGAAGGCGGCTTCCGTCCTGACGAGATTACGCCTCGACCTCCGTTCACCTTCCGCAAACACAAGGGCAAATGGCAGCTCAGCTACGATCCTGCCGTCGCCGAAGGCGGCGAAGCGACGGTATTGGGCGGGCTCAAGACTAAGAATGTTGATGTGGTGGTTAATAAGCGCGGCCTGGGGCCGGTTCTCGCGATCTCATGCAAGGGCATGACCGGGGCGTTTCGTAATCTCACCAATCGAATGGAAGAGACGATCGGCGAGTGCACTAACCTGCACATCACTTATCCGGCTATGGTGTTCGGCTATCTTTTCGTGATCCGAGCAAATCGGCAGATTGAGGAAGCGGCGACCATTGCCGGTGAAGTGCCCAATTCCCCTGCTCGACAGCTCAAGGCCAATGATGTTGCGATGGCGCTCGGCGGAGAACCAGTAGAAAGTATTATTCGCTTTCATTCGGCGCTTCGGGAACTAACCGGACGGCGCGGCATCCGAAATGATGTGTCTCGATACGAGGCGGTCTCCCTTGCTTTGGTTGAGATGGCGGATGCCGACCTGGGCGCCCTATTGCCGGCTTATCCTGCTACGGACAGTCCACTCAGAATCGAGCGATTCTTCGAGACGCTTTACCTTCGCTATGATGAACGCTTTGTTTACGCTGCACCGGACCTGAAGGCCATTACCCAACGGCTCGAATGGGCCCGAGGTTCTCCAGCTTTCGATAAATCCTCGACCATTCTGGATATCGACTACCCCATGCGCATCCTCGATTAGAATATAGTCGTCCGCATCGAAGAGAAAGAGCGAAGGTGCCACGAATACGATAAGTTCTTGATTTGTTCGCGCATGTTTCCTATCGTGGCGGATGTCCCTCCGCCACCTCCTCCCCGCCTGCCTCCGCGAGCCCTACATCCGCCCCCGCGGCCCCAGGCCCCGCCCGCCCGCGCGTCTCATCATCCCCCACGCCCCGCTCACCGACGAGGAGTGGCACGCCCTCCTCCCCCACCTCCCCGACACCACCCGCGGCCGCCCCTGTGACCTGCGCGCCCATTTTGACGCCTTCTTCCGCGTAGCCGCCACCGAGGGCCCCTGTGGGGAGCTCCCCGAGGAATACGGCAAACCTGACACCATCTCGCGCCACTTCCGCCGCCTCACCCATGCCGGGCTCTGGGAGCGGCTGCTCCGAGCGCTCGCCGCCGCGCCGAAGGATCACCTCCTGCGCCGCCTTGAGGGCTACATCTGCCGCGCCGCCCGCCGCGCCATCCGCCTGCGCGGCCTGCGCCTCATCTGGCTCGCCCGACGCCTCAAGCTCCTGCGCGCCCTGCCGGGCCCGCCCTGGATGGTCGCCGATCCCGATTTGTCCGAAATCATCCTGAAGCTGCCCATCGAGCGACGACTTTCGGAATGGCGCCGCAACAAACAGGCCGCCCTCGACTTCCTGCGCGGCCTCAAGACCCTCCACACCCTCGCAGGAGGCCGCCGCTACATCCCGCGCCCTTTCCGGGAGAACTGGGTTTGAGCGCCCCCTCACCCGCCGACGCGGAACAGCACCCCCGCCACATCCGCCCCCTTCTCCCGGCGCAGCACGGCCTCCTGCCGCGCGGCCACCGCGAGTCCCGCCGCCTCCGCCAGCCCCGCCGCGTGGTCCGCGTTGTGCCGGAACCGCAGCCCCTCCCCCAGCGCGACCTCCGCCTCGCCCGCCTCCAGGCTGAAGACGGCCGTCCCACCGGGCTTCAGCGCCGTGCGGATCGCCGCGAAGGCCGGGCCGAGATCGCCCAGGTAGTTCAGCACGTCGGCCGCGGCGACGACGTCCCAGGCCGCCGGCCGGCGCGGCAGGAACTCCAGCAGATCCGCCTCGTGCAGCGCGTCGTAGATCCCGCGCGCCCGCGCCTCGGCCAGCATGCGCGGCGAGAGGTCCAGCCCCTCCAGCCGCGTGGCGAACGGCTTCAGCGCGACACCCGAGAGGCCGGTCCCGCACCCCAGGTCCAGCACGCGCCCCGGCGAGACACCCTCCAGCATCCCCGCCAGCAGCGCCGGCGTCCGGTAGCCGAGCGCGCCCTCCAGCTCCGCGTCGAAGCGGGGCGCGAAGGCATCGAAGAGCTCGCGCACATAGGCGGCCGGGGCCCGCGCGGGCATCGGCGCCGCGCCGAGCCCCGCCAGCAGGAACCCGGCCTGCTCGGCCAGCGGACCTTTCACCTGCGCGGCCGCCTCCCGCGCCGCCTCGGCCTCGCCCGCCTCGCGCGCCGCATGGGCCAGGGCCAGCCAGGCCTCGGGGGCATCGGACAGGCGCACCGCCTCGCGCAGCGGCTCCATCGCCTCGCGCGCCTGGCCGGCCGCCGTCATCGCCTGTCCCAGGTTGCGCAGGCTCATCGCGTCGGCGGGGTTCAGCGCCAGCGCCCGCCGCAGCGCGCCGATCGCCTCGCCGAGCCGTCCCGCCTCGGCCAGCGCGGCTCCATGATTGGCCTGGAACAGCGCGGAATCCGGCACCGCCGCCACCGCCCGCGCCGCATGGGAGAGGGCCGCCTTCAGGTCGCCCTTCTGCCGCGCGCAGATGCCCAGCAGGTTCTCCGCATCCGGATGGCCCGGCGCCAGCCGCAGCGCCCGGCGGTAGAGGCCCTCGGCCTCCTCCACCCGCCCGGCGCGGTGCCGGTCGATGCCGCGCTGCAGCAATTCCTCCGCGGTCACCCTCATGGCTCCGCCATGCCCCGCAGGCGAGACGGATTCACAATTGCTTCCTGCGCGGTCATGCGTTTAGCCATTGCAAAGGTTGCGTCCGATGATCAAAACCGACCCAAGTCCTGCCGAACGATCCCCTTGATGGAGGAAACCATGTCCCGCCTCAACCGGCGCATCCTGCCCGCGCTGGCCGCTGCCGCAATGGCTGCCTTTGCCCTCCCGGCCCAGGCCCAGAACTACCCCACCCGCACCATCACCGTGATCGTCCCCTTCGCGGCGGGCGGCCCGACCGACACCGTCGCCCGCCTCGTCTCCGAGCAGATGGGCCGCGACCTCGGCCAGACCGTCGTGGTCGAGAATGTCGGCGGCGCCGGCGGCACGCTCGGCGCCCAGCGCACGGCCGTGGCCCGGCCCGACGGCTACAACCTGCTCATCCACCACATCGGCATGAGCACCATCCCGACGCTGTACCGCCGTCTCGCCTACGACCCGATCAACGGCTTCGAGCCGGTCGGCCTCATCACCGAGGTGCCGATGACCATCATCGGCAAGCGGAACCTCCCGGCCAACAACCTGCAGGAGCTCGTGACGCTGGTCCGCCGCGAGGGCCAGGGCATCAACCTCGCCAATGCCGGCGTGGGCGCGGCCAGCCATCTCTGCGGCCTGCTCTTCCAGTCGGCGCTGAACGTGCAGCTCACCACCGTGCCCTATCGCGGCACGGGCCCGGCGATGAACGACCTCGTCGGCGGCACGGTCGACCTGATGTGCGACCAGACCACCAACACCACCGAGCAGATCCGCGCCAACACCGTCCGCGCCTATGCGGTGACGACGCCGACCCGCCTCTCCTCCCTGCCCGACCTGCCCACGGCCAACGAGGCCGGCATGCCCGGCTTCGAGGTCAGCATCTGGCACGGGCTCTACGCGCCCCGCGGCACGCCCGCGGAGATCGTGACGCGCCTCTCCCGCGCCCTGCAGGTCGCGCTGCGCGAGCCGGGCCTCGTCCGCCGCTTCCAGGACCTCGGCACCGAGCCCGTCGCGCAGGAGCGCGCGACGCCGGAAGCGCACCGCGCCTTCTGGACGGCCGACATCGCCCGCTGGCGCCCGGTCATCCAGGCCGCGGGGCAGTTCGCCGACTGAGGGAACGGGAAGCGAGGGGCTCCGGCCCCCTCGCTCAGCGCCGGGGACCGGCGGGCGGCGGCGGCGGATCGATCAGGCGAAAGCCCTCGGGCAGGCGGAACAGCGCCGGATCCTGCGGGCCCAGGCGGATCTCGCTCTGCCGCATCACCTGCATCTGCGGCGGCGGGAGGCGCGGGGCAGGCTGCCGCGCTTCCAGCAGGACGCCGTCGGGCCGGCAGATCACGGCCTCCACCTCCCGCCACTGGCCGTCATCGTCGCGGACCTCCGTCAGGAGCGAGATGCGGCCGCCCTCGCGCAGCTCGCGCTGACGGACCGCATCGGGGGCGAGCTCGGGCCGGCGCGGCGGCGGCGGGAGGCGCATGGCCACGCGCGGCTCGGCCGTGGAGGCGAACATGGCGCTGAGCCCGGTCGTGTTGAGCGTGACCATGGTGCCGCCATGGGGGCCCGGCCCTTCGGTGCGGACCCCGCCCTCCGCGATGAAGGCCCGCAGCCGGACCGGCGGCGCGCCAGGCAGCTCGATGACCCGGATCGCGCTGTAGGAGGGCCGGCCGAAGCGCGCGCAGCGCGGATCGGCATGGGCCGGCCCCGCAAGGCCCAGCACCGCGAGGCCCAGCACCGCGAGGCCCGTGAGCCGCGCGCGCGCGTCAGAAGGGCGGCTGGATGAAGACATGCGGCATGGTCAGCTCGATCGCGCGGGACAGCGTGCGCTCGACCGAGACGCCGTCGCGCACCGCCTGCAGCGGCGAGCGCGTGGCGAGGCCCGCGCCACGCCGCCAGACGGCCAGCACGGCGCCGGTGAACTCGCCGCGGAACTCCTCCTCCGACAGGGTGACCTGCCCGTTGATCGGATCGGCCAGGTAGAAGAAGCCGCCGCGCGCGGCGCGCAGCACGGAGAAATGCTGCCAGCTGCCCTTGTTCAGATGCACCATCACGGGCCCGGCGATGCGGGGCAGCTGCGACACCTCGATGCGCGCGGCCTGGGCGGCGAAGCCCAGCCGGTCCGCGGCGAAGATCAGGTCCTCGAAGGAAAAGCCCACCTCCTGCTTCTGCCGCCAGGCTTCCTCGGTCGGGTGGCGCTCGCGCAGGATGCGGATGACGTCGGCCTCGGTGGTCGGGGTGCCGACGAAATAGGTGATCAGCGTGGCGAGCGAGGCACTGCCGCAGGAGTATTCGAGCACCTGGCGCACCACCGTCGCGTAGCGGCGGGCCTGGTAGGATTGCGGCCGGCGCATCAGCGGCTCCTGCGCCGCGGCGGGGGCCGCGAGCAGAGCGGCGAAGGCGCCGAGGCCGAGGTTGCGGCGGGTCGCGCACATGGCCGTCAGAACCGGTATCGCAGGCCGAGACCGGCCTGGAAGTTGGGGCTCTCGGACACGAGGCCGATGGCGAGCGACGGCTCGATCCAGGTCGTATCCAGGACGCGCTGGACCAGGGAGAATCGCATGATGCCCGTCTCCGTCGCGGAGTTGCGGTAGCGGTACTGGTTGGCCTCCATCGCCGAGGTGTAGGTGCCGATGAAGGTGAGCCCGAGGGTGGAGCGCTCGCTCAGCGCGAAGCTGAGGCCGGCATTGTAGCCGATGCGCTGGCCCGGGCGGTAGGTGATGGCCCCGTCATGGATCGGGAAGACGTGCTCGAAGGCGATGCCGCCGAAGAGCACCAGCGGGTCCACCGTCTTGAAGAACTGCAGGCCGGCGCGCAGCGCCCAGGCGCCGCGCGAATTGAGCAGCTGCGTGATGTCGACCGGCACGATCGCCGAATTGAGGCCCTCCGGAGGAATCGCGAAGGGCGAGGGGCCGGTCGGCGCGATCATGGCGGCGGTGAAGATGGCGCCCGGCCGCATCGGCCTTTCGCCCCAGAGCCGCGTGTTCACCTGCACGGTCAGGTCCCCGATATTGCGCGCCTCGCGATCCTGGATATCGCCCCCGGTCTCGAAGCTCCGGACGGAGGAGAAGAAGGGTAAGGTGAGCGAGGCCTCCACGCCTTCCATGATGCCGATCCGCCCGGCCAAGGAGCCGAACAAGTTCCGATCCGCCACGATGGTGCGGCGGTCGCGCGCGTAGTTGAGGTCGAGCGAGACCTCCGCGCGCCCGGGGCGAAGCGTGACGGCCTGGTCCCGGAAGACGAAGGCCTCCTGGGGGATGTCCTCGTCGCGCGGATCGCGGGCGCGGCCGGACGCGGCATCGGGGGCGGCGGGGAGAGGGGCGGCGGCGGGCGGCGGGCGGGCGGCGCCGGCCTGCGGCTCGGCTGCGGCGGACGACGCGCGGGCGACGGCAGCGGTGGACTGAGGAGGATCGGAGGCCGGCGCCGCTCGCGCGACGGTGGGCTCGGCAGCCGGACGTGGCGGGGCGGCGGCGGCCCGACGTCGCGGCCCGGCGGGCGGCTGTGCGCCCGCGGCTTGTGACCGTTCCAGCTCCTGGAGACGCCGCTCGAGCTGTTCGATTCGCAGCAGGAGGGCCGAACGGTCTCCCTCGGTCTGTGCGATGGCCTCCGGACTGAACGCTGCGGCAAAAGCAGCCAGAGCGCCCGCGACGGGCCGTCCACACCCCAGCCTGAAAGCCAACATATTGCCACCCGAACGGGGGTGATGCGATCGCATCACTCGCTGATCTTGCGTCGATTCCGGCGTCAGGAGGCGATGCTACATCCTGTAGTAGGAATAGTAGTAGGCACTGTAGGCAAACTGATTGCCGTAGTAGCTATAGTAATAGGCGCTCCAATAGGCGTTCATTTCGCTATTGGAGTTCGCGGGGGTGGGCGTAGCGACCGTAATAGGCCCAGGCCCAGGCGCTGTAGAGGTAGGCCTCCGCGTAATAGCCCCAGTAATTGGCGTAGGCGCCGCGCGCCGTCACCGTGCGCGCATCTTCCTGGGACATTGCGGCGACGCTCGCCTCGCCGAAGACCGGGCTTTGTTCAGCCCGGACGGGAGCCGCGGCACCGAGCGCGAGAGCGAGCGCCGCGACGGGAAGGAGCTTGGAGACCGCCATCTTGGTGTTCCTTATTTCGAGGATCGGCTTACCTCGAGGATTATATTTCCTCGGAAAATTATAATAAAAAATTTATAATTTCACAGCGGGATCATTGTCAATGAGAAGATGTGGCGCTACGGCCTGAAGGAGCGCCAGCCTCAAAGAGCACCGGTTCTTCTCCCCCGTGCCCTTGCGGCGGCCTGCGGCATCCGCCGCGGAGGCGGCCGATTTCTGCCGTCTCCGATCTCCGCTATAGCGACGGCAGCCGCCAGCAAACCCGGAATTCCAGATGCGCCACGTCCACGTCCGTCTCCTGCTCTGCCTGGCCTGGGCGGCGGCGTCGCTGGACGCCCAGGCGCAACGGCCCGCCGCGCCCTCGCCGTCGGCCCCCGCCGCCCCGCCGGCTTCCACCTCCACCGCGCCTCAGCGCACCTCCGCCACCTATGGCGACTGGGTGCTCCGCTGCGAGACCCGCACCGCGCCCGCCGCCGGCCGCGGCTGTGAGCTGCTGCAGTCGCTGCAGGACCAGCGCGGCCAGCCGGTGGCGCAATTCGCCCTCGGCCGCATCCAGCGCGACGACCCGACCCGCCTCGTGGTGCTGATCCCTTCCAACATCACCGTCGCGGTGCCGATGCGGCTCAACCTCGCGGACGGCGCGCCGCCCATCCCGGTCACGCTCAAGGCCTGCGGCCCGCGCGGCTGCGTCGCCGACACCGAGCTGAGCGCCCCCCTGCTGACCCGGATGCGGGCCCGCGAGGCGCAGGGCCGGCTGGAGTATCGCGACGCGCTCAACGCCGAGGTGGCGCTGCCCTTCTCCACGCGCGGCTTCGGCCAGGCGCTGGACGCGCTCACGCGCGAGGGGTTCTGACGCCGCTTTCAGTCCTTGGAATACAGACCATCAACTTAGACGTGCATGCGATGGAATTCTGCAATTCAGGCGAGTATTTCCTGCGTCTATTCCGCAACTTCTGTCCTTAACCATCTGGGAATGCGGCACTTGCCGTTGGCGAATCGGAGCCCCGCAAGCTAGGCGGAATCCTGAAGGAATCGGCGAAGCGCCGTGGCCGCCTGTCCCCCGAGGCGGCCCGGCGCGCGCCAAAGGCTGTTCCGGAGTTCGGGATTCATGGTGTTCCGGCCGCCTTGCGAGGCCATCCACAGGGGGCTGGAATAGAACGCCCTCGCCCCGGGGGCTGAGATGCCCCTCACCCGCCCGCTCCAGCGCGCCGTCCTCGGGGCCGCCCTGGCGCTGCTGCTCGTCCAGGCCCTGGCGACCGGGCTGCTGATCGAGCGCGGGCGGCAGGAGGCCCTGGCGGAGGGCGAGCGCAACGTCGAACGCATCGCCCGGGCGGTCGAGACGAACATCAACCGCCACTTCACCCAGGTCGAATCGCTGCTCTTCGGCCTGCCCACCATCCTCGGCCCGCTGTCGCCGGGCAGCCGCTTCGACCCGAACCGGGCGAGCGAGGTGCTGCAGGAGCTGAACAACCAGAACCTCCTCTTCCGCGACCTGCTGCTGCTCGACAATCAGGGCCAGGCGGTGGCCACCGCGCTCAGCGTCTACCGCCGGCGCCGGCTGCCGCTGCCCAGCGGGCCAAGCTTCGCCGAATACGGGCTGCACGAGGGTGGCCTGCGCATCGGCGGGCCCATCCGCAACCCGGCCTCGCGCGAATGGGCGCTGCTCTTCGCCCAGCCCGCGGCCGTCGCCGGCCTGCCGGGGGCGACGGCCATGGCGGAGATCCCGCTGGCCGAGCTCGGCCAACTGCTGGCCTCGGGCGGCGACGCCCCGGGCCTGCGGGTCAGCCTGCTGCGCGCCGACCGCACCATCCTCGCCACCATGCCGCATGAGGAGGTGCTGGTCGGCACGAAGCCTGACGACGCCGCGGAACCACGGAGCCTCGTCCAGAGCCGTCCGACCCTCTACGGCAACCTCACGATACGGGCGAGCCTGCCGCGCGAGGCCGCCCTCGCCGGCTGGCGCGGCGAGCTCTGGCCCGCGGTCCTCTTCTCCGCCGCCTTCGCGGTGATGATCGTGACGCTGGCCGGGCTGCTGCTCCTCGTGCTCCGCCAGCGCGAGGATTCCGACGGCGAGCGCTGGCGCATCACGCTCGCCAGCGCGCTCGACAGCATGACCGACGGCTTCGTCGTCTTCGGGCCCGACGACCGCCTCGTCATCTGCAACCAGCGCTTCCGCGAGATGTACGCGCTGACCGCCCCCTTCCTGAAGGAGGGCGCGCTGTACCGCGACATCATGCGCGAGGGCGCGCTGCGCGGGCAGTTCCCGCAGGTCGACGGCGACATCGAGACCTTCATCGACGACATGGCGCGCTGGCGCCGCTCCAAGGGTGCCCCCATCGAGCGCTACCTGCCCGACGGCCGCTGGGTCCTGGTCACCGAGCGCATGACGCCGGATGGCGGCACGATCGGCATCCGCACCGACATCACCGCGCTCAAGCGCGCCAACGAGGAACTGGCCGCCGCCCGCGATGCCGCCCATGCGGAGGATGAGGCCAAGGGGCTCTTCCTCGCGCGCATGTCGCACGAGCTGCGCACGCCGCTGAACTCCATGCTCGGCTTCGCCCAGGCGCTGCTGCAGGATGCGGACATGGCCCCGGCGAAGCGCGAGCAGCTCCGCCTGCTGCACGATGCCGGCGGCCATCTGCGCGAGCTGGTGAACCGGCTGCTCGATCTCTCCAAGATCGAGGCCGGCCAGCTCGACCTCGACGCGCGGCCCGTCACGCTGCGTCCGCTGCTGGAGGCCTGCGCCGGGCTCATGGCGCCGGAGGTGGAGCGCAAGGGTCAGCGCCTGCTGCTCGAGATCGCGGCCGACACGCCCGAGGTGGTCGAGGCCGACGCCATGCGGCTGCGGCAGATGCTGCTCAACCTGCTCTCCAACGCGGTGAAGTTCACGCCGAATGGCGGGCGCGTGGCGCTGCGCGTGCGCCCGCTCGGCCGCGACCAGGACGGGCTGCGGCTGGAGATACAGGACAGCGGCCCCGGCGTGCCGGTCGAGAAGCGGCACCTGCTGTTCCGCGACTTCACGCAGCTCTCGCCGCATGCCGAGGGGCTCGGCACCGGCCTCGGCCTGGCCATCACCGCCCGCCTCGCGGCGGCCATGGGCGGCGCCATCGGCTGCGACAGCGCGCCGGGCCATGGCGCCATCTTCTGGCTGGAGCTGCCGCTGCCCGAGCTCGGCGCGGTGCCGGAGGCGCCCGCCGCCATGCCCGTCGCACCCTCCGAGGGGCTGCGGGTGCTCGTGGTGGACGACCTCGCGCCCAACCGGCTCGTGGTTCAGGCGCTGCTGGAGACGGCGGGCCATCGCATGGGCTTCGTCGCGGGCGGTGCGGAGGCCATCGCCTCGGTCGAGCGCGAGAGCTGGGACATCGTGCTGATGGACGTGCACATGCCCGGCATGACCGGGCTGGAGGCCACGCGGCGCATCCGGCGGCTGCCGCCGCCGCGGGGGACCGTGCCCATCCTCGGCGTCACGGCCTCGACGCAGCCGGAGGAGATCTCGGCCTGCTACGAGGCGGGGATGGATGCGCACCTGGCCAAGCCGATCGACCGCGACGCGCTGCTGGCCGCGATGGCGCAGCTCGCCGCGGGGCATTCCTGGCGGCGGCCGGCACCGTCGGTGCCGGGCGTGGATGCGGTTCCGCTGCTCAACGAGGTGACGCTGCGCCGGCTGGTCGCCGAGATGGGGCCGCTCGCCAATCACGCCATGCGCGACATGCTGGACGAGATCCGCCAGGGCTGCGCCGTCCTGGCCGAGCCCGGCATCGCGCGCGACGTGGCGCGGATGCGGCAGGCGGCGCACATGGTGCTGGAGCCGGCGCGCAGCCTGGGCGCGGAGCGGCTGAGCGCCGCAATCGACGGGCTGCAGCGGGCGATCCGCGCGACGCAGGACGTGATGCCGCATCTGCGCGGACTGCCGGGCGTGGCAGCGGATTCGCTGACGGTGCTGGAGACGGTTTCGGTGGGGGCGTAGCGAGGGGCTCTGCCCCTCGCGCTCCCCGCCAGGGCTTTTTGGCCCTGGACCCTATCTATTCATTATAATCAATAAATTTTTCGGAGATGCAAGAACATGAGGTTCTTGCCGGGGAGTTTGAGGGGCGGAGCCCCTCAATGGCGCACGATCTCCCGCGGCGGCGCCCCGCCCAGCCAGTAGCAGAGCTCCGCCGGCTGCCCGATCTCCCACAGCACGAAGTCGGCCGGCAGCCCCACGCGCAGCTCGCCGACCTTCCCCGCGAGGCCCGCCGCGCGCGCGGCGACGACCGTGTAGCCGCGCAGCGCCTCCACCGGCGTCATGCGGAAGAAGGAGCAGCCCAGCGCCAGCACCAGCAGCGGCGAGAGTGTGGGCGAACTGCCGGGATTGCAGTTGGTCGCCAGCGCCATGGACACGCCGTGCTTCCGGAAGAGGTCGATGGGCGGCCGGCGCGGCTCGTTGAGGAAGAGGGTGGAGCCCGGCAGCATCATGGCCACCGTGCCGGACCTCGCCATGGCGGCAATGGAGGCCTCGCTGGTGTATTCGAGATGGTCGGCCGAGAGGGCGCCGAGCGCTGCGAGCTGTCCGGCGCCGCCCACGTCGCCATACTGGTCCGTGTGGCCCTTGACCGGCAGCCCCGCCTTCTGCGCCGCGCGGTAGAGGATCATCATCTCCTCGGGCTGGATGGACAGGCCCTCGATGCCGCCGTCGCAGATGTCGACCAGCCCCTCGGCCATGGCGGCCGGCAGGATCACCTCGGCGAGATGGGTGAGGTAGTCGCGCGAGCGTCCCGCGAATTCCGGCGGCACGACATGCGCGCCGAGGAAGGAGGTGACGACGCGGATGCCGTTCTCGCGCCCCAGCCGGCGCGCGGCACGCAGCATGTTGAGCTCGCCGTCGAGGTCGAGCCCGTAGCCGGACTTGATCTCGATGGTGGTGACGCCCTCGGACATCAGGCGCTGCAGGCGCGGCGCGGCGGTCGCGACGAGCTCGTCCACGCTCGCCCCGCGCGTGGCCTTCATGGTGGCGAGGATGCCGCCGCCTTCGGCGGCCAGCTCCTGGCGCGTGGCGCCGCCGAGCTGACGCTCGAACTCGCCGATGCGGTCGCCGGCGAAGACGAGATGCGTGTGGGCGTCGACGAAGCCGGGGAGGAGGAAGCGGCCGCCGGCGTCGTGGCGATGCTTCGCCCCGGTCGCCGGCAGATCGGACATGGGGCCGAGCCACGCGATGACCCCGTCCTTCACCGCCAGCGCGCCGGGCTCGACGATGCCGAGGCCGTCGCCCTGCATCGTGACGAGGCGGGCGTCGGTCCAGAGGTCGTCAAACATCGGCGCGCACCGCGTGGACGTCGATCTCCATGAGGATCTCGGGCGCGGCGAGGCCCTTCACCACGAAGAGCGAGTGCGGGATGGGATGCGCCGACAGCGCCGGCATCAGCCCCTCCATCACGGGCGCGATCTGCGCGCGGTCGGTGACGTAGATGGTGGCCGCCACGGCATCGGCGAGGGTGGCGCCCGCCTCGGCCAGCAGCTTCTGCACGTTGCCGATCGCCATGCGCGCCTGGGCGCCGACATCGTGCAGGTTCGGGAACTCGCGATCCAGCGTGAGGCCGGTCTGCCCGCGCAGGAAGATGCGGCGGCCGGCGACCACCACCATGCAGAAATCCGCGACGAATTCCTGCTTGTGCAGGCCGTAGGGTGCGCTGGTGGATCGGTACTTCTTCAGCCGCTCGTGCGGTCCGCCGGGCACGGCGTAGGCGTCGAGCTGGAAGACCGCCGCGGGGTCGTGCAGCGCCTTCACGATGAGGCCGGTGCTGACGGGATACACCCCCGCCAGCCGACGCCCCATCACGCCATAGACGGCCTGCCGGAAGGCGCGGTCGGTGATCTGCATGGTGATCTTGCAGAGGTCCGTCAGCTTGCAGCCGACGGAGGCGAGCTGGCCTTCCAGCGCATCGAAGACGGCCTCGGCCTGCTTCTCCGCGGCCTCGATGGTGAAGCCGGGCCCGGCCGGGCCGGCGGTGATGCCGCTGATATGCAGCATACCGTCGCGGTGGAGGATGGGGATCATGCGGCCTCGTCGGGGATGACGGCGTCGATGTCGATCTCGACCAGCATCTCGGGCAGGGCGAGGCCGTTGACGATGAGGCCGGTGCCCACGGGCGCGATGTCGCCGAGGTGACGGCCGATCACCTGGTAGACCGGCTCGCGATAGGCGCGGTCGGTGATGTAGGTCGTGATCTTGCAGATATGGGCCATCTGCGATCCGGCCTCCTCCAGCAGGATTTTCACGTTCTGCATGGCCTGCTCAGCCTGGGCCGCGGCGTCGCCGAGGCCCACGAAGCCGCCGTCGAGCGTGAAGCCCGTCTGGCCCCGCAGGAAGATCAGCTGGCCCGCCTTCACCACCATGGACATCTCGTTCTTGATGTCCTGCCCCTTGTAGTAGAGGCCGGTGTTGAATCGACGGAGGCGTTCATGCGCCATGTTGTTTCCTCCTTCCGGCTGCGATCGGCCGAGGCGGAATCGCCGAGGGCGTGAATCGCTGCCGCAGCATATTAGGGCGAAGGCCGCAGCGACATCGCCAGGGTGCGCTCGTCGTTGCGCGGTTCATACACGAGGCCGCGGCGCGCCGCCCAGATGTTCACCTGGTGGTGCAGCGGGATGATGGCGACGTCGCGCATCGCGATCTCCTGCGCCGCGCGATAGGCGGCCTCGCGCTCGGCGAGGTCGAGGATGCCGAGGGCGCGGTCCACCGCCGCGTCGAATTCCGGGTTGCTGTAGTGCGAGCGGTTGGTCGAGCCGCGCCCGCGCGAGCGGTCGATGGTGGCGAGCAGGTTGCCGAGCGGGCTGTCCGGCTCGCCCGTGCCGGTGCCCCAGCCGGAAAGCCCGATGCTGAACTCGTCGCGCGCCGAGCGCGGGAAGAAGGCAGTGGAGGGCAGCGCCTCGACGCGCGTGCGCACGCCGATCCGCGCCCACATCTGCGCCACGGCCTGCAGGATCTGCGCGTCGTTCACGTAGCGGTCGTTCGGGCCGTGCAGGCTGACCGAGAAGCCCTGCGGGAAGCCGGCCTCGGCCAGCAGGCGGCGCGCGCTTTCAGGGTCGTAGGCCACGGGCGGCAGGGCCGGGTCGTGGCCCACGCTGCCGGCGGGCAGGAGCTGGCCGGAGGGCGCGGCCTGCCCGTCCATCACCTGCGCGACGATGCCGGCACGGTTGATCGCCATGGAGAGGGCGCGGCGCACGCGCACATCGCGCAGCGGATTGGCCGGCAGCGGGCGTCCCTGGCTGTCGGTGACGAAGGGCGTCTGCTCGCGCCAGAGATCGAGGTAGAGGTAGATGTTGCGCAGGCTCGGCGTGCTGAAGAGAGCGAGGCGGGAGCTGCGCTGGACCTCCGCCACGTCGCGCGTCGGCACCTGGTCGATCAGGTCCACGTCGCCGGCCTTGAGCGCCGCGAGCCGCGCGCTGTCATTGCCGATGAAGCGGTAGGTGACGCGGCTCCAGGCGACGTTCCCGCCGTACCAGTTCGTATTGCGCTCGAAGACCGCGCGGTCGCCTGGCGTGTAGGAGACGAGGCGGTAGGGCCCGGTGCCGACCGCCGCGCGGCCGCTGTTGTAGTCGGCCGTGGACATGTTCTCGCCCTGGCGGCGGCCGATCATCGGCAGGCCCTGCATCATCGCGGGGATGAGCGGCGCTGATGTCCCGGTCTCCAGCCGCACCGTCAGCGGATCGACCACCACGACCTCGCGCACGGGACGCGTGAAGAAGGCATAGGAGGACGGGCTGCCCGGCACGTTTGGCACGCGCGAGAAGGTGAAGGCCACGTCGTCGGCGGTGAATTGCGAGCCGTCGTGGAAGCGGATGTCCGGATGCAGCCGGAACTCCCACGCGGTGGGCGAGACGGCGCGCCACTCATAGGCCATCCCGGCCACGGGCCGCAGGTTCGCGTCCGGTTCCAGCAGCCGGTCGAAGAGGTGCTGCGTCAGCGCGCTGTTGGGCGTGAGGTTGTGGAAATGCGGGTCGAGCGAGGTGAAGGCGCCGCCGACGGCGATGGTCACGTCCTGCGCCCAGGCGGAAGATATTGCGGGCGATGCGGCCAGCGAGGCGGCGAGAGCCACGGCGAGACGGAACATGAAGCCCCTCTACCTTGCGTCGGAAGCTAATTGTGGAAGAGTGATCTCGCGCCAGCAAGAGGGGAACGCGCCCATGGACCTGCTCATCACCGACGCCGTCGTCGTCACCTGCGACGACGCGCGCAGCCTGCTGGAGCACGCCGCCGTCGCGATCAAGGGTGACCGCATCGCTGCGGTGGGCGACAGCAAGGCGCTGGAGCAGCAATTCCCGGATCTGCCGCACTTCTTCGGCAAGGGGCTGGCCGTCTTCCCGGGCTTCATCAACGCGCACACGCACACGGCGCTGACCGTGCTGCGCGGCAGCGTCGAGGATTGGGACGGCAATGCCGTCTACGGCTACATGTCGCCCGTCTCCTACGAGATGACGCCGGAGGAGCGCGCCATCATGGTCAGCATGGGCTGCCTGGAGGCGATCCACTCCGGCTGCACCACGCTGGTCGATCCCTTCCGGCACACGCCGCACTACATCGACGCGATGGCCGCCACCGGCCTGCGCCTCTGGCTCTCGGAGAACTGCGCGGACATCAACACGCTGAAGATCCGCCTCGGCGACTACAGCATCGACGAGGAATTCGGCCGCGCCTTCCTCGAGCGCACGGTGCAGTGCATCGAGGACTGGCAGGGCCGCGGCGCAGGCCGCGTGAACTTCCAGATCGCCGCCCATGCGCCGGACAACTGCTCGCCGCAGATGCTGCACAAGCTCATGGAGCTGGCCGCGAAGTACAAGCTGACCCGCACCGTCCATCTCGCGCAGAGCATGGAGGAGGTGCGCGCCGTCGCCGCCATGCGCGACGGGCTCACGCCGGCCGGCTACCTCGACCGCGAGGGTTTTCTCGGCCCCGACCTGGTCGGCGCGCACTGGACCTACTGCACGCCCGAGGATGTCGAGCTGCTGGCCGCGCGCGGCACGCAGATGGCGCATTGCCCAGCCAACTCCTCGCGCCGGGGGCCGCACACGGCGCTGCTCGGCCTGATCCGCGACGCCGGCGTGAACATCGCCTTTGGCACCGACAACATGACCGAGGACATGTTCCACGCGATGAAGATCGGCCTCATCACCCATCGCGGCGGCCGCGGCCGGGCGAAGGAGGGCGGCGTGAACCCGCAGCCGCAGGCGGTGCTCGACGGCATCACGCGCAACGGCGCGCGCTCGGTCGGCGCGAGCGATCTCATCGGGACCATCGAGGTGGGGAAGAAGGCGGACCTCACCATCCTCGACCTCAACACGCCGAGCCTGCGGCCGATCATCAACCTGGTCTCGGCCGTGGTGCATTACGGCCATCCGGGCGCGGTCCATTCCGTGATGGTCGATGGCGAGTTCCTGCTGCGCGACAGAAAGATCCTCACCATCGACGAGGCGGGGCTGATGGCCGAGGCGCAGAAAGTCACGCAACGCGTGTGGGAACGGATGATCGCCAACAACCCCGATATCCCTCCGCCTCCCGGCGGGCTGCGCTGGCTGGACGTCTGACCGCCGATCCTGTTCTCATCCGGCCCTGCTTCCCGCGAGGGCCTTGTGAACATCGTCCAGTCGACCGACGCCTACGAGGATTTCCTCCGCGCCGAGCTCGGCCGCGAGGTCATCGAGGAGGGGCTGCGCGAGAAGCGGCTGGAGATGGCCGCCGGCCCCTTCCCCTTCCTGCGCGCCACCTACTGGCGCTGGGCCGAGACCATCCGCGAGATCGCGCCGGAGCTGATGGAGGCGCCCTCCGTCCTTGCCGTCGGCGACATCCACCTGGAGAATTTCGGCACCTGGCGCGACGCCGAGGGCCGGCTGATCTGGGGCGTGAACGACCACGACGAGGCCGCGACCATGCCCTATGCGCTGGACCTGCTGCGCCTCGTCACCTCGGCGCTGCTGGCGGGGCGGCCGGACGCGGCGGCCGTCGCCAAGCCCGTGCTGGCCGGCTACCGCCGCGGCCTCGACGATCCGCGGCCCTGCGTGCTGGACCGCGACCTCGCCTGGCTGCGCAAGGCCGTCGTCGTTCCGGAGCGCGAACGGAAGTCCTTCTGGGACAAGCTGGAGCGCAAGCGCCTGCGCTTCGAGGAACGGTCGCGCTCGGAGCGCCCGCATCTCTGGCCGCGCTACCGCGAGGCGCTGGCCCGGTCCATGCCGGAGGGCGCGGAGCCGCCCCTGATCTGGTACCGCAGCGCGGGCCTCGGCAGCCTCGGCCGGCCGCGCTGGGTGGCGCAGTCGATGTGGCGCGGCGACTGGGTGATCCGCGAGGCCAAGGGGATGGTGCCCTCGGCATGGTCGCGCGTGGACCGGCGCGCGACGCGCAACATCCGCAGCCTGGAGATGGCGACCGGGCGCTTCCGCGCGCCGGATCCGCTGCTGCGCCTCGCCGACGGGATCGCGATCCGCCGGCTCTCGCCCAACAACCGCAAGATCAACGCGGAATCGCCGGCGCGCTCGGTCTCGGCCGACACGGAGAAGCGCGTGGGGCTCAACGTGCTGCTGGACCCGGAGATGCTGAAGGCCATGGGGGCGGAGCTGGCGGCGATCCATCTCGGCACGGCCGACATGGCCGAGGCGATCCGGCAGGACCTCGGCACCAGGAAGAAGAGCTGGCTCGCCGAGGCGGCCGCGCGGGCCGCGAAATCCATCCGGATCGAGCAGCTGGAGTTCCGGAAGGAAGCCCGGAAGCGCTGATTCAGCCGGCCAGCGCCGGGGGCATCGCCTCCAGCTCGTCCGGCGTCAGGTGGCAGGCGATGCGATGCCCCTCGCCGAATTTCCGCACCGGCGGCTCCACCGTGTCGCAGGTGGCACCGAGATGGCGCGGGCAGCGATGGGCAAAGCGGCAGCCGATGGTGCTCGGCGCGGAGGAGACGTCGCCCGTCAGACGGATGCGGCTCGCCGCGCGGCCATGCGCGCCGACCACCGGCACGGCGGAGAGCAGCGCCTCGGTGTAGGGGTGGTAGGGCGGCATCAGCATCTCGCGCGCCGGGCCCTCCTCCACGATGGCGCCGCGGTACATCACGGCGATGCGGTCGGCGATATGCGCGACCACGCCGATGTCGTGCGAGATGAAGAGATAGGCCACATCCAGCTCGTCACGCAGGTCGGTGAGCAGGTTCAGCACGGCCGCCTGCACGGAGACGTCGAGGGCGGAGACCGCCTCGTCGCAGACCAGGAAATCCGGCCGGCTGGCGAGCGCGCGGGCGATGCCGATGCGCTGCTTCTCGCCGCCGGACATCTGGTGCGGGTAGCGCTGCCGGTAGCTCGGCGGCAGGCGCACCAGGTCGAGCAGGCGCTCCACCTCCTTCGTGGCCTCGGCGCCGCTCGCGAGGCCGAAGCGGACGAGCGGGCGGCGCAGCGCCTCGTCCACGGTCTGGCGCGGATTCAGCGAGCTGTCGGGGTTCTGGAAGACGATCTGCGCGCGGCGGCGATAGGCGGTCGGCGGATCGTTGGCGATCTCCTTGCCCTCGAAGCGCAGCGTGCCGGAATCCGCGCGCAGCAGCCGCAGCACGAGGCGGCCCAGCGTGGATTTTCCGCAGCCGGATTCGCCCACGAGACCCAGCACCTCGCCGCGGCCGATGGTGAGCGAGACGCCGTCCACGGCCTTGAAGCCGGTCGCGGGCTTCAGGCCCTTGAGGCTCATGCGCGAGAAGAGGGAGCTGTGCCCGAAGCTGCGCGTCAGACCCTCGGCGCTCAGCAGCGTCAGCGGCTTCTCGGGGCGGACGACATGGGCCACAGCCTCGGGGATCGGCCAGGGCTGGCCCGCGATCTCCTCCGCGCGATGGCAGCGCACGGCGCGGCCGTCCAGCACGCGCAGGGCCTGCGGCAGCGCGCAGGCCACTGTCGCGAAGGGGCAGCGCGGCTCGAAATTGCAACCGGCAACGGGCTGGGTCAGGTCCGGCAGGCCGCCCGGAATCGGCGCGAGCCGTCCCATCCGCCCGCGATCCACGCGCGGCAGCGCCGCCAGCAGCCCGCGCGTGTAGGGATGGCGCGGATCGCCCAGCAGCTCCGTGCAAGGTCCCTGCTCCACCACGCGGCCGGCATAGAGCACGGTCAGCTCGTCGCAGAGCCGGTCGACGATGCCGAGATTGTGGCTGACCAGCAGCATGGAGACGCCGCGCTCGCGCCGCAGCTTCTCCAGGAGGTCGAGGATCTGCGCCTCCACCGTGACGTCGAGCGCGGTGGTCGGCTCGTCCAGCAGCAGCAGCTCCGGCTCGCAAGCCAGCGCCGTCGCGATCACCGCGCGCTGCTTCATGCCGCCGGAGAGCTGGTGCGGATAGGCGCGCGCGACCTGGGCCGGGCGCGAGATGCCCATCTCGCCCAGCAGCTCCACGGCGCGCGCGAAGGCCGCCTCGCGCGAGAGGCCGCGATGCTGCACCAGCGGCTCGGCCACCTGGAAGCCGATGGTCAGCGCGGGATTCAGCGCTGCGGCCGGGTCCTGGAAGACCATGCCGATGCGCCGGCCGCGCAGGGTCTCCGCGGCCGCGCGCAGGTCCACGCCGTCGAAGAGCGCGGAATCGCAGACCATCTCGGCGCCCTTGCCGAGCAGGCCCAGCATCGCCAGCACGACCGACGACTTGCCGGAGCCGCTCTCGCCCACCAGCCCCATGGCACCGCCGCGCGGGATGGCGAGCGACACGTCCTGCAGCGCATGCACGGGCCCGCGCTGCGTCGCATAGGTCAGCGACATGCGCTTGATGTTCAGCAACGGTGAATCGGCCGTTCGATTCACGCCTCCGCTGCTCGCCGCCTCCGGCGTCTGCGCACTCCGGCCATCGAACGGCTCAACCATGGCCACGCCCTCTCAACCGAGGGTCCAGAAGGTCACGCAGCCCTTCGCCGACCACATTCACGGAAATCAGCAGGAAGCAGAGGCACAGGCCCGGTGCCAGGCCGATCCAGGGCGCCTCGCTGATGAAGGGACGGCTCTCCGCGATCATCAGCCCCCACTCGCTGTCCGGCGGCTGCGGCCCGAGGCCGAGGAACGACAGCGCCGAGCCCAGCAGGATCGCGAAGGTGATGCGCAGCGAGGTCTCCACGATCAGCGGCGGCCAGGCGTTCGGCAGGATCTCGCGCGCCAGGATGTGATAGGCGCCCTCGCCCCGCGCCCGCGCGGCTTCCACGAAATCCTCCGCGAGCAGGCCCAGCGCCACGGCGCGCGAGACGCGCGTCATGATCGGCACATAGACCAGCCCGACCGCGATCATCGTCTTCAGCAGGCCGGGATCGGTGACGGCCAGGATCAGCAGGCCCAGCAGCACCGGCGGGATGGAGATCATGAGGTCCACGCCGCGCATGATGACCTCCTCTGTCCAGCCGCGGCGGAAGGCGGCGATGAGACCGAGCGGCACGCCGATCATGAGGCTCAGCGCCGTCGCGCCGAAGCCCATCAGCAGCGAGTGGTGCGCGCCGGCCAGCACGCGGGAAAACACGTCGCGGCCGAACTCGTCCGTGCCGAACCAATGGGCGGCCGAGGGCGGCAGCAGCCGCTCGCGCACGGCGAAGGCGTCGGGCTCGTAGGGCGTGATCCAGGGGCCGATGGCCGCGAGGATGCAGATGGCGCCGACGATGATGCCGCCGACGATGAGGGTGCGCGGAATCCTCATGTTGCGACCAGGAGGGGCTTTGCCCCTCCCGGACCCACCCCACCAAAGGCCGAAAGGCCCTTGGAACCCAATTGTTTAGGGGTCCAGGGCCAAAAGCCCTGGTGGGGGAGTTTGAGGGGGCAAAGCCCCCTCAAGACCACTTGCGTCATCCCGCCGACCCACTCACCCGGATGCGCGGATTGAGCACCGCGTAAAGGATATCGGCCACCAGGTTCGCCAGCGCGTAGATCGTGGTGATCACGATCATCCCGCCCATCATCAGCGGGATGTCCTGGTTGTCGATCGCGTAGATCAGCATCCGGCCCAGCCCCGGATAGGCGAAGACGCTCTCCACCACCACGATGCCGCCGATCAGGATGCCGATATCGACGGCCAGGATGGTGATGGCCGGCAGCAGCGCGTTGGGCAGCGCGTGCCGGCGCAGGACGATGCGCTCCGGCAGGCCCTTGGCGCGGGCGGCCAGCACATAGCGGCTCTCGATCGCCTCCAGCATGGAGGAGCGCACGAGGCGCGAGATATGCGCGATCAGCCCCAGCACCAGCGTCGCCACGGGCAGGATCAGGTGCCGCGCCCAGCCCAGGATTCCGGCCTCGGAGATGGGCGAGTAGCCCGTCGCCGGCAGCCAGCCGAGCCAGACGGCGAAGAAGAGGATCACGAGGATGCACCAGAAGAATTCGGGGACGGCGATGAAGAAGTACTGCATCAGCGTCAGTCCGCGATCCGACCAGGTGCCGACATGCGTCGCCGAATGAATGCCGAGCGCGATGCCGATGATCGCCACCAGTACGATGCTGATCCCGGCCAGGATCGCGGATTTCCCCAGCGATTCCAGGATCAGCGGCGCCGCCGGGCGGTCCATGGTCAGCGACATGCCGAAATCGCCGCGCAGCAGGCCGGTGAACCAGGTCCAGTACTGGACGTAGAGCGGCTGGTTCAGCCCGAGCCGCTCCTCCAGCGCCGCGATGGCGGCGTCGGTCGCGAACTCGCCGAGGATCATGTGCGCCACGCTGCCGGGCAGGATGTGCACGATGGCGAAGACAAGCACCGTCATCGCCCAGAGCACGAAGACGACGGACGCGAAACGCCGAAGAAGGAAGCCGGTCATCAGGACCCGATATAGCCGGTCCTGAGATCGAACCAGCGCATCGGATGCGTCTGCACGTCCTTCACCGCGCTGCGATAGGCGCAGGCGAACTTCTGGGCATAGGCGATGTAGCCCGGCGGGTTGTCCACCATGGCGCGCTGCATGGCGACGTAGTGCGTCTTCTGCACGGCAGGGTCGCCGGTGAGCCGCGCCGCCTCCAGCGCCGCATCGACCTTCGGCTCGCTGTAGACCCAGAGCCGCGAGTTCTGGCTGCCGCGCGAGTGCAGGAAGGGGAAGGTGGAGGTGTCGATGGTGGGCCGCGCGAAGTAGCCGTCGATGTAGATCGGCATCTTGCCCGCCACCTCGGCCGAGTAGCGGCCGAAGGGGACGCGCTGGATCTCGAACTCGAAGCCTGCCGGCCGCGCCATCTGCTGCAGCGTGACGCCGAGCCGCTCGCGCACCGGCCGGCCCACGGGGATCACCAGCGGCACGCGGATCGGGTTGGTGTGGCCGGCCTCGCGCAGCAGGCGCCGCGCTCCGGCGACGTCGGCCCGCGCCGGGAAGGGGATGTCGCTGGCGAAGAAGGGATGGTTCGGGGCGATGGGGCTGTGCGTCGGCTGGCCCTCGCCGAAGAGCACCACCTCGGCCACGTCGGCCTTCGGCACCGCGAGGTGCAGCGCGCGGCGCACGCGCACGTCGTTGAAGGGCGCCATGCTGTTGTTCATGATGGCGCCGTCCCAGGACGCCGTCGCGACGCTCTCCACGCGCACGTTGCGCACCTCGCGCAGCGCGCGGATGTTCTCCGGCCCCAGGTCCCACACCACGTCGAGGTCGCCGGCCTGCAGCGCCGCGAGCCGCACCGACATCTCGGGCAGGATGCGCATCTCCACGCCGTCGAACTTCGGGCCGGCCTCCCAGTAGTTCGGGTTGCGCGCGTAGATCGCGCGGTCGCCCGGCGTGTAGCTGCGGAAGACGAAGGGGCCGGTGCCGATCGGCGCGGTGGCGAGCTCGTCGAGCTTGTCGGCGGGAACGATCTTCACCTGGCGGTCGGAGAGGATGTCGGCGAAGCCGCCATAGGCATAGGAGAGCCGGAAGATCACCGTATGGGGATCCGGCGCCTCCATCTTCTCGATCATGTCGTAGTTGCTGCGGCTCGCCGCGCCCGTGGCAGGGTCGAGGATGCGCTGGTAGGTCTTGATGACGTCGTCCGCCACCATCTCGCGGCCGTGGTGGAACTTCACGCCGCGGCGCAGCTTGAAGGTCCAGGTCTTCAGATCGTCGGCGTAGGTCCAGGATTCCGCCAGCTCCGGCTCGACCGACTGGTCCTCCTTCATGCGCGTCAGCCCGTTGAAGACGAAGACGGAGTGCATGAACTCCTCGCCGATCGTCGTCTTGGCGGGATCCAGGTTCCGCAGGTTGGAGCTCATGGCGATGCGCAGCACGCCGCCGCCCGCCTGGGAGGCACCGGGTCGGGACAGCGCGACGGACCCGACGAAAGCGGGCAGGGCGAGGGCGGAGCGGCGGGACAGCGTCATGGCGGTTCTCCGTGGATTCAGATCACACAAGCTTCAGATCACCCAGGCTTCAGATCACACCGGGGGCGGCGTCGGGATCGACGGCACGGATGACGAAGGTTTCGACCTCGGGCGAATAGGCGTCCCACAGCGTGCGCATGGCCGAGATGGCCTCGGGCGCGAGGTCCACGCGCAGGTCGACCAGCGGGAAGACCTCGCGCTCCATCACGAGCAGGGCCGCGGAAATCACGGGGCGGCCCTCGCCGCCCGCGGCCTCGCCGGCCTCCATGGCGCGCACCAGGCGCTCGGCCAGGGGCTCGCTCTCGCTCTCGACGAAGGCGGCGGCCATGGCGGCCGGCACGCGGTCGTTGGCGAGGATGTTGCCGAGCGCCACGCAGTCCTTCACATGCACCGCGTTCAGCGCCGGCTTGACCGCGGCGCCGTGGAAATGCGCGGTGCGGCCCTCCGCGTCGATGCAGGCGAGCTGCCGCCACTTGTGGTGCGGCGTGCTCGCGACCAGCGCAGCCAGCGTCTCCTCGGCCGAGCAGCCGCTCGCCAGCAGTTCGAGGCCGCGTGGCCCGAGGCGCGGATCCGTGCGGTGCTGCGTCAGCACGCCGCCGACACGCGGCGCCACATGCGGCACGCGCGAGCCCACCGCGAGGCTGGAGGTGGTCACGGCCGCGCCGAACTGGCCCGTGCGGGCGCAACGGCCGAGAAGCGAATAGGTCATGGGCGCAAGTAACTCCGCGTCGGGTTCATGTCAGGGGGGCCGGGGCCGGGTTGTCCAGCGAAATCAGCCGCGATTGCCCGGCCGGGAGGCAGGCTGCCCATTCCGTCAGCCGCAGCCGAAGGGCGCGCATCGCCGGACTCAGCATGAGGACCCTCCCGGCCGGCAGGGTGACGCGCCTGACGGCCCGGGTCTAGGCTCCGCGCCCCCCGGAGGACAGCCATGACCGACATCACCCACTACGCCGCCCAGATGGAGAGGGAGCTTCCCTCCATCCTCGCCATGGCCGAGCGGAGCGTGAACATCGAGAGCGGGTCCTACATGGCCGACGGCGTGAACGGGGTCATCGACGTCTGGGCCGGCATGCTCGCGGGCCTCGGCTTCGCGGTGGAGCGCAGGCCCCTGCCCGGCTTCGGCGACCAGATGACCGCCCGGCTCCAGCTCGGCGGCAACGGGCCGCGCCTGCTCATCCTCGGCCATGCCGACACCGTCTGGCCCGCCGGCATCGTGGCGGAATGGCCCTTCGCCCGAATCGGCGACCGGATCACCGGCCCGGGCGTGGGGGACATGAAGACCAACGTCGTCATGGCGATGCATGCGCTGAAGTTCCTGCTCGCCGAGAAGGCGCTGGGCGGGCTGGCCTCGGTCACCTTCTGCGTGGTGCCCGACGAGGAGATCGGCAGCCCCGGCAGCCGGGAATGGCTCGAATCCGTCTCGCGGGAGGCCGATCTCTGCCTGACGCTGGAGCCTTGCCGTCCCGGCGGCGGCATCTGCATCGGCCGCGGCGCGATCGGCGCGGTCTACCTGACGGCCACCGGCGTCACCGCCCATGTCGGCGCCAACCGCGAGAACGGGGCCAGCGCCATCGCCGCCCTGGCGGCGATGGTCGGGCCGCTGGAGGCGCTGGGCGACCCGGCCAACGGCCTCGGCTGCTCCATCGGCATCTTCCGGGGCGGCGAGGCGCGGCAGGTGGTCTCCGGCCATGCCGAGATGCATGTGGATCTCCGCGCGCCGGACGACGAATCCGCGGACAGGCTGCTGGCGCAGGTGCGCGCCCTGGCCACGCAGCCGCCGGCCGATCCGCGCGTCTCCATCGCCTTCCGCGGCGGCTTCACCCGCCCGGCCATGCCGACGCTGCCGGGCACGCTGTCGCTCTACGGCCTCGCGGAGGGCTTCAGCGGGGAGCTGGGCATCCCGGTCTTCTCGGTCGTCTCGCGCGGCGGGTCGGACGGCAGCTTCGCGGCACGGCTGGGGGTGCCGACGCTGGACGGGCTCGGGCCGGTGACGCACGACACCTGCAGCCGGCGCGAGCAGGTGGAGGTGCCCTCCATCGTCACGCGCGGCGCGGTGCTGGCGGGGCTGATGGCCGCGGCGGCCGAGGGGCGCGTGCAGGCCTGAGGGCAGCCGCGCGACAGACACGACACGAATCGCGCCTCGGCGCGAACCGGCCGCGACCCTGACGCGACACTCTCCGGCCAACGCCGGAGACGACCGCTATGCGCCGCCTTGCCCTGACCGCCATCCTGCTGCTCTCGGCCCTGCCCGCCCTGGCCTCGGCGCGGAGCCCCGAGCGGGGCCAGGCCCAGGCGGCCGCCGCCTGCGGCGAGGCCTGCCGCGCGCCGGCCGGCCGCGTCGCCGCCCCCGCCGCCCCTCCGGCCCGTCCCCAGCCGGCGGCGGCCGGCCTGAGCACCCCCGTCTCCGCCCTGCGCCCCGCCCCGGCGGGCTTCATCGTGCCCCAGGCCGGCTACGGCGTGATCTTCGCCGCCCGCAGGCCGGGCTCCGGCTACGGCATGGTCGTCGCCGAGACCGATCGCCTCGCCGCCTTCCGCATCGCCGAGCTCCGCTGCTCCCGGGGCGGCCCCGGCTGCCGCCTGATCGCGGAGTTCTCCGCCACCTGCGGCGCCGTGGCCCATGGGGTGCGTCGCGCTCCGGCCGATCCCGGCCTGGCGGTCACCTCGATCCACGGCGGCGCCGGGGACGATCGCGCGGATGCGGAGGCCGACGCCCTGGCCGAATGCCGGTCCAGGGACCCTGGCGCGAGCTGCCGGATCGTCGCCGCCCAATGCGGCAATCGCAACGGCTAGGACGGGGAAAGACGCCATGCGGATCCTCGAGCGCCGCGACCCCGATGTCCTGCTGGACAACGGCCTGCCCGACACTTCGGAGGCCGCGGCCAATCTCCAGTGCACCGCGATCCTCGGCCTGCTGGTGGCGCTTCCCTCGGCGGCCTGGATGCAGCACGTCTATTCCTGCATCCTCAGCGGCAGCTGGGGCTTCCTGGTCGGCGGCACGCTGTTCCTCCCCGCGGGGCTCGTCCACGGTGTCGGCTGCTGGCTGGGATTCTGGGGCTGAGATTCTGGGGCTGAGGCGCCCGCCGCCGAATTGACGCCACCCCCTCGGGCTCCCACTGTGCCGGCTCGCATTCGACCAGCAGGGGTTGGCATCTTGTCCGCAGCATCCCACGATCCGTTCAGCCCTCCGCCCGGCTATCGCCTGCGCCTGCCCGGCCCGACGGAGGTGCCGGAGGCGGTCCGCGCCGCGCTCGCGCGCCCGATGATCAACCATCGCGGGCCGGAGTTCCGGGCCATGCTGGCCGACACGGAGGCGCTGATCCGGCCCGTGCTGGGCACGCAGAATCCCGTGATCTTCCTCGCCGGCTCGGGCACCGCGGCCATGGAGGCGGCGCTCGCCAATATCCTCGCCCCCGGCGAGCGGGTGCTGGTCGCCTCGCACGGCCAGTTCGGCGAGCGCTTCGCGGACATCGCCCGCAGCCTCGGCGCCGCGGTCGACATGGTGGAATTCCCCTGGGGCGAGGCGCCGGACCCGGCCGTGGTCGGCGCGAAGCTGGCCGAGGCGGATTACGGCGCCCTGCTGGTCACGCACAACGAGAGCTCGACCGGCGCCGTCGCCGATCTCGCCGGCCTCGGGAAGCTGACCCAGGGCACGCGCACGCTGCTCGTCACCGATTCCGTGAGCGGCCTCGCCGGGCTCGAGATGCGGCAGGACGAATGGGGCGTGGACGTGGTCGTCTCCGCCTCGCAGAAGGCGCTGATGTGCCCGCCGGGCCTCGGCCTCGTGAGCCTCAGCGAGCGCGCCCGCGCGCGCGTCATGCGCAACGAGGCGATGCCGCGCTTCTTCTTCGACCTGCGCAAGGCGCTGGCCAATGCCGAGAAGCACGAGACGCCCTTCACGCCGAACGTCTCGCACGTGGCCGGCCTGCACGTGGCGCTGAAGATGATCGAGGCGGAGACGCTGCCGAAGGTCCTCGCGCGCCACCGCCGCCTCGCCGACGCGCTGCGCGCCGGCGGCGCGGCCATGGGCCTCGCCGAGTTCACCCGCGCGCCGCACCGCTCGTCGACCGTCGTGGTCTTCGAGGTGCCGGCGGGGCTGCAGGGCGGCGACATCGTGCGGCTGATGTACCAGCGCCACGCCTGCGTCATCGCCGGCGCGCGCAACCGGCTGCAGGGCCGGGTGATCCGCATCGGCGTGATGGGCGGGCACAACGAAGGCACCATCTTCACCGACCTGCTGCAGCTCGAATCCGTGCTGCGCGAGCTGGGCCATCCGGTCGCGCCCGGCGCGGGCGTGGCAGCCGCTGCCGCCTTCCTGGGCAAGGTGCTGCCGGAGATGGCGCGGGCGGCGGAATAGCGCCGCAGGAAGGTGGATATAAGGAGTTCACGCCGGGCCGGGCGTCGCCGATCCTGCGGCGTCACCACCATCGGGATTCCATGATGCGGCGCCGCAACCTCCCTGCCCTCGGCCTTGCGCTCGCCGCGGGCTCCGCCTCCGCCCAGGAGGTGGTCGGCCGTCCGATCCGCCTGGTCGTGCCCTTCGCGCAGGGCGGCACGACCGACCTGCTCGGCCGCCTCATCGCCGAGCGCTCGCAGGCCGAGTTCGGCCAGCCCATGGTGGTGGACATCCGTCCGGGCGCCTCGGGCACGATCGGCTCGGCGCAGGTGGCGCGCGCCACGCCGGACGGCACCACGCTGCTGATGGGCGCGCCGCCGACCCATGCGACGGCCAAGGCACTCTACCCCAACCTGCCCTACGATCCCGTGCGCGACTTCGCGCCCGTGGCGCTGATCGCGACGGTGCCCAACCTCGTCGCCGTGAACAACGCGGTACCGGTGCGCAGCATCCCGGAGCTGATCGCCTGGTCGAGGGCCCATCCCGGCACGATCAACTACGGCTCCGCCGGCAATGGCGCGACCACGCATCTCTCCGGCGAGCTGCTGAAGCTCATGACCGGGGCCGAGATCACCCACATCCCCTATCGCGGCAGCGGCGCGGCGCTGATCGACCTGCTGGGCGGGCAGATCCAGCTGATGTTCGAGAACCTGCCGACGATCATCGACCATGTGCGCGAGGGGCGGCTGCGCGGCCTGGCCGTGACCTCGCCGCAGCGCAGCCCCTCCGCGCCGGACCTGCCCACCGTGGCCGAGACCGTGCCCGGCTACGAGGCGCGCTCCTGGTTCGGCATCTTCGCGCCCGCCGGCACGCCGGCGCCGTTGGTGCTGCGGCTGCACCAGGGCATCCGCCGCATCATGGAGCAGCCCGCCGTGCGCGCCCGCTTCACCGAGCTCGGCGCCGAGCGCGCCGAAGGCCCGCCGGAGGAGCTTGCGGAGCTGGTCCGCGCCGAATCCGAGCGCTGGGGCCGCGTCATCCGCGACGCCCATGTCACCATCCAGTAGGATATCCCCTTGCCCTTGCCCTCGCTCTCCCTCGGCCCCCTTTCGCTTGGCATCGACATCGGCGGCACCTTCACCGACCTCGTCCTCCACGATCCCGCGCATATCCGCTCCGGCAGCCTGAAGGTGCTGACGACCCATGCCGACCCGGTGCTCGGCATCCTGGAGGGGACCAGGCGGCTGCTTGCCGAAACCGGGGCGGAGGCGGACGAGATCGGCCGCGTGGTGCATGCGACGACGCTCTTCACCAATGCGCTGATCGAGCGGAAGGGGGCGCGCACGGCGCTGCTCACCACCGAGGGCTTTTCCGATATTCTGCAGATCGGCCGCGAGCGGCGCTACGAGCTCTACGACCTGCAGCTGACGCCGCCCGCGCCGCTCGTGCCGGCCGAGCTGCGGCTGGAGGTGCCGGAACGCGTGAAGGCCGATGGCACGGTGCTGCGCGCCCTCGACATGGACGCTCTGGACGCCGCCGCGCAGCGGGCGATCGACGGCGGCGCGGAATCCGTCGCCATCCTCTTCCTGCACAGCGACCTGCATCCGGCGCATGAGCGCGCGGCCGCGCAGCGCCTCGCCGAAAAATTCCCGCAGCTGAATGTCACGGCCTCGCACGCCATCGTGCGCGAGGTGCGCGAGTACGAGCGCGGCTCCACCGCCACCGCGAACGCCTATGTGGCGCCGCTGGCCGGCCGCTACCTCGCGCGGCTCTCCGGCGAGCTGGCCGGCCTCGGCATCGCCGCGCCGCTCCTGCTGATGCTCTCCAACGGCGGGCTGACCCATGTGGAGGAGGCGCAGCGCGCGCCCGTGCAACTGCTGGAATCCGGTCCGGCCGCGGGCGCGCTGGCCGCGGCGCACCTCGCCGGTCCCTCCGAACCGCGAATCCTCGCCTTCGACATGGGCGGCACCACGGCCAAGCTCTCCGTCGTGGAGCATGGCGAGCCCGAGATCGTCTTCGGCTTCGAGGCTGCGCGCCAGGCGCGCTTCATCGAGGGCAGCGGGCTGCCCATCCGCATCTCCGCCGTGGACCTCATGGAGATCGGCGCCGGCGGCGGCTCCATCGCCCGGCGGGATGCGATCGGCCTGCTGAAGGTCGGCCCGGATTCCGCGGGCTCCGAGCCCGGCCCGGCCTGCTACGGCCGCGGCGGCGCGGCCCCCACGGTGACGGATGCGAACCTGCTGCTCGGCTATCTCGACCCGACGCGCTTCGCCGGCGGCAGCCTGCCGCTCGACCGCGCCGCCGCCGAGGCCGCCATGGACGCGCTGGCGGCCGGACTCGGCATCACGCGCGAGGCCGCCGCCTGGGGCATCCACGACGTGGTGACCGAGGCCATGGCCGGCGCCGCCCGCACGCATCTGGCCGAGCGCGGCCGCGACGCCTCGGGCTTCACGCTGGTCTGCACCGGCGGCGGCGGGCCGGTGCATGGCTACCACCTCGCGCGCAAGCTCGGCATCCGGCGCATGGTGATCCCGCCCGAGGCCGGCGTGGCCTCGGCCTTCGGCCTGCTCACCGCGCCGCCCCGCGTGGATCGCGTGGCGACGCTCGGCCGGCGCCTGCTGGCCTGGAGCGCGGTCGAACTGGAAGCGGCCTTCGCCGCGCTGGAGGCCGACGCGCAGGCGGTGCTGGAGCGCGGCGGCTTCGCCGAGGGCGCGTCCTCGGAGCGCATCGTGGACGCCCGCTGCGTCGGCCAGGGCGCGCATATGCCCGTGGTCCTGCCGCCCGGCCCCTTCCCCGCCGATGATGCCGCGCTGCATCACCTGATCGCGGCGGCTTTCGAGGCCGCCTATCTGGAGCGATTCCGGCGCCCGCCGCCGAAGGTGCCGGTCGACCTCGTGCACGCCCGCGTGGTGCTGCGCGGGGCCAAGGCCGCGACGGAGCTCGCCGCGGCGCGCTTCGGCGAAACGGCCGGCACGGGGGAGCGCGAAATCCTCGCCGACGGCGTGACCGGCATGGCCAGGATCTATGCGCGCGACGGGCTGCGGCCCGGCTTCTCCGCCTCCGGCCCCGCTTTGGTGGAGGAGGCGGGCTCCACGCTGGTCGTCGGGCCGAAAGGGCGCTTCAGCGTGCTGGACTCGGGAAACATCCTGGTGGAGATCGCCTGAATGCCCCTCGACCCCGTCAAGCTGGAGCTGGTCTGGACGCGGCTCATCTCCGCCGTGGACGAGGCGGCCAAGGCCATCGTCCGCACCTCCTTCTCCACCCTCTCCAACGAGGCGAACGACTTCGCCTGCGTGCTGACCGACGCCGAGGGCCGCTCGCTCGCGCAGAACACCGGCTCCATCCCGAGCTTCATCGGCACGCTGCCCGCCACGGTCCGCGCCGTCTGCGCCCGCGTGCCGATGGACGAGATGAAGGCCGGCGACATCTACATCACCAACAATCCCTGGATCGGCACCGGCCACCTCAACGACGTCTGCCTCGTGCGCCCGGTCTTCCACGGCGGGCGGATCGTGGCCTTCGGCGCCACCACCAGCCACGTCCCCGACATCGGCGGCCGCATCCGCAGCACCGAGGCGCGCGAGCTCTTCGAGGAGGGCTTCCATATCCCGCCCATGCGCCTGCTGCGCGACGGCGCGGCGGATGCGACGCTCATCACCCTGCTGCGCACCAACATCCGCACGCCCGACCAGACCGAGGGCGACATCTGGGCCCAGGCGGCGGCCGTCACCCTCATCGGCGACCGCGTGGTGGCGACGCTGGAGGATCACGGCCTCGCCGACCTCGCGGAGGTCGCCGACGAAATCTTCACCCGCTCCGAGATCGCCATGCGGGAGCGCCTGCGCAGCATTCCCGACGGCACCTATCGCTATGGCTTCGAGACGGATGGGCTGGAAAAGCCCTTCCGCCTCCAGGTGGAGATCACCGCGAAGGACGGCGACATCCTGGTGGATTTCGCCGGCAGCAGCCCGCAGCAGCCGCGCTCGGTGAACTGCCCCTTCACCTATACGCGCGCCATGAGCTGGTTCGTGCTCAAGGCCATGCTGCTGCCCGAGCTCCCCGCCAATGACGGCATCTTCCGGCCGATCCGCATCGCGGCGCCCGAGGGCTCCATCGTGAACCCGAAGGAGCCGGCCTCCGTCGGCGGCCGCGCCGCGACCGGCCATTATGTTCCGGTGCTGATCTTCGGCGCGCTGGCCGAGGCGCTGCCGGAAAAGGTCCGCGCCGCGCCCGGCAGCCCGCTCTGGATGATGAGCATCGCCGGCCGCGACGCCGCCGACCAGCCCTTCGCCAGCACGCTCTTCTTCAACGGCGGCACCGGCGCCGGCGCGGCGCAGGACGGCGTGGACAGCATCTCCTGGCCCTCCAACATCTCGGCCACGCCGGTCGAGGTCGCCGAGCGCACCGCCCCCGTGCTCATCCACCGCAAGGTCTCGCGGCCGGGCTCGGGCGGCGCGGGCCGGCATGCCGGCGGGCGCGGCCACGAGACGGAGGTGGAGAGCGAGGTGGACAACATGGCCGCCGTCTTCGTCACCGAGCGCATGAAGTTTCCGGCCCCCGGCCTCTTCGGCGGCGGGGCGGGCGCCCTGGGCGAGGTGCTGATCGACGGCCAGCCTGCCGATACCCGTCAGCAGCAGGTGCTGAACCGCGGCACGCGCGTCATCCTGCGCACGCCGGGCGGCGGGGGCTACGGCAGGCCCGGATGAGCCCATCGCCCTTCCCGCGCCGGGAAGCGGCGGCTCTCCTTGGCCTCCTCACGGTGGTCCTGCTGAACACCGCCGGCGCGGGCTTCCTCGCCGACCTCTCGAGCGCGTGGAAGCTGGCGGTGCTCTTCCTCTGGCTCTTCCCGCTGATGCTGTGGTGCGCCGTCGGCGTGGTGCGCCATGCCGACTGCCTCGCGCATCTGCTCGGCGAGCCCTACGGCACGCTCATCCTGACGCTGTCGGCCGTGACCATGGAGGTGGCGCTGATCGCCTCGGCCATGCTGACCGGCGATGCCGATCCGCTGCTGGCGCGCGACACCATGCTCGCGGTGCTCATGATCGTGCTGAACGGGCTGATCGGCCTGTCGCTGGTCATCGGCGCGGTCCGGCACGGCGAGCAGGAGTTCAACATCTCCGGCGCCTCGGCCTATCTGTCCGTCATCGCCACGCTCTCCGTGCTGACGCTGATGCTGCCGGCCTTCACCACCTCCACCGAAGAGGGCACCTACACGCCGCACCAGGCGCTGTTCTTCTCGATCTCCGCGCTGGCGCTCTACGGCGTCTTCCTCATGGTGCAGACGCACCGGCACCGCGGCTTCTTCCAGGAGCCGGCGCATCGGGGCAGCTCGGGGCACACGCCGCAGACGCGCTCCGTCGCGCATCACGCGATGATGCTGCTGATGACCCTGCTGCCCGTGGTGCTGCTGGCCGAGACGCTCTCGATCGTGATCGAGGACGGCGCGCGGCGGCTGCACCTGCCCGTGGCCTTCGGCGGCGTGCTGATCGCGATGCTGGTGCTGACGGCGGAGGGCATCAGCGCCATCGCCGCGGCCCGCTCGGACCGCCTTCAGCGGTCGGTGAACATCTCGCTGGGCTCGGCGCTCTCCACCATCGGGCTGACGGTGCCGGCGGTGATGCTGATCAGCGTGGTGACGGGCCAGCAGGTGGTCCTCGGCCTCGCGCCGGAATTCATGGCGCTGCTGATCCTGACGCTCTTCGTGAACCTGCTGACCTTCGGCACCGGGCGGACCAACGTCCTGCTGGGGGCGGTGCACCTGATCCTGTTCGGGGCCTATGTGACGCTGTTGTTCGAGCCGTAGGCCACCCTCATAATCTTTATGCCACAACATATTTGCAAAATTGTGCAATATTATTGTATTTAATCCGACCATTACTCTGCGAGAGAATGGAGGTCGGCATGAAGTGCGCAACTCTCCCGTTTTTCCTGGTTCTAGCCGCATGCGCAGGGCAAGTTCCTCTGCCCCAGAGTTCCGTCGCGTCGACCTCTGCGGTGCAGATCGCAGCAACACAAGTCTCATCGGTGCGTCCGCCAGACGCTCGGCCTAATCTTTCGCGCGAATGGTTTGTTTCCGATTCCGAATATCGCTGGCCAGAGGATTTTGGCTTCAGCCCGAACGTTGGGACTTATATCGTCTTGCCGCCGGGCGTTCTTCTTGATCGCTTCGGGCGCGAGAGCGGGAATTTCTTCAGCCCCAGGGGCGCGGGCTATCGGAACCGCGCCTTGCCTTATGTCTGCGCAAGCCAGCCCTACCGCGTCTATCGCGTGGCCCTTCCCCTGCCGGCACGCATCGGACCCGCGGCACCCTGGTTCGACGAGCCGGGCGGCGCGACCCAGTTCAGAACGGACGCGCCCGCCGAACAGCTCGTGCAGGACGGCATCCTGGTCCAGATTCATGCTCCGCGGCTGCGCTGTCCCAGCTGACTGCGGATTGCCGGCCGTCACTCCGTCCGGATCAGCCGCACCCGCCGGCCCGCCACGCCGAGCGCGAGCTGCCCCGTCTTCAGCGCCAGCGCGTCGGCGCCGAACACCTCGCGCCGCCAGCCGGAGAGCGCGCGGATGTCCGGCTCGCTCTCGCTCGCCAGCCGCTCCAGGTCCTCGGTGTCCGCCAGGAGCTTGGGCGCGACGTTGTGCGCCTCCGCGCTCGCCGCCAGCAGCACCTTCAGCAGCGCCACCAGCGCCGGCGAGGCGCCCGCGCCCTTGCGTGCCTCCAGCGGCAGGGGGAGCGCCTCCTCGGGCAGCTTCTTCGCCTCGGCGATCGCCGCCAGCAGGGAGGCGCCGGACTTGCCCCTCGCGAAGCCCTCGGAGACGCCGCGGACGCGCGCGAGCTGCTCCGCCGTCTCCGGCGCCATCGCGGCCACCTCGGCGAGGGATTCGTCCTTCACCAGCCGGCCGCGGGGAATGTTGATCCGCTGCGCCTCGGCCTCGCGCCAGGCGGCCGCGGCGCGCAGCACGGCCAGGAAGCGCCGGTTGGCCGACTTGGGCTTCAGCCGCTCCCAGGCCTCCTCGGGCTCGGTGATGTAGGTCGACGGCTCGAGCAGCGCGTCCATCTCCTGCGCCACCCAGTCGAGCCGGCCTTCCTTCATCAGCTTCTCGCGCAGGCTGACATAGACGCGGCGCAGGTGGGTCACGTCGCCGGCGGCATAGGCGATCTGCGAGGCCGAGAGCGGCCGCACCGACCAGTCGCTGAAGCGGTGCGCCTTGTCGATCGAGGTGCCGGCGAGCGCACGGACCAGGCTGTCGTAGCTCGCCTGGTCGCCGAAGCCGGCCACCATGGCCGCCACCTGGGTGTCGAAGAGCGGAGTCGGAACGGCGCCGAACTTCAGGAGGAAGATCTCCACGTCCTGACGGGCGGCATGAAACACCTTCACGACCGCCGGATCGGCCAGCAGGTCGCCAAGCGGGGCGAGATCCAGCCCCTCGGCCTGGGCGTCCACCACCGCCACGTCCTGGGAGCCGGCGAGCTGCACGACGCAGAGCTCCGGCCAGTAGGTGCGCTCGCGCATGAACTCGGTGTCGACGGTGACGAAGGGCTCGGTGCGCAGGCGCTCGCAAAGCTCCGCCAGCTCGGCGGATTGCGTGATCAGGCGTGGGGTCGGGTCTTGCATGCGGGCCATGGCTTTGCTTTGCGGCCGGAACGGCCGGCATGCAAGGGCACGGGTTGACAGGTGGGCTTTGGGGAGGCCCTTTCCGCCGTCGATCTCCCAGACCCGCAAGGTTCCCATGCACGCCTACCGCACCCACACCTGCGGCGCCCTCCGCGCCGAGAACGCCGGGCAGACCGCCCGCCTCTCCGGCTGGGTGCACCGCAAGCGCGACCATGGCGGCCTGCTCTTCATCGACCTGCGCGACCACTACGGCCTGACGCAATGCGTGATCCCCTCGGGCTCGGCGGTCTTCGCGGCGGCCGATGCCGTGCGCGTCGAGAGCGTCATCACCGTGACCGGCGAGGTCGTGACCCGCGAGCCCGGCACGATCAACGAGAAGCTGCCCACCGGCGCGATCGAGCTGCGGGTGAAGGAGCTGGTGCTGCAGTCGGCGGCCGACGTGCTGCCCTTCCAGGTCGCGCAGGAGCAGGAGGCGCCGGAGGAGATGCGGCTGCGCTACCGCTTCCTCGACCTCCGCCGCGAGCGGCTGCAGCGCAACATGATCCTGCGCGCGCAGATCATCGACAGCATCCGCCGCCGCATGATCGCGACCGGCTTCAACGAGTTCCAGACGCCGATCCTGACGGTGTCCTCGCCCGAGGGCGCGCGCGACTTCCTCGTGCCGGCCCGCCTGCACCCCGGGAAGTTCTACGCGCTGCCGCAGGCGCCGCAGCAGTACAAGCAGCTGACCATGGTCGCGGGCTTCGACCGCTACTTCCAGATCGCCCCCTGCTTCCGCGACGAGGCCGGCCGCGCCGACCGCACGCTGATGTTCTACCAGCTCGACGTGGAGATGAGCTTCGTCACGCAGGAGGACGTCTTCACGGCGATGGAGCCGGTGATCCGCGGCACCTTCGAGGAGTTCGCCGAGGGCCGCCACGTGGATGCCGGGCCGTGGGTCCGCATCCCCTACAAGCAGGCCATGCTGGACTACGGCTCCGACAAGCCGGACCTGCGCAATCCGCTGGTGATCCGCGACGTCACCGCTGACTTCGCCGGCTCGGGCTTCGGGCTGTTTGCGAAGATCGCCGCGAGTGGTGGCGTGATCCGCGCCATCCCGGCGCCGGGCGCCGGCGGCAATCCGCGCAGCTTCTTCGACAAGCTGAACGAGTGGGCGCGCGCCGAGGGCGCCGGCGGCCTCGGCTACATCACCTTCGACGCGGAAGGCCCGAAGGGTCCGATCGCGCGGAACCTGGAGGCCGACCGCGCCGAGGCCATCCGGGTGGCCTGCGGCCTGCAGCCGGGCGATGCCGTGTTCTTCGCCGCCGGCAAGGAAGCGGATGCGGCCAAGTTCGCGGGGCAGACGCGCCTGCGCCTCGGCAACGAGCTGGGCCTGACGGAGAAGACGGGCTTCCGCTTCTGCTGGATCACCGACTTCCCCTTCTACGAGCTGAACGAGGAGACCAGCCAGGTCGACTTCAGCCACAACCCCTTCTCGATGCCGCAGGGCGAGATGGCGGCGCTTGAAAGCCAGGACCCGCTGACCATCGGCGCCTACCAGTACGACATCGTCTGCAACGGCTACGAGATGGCCTCGGGCGCGATCCGCAACCACAAGGCTGACATCATGGTGAAGGCCTTCGGCATCGCGGGCTATCCCCCTGAAACCGTCGAGGAGCGGTTCGGCGGCATGCTGAACGCCTTCCGCTACGGCGCCCCGCCGCACGGCGGCATGGCGGCCGGCATCGACCGCATCGTCATGCTGCTGGCCGAGGAGCCGAACCTGCGCGAGGTGAACCTCTTCCCGATGAACCAGCAGGGCGAGGAGCTGATGATGGGCTCGCCCTCCGCGGTGGAGGAAATCCGGCTCAAGGAGCTGTCCATCCGCGTGCAGATGCCGGCGCCGAAGAAGGTGGGCTGAGGCGCTCACGGCCAGTTCTCCCGGAAGGGGCGCGGGATGTAGCGGCGGCCTCCGGCGAGGGTGTGGAGTGTCTTGAGGCCCTTCAGGAAGTCGAGGGCGGCCTGTTTGTTGCGGCGCCAATCTGAAATGCGCTGCACGATCGGCAGGGTCGGGATGATTTCGGACAAATCCGGATCGGCGACCATCCAGGGCGGGCCCGGGAGGGCGCGCTTGAGGTTGAGCCGGCGCGCCAGGACGATCAGGCGCAGGCCGCGGAGGCGGATGGCGCGTCGGGCGGCGCGGCAGATATAGGCTTCGAGGCGGCGGAGGACGTGATCCTTCGGCGCGGCGGAGAGCGCCAGGAGCAGCTTCTCCCAAAGGCCGGTGTGGGTGAGGCGGCGGAAGTGGCGGGAGACGGTGTCGGGCTTGCCGAATTGCTCGGGGAGCTCGCGCCAGGCGCCTTCGGTGCAGGCGACGCGGAAGAAGGCGTCGAAATGGCCGCGGAGGTCGCAGGGGCGTCCTCGTCCGGAATCCGGGAGATGAGGCAGCAGCGCCTCCCACTCCTCGTCGGTGAGGGGGGCGTGGGGGATGATGAGGCGGGCGGGCGGGCGAGGCCTGGGGCCGCGGGGGCGGATGTAGGGCTCGCGGAGGATTGGGGGGAGGAGGGAGCGGAGGGGCATCGGTTCTTATGGGAGGACAAAAAGAACAAATCAAGAACAATGTATCGCTGCACAGGCAACGGTCTTCCCGGAGACCTCCTTATGAAGTCTGCCTTGCCCAAGCCGGTCATGCTAGTGGTGCGGCAAATTCTCCAAAGCCGGCGTAAGTTCCGTTCGCCGATCGCTCCGAAAGGTAAGGCGAGCAGTCATTTTAGTATGAGCTTATCGTCTATCCCGAGAGCGAGCAGGACCATGCTCCCCTCAACGCGCACCACCGTGGATCGCAGATTTCCGATGAAGCGCGTGTGTGCCACCGGATTGCGTTCGCGGAGCAGCCGCCGGAACGTGATCTTTGCCTCTTCCTTGTCGGGAAACTCCGTCGCGAATAGAGGCCAGTGATTGCGTGGCTCCATTATGAGCCAGAGATCTCCAAAGTCCGCTAGATCGAGCGGCAGTGCAGCAGCAGCCTCTTTCGGACCTACCTTAGCAGCCCGGTCGGCAATGTTGGCTTTAACTACCTGAGGCACCTCTTGCTTGAACCACCGTGGGCCAAACTGGTCTGCCATCTTCTTCTCGACATGCCGCCTGACGTAATGCTCAACGCGCTGGATAACGTCATGCGCCATGTTGTTCCGCTGAAACGCCAGCTCTTGTTCGGAGACCTCCTCTTTGTAAGGGGCAAAGGGCTGGAAGCCCGCGCTATCCATCGTCTCTTCGTAGGCTGAAATGGTGAAGTCGGCGATTTCGACATTGAAGCCGTGCTCAACATAAAACTCGGCGGCAAACACCGGATCGGCAAACCTCTCCGGCCCAGGCAGTTCAACGCCTCGCCAGTCGCCGAGCATGTCACGCATGAGACCACTGACGCTCGCGGCGTAAGGATCTTCGTACCTCAGCGCTGCACCAATACCGTGTATCTCGGCATACGCGAGCACCGAGCTTGTTGGGTCGGTCACGCTGAGCCACGGCTGCGACATCGCACCCATACGTGAAGCAAGATCCTGTGCATTCGGACCAAAGACAGACGCTGCCGCCGCCCTCGCAGAATAATTGTCGGCGTTGATAAACTTGAAGATTTCTTCCGCAGGCGCGAACCGATAAAGAGACGGGTCAGGGTAGGCCGTTGACGGCAGCACACCGGCTTGGCGGAAGTATGCTGTGTGTTGATCGAAGAGCGATCCTCCACCCACAGCAGTTGCCAACGTCTGCTCATAGACGCGGCGCTCTTGGCTTGCTTCTTCCGCCATCCGATCGGCTAGCGACCGCTCTAGGGCTAGCGTGGGGTTGGTAGCGGGATGGTAGCCAGTGATCTTGTCAGCTTCTCGCATCGCGGCTCGCGCTGCCTCACCATAGATGTCGAGGTCGGGTTCGAGCGCCCGCCGCAAGCGCTCCTGTTCTTCAACCATGCGCTTCCAGTGGTCCGACATCTTGGTTGCCCTTTGCCTCTAGCCTGTATGCCTCAGCCTGGCTGAGCTTCTGCTACCCGATGTCGAGTAGATTCACGAGAAGCTGTCGACAGGCGGGGCTCCCACCACCACGAAGAAGGTTGGCATCTCGACGAGATCTGTCCCACGTTGGCGTAGAGGCACAGGTGCGCCACAATGGTCCGTTTCCGGCCAATGCGGCGGCAGCTTCCCCTTAACGGCCGGGCTTGTATCGGTCATGGTTGCGGGCATATACCCGCAACCATGTCCTCCAGCCCTTGCTACTGCACCGTCCTGAAGGCCGCCTCCCGGCGGCTCGCGGCCATGTATGACGAGGCGCTGGAGCCCGTCGGCGTGAACATCGCCCAGTTCAGCCTGCTCCGCCGCATCCGCCGCGCGGAGACCGTCACCCTCACCGAGCTCGGCCGCCTCGCCGAGCTGGACCGCTCCACCATCGGCCGCAACGTCCGCGTGCTGGAGCGCATGGGCCTCGTCGCCCTCGGCCGCGGCGAGGACCATCGCGAGGCCGTGGTCAGCCTCACCGCCCAGGGCCGCAAGGCGCTCGACGACGGCGAGCCGCTCTGGGACGGCGTGCAGGACGCGATCCATGCCCGCCTCGGCCCGACCGGCGCCATGGAGCTCGTCACCGCCCTGCGCGACCTCTGAATTTTCGTCCATTTTCGGGTATATACCCGCTTTCAGGAGCGACCAGCATGCCACCCAATCCCGCGCGCCCCGGCTTCCACTACGGCTGGGTCGTCGTCGCCGTCACCTTCCTGACCATGCTGGTCACCGCCGCCGCGGTCAGCGCGCCGGGCGTGCTCATCGGGCCGCTGGAGCGCGAGTTCGGCTGGACGACCTCCGAGATCTCCACCGCGCTGGCCATCCGGCTGATCCTCTTCGGCCTGACCGGCCCCTTCGCCGGCGCCTTCATGAACCGCTTCGGCCTGCGCGCCGTCGCCACCACGGCGCTGGGGCTGATCGCGGCCGGCATCCTCGGCTCGCTGGTGATGACCGAGCTCTGGCAGCTGATCCTGCTCTGGGGCGTGGTGGTCGGCTTCGGCACGGGGCTGACAGCGATGGTGCTCGGCGCCACGGTCGCGCAGCGCTGGTTCGTGCAGCGGCGCGGCCTGGCGCTGGGACTGCTGACGGCGAGCAGCGCGACCGGGCAGCTGCTCTTCCTGCCGCTGGTGGCGAGCCTCACCGAGGCCTATGGCTGGCGCACGGCGCAGGTGCTGATCCTCGGCATGCTGCTGGTCGGCGCCGTCGCCGTGCTGGCGCTGATGCGCGACCGGCCGTCGGACCTCGGCATCGCGCCCTATGGCGCGACGGAGATCGTGCCCGCCCCGCCGCTCCTGGGCTTCGGCGCGATGCTGGCCTCGCCGCTGGTGGCGCTGCGCGAGGCGTCCTCCTCGCCGACCTTCTGGGTGCTCTTCGCGACCTTCTTCATCTGCGGCGCCAGCACCAACGGGCTGGTGCAGACCCATTTCGTCTCGCTCTGCGGCGATTTCGGCATGGTGCCGGTCGCGGCCGCGAGCGTGCTGGCGATGATGGGCATCTTCGACTTCTTCGGCACGATCGGCTCGGGCTGGCTGTCGGACCGCTACGACAGCCGCTGGCTGCTCTTCTGGTATTACGGGCTGCGCGGGCTCTCGCTGCTGTACCTGCCCTTCACGGATTTCTCGATCTACGGGCTGTCGCTCTTCGCGATGTTCTACGGGCTGGACTGGATCGCGACGGTGCCGCCCACGGTGAAGCTGGCCGCCGAGCGCTTCGGCGAGAAGACCAACCTGGTCTTCGGCTGGATCTTCGCCGGCCACCAGCTGGGCGCGGCCTTCGCGGCCTATTCCGCGGGCTACACGCGCACGGCCTACGAGACCTACCTGCCGGCCTTCTTCGGCGCGGGCGTGCTCTGCATCATCGCGGCAGTGCTGGTGGTGGCGGTGCGCGAGAACCGCGCGCCGGCGCTCCGCGCCCAGACGGCGTAGTTGAAGGGTCCAGGGCCAAAAGCCCTGGCGGGGGAGTGTGAGGGGGCGGAGCCCCCTCGCGAGTTACGAAGCGGCGCCGACCCATTCCTCGCTCTTCGCCCAAAGCTGCTTCGCCTTGCCGGCGTCGAGCGCATAGGACCTGACGCCGTCGGCGAACGGGTTGGGCGTGTCGTTGACGGGCGCGACCGCGCAATCCTCGAGGTAATGTCCGCCGATCGCGTCCTGGTCGGCCACCACCGCGGCCCAGACCGAGGTGGCCGCCGCCTGCGGGATGTCCTTCAGCTCCGGGGGCGGAAGTCCCGCCTCGGCGCGGGCCTTGCCGACGGTCTCGAAGAGGCCCTGCAGGGCCTCCGGCGCGAGGTGGCGGGGGAGATCCGTGAGGCTGTTCCCCGGCATCACCGAGGCGGCGCGGATGCCGCGATCGCGATGCCGCCGGTCGAATTCCACGGCGAGGAGCGCGGCGGCCGTCTTCGAGCGGCCATAGGCGACCCAGGGGTCGTAGGGCTGGTGCGCGAAGTTCGGATCGTCCAGGTCGATGTCGGCGACGCGATGCGCCTGGGACGACAGCACCACCAGGCGGCCGCGGTCGGCGAGCAGCGGCGCGATCCGATGGATCAGGGCGAAGTGACCGAGATGGTTGGTGCCCAACTGGGTTTCGAAGCCGTCGGCAGTCCGGCCGAAGGGGGTCGCCATGACGCCGGCATTGGCGATGATGGAATCGAAGGGGCGGCCGTCGGACAGGAGTTGATCCGCGCAGGCGCGGACGCTCCGCAGGGAGGCCAGATCGAGCTCGATCAGCTCCAGGCTGCCGCCACCCCGCGAGGCGGCGTCCCGGACCGGCGCGGTGGCCGGCCCGGCCTTGGCGAGGTCCCGCACGGCGCCGACGACGCCGGCGCCGTGAGCGGCCAGGGAGCGGGCGGTCTCGAGCCCGATGCCCGACGAGGCGCCCGTGACGAGGAAGCGCCTTCCTCTGAGATCGACGCCGGACAGCACCTCATCGGCGGTCGACTTTGCACCGAATGTCTCGGTCATCTTTCTTCCTTGAATGGCTGGCGTGAAGGGGCGCGCGAGGCTCAGACCTACAGGCCGCCGGCCACGTCGATGACGCTGCCGGTGACGTAGCCGCCGTTCGGCCCCGCCAGGAAACAGACGAGGGCCGATACCTCCTCGAGCGTCGCGATCCGGCGGATGGGGTGCAGGTCCATGAGCGCGGGCGGGAGCTTGTCGCGCACCTCGGCGGCCATGTCGGTCGGCATGATGCCGGGCTGGACGGTGTTGACGGTGATGCCGCGTCCGCCGAGGTCGCGGGCGACGCCCCGCGCATAGCCGGCGATGGCCGCCTTGGTTCCAGAATAGTCGGCGACGCCGGTGAAGGGGACGCGGGTGCCCAGGAGGGAGCCGATGAAGATGATCCGGCCGCCGTCCGGCAGCACCGGCGCTGCCGCGCGCGTGGTCGCCACCGCGCCCATGACGTTGGTCCGCCACTGGCGATCGAGGTTGACCGTGTCGAGATCGGGATCGTCGACCGTGCGGCCCTGCACGGCGATCGCGGCGTTGTTGACGAGGATGTCGAGCCGGCCGAGCTGCGCCACCACCTGGTCGACCAGCGGCCTGGCCGCTTCCGTGTCGGCCTGGTCGCTGCGGATCGCGACCGCCCGGACGCCCTTGGCCTTCAGCGTCTCGACCACCGCTTCGGCCTTCCCGGCGGAGGCGACGTAGCTGATCGCGACGTCCGCCCCCTGGTCGGCGAGCGCCTCCGCGATGGCGGCGCCGAGCCCGCGCGATCCGCCGGTCACGAGCGCGACCTTGCCCTGCAAAATCTTCGACATGGAGAACCCCTTCCGGCGCCGCGAGCGGTCCGCCGTTTCATAATGAATGGTACTATAACGATTGGTATGAAACTGGACAGTGGCTGTCAAGCGGTTTATTAACGGTAGTTATGAAAAAGGCAGAGCTGGGCTGATGGGCCGCCCTCGCGAATTCGACGTGGAGAAGGTGCTCGACACCGCGCTGGGCGTGTTCTGGCGCAAGGGCTACGAGGGGGCCTCCTACGCGGACCTGACGGCGGCGGCCGGCGTCGAGCGGCCCGCCCTCTATTCGGCCTTCGGCAACAAGGAGGCGCTCTTCCGCCGGGCCCTGGATCGCTACACCGAGCGATACCTCGGCTACATTCCCGAGGCGCTTCAGCTCCCCACGTCGCGCCAGGTGGCCGCGCACATCCTGTACAACGCCGCCGACCTCAACACGCGCTACCCCGACCATCCCGGGTGTTTCGGCATCAACGGGGCCCTGGCGGCATCGGACGATGCGGAGCCCGTGCGACAGGCGCTGATCGATTTCCGCGCGGCGGGTCAGGCGCAGCTTCGGGAACGCTTCGAACGGGCGAAGGCCGAGGGCGACCTGCCGGAGACCGCCAGACCGGATGCCCTGGCGGCCTTCGTGATGGCCGTCACTCACGGCATGGCGGTGCAGGCCAAGGCCGGCTTCAGCCGCGCCATGCTGGAGGCCGTTGCCGAGCAGGCGCTGTCCGGTTGGCCTACCAGACCAGAGCGCTAATCCAGCCGGACGTTGTTCTCCCGCACGGCATTGCCCCACTTCACCAGCTCCGTCCGGATGAAGCTGGCAAAATCTTCCGGCGAGCTGGTCAGCACCTGTGCCCCGAGCCCCGCGAGCCGATCGCGCGTGGCGGGCTCGGCGACGATGCGGTGGATCTCGCGCGCGATGCGCTCGACGATCGGCGCCGGCGTTCCGGCCGGCGCCACGAGGCCGAGCCAGGCCGCGGCATCGAAGCCCGGCAGCCCCTGCTCCGCCACGGTCGGCAAGTCCGGCTGGCGCGTGGAGCGCGTAGCGGTCGAGAGGGCGATGGCCCTGACACGCCCGGCCTGGATGTGCGGGAGGGAAAACACCTCCGTCTCGAACATGAAGTCGAGCCGGCCCGCCAGCAGGTCCGTCATGGACTGCGCGGCGCCGCGATAGGGCACGTGTGTCATCTCGAGTCCGCCGGCCGCACGGGCGAACATCATGGTGATGAGATGCGCCGTGGTCCCGTTGCCCGGCGTGCCGTAGGTCACGCGGCCTGGGTTCGCGCGGATATAGGCGATGAGCTCCTGCAGGTTCCGCGCAGGCACGTTCGGGTTCACGAAGAGCACGAAGGGCAGGTTCGCCACCAGGGTGATGGGCGCGAAGTCGCGCGCGCTGTCGTAGCCGACCGAGGCGTAGAGGTTCGGATTGGTGGCCAGCGGCGCCGTCGCCGTCAGCAGCAGGGTGTGCCCGTCCGGCGCGCTCTGCGCGGCCGCCGCGGCGGCGAGGCTGCCACCCTGCCCCGGCCGGTTCTCGATCAGCATGGGCCAGCCCGGATTCTCGCCGAGCCGCTCGGCCAGGAGCCGCGCGATCACGTCCGTCGCCTGGCCCGGCGGGAAGCCCACGAGGATGCGGATGGGCCGCGCCGGCCATTCCTGCGCGGAAGCGCGGCTGCATAGGGCCAGGGCGGGGCTCGCGAGCAGGGCTCGGCGGATTTGTCCGTTCTTATGCACCCAAAAATCCTCCCAATGGCCCTTGTTCCGGGCTTCGACCTGCGATCAGATCACGCAGAGCCTAAATTTGTCCTATCAAATGGACAAACCCTGGAGGAGTCCATGATCTACGCGACCGCGAGCTCTGCCGCCGCGCCGACCCGGTTCTCCCGCGTGGCGCCCGAGGGCGGGCTGCTCTGGCGCACCGACTATTTCGGGCCGCCGCCCTCGCCGAAGGGCTCCGCCTCGGTCGATCCCACGGCGATGAACGCGAATGTCTATGTGCCCCCCGGGCCCGGCGAGCGCCACGAGCCGCAGGCCTTCCTGGTGGAGCAGGAGGCCCATGCGGTCGTGCATCCGCATTTCCACTTCGTGGACCAGTTCCAGGTCGTGGTGGAGGGCGGCGGGAAGATCGGCCGGCACGCGGTCGAGCCGATCATGGCGCATTTCGCCGGCGCCAGCACCGGCTACGGCCCGATCACGCCCGGCGAGGGTGGGCTGAAATACTTCACGCTGCGCGCCAGCGCCGACGGCACGGGCGCCCATTTCCTGCCGGCCGCGAAGGCGCGGATGGGGCGGGACCGCAAGCGCTACGTGCTGGCCGATCCCGTGCATCCGAGCACGCCGGAGGCCCTGGCGGCGCGCCGCGAGGCGGTCGTCGACACGGTGCTGCAGGAGGAGGACGGCCTGGCCATCCTGATGCTGCGCATCCCGCCGAACGGGAGCCTGGCCGCGCCCGATCCGTCCCGGGGCGGCGGCCAGTCGATGCTGGTCGCCGCCGGCACGATCCGCCATGGCGGGGCGCTGCTGGAGCGGCTGAGCGCGCTCTTCGTCCCGCCCGACGAGGCAGGCTTCGTCGCCGAGGCTGGTCCCGAAGGCGGCGAGCTGCTCATCCTCCAGTACCCGCGCCGGCCCGACTGAAACCCCGGCCCCGTCAGCCCTGGCGGATGACGCAGCGAAAGCCGACATGGCAGGCGGAGGTGTCCACCGCCTCGGCGTGGCGCGCCGCGGGCCGGTAGCGCCGGCAGTGGTTCGGCGCGCAGAGGAAGCTGCCGCCCTTCAGCACGCGGCGGGGGATGCGGATCTGCGGCTGCGCCGGGTCGAAGCTCGCTGCATCGCTCGTGACGCGCGGGTTCTCCGGGATGCAGCAGGACTTCACCGCATCCGCGGGATGGCGCGGCACCCAGAAGTCCTGCGTCCACTCCCAGGTGTTGCCGATCATGTCGACGAGGCCGTAGCCGTTGGCCGGGAAGGTGCCGACGGGGCTCGTTGCCTCCCAGCCGTCCTCGCGCGTGTTCTTGTACGGAAACATCCCCTGCCAGTTGTTGGCCATGATGCGGCCCTTGAGCCGCATCGAGTTCCCCCAGGCGAAGGGCGCGCCGTCGAGGCCGCCGCGGGCGGCGTATTCCCACTCCGCCTCGGTCGGCAGGTCCTTGCCGGCCCAGCGCGCATAGGCGAGCGCGTCGGCATAGGCGACATGGACGACGGGGTGCTCGTCGAGGCCCTGGAGCGAGGAGCCGGGACCATAGGGCTCGCGCCACCAGGCGCCGCGGCGGAACTCCCACCACTCGCCCCAGTTCTTGAGGTCCACCGGCCCCTTCGTCTTCCGGAAGACCAGGCTGCCGGCATAAAGCATGTGCGGCAGCGCCCCGGGGTAATCCCTTGGGTCGGGCACGATCTCGGCCTGGGTCACATGGCCCGTGGCGGCGACGAAGGCAGCGAACTGCCGGTTGGTGACGGGCGCGGGGTCGATCCAGAAGCCGTCCACGCTGACACGATGGACCGGCGCCTCCTCGGGATAATGGTCGTTCGAGCCCATGCGGAAGGTGCCGCCGGGGATCCGGACCATGCCGGCCAGTGCCGGCTGCGGATCGCCGGGCGCGGGGGAAGGCGGCACGGATTGCGGCAGCCCGTTCATGCGTCGGCTCGGATCCCAGGTCGGCGGCGGATGCTATCGCGCGCGCCCGCGGGGGCGCATCGGGCATGGGCGGTAGCCCGCTCCGGGAAATCCGGTAGCCGCGTCAGATCACGATATGCGCGTCGCGCGCGAGCTGCCGCCAGCGCGCGAGGTCCGTGGTGACGAGATCGGCGAGCTTCTCCGGCCCGCTGGGCGGCGCGGCCTCGACGTTCTGCTGCGCCAGCCGGCGCCGGAAGCTTTCCTCCGTCAGCAGCTCGTTGATCACGCGGTTCCAGTAGAGGGTCACGCCCTGCGGCGTGCCGGCGGGGCCCATGATGCCGGCCCAGGCCAGGCTCTCGAAATCCGCGACCTCGGGCACGCCGGCCTCGCGCATGCTGGGCACGTCCGGCAGCAGCGGCGAGCGGTTGCGCGCGACCACCGCGAGCGCCTTCACGCGGCCGCCCTGCACCTGCGGCAGCGAGCTGGTCATCGCGTCGATCATGAACTGCACGCGTCCGGTGGAAAGGTCCAGCAGCGCCTGGGTGCTGCCGCGATAGGGCACCTGCTCCAGCCGCGCGCCGGTCAGCCGGGAGAACATCTCGGTGTTGAGGTGCCCCGCCGTCCCCATGCCGGGATTGGCGGCGATGTAGCGGCCGGGCGTCGCGCGCATCAGTGCGACGGCCTCGGCCAGCGTATTCGCCGGCAAGTCCGGCGGCACGACGATGAGGAAGCCCGTCCAGCCGATCAGCGCCATCGAGACGAGGTCGCGCGTGACGTCGAAGGGCAGGTTGGGCGTGACGGCAGGGTTCACGACGATCGGCGAGTTGCTGGTCAGCAGCAGCGTGTGGCCGTCCGGCGCGGCCGAGGTGACGGCCTGCACGCCGATGGCGCCCGTCGCGCCGGCGCGGTTGTCCACCACGACCTGCACGTTGTGGCGGGTCTGCATCTCGTCGATCAGCAGCCGCGCGATGAGGTCGCTCATGTTCCCCGGCGGGAAGGGCACGACGAAGCGCACGGGGCGGGAGGGATAGGCCTGCGCGCGCGCCAGCATCGGCGTCGCAAGGCCTGCGGCGAGCGTCGCGCGGCGTGTGATGCGAACCATCGTCTTCCCCCGTGTTTTCGCCGCGGCTCTCCGGCCGTTCGGCGTTGAGCTGAGAGGGCGATTCACGGCTTCGGCGATTCCGCCTCCGCCGATCGCACTCTGGTTGCTGAGAGGGCGATTCACGGCTTCGGCGATTCCGCCTCCGCCGATCGCACTCTAGGCTGGTCGTCTCCAGTCGAAGGGCTCCGCGCGCGGCAGGCCGAGATTCTCGCGCAGCGTCGTGCCGGAGAATTCCTTGCGGAAGACGCCGCGGCGCTGCAGCTCCGGCACCACCAGCCGCACGAAATCCTCGTAGGCGCCGGGCATGTGCGTGGCGGCGAGGACGAAGCCGTCGCAGGCCCCGGTCTCGAACCACTCGGTCATCTCGTCGGCGATGGTCTTGGGCGTGCCGTGGAATCCCGTGAAGTCGCGGATCGTGCCGCGGCCGCTCACCTCCACGAAATCCGCGACGGTCGGGTTCTTCTTGCCCGAGCCCTGCACCACGCGGTCGCGGATGCCCTGGAGGCCCTTGATCCCGGCCAGCTCCTCGTCGGTGAAGGCCTCGTCCATGCGCTTGGTGGCGAAGTCGTAGTTCAGCACCTCGGAGAGCAAAGCGAGCCCGTCCACCGGCTTGGCCAGCGCCTCGATCTGCGCCTTCTTCTCGGCCGCCTCGTCGGCGGAGGAGCCGATGATGGAGTAGATGGCGGGGCAGACCTTCACCTCGTCGGGGTCGCGGCCGAGGGCGGCGATGCTGTCCTTGAACTCGCGCGTGTTCTGGCGCGCGCTCTCGATGTTGCGCTGGGTGATGAAGATGAGCTCGCCCCAGTTCGCGGCGAAGGTTTTTCCACGCCCGCTCTGGCCGGCCTGGAGCAGGACCGGGCGGCCCTGCGGCGTGCGCGGGACGGTGAAGGTGCCCTCGACATCGTACCAGCGGCCCTTGTGCTTGAGCCGGCGCACCTTTTCGGGATCGGCGAAGATGCCGGTCTCCCGGTCGTTGCGGATGGCGTCGTCGTCCCAGGCGTCCCAGAGCGAGAGGACGATCTCCATGAACTCGTCCGCGCGGTCGTAGCGCAGGTCGTGCTCGGGGTGCTCGCTGCGGCCCATGTTGCGCGCCTCGCTGTCGTTCAGCGAGGTCACGACGTTCCAGGCCGCGCGGCCGCCCAGCATGTGGTCGAGCGTCGCGAAGACGCGGGCGATGTGGAAGGGCTCGTAATAGGTGGTCGAATAGGTCGCGCCGAGGCCGAGCTTCTCCGTCGCGTAGCCCATGGCGCTGAGGATCGACACGGGGTCCATCTTCACCACGCGCACGCCGTTGCGCACGGCCGCGGCGTGGTCGCGGCCGAGGATGTCGGGCATCGCCAGGCGGTCGTCGAAGAAGGCCATGTGGAAGCGGCCATCCTCGAGGATACGCGCGATGCGCTGGTAGTATTGCGGCTTGAGGTAGTCCTGCATCGTCTCGGGGTGCCGCCAGGAGCCGGCATAGTTCGAGCAGTTCTGCGCCTGGAGGAAGGCGACCAGGGCCATTTCGCCGCGTCGTGACATTCTTTGGTGTTTCCTCAGCCGTTCAGCGCTTCGGTGAGCGCGACGGCATCCGGCGCGGAATCGAGCGTCATGACAAGGTCGAGAACCCGCTGCGCGCGGTCGGCGGAGAAGACGCGGCGGGCGTTGTCGGTGAACTTCTTCTCGACGTCCGCCGCACTCAGCGGATTGCCGTCGGAGCCGCGGTTCATCGGCTCGCGGTGCGTCAGCGTGCGGCCGTCCTGCGTCTCGATGACGAGCTCGCCGCCGTAGTAGCGCGGAAAATTCAGCGTCTCGTCGAGCTCGTATCCCGTGCGGTCGCAGAGGGCCAGGGCGCGCGGATCGCGGATCATGTCCTCCTCCAGCTCGTCCAGCGTGAAGCGGCCGTGCAGCAGGCAGGAGGCGATGGCGTAGTGCACGCTGAACTGCGCGTCGTAGGAATTGGCCGGCACCTTCTTCGAGGCCTCGGGCTCGCAGACCACCTTCACCTGGCGCGGATGGATGCGGGCGGTGACGCGCTTCACATCCTCGGGCCGCAGCCCGTGCTGGGCACGCAGTGCCAGCGCGGCATCGGCGAAGGCGTGGTTGAAGTGGCAGGCGGGATAGGGCTTCAGCGCGTTGTTGCGCATCTCCCAGAGCTCGCCCAGCGCCTCCGTGCAGCGCGAGAGGTCGTTCGGCGACTTGTCCTGCAGGTGCATGCGGAACAGGCCGAAGCGCCCCTCATAGGCGGCCGGCGGCGCCTTGAAGCCGCCGCGGCCCAGTGCCACCGCGGTGATGGCGTTCGCTCCCGCGAAGCCCGGATGCAGCCGCTTGGTCCAGGAGCCGTCCTCCAGGAATTCCAGCGAGCCCGCGGCCGTCGAGAGCAGGATCCCCTGCGCCGCCGCGATCTGCGCCGGCGTGGCGCCCGCGAGACGTCCGGCGGTCAGCGCGCAGCCGAAGGTGCCGACCATGCCCGTCGGGTGGAAGCCGACCTGGTGGAAGAGGCTCTGCGCCGCCGCGCCGATCCGCGCCGAGGCCTCGATGCCGAGGATATAGGCCAGCACCGCCTCGGCGCCATCAGCACCATGCTCGCGCGCCATGTGCAGCGCCGTCGGCACCGCGCTGGCCGAGGCATGCACCACCGAATCCGAATGCGTGTCGTCGTAGTCGAGACCATGGATGAAGCTGCCGTTCACCAGCACGGCGTCGCGCAGCGGCAGGCGCATGGGGAGCCCCACCACCGGATGGTTCCCCCGGCCCGCCAGCCCCGCGATCGCCAGCGCCGTCCGCTGCGCGAAGTCGAAGCCCGAGGCGGCCAGCGCGATGCCCAGCGCGTCCAGCATGTGCCGCTTGGCCTGCGCCACCACGTCGGCCGGGATCTCCTCCCAGCGCAGCGACGTCGCGAATTCGCCGAGCTGCGTGGAGATCGGCGTTCCCAACTTGGCGTCGAGGCTTTGCGGCAGGCTGTCCATGGGCGTTCTCCCTCGTGGCGCGTCCCGCGCGCCTTCGGGGCCATGATGTGCAGTCCGGACATTTCTGTAAAGGTCCGGACAAGACTGTCTTGCTGCCGACCGGACCGCCGCCTACACCTGCAGCATGACCGCTCCGAACCGCACCTTCCTCTTCGCCCCGGGCGACCATGAGCGCCGGGCCGGCAAGGCCCTCACCCTCGACGCCGACGCCGCCATCCTCGACCTCGAGGACGCCGTCGCGACAGCAAAGAAGGTCGCCGCCCGCGACGACGTCCGCGCCCTGCTGGAGCGGCCCCGCAGCTGCCGCGCCTTCATCCGCGTGAACAGCTTCGAGACCGAGTTCTGTTTCGGCGACATCCACGCCGTCATCGGCCCCGGCCTCGACGGCATCGTCCTGCCGAAGCTGGAATCCCCCGCCCAGCTCGTCGCCGTGGACTGGATGATCTCGGCTCTGGAGCGCACGCAGTCGCTGCCCGACCGTGGCATCGAGGTCATGCCCATCATCGAGACCGCGCGCGGCATGGCCGGCCTGCGCGAGCTCGCCGCCTGCGCCGCCACCCTCGGCCCGCGCTGCCGCCGCCTCGCCTTCGGCGCCGGCGACTACACGCTCGACCTCGGCCTGAGCTGGGGCCTCGCCGAGACCGAGCTGGAAGCCGCCCGCGCCCAGGTGGTCCTGCAGAGCCGCGCCGCGGGGCTGGAAGCGCCCATCGACACCGTCTGGACCGAGCTGCGCGAGGCCGAGGCCTTCGCCGCCTCCTGCCGGCGCGGCGTGGCCCTGGGCTTCCAGGGGAAGCTCTGCATCCACCCGGACCAGATCGCCGTGGCCAACGCCGCCTTCTCGCCGAGCGAGGCGGAGGTCGCGCGCGCGAAGGTCATCGCCGCGGCCTTCGAGGAGGCGGAAGCCCAGGGGCTGGCCTCCATCCAGGTGGACGGGCACTTCGTGGACTACCCGATCGTGGAACGGGCGCTGCGGGTGCTGAAGCTGGCAGAAAGAATACGAAAGTAGGATGGGGCTCCGCCCCATGCCCCGCTGGGGATCGTGTCGATCCCCAGACCCCTGACGCAACTCAGCCCTCCGCCGCCATCCGCGCCAGCCCCAGCAGCCCCGGCTGCTTGTGGGTGATCATCCGGATCGGAATCCGCGTCAGGTAGTCCCGCATCCGCGGGCGGTCGCGGAAGCGCTCCAGAAACTCCTCGCGCGGCAGCATCTCGGCGAAGGACTGCGCCACCCCGCCCGCCAGGTACACGCCGCCGCGGGCGCCCAGCGTCAGCGCCACGTCGCCGGCGAAGCCGCCCAGCGCCCGCCAGAACACCGCCACCGCCTCCAGCGCGATGGGATCGCCGGCATCGGCCGCCTCGTCGATCCCGGCGCCGTCCAGGACCGGCGCCTTCACCCCACGCAGCCGCGCGATTCCCTCATGCAGCGTGGAGAGCCCCACGCCCCCCAGCAGGTCCTCCGTCGAGACCGCGCCCTGCCGCTCGCGCAGCCAGGCCAGCAGCGCCTCCTCGGTCGCGTCGCGCGGGGCGAAGCTGGCATGGCCCGCCTCCGTCGCCAGCACGCCGAGCCCCGGTAGGAACCCCGCCACGCCGAGGCCCGTCCCCGGCGCCACCACGGCCATGGGCGCGCCCGCGATGGGATCGCCCTCGGCCCAGGTCTCGACCTCGTCCGCCTCCAGCGCCGGCAGCGACCAGGCCGTGGCCTCCAGATCGTTCACCAGCCGCACCCGCGCGAGACCCAGCTGCTGGGCCAACATGGCCGAATCCAGCACCCAGGGCGCGTTGGTGAGCTGCGCCCGCCCCTCGGAGATCGGCGCCGCCACGGCCAGGATGGCCTCGCCGGGCTCGCCCCCCAGCGCCGCCAGCGCCGCGCGGATCGCGGGAACGGGGGTCGCGTGATCCGCCACGCGCTGCGCCGCCACCTGGCCGAACCGCCCCTCGCGGGCCAGGGCGAAGCGCGCGCGCGTGCCGCCGAGATCGGCGATCAGAACATCATGCATGCCGTCGGAAGCCTCCTATCCCCGGAGGTAACGCCCTTGGAGGCGATTTGGCATCACCCGATCGCGGCGGCTTCCTCGGCGAGCGCGATCAGGCTCTCCATCCGTGGCACCAGGTCCATCGCGACGAACTCGCCATCCACCAGAGCCGTGGCCTCGCCGCGGGCCGCCGCCTCGCGATAGGCGGCCACGAAGCGCCTGGCCTTCGCCACGGCGGCCGCATCGGGCGTGAAGGCGGCGTTGACCGGGGCGATCTGGTCCGGGTGGAAGACGACTTTTCCCGAGAATCCCAGCTCGCGCGCCGCTTCGGCATCGGCGCGCGTGCCCTCCACGTCGCGCAGTCCCAGCAGATAGGGCGCGTCGATCGCCTGCGCCCCCACGGCGCCCGCGGCCGCGGCGATGGTCGCTCGGGGGAATTCCAGCCCGCGCCGGGTCAGCTCCCCGCCCGTCTGCAGCGTGTAGTCGCCCGGCCCGAAGAAGATCCCGGCGAGGTTCGGCGAGGCATCGGCGATGGCCAGCGCGTTCAGCACCCCGCGCGGCGTCTCGATGGTGGCGATGACCGCGATATCAGGCGCCAGCCCCGCCAGCCGCGCGTCCAGCTCCCGCAGCGCCTCGGGCCCCTCGACCTTGGGGACCAGCACCGCGTCCAGCCGGTCCCAGGGCAGGCCCGCGAGGTCGAGCGCGAATTCCGCGGTGCCGACGGCATTGATCCGAACGCCCCGCTCGCGCCGGCCGAAATCGACCTCGCGCAGCACCGCGGCGATGTGGGCGCGCGCCTCCGCCTTGCGCGCCGGCGGCACGCCGTCCTCGAGGTCGAAGGCCAGGCTGTCGGCGGCCAGCGTCGCGGCCTTCTCCAGCCGCTCCCGCCGATGGCCGGGCGTGATCATCATCGAGCGGCGCAGGCGCGGCCTCATGGCTTGATCCCCGGAGGCGGCTTCATGCCGAGCCGGGCGAATCCGCTCTCCAGGATCACGTGGCGGAAGGCGGCCTCGGCGCGGTCCGGGTCGCCGGAGGCCAGCACCTCCAGCAGCCGGTCGTGGTTGAGCAGGACGCCCTGGCTTCCCCTGGGGCCATCGCGCTCGAAGGCCGGGTGGCGGTGCAGGAAGAGCCGCACCAGGTTGCTCATGGAGAGCCAGGCGCGGAGCAGGAAGTCGTTGCCGGAGTGCCGGCAGACCATCTCGTGGAAGCGCCAGTCCTCGTCGCGCCATTCGGCCGTGCGGCCGCCGAGCGCGGCCACGCGGATGCGCTGGTGCTGCGCCTCCAGCTCGGCCAGGAGCAGCGGGGTGCAGCGCGCCGAGACCAGCCGCGCGGCCAGCCCCTCCAGCGTCGCGCGCATCACGACCATCTGCGCCGCCTCGTCCGGCGAGATGCTGCGGACACGCGGCGAACGTCCCGGCTGGCGCTCCACCAGCTGCTCGGCCTCCAGCGCCTTCAGCGCCTCGCGCAGCGGGCCGCGGCTGACGCCGAAGCGCGCGGCCAGCGTGGCCTCGATGATCCGCTCGCCCGGCGCGAGCTCGCCGGCGCGCATCGCCTCGACCATGCGTGCGGCCAGCGTCTCCGCGAGGGAGGCCCGGGGCGGCAGGGTCCAGCGCGCCTCCATCAGATGACCTGGAGGCCCTTGAGCCGGTCGATCTCGGCCTGGTCCAGCTTCATCCAGTCGCGATAGATCTCGTCATTGTGCTCGCCCATCGAGGGGCCGAGCCATTTCACGCCGCCGGGCGTGTCGGTCAGCCGCGGCACGACGTTGGGGATGGCCAGCTCGCCGACGCGCGCGTCCTTCACCGTGAGGATGTTTTCGCGCGCGGCGTATTGCGGGTCCTGGAAGATCTCGTCGATGGAATAGACGGGGCCGAAGGGCACCTCGTTGGCCTCGCACACCGCCTGGAGCTCGTCGCGCGTGTGCTGGGCCGTCCAGTTGCCGACATATTCGTCGACGAGGGCGCGCTCGGCCTCGCGCTGCCTGATCTTCCCCCATTTCCCCTCGCCACCCCATTCGGGAACGCCCATGGCGCCGGCCAGCCGGGCGAAGATTTTGTCGCTGGTGCAGGCGATGGCGATCCAGCGGCCGTCCTTCGTGGGATAGTGGCTGTGCGGGACGACGTTGACCGTGCCGGGTCCCATCCGCTGGCGGATATAGCCGTTGAGCTGGAAGGAGGGTGCGAGCTCGTCGAGGATGCGGAAGATGGGCTCGTAGAGGCCGATATCGACCACCTGGCCCTTCCCCGTCTTCTCGCGCGCCTGCATCGCGAGCAGCGCGCCGAAGGCGCCGTAGAGGCCGGCCAGGTAGTCGGGGATGGTGGCCGAGCCCGGCGTCACCGGGGGACGGTCGGGATAGCCGGCGAGGAAGGACAGCCCGCCGAAGGCATTGCCGATGCGGCCGAAGCCCGGGCGCCCCTTGTACGGGCCGGTCTGCCCGAAGCCGGAGATGCGCACCATGATGAGGCGCGGGTTCACCTTCTCCATCACGTCCCAGCCCAGGCCCCATTTCTCCAGCGTGCCGGGCTGGAAGTTCTCCACGAGGATGTCGGCATCGGCGACCATGCGCTTCAGCAGCGCGGCGCCGTCCGGCTTGCGGAGGTCGAGCGTCGCCGACTTCTTGTTCCGGCATTCCGAGAGCCAGGGCAGCGTCTCGCCGCATTCCGTGACGCTGCCGAACTTGCGCAGCGGATCGCCCACGATGGGCAGCTCCAGCTTGATGACCTCGGCGCCGAATTCCGCGAGCTGCGTGGAGCAGAAGGGCCCCGCCAGGAAGCTGGAGACGTCGACGACACGGACGCCGTCGAGCGGCTGGGGGCGGGGTTCGGACATGGGTCTCCTCGGGTCTCGATTGCCGACAGTTTGCACTGGTCAAATTTGTCCGGTCAAGACAAGCTGCGTGAAAATGACTTGGAGGGATACGTCCATGTTGCCCATCGCCCGGCGCGCAGCCCTGTTCGGCGTGCTGTCCGCGCCTGCCCTCGCGCAGGCGCCCTCGGCCTGGCCGCAGCGACCTGTCCGGATCATTGTGCCCTATGCGGCCGGCGGCGGGACCGATCTCACCACGCGCTCGGTGATGGAGGCCGTCGGGCAGCGCCTGAACCGGCCCGTCATCGTCGAGAACCGGCCGGGGGCGGACGGCGCCATCGGCAGCGAGGTCGTGGCGCGCGGCGCGCCGGACGGGCACACGCTCGTCGGCCTCAACCCGACGCATCTGCTGCTGCGCCACACGGCCGCCGCGCTGCCCTACGACCCCATGGCGGACTTCACGCCCATCGCCGTCTTCGCGAGCTACGCCTTCGTGCTGCTGGCGAGCGTGGACGCGCCCTTCCGCGACGTGGCAGGCCTCATCGCGGCGGCCAAGGCCAATCCGGGCCGCATCGCGCATGGCACGGCCGACGTGGCCTCCGGCGTCACCGCGGCGCAGTTCGTGAAGTCCGCCGGCATCGAGCTGAACGAGATCCGCTATGCCGGCGGCGGCGCCTCCACGCGCGACCTCATGGGCGGGCACCTGCCGCTCGCCTGGGTCAGCACCGCCACGGCGACGCCGCTCGTCAGCAGCGACCGCGTGCGCATCATCGCCGTCACCTCGCGCCGCGCCTCGCCCTTCCTGCCGGAGGTGCCGAGCTTCACGAGCCTCGGCCTGCCCGATGCCAGCTACGAGGGCTGGTTCGGCCTCTGGGGCCCGGGGCAGATGCCCGCCGAGCTGGTGGCCCGGATCAACGCCGAGGCCAATGCCGCCGCGGCCACCGAGACGGTGCTGGCGCGCTTCCGCACCCTCGCCGTCGAGCCCGCGCCGCTGGAGCCGGCGGCCGTGGCGAACCTCATGCGGGAGGATTCCGAGCGCTGGGCGAAGGCCGCGCGCGAGGGCCTGCTGCGCCCGGCCTAGCCGTTCAGCAGCGCATCGATCTCCGCCTGCGCCAGGTCCGCGGCGCTGGCCGGCGCCGCCACCGTGTGGAGCTGCGTCCGCACCTCCACCCGCGGCCCGCGCGGCCGCTCAGAATCCGGCGGCAGGAAGCGCTCCAGCACCGATTCCACCTGCTGGAGATGCTGGATCGCGCGCCGGATGCGCTGTCCCGTGACGTCCTGGAAGCTGCAGGCCTCGAAGATGGAGTTCACCTTGCCGGCCAGCGTCTCGATCGCATCCGGATCGCGCTCGCCGCGCTGAATCCAGTCCTGGATGGCCTCGGCGGCCTCCATGATGGTGTTCGCCGCCGCCTCGGTCGCCAGCACCACCGCCTCCAGCTCCACGCCGCTGTTGCGCGTGGAGGCCGTGGGCACCGCGACCAGGCTCGCGATCTTGTCCTGCACCTGCGCGAGCTCGCGCGAGATCCGCTCCTCCGTCATGTCGGCGAGCTGCACGCTCGCATGCAGCTCCGCGCTCAGCTCGGCGATGCGGCGGTCGACGAAGCGCTGGAGCTCCGCGAAGAGCGGCCGGAACTCAGCCTGCACGGCGCCGCGCAGCCCGGTCTGAAGATCGGTCTCTGGAGGTGTCATCCCTTCGTCCTAGCCCGGGACCGATGAAGCGCCGGTTAACGCGAAAAGCCCCGATACGTTAGGGTTTCGGCAAGGCGCAGCCCCTACACGGGATCCATCGAGACGGGATGGGACAAGCGCATGCGTATCCGAGCACTCTTCAACTGGGCCATGCTGGGCCTCGCCGCCGCCGGCATCGCGGTCGCGGGCACCATCGCCTGGGATCACTGGCAACGCGGCGTCGCCGCATCGGAGGCCACGCGCCAGACCGAGGCCGCTTCCGGCCTGCTGCGCCTCACCGAGAAGCTCGTGATCGAGCGCGGCAACTACATGATCCGCGTGGCCAGCAATTCGCCCGTCGACGCGGCGCTGGTCGCCCGCCTTGCCGGGATCACGCGCGACACGGATGCCGCGCTGGCCGAGGCGCTGACCGGCCTCCGCGCCACGCACGGCATGGAGGAGCACATCCGCCGCGTCGAGGCGATCGGCCCGCAGCTCCTGGCGCTCCGCCCCGCGATGAACGCGCTCATCCAGCTTCCGCTGGACCGGCGCGACGCCGCGCAGCGCGCGCGTCCGGAGCAGGTCTACAACGCCGCGCTGGAGACGATCGGCAACGCGCTCGACACGAGCCATCGCGACATCGCGCGCGGTGGCCGCGGGCTCGACATGCTGGTCCTCGTGGCCCGGCTGAGCTGGGACCTGCGCGATGCGGCGGGGCGGCGGATCATCCCCATCTCCACGGCCGTGAACAGCGGCCGCGCGCTCACCGCGCCGGAGCTCGAGATCATCGCCGGCGCCGGCCGCTCGCTCGATGTCGTGTGGGGGCAGGTGAAGATGCTGACGGGGCTGATGGGCAACCCGCCGCGCCTCACTGCCGCGATCGCGGAGGTGCAGAACCGCTATTTCGGGGATGCGACGCGCCAGACGGAGGCGCTGATCGCCGCCGGCCGGGCGGGCAGCACCTACCCGCTGACGCCAGCGCAATTCACCAGCTTCGCGACGCCGGAGATGCAGCGCCTGCTGCTGGTGCGCAACGCCGCGCTGGCCGAGGCGACGGCGCAGGCCGAAGCCGTGCAATCCCAGGAGAACATGACCTTCGCCCTGGTGCTGGGGGCCGCGATCCTGCTCGGCCTGGCGCTCGGCCTCTTCGCCTGGCTGCTGATCCGCCGCGTGGTCACGCCCGTCCTCGCCATCACCGCGACGGTCGGGCGGCTCGCGGAGGGCGACAATGCCGTCGAGGTGCCGTTCCGCGATCGCGCCGACGAGATCGGCAGCATGGCGACGGCCGTCGAGGTGCTGCGGGAGAAGGCGCTGGAAGCGCAGAAGCTGGCGGCGGCCTCGGCCGCGGAGCAGGCGGCCAAGGCCGCCCATGCGGATCGCACCGAGGGGCTGATCCGCCGCTTCGAGGCGGAGGTGGGCGAGGTGCTCGGTGCCGTCGCTGGCGCCGCGGCGCCGCTGAACGCCACCGCCGATCGCATGGGCCAGGCCGCGGAATCGGCCAAGACGCAGGCGGGGGCCATGGCCATCGCGGCCGGCGCCGCCTCGTCGAACGTGCACACGGTCGCGGCCTCCACCGAGGAGCTGGCGGCCAGCATCTCCGAGGTCGCGCGCCAGGTGGCCGAGAGCGCCCGCATCGCCCAGCGCGCCGCAGAGGATGCCCGCGCCACGGATGCGGCCGTGGCCGGCCTCGTCGAGGTCGCGCAGCGGATCGGCGACGTGATCGGGCTGATCAACTCCATCGCCTCGCAGACCAACCTGCTGGCGCTGAATGCCACCATCGAGGCCGCCCGCGCCGGCGATGCGGGCAAGGGCTTCGCGGTGGTGGCCGGCGAGGTGAAGGCGCTGGCGGCGCAGACCGCCAAGGCCACGGAGCAGATCGGGCTGCAGATCGGCGCCATGCAGACGGAGACCGGCCGCGCGGCCGAGGCCATCCGCGGCATCGGCCAGACCATCGACGAGCTCAGCGCCATCGCGACCCAGGTCGCGGCGGCCGCCGAGCAGCAGGCCGCCGCCACGCAGGAGATCGGCCGCGCCGTCGCCGAGGCCGCCACGGGCACCGAGGAGGTCTCGCGCCAGACGGCCGAGGTGATCCAGGGCGCCGAGACGACCGCGGCCGCGACCGCCGGATTGCGCGAGGCCTCCTCCAGCCTCTCGCGCCATGCCGACACCTTGCGGGGCAAGGTGGACGGCTTCCTGGACACGATCCGGGCAGCCTGAGGCCAGCGGGCGAAAAAGTGGGCATTTCTGACCCTGGTGAAATGCCCGCCCCGCCTTTACAGAGTGCCGGATGCAATCAGGGACCACTGTGGCAATCAGGCGAGACACCGGCGATCCGAGGCCGCGCTACCGGCAGATCGCGGACGAGCTGCTCACGCAGCTCCGCAGCGGGATGCATCCCATCGGCGCCATGCTGCCGACGGAGACGGAGCTCTGCGCGCTCTACGGTGCGTCGCGCCACACCATCCGCGAGGCGCTGCGGCTCGTGGAGGAGGCGGGGCTGGTCTCGCGCCGGCAGGGCAGCGGCACCAGCGTCATCGCGCATGAGACGCGCGGCCGCTTCGTGCAGGACATCACCAGCATGGGCGGGCTGCTGCAGTATCCCGAGGAGACGCGCCTCACCGTGCTGCGCGCCCGCGAGACGCAGCTCGATTCCGAGACCGCGGCGGTCCTCGGCGTGGCGGAGGGCGACACCTGGCTGCGCATCGAGAGCCTGCGCCGGGTTCGCATCACCACGGCGCCCATCTGCTTCACCACCGTGCTGATCCCGACGGAATACGCGGCGGTGGTCGAGGAGATCGGGGTGGACCACGGTCCCGTCTATTCGCTGGTCGAGAAGCGCTTCGGCGTGCAGCTCGCCGCGGTCGAGGTGGATCTGACCGCGGGCGGCGTGCCGGAGAGCCAGGCCGCGCTGCTGGACTGCGAGCCGGGCGCGCCCGCGCTGATCATCCGCCGCCGCTACATGGACCAGAACCAGCGTGTCTTCGAGATGTCGGAAAGCTTCCACCCGGCGCCGCGCTTCACCTATCGGGCGATGGTGAAGAAGGAGAGCTGAGGGGCTTCGCCTTCCGGACGATGCGCATCCTTCTCACGGGTTCGTCGGGCTGGCTCGGGCGCCATCTCGCGCCGATGCTCCGGAGCCGGGGCCATGAGGTCATCGGGCTGGACGTCGCGCCCGGGGGCTGCACGCAGGTCGTCGGCAGCGTCGCCGACCGGGGCCTGATCGACCGGGCCTTCGCGGCGCATGGGATCGAGGCGGTCGTCCATGCGGGCGCGCTGCACAAGCCGGACATCGCCCGCCACCCCGCCCGGGCCTTCGTGGACGTGAACGTCACCGGCACGCTCCACCTGCTCGAAGCAGCCGCGGAGGCGGGGCACGACCGCTTCGTCTTCACCTCGACCACCTCGCTCATGATCACGGCCGCGATCCGCGCGGAGACGCAGGACGAGGCCGTCTGGCTCGACGAGGCCTCCGGCCCGCTGGAGCCGCGCAACATCTACGGCGCCACCAAGCTGTCCGCCGAGCATCTCTGCCGCCTGCAGGCCGCCGGGCACGGCCTGAGCTGCGTCGTCCTGCGCACGGCCCGCTTCTTCCCGGAGGAGGACGACACGCATCGCGACCTCTCCGGGCCGAACATGAAGGCCAACGAGTTCCTGCACCGCCGCCTGACGGTGGAGGACGCCGCGCGGGCCCATGTCGCCGCGCTGGAGAAGGCGCCGGGAATCGGCTTCCGCACCTACCTCGTCTCCACGCCGCCGCCCTTCACGCGCGGGGACGCCGCCGAGCTGAAGCGCGACGCGCCCTCGGTCGTCGCCCGCCGCTTCCCCGAGGCGCCGGAGCTCTACGCCCGGATGGGGTGGCAGCTGCCGCGCTCGATCGGCCGCGTCTACGACCCGTCCCTGGCCGAACGGGAGCTGGGCTTTCGGTGCGAGACCGATTTTGCGGCCATCCTGAAGGCGATCCGCGACGGCGCGCCCATGCCCTTCGCGCACGACGCGGACTACGTCTCCCCGAAGGAGGCGGCGGCTATGCCGCCTCCAGCTTCTCCGTGATGCCGAGCCACTCCGTCTCCAGCCGCTCCACATCCTTGGCGATCGCCGCCCGCCGGGCCGTCGCCCGCGCGATCAGGTCGTTCTTGCCGCTCTCGTAGAGCTTCGGGTTGGCCAGCGCGCCCTCGATGACCTTGGCCTCCTCGGCGAGCTTCGCCAGCGTGACCTCGATGCCCTTCAGCCGCGCGCGCAGCGGCGCGTGCTGCGGCCGGATATCGGCCTGCGCGGCCGGCGCCTTGCCCTTCTTCTCCTCGCGCTTGGCGGCGGAAGCGGCGCCCCGCCCGCCGAGCTGCGCGCGGTAGTCGTCGAGGTCGCCCTCGAAGGGCGTGACCTTCCCCTCCGCCACCAGCCAGAGACGGTCCGCCACCAGCTCCACCAGATGCGGATCGTGGCTGATGAGGATCACCGCGCCCTCGTAGTCGGCCAGCGCCTTCACCAGCGCGTCGCGCGCATCGATGTCGAGGTGGTTGGTCGGCTCGTCCAGGATCAGCATGTGCGGCGCGTCGCGCGTGGTCAGCGCCATGAGCAGCCGCGCCTTCTCGCCGCCGGAGAGGCCGCGCACCTGCGTCTCCGCGCGAGCCGCGTCCAGGCCGAAGCGCGCCAGCTGCGAGCGAGCCTGGGTGGGCGTGGCCTTCGGCATGGCGTCCAGCATGTGGCTGAGCGGCGTGCCGTCGAGGTCGAGGTCGTCCTCCTGGTGCTGGGCGAAATAGCCCACGCGCATCCGCCGGTCGCGATGCACGTCGCCGGAGAGCGGCGCGAGGCGCCCGGCCAGGATCTTCGCCAGCGTCGACTTGCCGTTGCCGTTGGCGCCGAGCAGCGCGATCCGGTCCTCCTGGTCGATGCGGATGTCGAGGTTCCGCAGCACCACGTGGTTGCCGTAGCCGGCCTGTCCCCGGTTCACCGTGAGGATGGGCGGCGGCAGCTGCTCCGGCTGCGGGAAGGAGAAGGTCGTCGCGTGGTCCTCGATGACGGATTCGATGGCCGGCATCCGCTCCAGCGCCTTGAGCCGCGACTGCGCCTGGCGGGCCTTGGTGGCCTTGGCGCGGAAGCGATCCACGAAGGACTGCATATGCGCGCGCTGGGCGGCCAGCTTCACGTTCATCGCCGCCTGCTGGGCCGCGCGCTCGGTCCGCACGCGCACGAAATTCTCGAAATTGCCGGGGTAGAGCGTGATCTTCTGGCGATCGAGATGCGCGATCGAATCCACGCAGCGCTCCAGCAGCCCGCGGTCGTGGCTGATGATGATCGCCGCCCCGCCGAAGCGCTGGATCCAGCCCTCCAGCCACATGGCCGCCTCGAGGTCGAGGTGGTTGGTGGGCTCGTCCAGCAGCAGCAGGTCGGGCTCCAGGAAGAGCGCCCGGGCCAGCGAGACGCGCATGCGCCAGCCGCCGGAATACTCGCGCGAGGGCCGGGCCTGGGCCGCGGCATCGAAGCCGAGGCCGGCCAGGATGGTCGCAGCCCGCGCAGGGGCTGAATCGGCCTGGATGGCGATCAGCCGCTCGTGGATCTCGCCCGCGCGCCCGCCCTCGGGATGGCCTTCCAGCTCGGCCAGCAGGCTGGCGCGCTCCGTGTCCGCCTCCAGCACGATGTCGAGCAGCGAGGTCTCGCCCGCCGGCGTCTCCTGCGCGACATGGCCGATGCGCGCGCGCTGGGCGATGCGGATCTCGCCGCCGTCGGGCTGGATGTCGCCCAGGATGGCCTTGATCAGCGTGGACTTGCCCGCGCCGTTGCGGCCGACGAGCCCGACCTTGCGGCCGTCATCCACCTGCAACGAGGCGCCCTCCATCAGCGGGCGCCCGGCCATGCGGATCGTCAGGTCCTGGATGGTGAGAACGGTCATGCCGGCCGTTTAGACCAGCATGACGCAGTGCGAAATCGCTGAAAGCGGGGATCGGGGTCCTGATTTCACGGGGAAGGGCTTGCGCGCGGCGGCATGCTTGGGCATCTGCGCGGCAATCGCTCGCAAAAGGACGCCCCATGGCCATCGAACGCACCTTCAGCATCATCAAGCCGGACGCGACCCGCCGGAACCTGACCGGCAAGATCAACACGATCTTCGAGGAGAACGGCCTCCGCATCATCGCGCAGAAGCGCATCTGGATGAGCGAGCAGCAGGCCAAGACCTTCTACGGCGTCCACGCCGAGCGCCCCTTCTTCAAGGACCTGGTCGCCTTCATGACCTCGGGCCCCGTGGTCGTGCAGGTGCTGGAAGGCGAGAACGCCGTGGCGAAGAACCGCGAGCTGATGGGCGCGACGAACCCGGCCAATGCCGCCGAGGGCACGATCCGCAAGCTCTTCGCGGAGAGCATCGAGGCGAACAGCGCGCATGGGTCGGACAGCCTGGAGAACGCGGCGATCGAGATCGCGTACTTCTTCGCCGGGCTTGAGCTGCTGCCGTAGGATCACTCCAGGGGGCTCTGCCCCCTGGACCCCCGCCAGGGCTTTAGGCCCTGGACCCCAGGACTCTCGGCCCCGGCCATTCCTCGCGCGGATCGGGATCCGTCACCGTCATCCCCATCCCCTCCGTCGCCCGCACCGGGATCGCCGAGTGGTCGAACCCGTCCAGGCAGAAGACGTTCACGCCGTAATGGTCCGGCGCGGCACGCTTGCGGTGGAAGGTGTAGATGCCGCACTCGCCGCAGAAGAAATGCTGCGCGCGCCGGGTGTTCCAGCGGTAGAGCCGCAGCACCTCCTGCCCCGAGAGGATTTCCAGCTCGCTCTCATGGACCTTGGTCATGAGGGCGTTCTTCTTCACGCAGAGCGAGCAGTCGCAGGTCGTGAGCTCCACGACATCAGCCGTGATGCGGAAGCGCACGGCCCCGCAATGGCAGGAGCCGGCCCGCGCCGGCATCTCAGCCGAAGAACAGGTAGAGCAGGATCAGCAGGACCGCCGTCGCGCCGATGGCCCAGACGGCCGACTTGATGAAGCTGTCATACATCGCCCGACGGTCGGCGATGATGTCCTCGGGCTTCACCTCGACCATATCGATGTGCATCTGGTGCTCGGCCATGGCCTCGTGGTCCCTCTAAACCGTCTGATCGTCTCTACGAAGCGGCGCGATCTCGGGCAAGGGGTTCGCGAGGGCGCCGGCGGCCAAATTCGCCGCCACGATCGCCCGCCCCTCCTCCAGCCGGATCTTTCCGCCGGCGAGCCAGGCCAGGGCGGCCGGGTAGAGCCGGTGCTCCTGCTCCAGCACCCGGGCGGCGAGTGACGCTTCCGTGTCGCCGGCCAGCACCGGCACGGCGGCCTGGGCGACGATCGGGCCTTCGTCCACGCCGGGCGTCACGAGATGGACGGTGCAGCCATGCAGCCGGACCCCGGCCTCCAGCGCGCGGGCATGGGTGTCGAGGCCCGGAAAGGACGGCAGCAGCGAGGGGTGGATGTTGAGCATCCGGCCTGTCCATAACCCCACGAATTCCTCGGTCAGCACGCGCAGGAAGCCGGCCAGTGCGACGATCTCGATGCGGGCCTGCGCCAGGACGGCGGTCAGCTCGGCCTCGAATTCAGGGCGGGAGCGGCCTCGGCTGGCGACCACCGCGGTCGGGATACCGGCGGCGGCGGCGCGCTCCAGCCCGGCGGCGTCCGGCTTGTTGGACAGGACGAGCGCGATGGTCGCGGGGTATCCGGGCCGCGCGGCGGCCTCCAGCAGCGCGGCCATGTTGGAGCCGCGGCCGGAGATGAGGATCGCAACGCGCGGCTTGCTCAAAGCGCGAGACTACCCTGCATGACCACCTCGGCCTCGCCGGTCGCGGCGACCAGCCGGCCGACCCGGAAGGCGGCCTCGCCGGCTTCGGTCAGCATCGCGATGGCCGCATCGGCATCGGCTTCGGCGACCACCACGACCATGCCGAGGCCGCAGTTGAAGACCTTCAGCATCTCGGCCTCGGCGACGCCGCCGGCGCGGGCCAGCCAGGGGAAAACCGCCGGCAGCGGCCAGGAGCCGGCTGTCACCTCGGCCGCGACGCCATCCGGCAGCACGCGCGGCAGGTTGCCCGGCAGGCCCCCGCCGGTGATGTGGGCGGCCGCCTTGAGCAGGCCGGCCTTGTGCAGGGCCAGGACCGACTTCACGTAGATCCGCGTCGGCACCAGCAGCGCCTCGGCCAGCGTTGCGCCGGCCGCGAAGGGCGCCGGCGCCGTCAGCGCCAGGCCCGAAGCCTCGATGATCCGGCGCACCAGCGAAAACCCGTTGGAATGCACGCCCGAGCTGGCGAGGCCGATCAGCACGTCGCCCGCCGCCACGTCGCGCGGCAGCAGCGCGCCGCGCTCGGCCGCGCCCACGGAGAAGCCGGCGAGGTCGTAGTCGCCGCCATGATACATGCCCGGCATCTCCGCCGTCTCGCCGCCGACCAGCGCGCAGCCAGCCTGCCGGCAGCCCTCGGCGATGCCGGAGACGACCTCGGCCGCCTGCTCCACCTCGAGCTTCCCGGTCGCGAAATAGTCGAGGAAGAACAAAGGCTCGCCGCCCTGCACCACCAGGTCGTTCACGCACATGGCCACGAGGTCCACGCCCACATGCCCGTGGATCCCGGCCTCGATGGCCAGCCGCAGCTTCGTGCCCACCCCGTCCGTCGAGCTGATCAGCACGGGATCCGTGAACCCCGCCGCCTTCAGGTCGAAGAGCGCGCCGAAGCCGCCGAGTCCGCCCATGCTGCCCGCGCGATTCGTGCTCTTCGCGAGCGGCTTGATCCGCTCGACCAGCGCGTCGCCGGCCTCGATGTCCACGCCCGCCTGAGCATAGGTGAGACCGTTCTTCTCGGAACTGTTCAGGGCTGCCTCCGATGGGTTAAACCCGGGCCAGTGGAACGAGGATGGGCCATGACGGCGAGACGTTTGTTGACGGCCCTAGCCTTGGCGCTGCTCTTTTGCCCGCCCCTGAAGGCGCAGGACAACCCCCTCGTGCAGCGGGGCATCCCTGCGGAGGCCACGGCCGACAATGCCGTGACCGCCCGCGACCAGGCCCATGCCAATGCCCGGCGCATCGCCTTCCAGCGCATGGCCGAGGCGCTGGGCGGCAACATCGCCACGCCCTCGGACGCCCAGCTCGAGCGCATGGTGGCGGCCCTGATCGTGGAGGACGAGCGCACCAGCTCCACCCGCTACACCGGCCACCTCACCGTGCAGTTCGCGCCGGGCCAGGTGGCCGCGCTGACCGGGCGGAGCTTCTCCGGCTCGGGCGCCGCCGGCGCGCCGGGCGGCATGGCGCTGAACATCCCCATGGCCGCGCAGGCCTATGTCGAGGCCTCCACGCGGTTCAATTCCTTCCAGGAATGGCTGGAGCTGCGGCGGCGCCTGCGCGCCTCCAACAGCGTGGCGAGCCTGGACATCGTGGCCATCAGCCCGGATGCGGCCCGCATGCGCCTCGGCCTGCGCCAGCAGCCCGGCGAGGCCGCGGCCGCGCTGAACGCCGCCGGCGTCGCCGTCTCCCAGGACGGGAGCCGCTGGCAGGTCGGGCTCGGTGGGAGCTGATCCCGCGCCGATGCCCCCGGATGGGACCCCCACCCACCTCCTGCTGACGCTGCCCAACCTGATCACGCTGGCGCGGCTCGCTTCCGTGCCCGCGACGATCTGGCTGATCCTGAATCAACGGCTCGATCTCGCCTTCCTGCTCTTCGTCGCGGCCGGCGTGTCGGATGCGCTGGACGGCTGGCTCGCGCGCTACACCAATTCGCGCACGGCGATCGGCGCGCTGCTCGACCCCGTGGCGGACAAGGCGCTGCTCGTCTCGGTCTACGTCACCCTGGCGGCGATGGGCGTGCTGCCCGACTGGCTGGCGATCCTGGTGGTCTTCCGCGACCTGGTGATCGTGGGCGGGCTGCTGATCCTCTGGATGCTGGGGGCGCGGACGGCGATCAAGCCGCTCTACGTCTCCAAGCTCAACACGGCGATGCAGCTCGTCCTCGCCGCCTTCGCGCTGTTCCATGCGGGCTTCGGGGCGGAGCTGCACACCGCGCTCCTCGTGCTGGTCTGGCTGACGGCGGCCACCACGCTGTGGTCCGGCCTCGCCTATGTGCTCGCGGCCGGGCGCTGGCTGAAGGCGCCTGCCCCATGAGCATGGCCCCATGAGCGAGCAGATCCCCGCCCCCGGCCGCGGCCGCCCCGCGCCCATGGTGGCCACGCGCCGCCAGCGGATGATGCTCACCCTGGGCGCCCTGGCGGCCCTGATCTTCGGGCTCTGGCTCTTCGCCGACATCCTGACGCCCTTCGTCCTGGCCGGCTGCATCGCCTATTTCCTCGACCCGCTGGCGACGCGCATGACGCGCCTCGGCATGCCGCGCTCGCTGGCCGCCATGCTGCTGATCGTGCTGATCGTGCTGCTGGCGCTGCTGTCGCTGCTGCTGCTCTATCCGCTGATCGTCTCGCAGATGTCCGTGCTGCTCTATGCACTGCCCAGCTACGTCAGCAGCATCACCGCGACCCTGCGCGAGCTGCTGGATTCCTTCGAGGAGGCGGCCGGACCTGATGTCGTGGGCTCCCGCCTGCGCGAGCTGATCCTCGGCCAGGCCAGCGCCATGCTGAGCTGGCTCGGCACGGCGGTGACGCGGCTGATCGGCGGCGGCATCGCGCTGTTCAACGTCTTCACCCTGGCCATCGTGACGCCGGTGATGAGCTTCTACCTGCTGCGCGACTGGCCCGACATGATGGCCCGGCTGGAGAGCTGGATGCCGCGGCGCTCCGCCTCCACCCTGCGGCAGATCGCCCGCGACATCGACCGGGTGCTCTCCGCCTGGCTGCGCGGCCAGCTGCTCTGCTGCCTGATCCTGGGCATCTACTACGCCGCGGCCCTCTCGGCGATCGGGCTCGACCTCGGTCTGACGGTGGGGCTGGTCTCGGGCTTCCTTTCGTTCATCCCCTATGTCGGCTCCATGACGGGGCTCGTGCTGTCGGTCCTGCTCGCCGTCGGGCAATGGGGCGACTGGAACGGCGTGATCTGGGTGCTGGCGATCTTCTTCGCGGGCCAGGCCATCGAGGGCTACGTGATCTACCCCCGCCTGCTGGGCGACCGGGTGCATCTGCACGCCGTCTGGGTCATCTTCGCGCTCTTCGCCGGCGGCGTGGCCTTCGGCTTCCTGGGCGTGCTGCTGGCCGTGCCGATCGCCGCCGCGCTCGGGGTGCTGGCGCGCTACTGGCTGCGGCGCTACCTGGAGAGTCCGCTCTACCTGGACCCCCCAAGGACGGGCATGTGATGTCGAATCCTCCCCCTGCCCACCGGCTGCAAAGCGGCCGGCGCCGCCTCCTCGACCTGCCGGCCCGGCGCTCCAATGGCGCGGCGAAGCCAAGCCCGCGGAGCGGGCGCCCGGCGTCTGAGGGCAAAAACACATGACACAGCAACTGACGCTCCCTATCGAGCGGCCCCCCTCCTATGCCGCCGCCGATTTCGTGCCGGATGCGAGCAACGAGGAGGCGCTGCGCTGGCTTTCCGCCCCCGGCCGCTGGCCCGACCGGCGCCTTCTCCTCGCCGGCCCCTCCGGCACGGGCAAGACGCACCTGCTCCACGCCACCGCCGAGGCCCAGGGCTGGGACCTGCTGCGCGGGCCCGACCTGCGCGGCCTGCCCCCCCTGCCGAAGCGCGGCGCCGCGCTGGACGAGGCCGATCTCCCCGTCGAGGAGGAGGCGCTCCTCCATCTCATGAACGCCTGCGCCGAGGCCGGCCTGCCCCTTCTGATGGCGGCCTCCCGCCCGCCCTCGCGCTGGCAGGTGGCGCTGCCCGACCTGCGCTCGCGCCTTGCCGCCACCGCCGTGGCCATGCTGGACGAGCCCTCCGACGCGCTGCTGGACGCGCTGCTCGCCAAGCACCTGTCCGACCTGCAGTTCGAGATCCCGGACCCCTTCATCGTCGGCGTCATCCGCCGCCGCCTGCCGCGCAGCGCCGCCGCCATGGCCGAGGCCGTGGCGCGGCTGGGCCGGGCCTCGCTGGTCGCCGGCCGGAGGTTGCGGCGCGAGGACGCGCTGGAGGCAATCAAGCCTCTTTTTGATGACGATTCAGGGACATCGGCCCAGGACGCTGCCAATCCGGTGCCACACAGCCCGGCGCTGCTGTAGAAGCGGAACCATGTCGAGCACCGAGACCCTCCCCGCCCCGACCCCGGCCCCCAGCGCGGCCCAGCCGCCCGCCGCCATCGATCCCCTGACGGATCCGGGCCGGTTCTTCAATCGGGAGCTCTCCTGGCTCGACTTCAACACCCGCGTCCTGGAGGAGGCCGCCAACCCGCAGCACCCGCTGCTGGAACGGCTGCGCTTCGTCGCCATCTCCGGCTCCAACCTCGACGAGTTCTACTCCGTCCGCGTCTCCGGCCTCGTCGGCCAGGAGCGCGAGGGCGTCCAGAGCCATTCGCCCGACGGCATGACGCCAACCCAGCAGCTTGCCGCCATCTCGGCCCGCGCGCTGACCCTGATCGAGGGCCAGCAGGAGGCTTGGCGCACGCTGCGGCACCTGCTGCGGCCGGCGGGCCTCGCCGTGCTCGACGCCGCGGAGCTGCAGCCGGCCGAGATCGCCTGGCTGGAATCCTATTTCCAGGAGCGCATCTTCCCCGTCCTCACGCCGCTGGCGGTGGACCCGGCGCATCCGTTCCCCTTCATCTCCAACCTCGCCTTCTGCATGGTGCTGAAGCTGGTGCGCGAGGAGGACGGCGGCACCATGCGCGCGCTGCTGACCCTGCCGCCGCAGGTGGACCGCTTCATCCGCCTGCCCGCCGGCCCCGAGGGAGGCATCCGCTTCGCCTCGCTGGAGGACGTGGTGGCGCTGAACCTGCACCACCTCTTCCCCGGCTTCATCCCGGCCGAGCGCGGCCTCTTCCGCCTGATCCGCGACACCGACGTGGAGTTCGAGGAGGAGGCGGAGGATCTCGTCCGCTCCTACGAGACCGCGCTGAAGCGCCGCCGCCGCGGCCGCGCCATCCGCCTCGCCGTCGAGGCCGGCATGCCGCAGGACGTGGTCGATTTCGTCGCCGAGGAGCTCGGCGCCGACCGCAGCGCCATCTTCGTGGTGGAGGGGCTGCTCGGCGTCTCCGACCTCAGCCAGCTCATCGTGGACGACCGGCCGGACCTGCTCTTCACGCCCTACACGCCGCGCTTCCCCGAGCGCATCCTCGACTTCGGCGGCGACTGCTTCGCGGCGATCCGCGCGAAGGACATCGTGGTCCACCACCCCTACGAATCCTTCGACGTGGTGGTGCAGTTCCTGCGCCAGGCGGCGCGCGACCCGGCGGTGGTGGGCATCAAGCAGACCCTCTACCGCACGAGCCGCGACAGCCCGATCGCCCGCGCGCTGATCGAGGCGGCCGAGGCGGGAAAATCCGTCACGGCGATGGTGGAGCTGAAGGCGCGCTTCGACGAGGAGCGCAACATCTCCATCGCGCGCGAGCTAGAGGCGGCGGGCGTGCAGGTCGTCTTCGGCTTCGTCGAGCTGAAGACCCACGCCAAGGTGAGCCTCGTCATCCGGCGCGAGGGCGGCGGTCTCCGCAGCTACGTGCATTTCGGCACGGGCAACTACCACCCGATCACCGCGCGCATCTACACCGACCTCTCCTTCTTCACGACGGACCCCTCGCTGACGCGCGACGCCTCCAAGCTGTTCAACTACATGACGGGCTATGCGCGGCCGGAGGCGATGGAGCGCCTCGCCTTCTCGCCGCTCACCATCCGCCCCTCGCTGAACGGGCTGATCGAGCAGGAGATCGGCTTCGCAAAGGAGGGCAAGCCGGGCGGCATCTGGCTGAAGATGAACAGCCTCGTCGACAAGGACCTGATCGACGCGCTGTACCGGGCGAGTCAGGCGGGGGTGAAGATCGAGTGCGTGGTGCGCGGCATCTGCTGCCTGCGCCCCGGCGTCCCCGGCCTGTCGGACAACATCAGGGTGAAGAGCATCGTCGGCCGCTTCCTGGAGCACAGCCGCATCTACGTCTTCGGCAACGGCCACCGGCTGCCGAGCCGGCGCGCGCGCGTCTTCATCTCCAGCGCCGACTGGATGGCGCGCAACATGGACTGGCGCGTGGAGACCATGGTGCCGGTGGAGAACCCCACCGTGCACGCCCAGGTGCTCGACCAGATCATGGTGACCAATCTCAAGGACGCCGCGCAGAGCTGGACCCTGGAGCCCGACGGCACCTGGCGCCGCCAGACGCCGGACCCGCGCGCCTTCTCGGCGCACGAGTACTTCATGACCAACCCGTCGCTCTCGGGCCGCGGCTCGGCGCTGAACCCGCCGGCCCAGCGCGCCCCGCGGCGGCAGAAGACCGACCGCCTGCAGCAGGACTGATTTTCGCATGGCATCTCCGGGCCCCGACAAGCCGCGCTTCGGCGTGGTGGACCTCGGCTCCAACTCCGTCCGCCTCGTGGTCTACGAGGGGCTGCTGCGCAACCCGCATGCGATCTTCAACGAGAAGGCCGTGCTCGGCCTCGGCCGCGGGCTGCACACGACGGGAAGGCTGAACGAGGAGGCCTCGGCGCAGACGCTCACCGTGCTCGGCCGCTATCACGCGCTGGCGCGCGGCATGGGCGCCGATCCGGTGGAGGTGCTGGCCACCGCCGCGGTGCGCGACGCGACCAACGGCGCGGATTTCATGGAGGGGCTGGAATCCGTGATGCCGGGCTCGCGCATCTCGGTGCTCTCGGGCGACGAGGAGGCGCGGCTCTCGGCCGAGGGGCTGCTCATGGGCGTGCCGCTCGCCGACGGCGTGCTGGGCGACCTCGGCGGCGGCTCGCTGGAGCTGGTGAAGCTGTCGCGCGGCGAGATCGTCGAGACGGTGTCGCTGCCCATCGGCACCATCCGGCTGGCCGACCGCGCGGAGGGCGACATCGCCCGCGCGCGCGCCATCGCCGAGGCCGAGCTGAAGCGCGTGCCCTGGCTGGGCGCGGCGCCGCTGAAGGACCTCTTCCTGGTGGGCGGCACCTTCCGCGCGCTGGCGCGGATGCACATCGCGCAGACGGGCTATCCGCTGGCCATCGTCCACCACTACGCGATCCGCCGCGAGGAAGCGCGCGACCTCGCCGGCGTGGTGATGACGGCGCCTAGAAAATCGCTGGAGCGCATGCCCTCGGCGCCGACCAAGCGCGTCTCCGACCTGCCCTTCGCCGCCGTGGTGATGCGCCGGCTGCTGCGCGCCTCGGGCGCGGCGCGCGTGGTCTTCTCGGCCAACGGGCTGCGTGAGGGCTGGTACGGCCGCCGCCTGGACACGGCCGAGCGCGGCCGCGACCCGCTGCTCTCGGCCGCCATGGAGCTGGGCGAGCGGCTGGGCCGCGATCCCGGCCTGCCCTCGGCGCTGCTGCGCTGGACCGAGCCGCTGGCCGAGGAGGATGCCGACCCCTCGCTGCGCGCCGCCGCCTGCTGGATCAGCGACTCCGGATCGCGCGACCACCCGGAATACCGCGCGGAGCAGTCCTTTCTCCGGATCCTGCGGCTGCACGGGGTGGGGCTCGACCATCACGCCCGCGCCTTCCTCGCGCTGGTGGCGGCGCTGCGCTACGAGGCGGAGCCGGATTCGCCCTGGCTCATGCCGGCGCGGACTCTGCTCTCGGCGGCGACCATCCGCCGGGCGGAGGTGCTGGGGGCGGCGCTGCGGCTGGCCTACACGCTCTGCGGCGGCGTGCCGGCGCTGTTGGACGCGACCCTGCTGGAGCGGCGCGGGCGGCGGCTGGTGCTGAAGCTGCACCAGGGGGCGGGCGTCTTCGCCGGCGAGAGCGTGCTGCGGCGGCTGGAGTCGTTGGCGCTGGCGCTGGGGCTGGACCCGCTGCTTGAGGTGGATTGAGGAGGGCTCTGCCCTCCTCAAACTCCTCCCGCCAAAGGCCGAAAGGCCCTTGGAACCCATAACTTAAAACGTGTGACCTGATTTTGGGCAGCTTGCCGCGCCAAGCATCGGCGGGCTCTGCCAAAACCAGAATCCCTCCGCGACTTCATGCAAAATCGGCCACGAGCCGCCGCGAAAAGCTGGTCTGCTTCCCCTCGGGTCCGGAGGGAAAAGCATGGCGCTCGCGATGGAGGCTCTGCCGGGGGAATTCGCCTTCGACCCCGATAGCACCGCGCTCGTCGTCATCGACATGCAGCGCGATTTCCTGGAGCCAGGCGGCTTCGGCGCCGCGCTCGGCAATGACGTCTCGCTGCTCGGCCGCGCGATCGGCCCTTGCGGCGCGCTGCTCGAAGCCTGCCGTGCAGCCGGACTGCTCGTCATCCACACCCGCGAGGGCCATCGGCCCGATCTCACCGACTGCCCGCCCGCCAAGCTGAATCGCGCCCCTGAAGGCCTGCGCATCGGCGATCCCGGGCCGATGGGCCGCATCCTCATCCGCGGCGAGGCCGGCCACGACATCATCCCGGAGCTGGCGCCGCTGCCCGGCGAGGTCGTGCTGGACAAGCCCGGCAAGGGCGCCTTCTGCCAGACCGACCTGGAGCTGATCCTCCACAACCGCGGCATCGCGGCGCTGCTCGTCGCCGGCGTCACCACCGAGGTCTGCGTCAGCACCACCGTGCGCGAGGCCAACGACCGCGGCTTCCGCTGCGCCGTCATCTCCGACGCCTGCGCCTCCTACTTCCCGGATTTTCATGAATCCGCGCTCGCCATGATCCACGCCCAGGGCGGGATCTTCGGCTGGGTCGCGCCGTCCTCCGCCGCCATCGCCGCCCTCAGGAGCGTCCCATGAGCATCACCACCCGCCCCAAGCTCTGGACGCCGGGCGACTGGAACGCGCTCTTCGGCTTCGGCACCAACATCCTGGTGAACCTGCTGGTGCTGACGGGCCTGCTGCGCTTCGTCGTCGGCATGCCCGATGCCATCGTCTTCGGCCGCATCCTGCCCGCCGCGGGCCTGATGATGTTCCTCAGCACGGCCTACTACGCCTGGCTCGGCTGGCGACTCATGAAGAAGACCGGGCGCGACGACGTCTGCGCCCTGCCCTCCGGCATCTCCGTGCCGCACATGTTCATCGTCAGCCTCGTCATCATGCTGCCCATCGCGCAGACCACGGGCGACCCGATCAAGGGCTGGGAGGCCGGGCTCACCTGGGTCTTCGTGCAGTCCTTCGTGCTGATGCTCGGCGGCTTCGTGGCGCCCTGGATCCGCAGGGTGACGCCGCGGGCCGCGCTGCTCGGCACGCTGGCGGGCGTCTCCGTCACCTTCATCTCCATGCGCCCGGCGCTGGAGATGTTCATGACGCCCATCCTCGGGCTGACCTGCTTCGCGGTGATCCTGGTCGCCTGGTTCGGCGGCTTCCGCTACCCGCGCGACATCCCCGCGGGCCTCGTCGCCATCGCCTTCGGCCTCGTCATCGGCTGGATCGGCACGGCCTTCGGCTTCGGGCTGGGCGGCCTGGGGGTGGACCGGCTGGCCGGCTCCTTCTCGCAGATCGGGCTGTGGCTGCCGGTGCCGGCCATCGACCACGTCTTCGGCGGCTTCCAGTTCATCGCCATCATCCTGGTGACCGCGATCCCCTTCGGCATCTACGACCTCGTGGAAGCGATGGACAACGTGGAGAGCGCCGAGGCCGCGGGCGACCACTTTCCCACGACCCAGGTGCTGACGGCCGACGGCGTGGTCAGCCTGATCGGTTGCCTCATGGGCAACCCCTTCATCAACGCCGTCTACATCGGCCATCCCGGCTGGAAGGCGATGGGCGGGCGGATCGGCTATTCCTTCGCGACCGGTATCGCCGTGCTGGTCTTCACCTTCCTCGGCATCGCCTCGGTGCTGCTGGCGCTGATCCCCGTCGTCGCGATCGCGCCCATCCTGCTCTACATCGGCATGCTGATCGGCGCGCAGGCCTTCCAGGAGGTGCCGAAGAGCCACGCGCCGGCCGTGGTCCTGGCGCTGACGCCGCACCTCGCCGCCTGGGCCAAGACGCTGATCGACGGCGCGCTGGGCGCCGCCGGCACCAGCGCGCAGGCCGTCGGCATGGACAAGCTGATCGGCATGGGCGTGCTCTATCCGGGGCTGGAGGTGATGGGCGAGGGCGCGATCCTTTCGGGCCTGGTGCTGGCGGCCATCGCCGTCTTCGTGGTGGAGCAGGACTTCATCAAGGCAGCCTATTTCGCCGGGTCCGGCGCGGTCATGACCTTCTTCGGGCTGATGCACGGGCCGGCCGTGGGCTTCGCCGTCACGCCCGGCCTGGCGCTCGCCTATGCTGTCGTGGCCGGCTTCCTCGTGGCCTGCGCGCGGCGCGACGAGCTGAAGGCCCGGGCGCTCAGCGCCTTAGCGCGAGCGCGCCCGCCACAAGCCCCGCCACCATGACGGCGCAGAGCATCTCGTCGGCCTGCAGGTCGAGCAGGACGCCCACGCACCAGCTTGCCAGCGGCAGGAGCGCGAGGCGCAGCAGCCGGCCGTCCTCCTGCTCCTCGCGGGGCCGGGCGGGCTTGGGCGGCGGCAGCCGGATCGGCTCGGCGTCGTAGGGCCCGAGGGCATCCAGCGCCATGTGCTCCGCCGCGATGAGGTTCGGGCGCCGCTCGGGCGCGGGGCGCATGGTCTCCGGGGATGTGGTGCGGTTTTCCATGCGGAGGTTATCCGCCCGCGGGCCGGCCGGCGGCCAATCCGTGCTTCCTCTGCCGGAGAGAGGTCCCGCCTATCGGGCACCCCCTGGCTCCCGGGAGAATGATTCACGGCGCCGGCTTCAGCGTACGGCGAAATGCGCCAGCAGCGCCGAGAGCGTGACGACGGACAGCACCGTCGAGACCAGCACCGCGGCGCCCGAGGTGTCCGTCCCCGTCGCGTAGCGCCGCGCCAGCAGGAAGGCATTGGCCCCCGTCGGCATCGCGGCCGCGACCACCGCCACGGCCAGCTCCATGGGCGAGAGCTCCATCGTCCGCCCGATCGCCCAGACGAGGAGCGGCAGCACCGCCAGCTTCAGCAGGACGGTGGCGCCCGTCTGCTTCCAGCCCGCCGCCATGTTGAAGCCCCTGAGGCTGCCGCCCAGGCAGAAGAGCGCGACCGGCGCCAGGGCCGAGCCGAACATCTGCAGCGTGGCGCGCACCGGCCCCGGCACCGGCAGCTGCAGCGTGCTCCAGATCAGCGCGGCGGTGACCGCCATGAAGACCGGGTTCCGCGCCATGCCGCCGAGCGTGGCCAGGAACAGGCGAAGCGGTGCCGCCTTCTCGTTGTGCGCGACCTCCGCCACCACCGTGGCGACGCCCAGCACCAGCATCGAGTGCAGCGCGAGGATGGCGATCAGGACCGACAGCCCCTCCTGCCCGAAGCTCGCGAGGATGAGCGGGATGCCCATCATGACCGTGTTGCCGTAGCTGGCATCGAGCGCGAGCATGCCGTTCGCGCCCAGCGGCAGCCCAGCGAGCCGCCCCCCGATCAGCGTCCCCGCATAGAGCACGCCGATGCCGAGGAAGAAGGCCAGCGCAGCCGCGCCGCCGCCCTGGTGGCCGGCCGTGCCGCTGGCGAAGAGCAGGGACGGCGCGGCCAGGGTGAAGGCGAAGCTGTTGAGGCCGCGGAAGCCGGCCGCGTCGATCCAGTTCCGGAAGGCGGCGAGATAGCCCGCGAGGATGATGGCGAAGATCGGCGCCACCACCTGCAGGACGACGAGGGCGGCGTCCTTCATGCCCTCAGACGCCGGGCGCGCGCTCCGCGCGCTTGGCTTCGCCGCGCCGCTGGTGCGCCAGGCCGGAAGGTGGAATGGGCGGCGCCGGCCGCGGTCGCGGCCGGATATTCGCTGTGGGCATCGATCCTGCCTGGCCTTCTCACTCGCGGAGCAGGCGGGCGACGAAGTCCCCGAGCCAGGGCTGCCGCGCCCGCTCGCCGCGCGCGGCGTGCAGGATGGTCCGCACGGCCTGGGCCGTCTCCTGGAAATCCTCGTTCACCAGGACGTGGTCGAACTCGTCCCAATGACGGATCTCGTCGCGGGCGGCCTCCATGCGGCGGGCGATCTCCTCCTCGCTGTCCTGCCCGCGGCCGTGCAGGCGCCGCTCCAGCTCCCGGACCGACGGGGGAAGGAGGAAGACGCCGACGACGTCCTGCGGCATCGCCTTCCGCAGCAGGCGGTGGCCCTGCCACTCGATGTCGAAGAGCACGTCCCGGCCGGCGGCCAGTGCCTCCTCCACCGGCGCGCGCGGCGTGCCGTAGGAGCGGCCGAGGAAGGTCGCGTGCTCGAGGAAGCCGCCGGCGGCGGCCATCGCGGCGAAGGCGTCCTGCGTCTTGAAGAAGTAGTGCACGCCCTCCTGCTCGCCGGGGCGCGGCGCGCGGGTGGTGGCGCTGATGGAGAGCGAGAGGTCGGGCTCGGTCCTCAGCAGCTCGCGCGAGATGCTGGTCTTGCCCACGCCGGGCGCCGCGGACAGCACGAGGCAGACGCCGCGCCTTGCGTGCGTCGGGTCACTCGACATTCGCGGCCTGCTCCCGGAGCCGCTCGATGGCGGCCTTCAGATCGAGACCGATGCGCGTCAGCGCCACGCTGGCCGATTTGGAGCAGAGCGTGTTCGCCTCGCGCACGAATTCCTGCACGAGGAAGTCGAGCTTGCGGCCGGCCCCCTCGCCCTCGGCGACCAGCATGCGGGCGGCATCGAGATGCGCCGACAGCCGGTCCAGCTCCTCGCGCACGTCGGATCTGGCGGCGAGCAGCGCCACCTCCTGCGCCAGCCGCTCCTCCGGGAAGCGGGCGCGGCCGGCCTCGCCGAGCAGGCCGGCGAGCGTCTCGGAGAGGCGGGCCTGCTGCGCGGCCGGCTGGTTCGCCGCCTCCGCGCCGGCGGCCGCGCAGAGCGCCTCGATCTCGTCCAGCAGCGCGGACAGGATGGCGGCGAGGCGATCGCCCTCGGCCGCGCGCGAATCCCACAAGGTGGCCAGCCCGCGCTGGAAGGCGGCGAGCAGCACGCCGCGCCGCGCCTCCTCCTCGGTCTCGTTGAGCTCCGCCTGCTCGGCGCGCATCACGCCGGGCAGCGCCAGCAAGGCCTCGGCCCGCGGCGGCGCGGCGCCGGGGATGCGGGCGGCGAGGCCGGTGGCCAGTTCCAGGGCGCGCTCCAGCGCGGCCGGATCGGGCAGCATCGGCGCGCGCCCCTCGCTGCGCAGCGCAAGCCCGATCTGCACGTTGCCGCGCTTGAGCCGCTTCGCCGCCGCATCGCGCGCGGGCGCCTCCAGCGCGTCGAGCCCCGGGGGCAGGCGGAAGCGCAGCTCGAGGCCGCGGCCGTTCACGCTCTTCATCTCCCAGGCATAGGCGGCGCCGTCGGCGAGGGTTCCGGCTTCCCGCGCGAAGCCCGTCATGCTGCATAGGCGCTTGCTCATGCGGGGTTTCTCCCGCGCCCTCGCGAAGGAGTCCAGGGATGCGCTGGCCGAATGTGTTGATCACCGGCGCCTCCTCCGGCATCGGCACGGCGCTGGCCGAGGCCTGTGCGGCGCCGGGCGTCACGCTGCATCTCTCCGCGCGGACCACGGCGCGGCTGGAGGCCGTGGCCGAGGCCTGCCGCGCGAAGGGCGCCGAGGTGCGCGCAGTCGCCGCAGATGTGCGCGACGCGGCGGCCATGGCCGAGTGGATCGGCGGCGCCGGGCGGCTCGACCTCGTCATCGCCAATGCCGGCGTCGGCGCGGGGACGGGCGATTCCTGGGAATCGGCGGAGGATTGCCGCGCGGTCTTCGAGACCAACCTGACGGGCGTGCTCAACACGGCGCTGCCGGCCATCGCGGCCATGGCGGCGCAGGAACCGGGCGCCGACGGGCTGCGCGGCCGCATCGCCGTGATCGCCTCCATCGCGGCCTTCGTCGCCGCGCCCAGCACGCCCGCCTACAGCGCCAGCAAGTCGGCGGCCCAGCGCTGGACGGAGGCTCGCGACGGCACGGAACGCAAGCGCGGCATCCGGATGCATTCGGTCAATCCTGGCTTCGTGCGCACGCCGATGACGGCGGTGAACGAGTTTCCGATGCCCTTCCTGATGGAGCCCGAAGAGGCGGCACGGCGCACGCTGGACGGGATCGCGGCGGGGCGGCTGCGCATCGTCTATCCACGGCGGCTCTACGCGCTCGCGCGCATCGTCGGCGCACTGCCGCCTGGCTGGCGCAACCGGCTGCTGATGATGGCGCCGCCCAAGCCGCAGTCTCAGAAGAGGTAGCGGAGCCTCACCGTCCCCGCGACCTCTTGGACGCGGCCGGAAAGCTCGCTGTCCACCCGCGCCCCCAGGGTCCAGCGCGGCGCGATCTCCGTCTCCAGCCCCGCCGCGAGGATCGCGCTGTCCGCATCCGGGCGCGCGCCCTGCACCACGAAGCCCTGCCCCGGGAAGGCCTGCAGCGCCGTCACCGAGCTCTGCTCGCGCATCAGGTAGTGGCCCCAGGCCACCCGCCCGAAGCCCCGCACGACGCGCGTCCCCACCGGCACCGTGCCCTCGGCCTGGAAGCCCAGCTCGGTCCGCACCGTGCTGTTGGTCGACCCGGCCACCGTCACGCCCATCGGCGTGCCCGGGGCGGAGCTGCGCTCGGAGTAGCCGTCGCTGTCCACCACCTGCGCCTGGACCGCCAGGAGCGGCTGGAAGGAGATGCCCGCGCGCCGGACGCCGTCATGCCGTCCCTCCAGCCGGAAGGAGTAGACGCGGGCATCGTGGCTCGCCCGCTGCTCGGCATTGTTCAGGAAGTACTGGGTGCGCTTCGTGTCCGTCTCCAGGAAGGAGACCGCCGCGGCACCCTCCAGCGTCAGGCCGCCCATCCGCGTATCCAGCCGCGTCCGCCCGAAGACGCCGACCTGGCCCGTCCAGGAATTGGCGCGGCCGAGGCCGCCCGAGAGCGACGCGCTGGTCTCGCCGGCGCCGGCCGCGACGCCCACCATCGACTGCGCGCCGAGCGCGATGTCGAGACCGAGCGCGAAGCCCGCGCCGCGCGCCGAGCGCGTGGCCGAGCCCGCGCCATCCTCGCCGGCGACCCGCGAATAGCCGCCCGTCGCCTGGCCCCACATGGAATAGCGCGGCCGCGGGGCCGCGTCGTCGCCGTCGGCCGAGCCGTTGGCCGCGATGCGGCTGCCCATCAGCGCGTCCCGGCCATAGCTGAAGGGGTTCAGCATCGAGGACAGGAACTGCTGGCCCGCGATCAGGCCCATGCCCGTCGTGGTGGTGCCCACCTCGCCCGAGAGCTGGTTCACGGCATGACCGATCTGCTGCGCCGGCGCGTTGTACACGTTGAAGAAGGAGGAGAGGTCCCCACCCGCCGCACGGGCCGTGTCCAGCGCGCCGGCCACGCCGCGCAGGTTCGCCGGCAGGAAGCCCACGAGGCCAGGGGGAGAGGGCGAGGGTGAAGTCGGGCCCGGCGTCGGCACGAGCTGCGCCGGCGCCAGGGTCAGGTTCACCGCATCAGCGGTGTAGCCGACCTCGCTCATGACGCCCGCGCCGAAGCTGCCCTGCGTGCTCACCGCGGCAAAGCTGCCGCTGCGGCCCCCCTGGGCCGAGATCAGCGTATAGGGCGTGTTGAAGGCGTAGCTGCCGCCGAGCGGGATGAGCCTGAGCGTGCCGCCGAGGTTCGCCGCGCCGGAGACGTTGATCCGGTCCGCCGTGCCGCCCTGCACCTCGATCGCCACCGTCGAGCCGGGCGCCAGGGTCAGGTTGCCGGCGACGGCCGCGGTGCCCACGGAATTGCCGGGCGCGAAGGTGCCGCCGGGCTGGATCGCGACATTCGGCAGCGTGCCGGTGCCGGCGAGCGTCGCGCCGGACATCACCGTGACGCCGGAGGATCTCGCGATCGAACCCGTCACCGACAGAGTGCCGGCTGCCACCGTCGTGGCGCCCGTGTAGGTGTTCAGACCGGATAGGGTCAGTGTGCCCGTGCCGATCTGGCTCACCTGACCGGGGCCACTGATCACGCCGCCATAGGTCATATCGTCGGAACGGTAGAACGCCACGGTTCCGTTGACGCCGATATCACCCGCGATGCTGCCGGACGTGCCGCCATCCCCTATCCTCAGAATGCTCTCATCCTGGAAGGCTGAGGGGGGCCGCGGAAAAGTATTGAGCCAGGCCGCGTTGGTGCCGACATAGGTCCCGCCGCTGTGGGTCGCCGTCCCCGTGAAAGTCAGCTCCCCGCCGCCGAAGACATAGACGCTTCCCTGGCCACTGATGTTGCCGGCGTAGGATCCCACGGTCCCCCATTGATAGAACGAGACCCGGCTGTTGGCGCCGAGCGTCAGGTTCCCCGCCAGCCGGCCGGCGGCACCCTGGGTGCTCCCGACATTCAGAGTGGCCCGATTGCCCAGGACGACGCCGCCCCCGAAGGCATGGTCACCGACGAGCGAGGTGTCGCTCATCTGCCCCAGCGTCAGGCTTCCGCCGATCGACGTCGTGCCCTGGAAAGAGAAAATCAGGCGGTCGTTCACGGCGATTGAGCCGGACCCGGTGATCGTCCCGTTGAAAGTGCCCGAAGCGGGAGACGTCCCGGTCTAGGGTGAAAAGATCGTGAGGGTACCCTCGTTGATCACGTTTCCCGCCAGGGGCATTGCCGCCAAGGATGCCCCCGGCGCGATATAGATGCTGCCCTGCCTGATACTCCCGGTCCGCAAGTCGCCGCTCTCGACGCGCAGCGCGCCGGAGCCCGTGATGTTGCCGAGGAAGCCGTCGTAGGTATCCAGGGTTGTCGACCCTGTGCCCCAGCCCTCGTAGGTGAAGCCGGGGCCGCTGTAGGAATCGCTGCGGTTGAACACCAGTGTGCCGTTGTTGACGGCCGATCCCGTATAGGCCGTTTCCACTCCATTCGCGATGCTGAGCGTCCTGACGATCCCACCGGGCAGCGTGCCGCTCGTCCCGCCATCGCCCACGCGCAGCGTGGCGCCGGCGGCAATGGTCGTCGTCCCCGTGTAGGTGTTCGATCCGGTCAGCGTCAGCGTACCCGGACCGGACACCTGCACATCGCCGTTGCCGCTGATCGCGCCGGCATAGGTCACCGCATCGGCGCGGTTGAAGATCACGGTGCCGAAACTGGCGATGTCGCCGGTCACGCTCCCGGTGGTTCCGCCGTTACCGATCCGGAGGACCGATCCGCTGGGAGAAGCGAAAGGCACGTCCACATTGCCGTGCGACAGGTCGAAGGGGCTGAAGCCGACCGAGATGCCGTTGGAGACATTCCCGGTCAGGGTGACATCGGCCCCGTTCCCGGCCATGAAATCGATGTTGCCGAGCACGAACAGCCGTCCGGTGCCGCTCATCTCGCCGCCGAAGACGCCTCCCCCAAGGCCCACGGCCAGCCAGTTGGAGCCGAGCGTCACTTGCGACCCCGCCGCGCCGTTCAGCCCTCCGATCGAGACGTTGCCGGAATCGATGGTGACCGCTGCGCCGCTGTCGAGGATCGCGGTCGTCGCCGCATCGGGCACCTGTCCGGTGGACCAGTTGCCCGGCGTGTTGAAATTCCCGTCCACCGCCCCCGTCCAGGTCGCGTCCTGCGCCAGGGCCGGCGCGGAGATGCCGAGTGCCGTTCCGATCAGCGAAGCAAGGCGAAGTCGAGAAAAAGTCCTGGACGTCATTGGCGGCCGCACCTCTTTGAAACGATGTTAACAAGCCGCCTTCCGCCATTCCAGACGTGCGCATGAAATGGCCGCGCCGTTCGACGGTGGTTGCTGTTCGGCCATCCCCCGCCCGTGCTTGACGCCGCGCCCGCGCGGGCCGATTCACCCGGAAGTCAATTCCGGGAGAACGCCATGAACCTGCCCCGCCGCCTCGCGCTGTCCCTGCCTCTCCTGGCCGCGCCGGCCCTCGCCCGGGCGCAGGCCTACCCCACCCGCCCGATCCGCGTGATCGTGCCCTTCGCCGCCGGCGGCGCGGCCGACAGCGCCACGCGCGCCATCACCCCCCGCATGGGCGAGCGGCTGGGCCAGCCGCTGGTGGTCGAGAACCGCACCGGCGCGGGCGGCTCGGTCGGCGGCGGCGAGGTCGCGCGCTCGGCGCCCGACGGGCAGACGCTGCTGATGGACGCCTCCAGCCATCTCGTGAACCCGTCCCTGCTGCGCGGCCTGACCTTCGACTACGCGACCGCCTTCGCCCCCATCACCCAGGCCGTGACCTTCCCGCAGGTCCTGGCCGTGAAGGCCGACCTGCCGGCACGGACGCTGCCGGAGTTCATCGCGCTGGCGCGCCGGCAGCCGCTCAACATCGGCACCCAGGGCAATGCGACGGCGGGGCATCTCGGCCTCGTGCAGTTCGGCCTGGCGGCAGGGATCGAGCTGACCCACGTGCCCTATCGCGGCGGCGCCGATGCGGCGCGCGACCTCGCGGCCGGCACGCTGGACGGCTGCTTCATCACCATGCTCTCGGCCGGGCCGATCGTGGACAGCGGGCGGGCGCGCTTCATCGCGGTCTCCGCGCCGCAGCGCGTGCCGCTGCGCCCGGAGATTCCGACCTTCGCCGAGTTGGGCACGCCGGGCATCGAGATCAGCGAATGGGCCTCGCTCTTCGCTCCGGCCGGGACCCCGGCGCCAATCCTGGAGAAGCTGCACAAGGCGGTCAGCGAGACGCTGGCCGAGGAGCCGGTGAAGGCGCGCCTCGCGCAGCTCGCGGCCGTACCGGTCGGCAATACGCCCGTGGAATTTGCCCGCTATGTCCGCGAGGGCCGCGCCGCCATGGCCGAGCTGGTCCGCACCGCGAACATCCGCGTTGATTAGACGCGCGCTGCTCGCAGTGCTGACGGCGCTGCCGGCCGCGGCGCAGGAGCCGGACATCCAGGCCGTCATCGGCCAGCCCGTCCTCGCTCTGGCGCAGCGACCCGAGATGACGGGCATGCTGCGCTTCGCCACGGGAGGATACCGCACCGCCCTCGCTGCCCGGCTGCGCGACCCCGGGCCGCCCGTGGCGCTCGCCGAGGGCCGCTATCTCCATGGCCATGGCTGCCTGCCGACGGGCTGCCGGGAGGGCGGCGCCTTCCTCGCCTATGATCTCCGCGAGGAGCGGGTCTTCCTGCTGCTGCTGGAGGAGGGCCGCGTCCGCCTCTCCGTGCCGCCGAACCCGCGCGACTGGCCGGCGGCGCTGCGGCCGGCCCTGGTGCCGTTCAGCCCCGCCCTGAGCGAGGCCATCGGCCCGCGCTGAGGGCCGCGCTCACCTCCAGGCATTCTCCAGGGCGTCCGGCGCTTCCGCCGGACTTGGATCGCCGGAGGCCGGCTCGACAATGATCATGTCGCCGAGCCCCCGCACCGGATGAAACGAGAAGCGCGTGCCTCTCAGCGTGGCGGAGCGGATGCCTCTGGAAGGGCCTTCCATCAGCCTCTGCCATAAGGCCGTCAGCTCTCGCGGCTCGCTGTTCGGCTCGAACAGGACCGCCAGCAGCTGTGCCGCCATGGCGAACTCGAAGGTCTGGCTCCTGGCCTGGTCGGGGCGGGCTCCCTCCGCGTCGAGGATGCTGACGTCGCGGAGCGTCGCGCGATCGGGGCTGGACACCAGCCCGCCCACCAAGAACCGGCCGAAGCGAAGCTCGCAGTCGGATTTGCGCTCGCTCACCCAACAGATCTCTTCGGTCACGCGCATGCTGATGCGATGCCGGGCCGCAACATTGTTGAAATGCCCGACAAATTCTCTCGAATGCATATTCCATCCGGGATTGGGATATCGTGACCAATTCATGGTGGCTGGTTGCTGAGCCATTGCCGGCATCATCAGAAGCATGACGAATACGGAAATGATCGACCGTCTCATTGCCCGCTCCTCTTCCGGCCACACCCTGACAGTATAGTATACTTTTGGCCAGACGGAGTGCAGCCGCGCCGGCCACGGAAGCCCTGATCGGCCTGGAATGGGGATCAGCCTCGTGGGCGCAACAGGAATTCCCGGATGGCGGGGTCTTCCGAGAGCCCCGCGGCACGATGCCGGGCCGCCCGTGCCGCCGCCGCCTCGCCCAGGCGGTCCAGCGCGTGCGCCCGCACCGCCCACCAGGGCTGGTAGTCCCCCAGCCGCGGCGCCAGCGCGTCGAGCTCGGCCAGCGCGGCCGCCGTATGGCCGGCCTCGACCATCGCGGCCGCCCGCGCCACCAGCACGCCGGCGGCGGGCGAGAGCTGCGCCAGCAGGTCGTAGAGCACCAGCAGCTCGGCCGGGCGCGGACGGCCCTCCAGCCGCGCGCCGCAATGCAGCGACTGGATCGCCGCCTCCAGCTGGTAGCGGCCCAGCACCGCCTCCCGGGAGGCGGCGCGCAGCAGCGCCTCCGCCTCCTCTTGCATCGGGCGCGACCAGCGGGACGGATCCTGCTCCGAGAGCGGCACGAAGCGCCCGGCCGCGTCGCGCCGGGCCGGCCGCCGCGCCTCGGCATGGAGCATGAGCGCCAGCAGGCCCTTGGGCTGAGGCGCCTCGGGCAGCAGCGCCACCACCAGCCGGGCGAGCCAGATCGCCTCGCCCACCAGCCCCGGTGCGCCCTGCCCGTCCGCGAGCAGGTCCGACCAGCCGGTGCCATAGGCCGCGTAGATCGCGTCCAGCACCGCCTCCAACCGCGGCGGCAGGGCGGCGGCGTCCGGAAGCTCGAAGCGGATGCCGGCGTCGCGGATGCGCGCCTTAGCGCGGACCAGCCGCTGCGCCATCGCCGCGGGAGAGGCCAGGAAGCAGGCCGCGATCCGTGCGGAATCCAGCCCCAGCACGGTCTGCAGCATCAGCGGCGCCTGGGCCGCGCGGTCGATCGGGGGATGGGCACAGACCAGCAGGAGCTGGAGGCGGCGGTCGGGAATCTCCTCCGGCGCCGTCTGGATGCCCGCGAGCAGGGTCAGGGCCGGCTCGGCCGCGCGTCGGACCTTCTGGTGGCGTGCGGCATGGCCGAGGTGCCGGCGGGCCGCGACCAGCAGCCAGGCTTCGGGACGATCCGGAACGCCCGTCCTCGGCCAATGCTCCAGCGCGGCGCGAAAGGCCTCGGCCAGCGCGTCCTCCGCGCCGGCCACATCGCGCGAGCGGGCGGCGAGGATCGCCACGAGGCGGCCATAGGCCCCCCGCGCCGCATGCCCGGCCGCGCGCGCGGCCTCCGTCACCGCGGCGGCGGCGGCATCACCGGGCGGATCTCCACCGCGCCGGTCGAGATGACCGGGCAGCGCGCGGCCCATTCCAGTGCCGCGTCGAGATCCGGCAGCTCGAGGATCACGAAGCCGCCGAGCTGCTCCTTGCTGTCGGCGAAGGGGCCGTCCTGCACCTCGCGCGCGCCGTCGCGCACGCGCAGCGTGGTGGCCAGGGAGGTGGGCTCGAGGCCCGCGCCGGCCTGCACGATGCCGGCCTGGTACATGGCGCCGATATAGGCGGTCCAGGCGCCCATGTAGGAGGCGGCGGTCGCAGGATCCTTGCGTTGGGCGAAGTCGTCCGGCGATTCGGCGAAGAGGAGGGCGTATTGCATCGGCTGGGTCTCCGTGGGCGAGGGATCATTCCCTCGCAGACATGAGCCGCGCCAGCCCTCGTCTTCGACAGCGCCCGCGAAAAACAGTCAGCGGCCCTGCAGCAGCGACCGGCTCGGCTCCAGCCGCGACTTGTCCTTTGACAGGACATAGAGCTGGCCATGCAGGAAGGCGTTCATGACCGCCTCCTTGATGTCGCCGTCGTTCTTCGCGAGGCCGGTGGGCGAGGCACCCTGCGGCCGCTTGTTCGCCACGCCGATCCTGAGCCCCACGCTGTTGTTGTGGATGTCCATCCGCGAGGCCAGCGAGCCCTCGCTAGGTCCGAACTCGTGCGACATCACCACGCGCATCGCGTCATTGTAGGCGAGCTGGCTGGCCAGCAGCGCCGACCAGCAGCAATGGCGCAGCGCATCGGCCGGGCCGTCGTTGCGGCTGGCCTTGGCGGTGGCGTCGGCCTGCTCGGGGGTCAGCTCGGCGGTGAAGGCATAGGAGACCGACCAGGACCAGCGCTCCGCCTCTTCCTTGGCCTCTTTCAGGACGAAGGCCTGGCCCGGATTGGCGGAGACGATGTCGCGCACCGTGTCCTTCTCGAAGTCGTTCATCCGGTTCCAGATGTCGAACTTGCTCTTGAGGTCGTCGTAGAAACCCATGGCTCTTTCCCGTTTGTGGCGGGGGCGTCTCTGCCAGGGCGGCGGCAATGTTAGCAACGTAAATATTGTCGCGTCTGTAACCAAAAAGGGCGGGAAGCCATGCTCCCCGCCCTTCCTGAATCTCCCGGAATGGAAGCTGGCTTACGCCGCCTCCTGCTCCTCGGTGGCCTCGGCCTTCGGCCCGCTGTCGAGGCCCTTGGCGGCCACGTCGCGCTCCACCAGCTCGATCACGGCCATTGCCGCGGCATCGCCGTAGCGGAAGCCGGCCTTGAGCACACGGGTGTAGCCGCCCTGCCGCGCCTTGTAGCGATCGGCGATGGTGGTGAAGAGCTTGTCCACCACCTTCTCGTCCATGATCACCGAATAGGCCTGCCGGCGCGCATGCAGCCCGCCGCGCTTGGCGAGGGTGATGATGCGCTCGACATAGGGGCGCAGCTCCTTCGCCTTGGGCAGCGTGGTCGTGATCTGCTCGTGCTTGAGCAGGCTCGTCGCCATGTTGCGGAACATCGCCGCGCGATGGGTGGACGTGACGTTGAGCTTCCGCCCAGAAACACCGTGACGCATAGTCTTATCTCCTGGCCGAACTTACAGCGGCTGATCAGAACGGCTCTTCGATCTTCTTCGCCAGGTCCTCGATGTTCTCGGGCGGCCAGCCGGTGATCGGCATACCCAGCGAGAGGCCCATCGAGGCCAGCACTTCCTTGATTTCGTTCAGCGACTTGCGGCCGAAATTCGGCGTCCGCAGCATCTCCTGCTCACTCTTCTGAACGAGGTCGCCGATATAGACGATGTTGTCGTTCTTCAGGCAGTTCGCGGAGCGGACGGACAGCTCCAGCTCGTCCACCTTGCGCAGCAGGTTGCGGTTGAAGGGCAGGTCGTCCTGCACCTCGTCGCGCACCTTCTCGCGCGGCTCCTCGAAGGTCACGAAGAGCGACAGCTGATCCTGCAGGATGCGGGCGGCGAGCGCCACGGCATCCTCGGGCGCCACCGTGCCGTTGGTCTCCAGCGAGAGCACCAGGCGGTCGTAGTCGGTCACCTGGCCCACGCGGGTCGGCTCGACGCGGTAGGAGACCTTGCGGACCGGCGAGTAGATCGCATCGACCGGGATCTGGCCGATCGGCGCGTCCTCGGCGCGGTTCATCGAGGCCGGCACATAGCCGCGGCCGACCTGCACCGTGAGCTCCATGGAGAGCTTGGCGCCGTCGTCCAGCGTGCAGATGACCAATTCAGGGTTGGCGATCTCGATGTCGCCCGTCGTCTGGATCTGGGCCGCCGTCACCTCGCCCGGGCCGGTCGCCGTGAGCAGCAGGCGCTTGGTGCCCTCGCCCTGGTAGCGGATGGCCAGCTGCTTGAGGTTGAGGATGATGTCGGTCACATCCTCGCGCGCGCCGGTGAGGCTGCTGAACTCATGCAGCACGCCGTCGATCTTCACGCCCGTGACGGCCGCGCCCTGGAGCGAGGACAGCAGAATGCGGCGCAGCGCATTGCCGAGCGTCTGGCCGAAGCCGCGCTCGAGCGGCTCGGCCACCAGCGTCGCCTGACGCAGATCCGTGCTGCCCGACTCGACCTGCAGCTTCTCGGGCTTGATCAGTGATTGCCAGTTGCGTTCGAGCAAGTGCGTCTCTCCTGGAGCGGACCCGCCCGGTGCTTGGAACCGGGACGGGGAGATGCTCGCGATACAGAAATCCGGCGGCCGGCGGGCCGCCTTGGGAATCAGACCCGCCGGCGCTTGCGCGGGCGGCAGCCATTGTGGGGGATCGGGGTCACGTCGCGGATGGCGGTCACGTGGAAGCCCACGGTCTGCAGCGCGCGCAGCGCCGACTCGCGGCCCGAGCCGGGGCCCGAGACCATCACCTCGACGGTCTCCATGCCATGCTCGCGCGCCTTCATGCCCGCATCCTCGGCGGCCATCTGCGCGGCATAGGGCGTGCTCTTGCGGCTGCCCTTGAAGCCCTTGGATCCCGAGGACGACCAGGCGATGGAATTGCCCTGAGCGTCCGTGATGGTCACGATCGTGTTGTTGAAGGTCGCGAGAACATGCGCCACGCCGGAGCTGATGTTCTTGCGCTCCTTCTTGCGGGGGCGGTTCGAGGCGTTGGGGGGACGGGCCATCTTACTTCGTCACCTTCTTCTTGCCGGCAATGGCCACGGCCTTGCCCTTGCGCGTGCGCGCATTGGTGTGCGTGCGCTGACCGCGGACCGGCAGGCCACGGCGATGACGGAGGCCGCGGTAGCAGGCCATGTCCATCAGGCGCTTGATGTTCATCGCAACTTCACGGCGGAGGTCACCCTCGACGCGGTAGTCACGATCGATCAGCTCGCGGAGCTTCATCACCTCGTCGTCGGTGAGCTGGTTCACGCGCCGCTCGGCCGGGATGCCGACCTGCTCGCAGATCTGCTCGGCGTTCTTCGGGCCGATGCCATAGATATAGCGCAGCGAGATCACCACGCGCTTGTTGGTGGGGATGTTCACGCCAGCGATGCGCGCCACTGTCCAGCTCCTGCGGGCCTGAGGGCCCCGTCCAAATGGTTACCGCTCCGCCGAAATCCGGCGCCGCGGCGATACTTCCTGATCGAGCAAAGCAGAACACGGCCGAAGCATGCCCTGGCACGCCGCGTCCGTGAGAGGCGGGGACATAGGCCCAACCCCTCCCTTCCGTCAAGCACCCGAGGTCAGAATCCTCTCCAAATCCGCCGTCACGGCGGACATTTCCGCCATGCCGTCGACGCTGCGCAGCTTGCCCTGCGCCTCGTAGTAGGGCAGCAGCGGCGCCGTCTGCCGGTGATAGGCAGCCAGCCGGGCCCCCACCGTCTCGGCCTTGTCGTCGGCGCGCCGCGTGAATTCCGTGCTGCCGCAGACGTCGCAGACGCCCGGCACCTTCGGCTGCTTGAAGACGTCGTGGTAGCCCTCGCCGCACTTTGCGCAGGTGTAACGGCCCGAGATGCGCTCCACCATCTTCGCGTCGTCGACCTTGAGCTCGATCACGTGGTCGAGCACCAGGCCCTTCTCGCGCAGCATGGCGTCGAGCGCCTCGGCCTGCGGAGTCGTCCGGGGAAAGCCGTCCAGGATGAAGCCCTTCGCGGCGTCCGGCTGCTGCACGCGGGCGGCCAGCATGGCGGTGATCACCGAGTCGGGGATCAGCTCGCCGCGCTCCATGATCGCCTTCGCCTCCTGGCCGATGGCCGAGCCCGACTTCACCTCGGCGCGCAGCATGTCGCCGGTGGAGATCTGCACCAGGCCGAAGCGCTCCTCGAGCCGCTTGGCCTGGGTTCCCTTGCCCGCGCCCGGAGGGCCCAGGAGAATGAGGTTCATCGTCATCCCCCGTTACCGCGTCCGCGGGCCACGGCCGCCGAGGCGGGCCTTCTTGATCAGCCCCTCGTACTGGTGGGCGAAGAGATGGGACTGGACCTGGGCCACCGTATCCATGGTCACGGTCACGATGATCAGCAGCGAGGTGCCGCCGAAGTAGAAGGGCACGCCGTAGTTCGAGATCAGGATCTCGGGGATGATGCAGACGACGACGAGGTAGGCCGCGCCCAGCACCGTCAGCCGGGTCAGCACGCGGTCCAGATAGTCGGCCGTCTGCTGGCCGGGGCGGATGCCGGGCACGAAGCCGCCGTACTTCTTCAGGTTGTCCGCCGTCTCGGCCGGGTTGAACACCACCGCCGTGTAGAAGAAGGAGAAGAAGACGATGAGCGCGATGTAGAGCGCCATGTAGAGCGGCTGCCCGTGCGCCAGCATGTTCGCGATGGTCTGCAGCCAGGTGTCGGCCGTGCGGTCGGTCGAGAAGCCCGCGACCGTCGCCGGAAGCAGCAGCAGCGAGGAGGCGAAGATCGGCGGGATCACGCCCGAGGTGTTCAGCTTCAGCGGCAGGTGAGTGTTCTCGCCGCCGAACATGCGGTTGCCCACCTGGCGCTTGGGGTACTGCACCGGGATTCGCCGCTGCGCCCGTTCCATGAAGACCACGAAGACGATGGTGCCCACCGCGGCCGTCAGGAAGAAGATGATGAAGAAGGTGGAGAGCGCGCCCGTCCGCCCCAGCTCCAGCGTGGAAATCAGTGCCGAGGGCAGGTTCGCCACGATGCCCGCGAAAATGATCAGCGAGATGCCGTTGCCCACGCCGCGCGCGGTGATCTGCTCGCCCAGCCACATCAGGAACATCGTCCCGCCGACCAGGGTGATGGTGGTGGAGATGCGGAAGAGCATGCCGGGATCGACCACCGCCGGACCCGAATTGCCGCGGATCGCCTCCAGCCCCACGCCGATGCTGTAGGCCTGCACGATGGCGATGAGCAGCGTCAGGTAGCGCGTGTACTGGTTGAGCTTCTTGCGCCCGCTGTCGCCCTCCTTCTTGAGGGCCTCCCAGCTCGGGATCGCCGCCGTCATCAGCTGCACGATGATGCTGGCCGAGATGTAGGGCATGATGTTGAGCGCAAGCACCGTCATGCGCCCCAGCGCGCCGCCGGTGAACATGTCGAACATGCCGAGGATGCCGCCGCCGTGCTGGCGCAGCATCTCGCCCATCACGGCGGCATCGACGCCCGGCACCGGCACATAGGTGCCGATCCGGTAGACGATGAGCGCGCCGAGCGTGAACCAGATGCGGTTCTTGAGCTCCGTCGCCTTGGCGAGGACGCCGAAGTTGAGGCTGTTGCCAAGCTGATCGGTGGCCGAGGCCATGCGTCTATCCTTCTCCGGGCGTCACGCGCCCGGGCCTATGGATAATGCCCGGGGGCGCCACGTTCCAGAGCGGACAGACGCCCGGCGCACGGAATTACTCCGCGGCAGCTTCCGCCGCCGGGAGCGTCACCTTGCCGCCGGCCGCCTCGATGGCCGCGATCGCCGTCGCCGAGGCGCCGGAGACCGTGATGTCGACCGCGCGCTTGATCTCGCCGTTGCCCAGCAGCCGGACGCCGACGAACTTCTTGCTCGTGCGCACCACGCCGGCGTCCCGCAGGACCGCCTCGGTGACGGGTTCGCCGGCCTTCAGCTTGCCCTCCTCGAACGCCTTCTCCAGCGTGCCGAGGTTGATCGTGGCGTACTGGATCCGGAAGATGTTCTTGAACCCGCGCTTCGGCAGGCGCCGATAGATCGGGAGCTGACCACCTTCGAAGCCGTTCAGCGACACGCCGGTCCGGGCCTTCTGGCCCTTCACGCCGCGGCCGGACGTCTTGCCCTTGCCCGAGCCGATGCCGCGACCGATGCGCTTGAACTTCGGCCGCGCGCCCTCGTTGTCACGCAATTCGTTGAGCTTCATGACCATGTCCTTCGGAGGTCCGACCGCAGCGCGGTCAGCCCTCCACCTTCACGAGATGCGCGACCTTGCGGATCATCCCGCGCACCGCGGGCGTATCCTCCAGCTCGCGGGAGCGGTTGATCTTGTTCAGGCCGAGACCGACCAGCGTCGCCTGCTGGCCCGGCTTCTTGCCGTTGCCCGAGGCGACCTGCGTCACGCGGACCGTCTGCTTGCTGTCAGCCATTGGTGGCCACCTCCGCGGTCTCGACGGCGCCGTCCTTGCGCGGGCCGAGCAGGTCGGAGACCTTCTTGCCGCGCCGGTTCGCCACCGCGCGCGGGCTGCTGGCCCGCGTCAGGGCGGCGAAGGTCGCCTTCACCATGTTGTGCGGGTTGGTCGAGCCGGTGCACTTCGCCACGACGTCGCCCATGCCCAGCGTCTCGAAGACGGCGCGCATCGGGCCGCCGGCGATGATGCCCGTGCCGGCCGGAGCCGAGCGCAGCACCACCTTGCCGGCGCCGAACTCGCCGATCACGTCGTGATGCAGCGTGCGGCTCTCACGCATCGGCACGCGGATCATGCCCTTCTTGGCACGCTCCGTCGCCTTGCGGATCGCCTCGGGCACCTCGCGGGCCTTGCCGCTGCCCCAGCCCACGCGGCCCTTCTGGTCACCCACGACCACGAGGGCGGCGAAGCTGAAGCGGCGACCGCCCTTCACCACCTTGGCCACGCGGTTGATCGTGACCAGCTTGTCCTGCAGCTCGTCGCCGCCGTCCCTCTCGGGCTGCGGGCCACGGTTCTGGTCGCGGTCGCGGCCGCGGCCCCGACCCCGGTTCTCGCCTTCGCCGCCACTGCGCGGTTCACGTGCCATAATCGATCTCCCCGCGGCTCAGAAGGAGAGGCCGCCCTCGCGGGCAGCCTCCGCCAGAGCCTTGACGCGGCCATGATAGAGGAAGGGCCCGCGGTCGAAGACGACCGCGCTGACGCCGGCGGCAATCGCGCGCTCGGCCACCAGCTTGCCCACGGTGGTCGCCGCGTCCTTGTCGGCGCCCGTCTTGAGCTCGCCGCGCAGGTCCTTCTCGAGCGTCGAGGCGGCCGCGACCGTGCGGCCCGCCACGTCGTCGATGACCTGGGCGTAGATGTGGCGCCCGGAGCGGAACACCGAAAGCCGCGGGCGACCGGCGCCCTTGACCTTCAGCTGGTAGCGCAGACGAGCCCGGCGGCGCTGCCGCAATGCGATCTTGTCGGCCATTACTTCTTCTTCCCCTCCTTCCGGAGGATGGTCTCGTTGTCGTACTTCACGCCCTTGCCCTTATAGGGCTCGGGGCCGCGATAGGCACGGATCTCGGCGGCGACCTGGCCGACCTTCTGCTTGTCCGTCCCCTCGACCTTGATCGAGGTGGGCTTCTCGCAGGTGATCTTGATGCCGGCCGGCTGGGGATAGCGGATCTCGTGGCTGTAACCGAGGTTCAGCACGAGGTCGTTGCCCTGCATCGCGGCGCGGTAGCCGGTGCCGGTGATCTCCATCGACTTCACGAAGCCGGTCGAGACGCCCGTCACCATGCCGTTCACCAGGCTGCGGGTCGTGCCCCAGAGGGTGCGGCTGCGCGTGTCGGAGCCGCGCGGCGAGACCGCGACCTCCTTCTCGCGCACGTCGACATCGACGGCATCCGTCAGGTCGAGCCGAAGCTCGCCGAGCTTGCCCTTGGCCACCAGCGTGCGGCCGGCCAGGGAGACCTGGACGCCCGCGGGAATGGGGACCGGATATTTACCAACGCGTGACATATCGGACCCCCTATCAGAACACGCGGCAGAGGACTTCGCCGCCAACATTGGCAGCGCGGGCCTCGGTGTCGCTCATCACGCCGCGGGGCGTGGACAGGATCTGGATGCCGAGGCCGTTGTAGAACTTCGGCAGCTCCTTGATCTTGGAGTAGACGCGGCGCCCAGGCTTGGACACGCGCGCGATCTCCTTGATGGCGGGCTCGCCCTCGGAATACTTCAGCTCGATCTCGATCTGGCTGATGCCGGCGCGCAGCTCCTCCACGCGCCAGGCGCGGATATAGCCCTCGCGCTTCAGGACGTCGAGCACGTCGGTCTTCAGGCGGCTGGCGGGCGCGACGCAGCGCGTCTGCCGGGCGCCATGCGCGTTGCGGATGCGGGTGAGCAGGTCGCCCAACGGGTCGGACATGGACATGTGCCGGGCTCCTTACCAGCTCGCCTTGACCACACCGGGGAGCTGGCCCTTGTTGGCCAGGTCCCGCAGCATGTTGCGGCAGAGCTTGAACTTCCGGTAGTTGCCGCGCGGGCGACCGGTGATCTCGCAACGCAGGCGGACGCGGATCTTCGCGCCGTTGCGCGGCATCTGCGCGAGCTTGAGGCTCGCCTCGAAGCGGTCCTCGATGGGCGCCTCGCGGTCCATCACGGTCGACTTCAGGGCAGCGCGCTTCTTCGCATGCTGCGCCGAGAGCTTCTCGCGGTGCTTGTTCTTCTCGACGGAAGAGGTCTTGGCCATTTGGTCTATGGTCCTCCGGAACCTGCCGGCCTACCCAGGAAGTCAGGGCAGCCGGCGGTTTTCCAATGATTCAGTTGACGAAGGGGAGATCGAAAGCCTTCAGCAGAGCCTTGGCTTCCTTGTCCGTCTTCGCCGTCGTGACGAACACGATGTCCATGCCGCGCACCTGATCAACCTTGTCGTAGTTGATCTCGGGGAACACGATCTGCTCCTTCATGCCAAGGGCATAGTTGCCCCGGCCGTCGAAGCCACGGTTGCCCGGGATACCGCGGAAGTCGCGGACGCGCGGGAGCGCGATCGTGACCAGGCGGTCCAGGAACTCGTACATGCGCGCCTTGCGGAGCGTGACCTTGCAGCCGATCGCCTGGCCCTCGCGGATCTTGAAGCCGGCGATCGCCTTCTTCGCCCGCGTGCGGACCGGCTTCTGGCCGGAGATCAGCGTGAGGTCGGCGACGGCGGCGTCCAGCTTCTTCTGGTCGCCCGCGGCCTCACCCACGCCCATGTTGATCACGATCTTCTCGAGCTTCGGCACTTCCATCACGTTCGCGTAGCCGAACTCCTCCTGGAGCTTCGCCTTCACGGTCGTGTTGTAAAGCGCCTGCAGGCGCGTCAGCCCCTCGGGTGCGGCCTTCGCAGCGCCGGCGGCGGCCGGAATGGCCTCCACGCGGCGGCTCGTCGTGTCGACTTCCGGCTTCTTCGCGCCAGAGGTCGGCTTGCTGGCCGGCTTGTTCTTGTTGCCGGGCGCGTTGCCCTTCTTCGTCCCGCTCATGCGTCGAGCACCTCACCAGAGCCCTTGGCCACGCGGACCTTCTTCCCGTCGTCCAGGACGCGGAAGCCGACGCGGGTGGGCTTGTCCGTCTTCGGATCGATCAGCGCGAGGTTCGAGAGGTCGATCTTGGCCTCCACGGAGACGATGCCCCCGGTCTCGCCCACGCGCGTCTGCTTCGTGTGCTTCTTGACCAGGTGAACGCCCTGAACCACCGCGCGGTTCTCGGTCGGGATCACGCGGAGGACTTCCCCACGCTTGCCCTTGTCGCGACCGGAGAGCACGTGCACCCGGTCGCCCTTCTTGATCTTGGCGGCCATGATTACAGGACCTCCGGCGCCAGCGAGATGATCTTCATGAACTTGCGCGCGCGCAGCTCGCGGACCACCGGTCCGAAGATGCGCGTGCCGATCGGCTCGCCGGCCTTGTTGATGAGGACGGCGGCGTTCCGGTCGAAGCGGATCGCCGAGCCGTCGGCGCGGCGGACGGGATAGGCCGTGCGCACGATGACCGCGCGCTCGACCGAGCCCTTCTTCACCTTGCCCCGGGGAATGGCCTCCTGCACGGCCACGACGATGATGTCGCCGACCGAGGCGGTCTTCCGCTTGGAGCCGCCCAGCACCTTGATGCACTGGACACGACGCGCGCCGGAGTTGTCGGCGACGTCCAGATTGGCCTCGACGCCGATCATGCCGGAACTCCCTGGCTGGCTTCAGCCGCGAGGGCCTCGCCGTTGCGCGCGATCACGAGCCAGGCCTTCCGCTTGCTCAGCGGCGGGCACTCCTCGATGGAGACGAGATCGCCCTCCTTGCAGAGGTTGAGCTCGTCATGCGCGGCGTACTTCTTCGAGCGCCGGATGAACTTCTTGTAGAGCGGGTGCATCACGCGACGTTCGATCAAGACGGTGACCGTCTTGTCCATCTTGTCGCTGACGACCCGTCCGGTGAGGACGCGCTTCGGCATGGCCGGGGTCTCCTCTATGCCTTGGCGGCCGTGCGCGAACGCTCGGCCAGGACGGTTTTCACACGGGCGATATCACGACGGACCAGCTGAATGCGGCCCGTCGCCTCCAGCTGCCCGGTGGCACGCTGGAAGCGAAGATTGAACTGCTCCTTGCGGAGGTCGATCAGCAGGCCGCTGAGCTCGTCCTCCGACTTGGTGCGGATATCCACGATCTTGGTCATGTCAGGCCTCCGCGCCGCCGAGGCGCGCAACGATCTTGGTGCGGATCGGCAGCTTGGCGGCGCCGAGGGTCAGCGCCTCCTTGGCCGTCTCGAGCGGCACGCCGTCGATCTCGAACATGATGCGGCCGGGCTTCACCCGGGCCACCCAGAACTCGGGCGCACCCTTGCCGGAGCCCATGCGGACCTCGGCGGGCTTGGTCGAGACCGGCACGTCCGGGAAGACGCGGATCCATACACGGCCCGCGCGCTTCATGGCGCGCGTGATGGCACGGCGCGCGGCCTCGATCTGGCGCGCAGTGACGCGCTCCGGCTCGAGGGCCTTCAGGCCGTAGCCGCCGAAGGACAGCGTGAAGCCGCCCTTGGCAACGCCCTTGATCCGGCCCTTGTGGGCCTTCCGGTAATTGGTTCGCTTCGGCTGCAACATCTCAGTTCACCTTAACGCTGCGGCGCTTGTTCTTGAGCGCGCTTGTCCTGCGCACTCGGATCGTGGGCCATGATCTCGCCCTTGAAGATCCACACCTTCACGCCACAGGTGCCATAGGTCGTCTTCGCCGTCGCGACGCCGTAGTCGATGTCGGCGCGCAGCGTGTGCAGCGGCACGCGGCCCTCGCGGTACCACTCCATGCGCGCGATCTCGGCGCCGCCGAGGCGGCCGGAGCAGTTGATCCGGATGCCGAGCGCACCCAGGCGCATCGCGGACTGCACGGCGCGCTTCATCGCGCGGCGGAAGGCCACGCGGCGCTCCAGCTGCTGGGCGATGCTCTCGGCCACGAGAACCGCGTCGAGCTCCGGCTTGCGGATCTCGAGGATGTTCAGCGAGACCTCGGCGCCGGCCTTGGCCGACAGCTCCTTGCGGAGGCTGTCGATGTCGGCGCCCTTCTTGCCGATCACGACGCCCGGGCGGGCGGCATGGATGGTCACGCGCGGCTTCTTGGCCGGACGCTCCACCACCACCTTCGACACGCCGGCCGACTTCAGGCGATCCTTCAGCGTCTCGCGGAGCTGCAGGTCGTCATGCAGCTGCTTGGCGTAGCCGCGATCGGCGTACCAGCGGCTGTCCCAGGTCCGGTTGATGCCGAGCCGCAGGCCGATCGGATTGACTTTGTGACCCATTACGCGGCCCCCACTTCGTTCGACGCCGCCGGCGCCTGCTGCTCGGCCACCACGATCTTGAGGTGGCTGAACCACTTCTCGATGCGCGAGGACTTGCCACGACCACGCGCGGCAAAGCGCTTCATCACGATGGAACGACCAACTTCGGCCTTGGACACGACGAGGCGGTCCACATCCAGCTGGTGGTTGTTCTCGGCATTGGCGATGGCGCTCTCGAGCGTCTTCTTCACCGTCTGCGCGATGCGGCGCTTGCTGAAGGTCAGCGTCGCGACCGCTTCCTGAGCCTTCGCGCCGCGGATCATCCCGGCGATCAGGTTCAGCTTGCGCGGGCTCACGCGGATGTTGTGCGTGATGGCCTGCGCCTCGGAGTCCGCGAGACCGCGGGGATGCTTCGGCTTGCTCATGGCTTAGCCCCGCTTCGCCTTCTTGTCGGCCGAGTGACCACCGAAGGTCCGCGTCGGCGAGAATTCGCCGAGCTTGTGGCCGACCATGTTCTCGGAGATCTGGACGGGCAGGAACTTCTTGCCGTTGTAGACGCCGAAGGTGAGTCCGACGAACTGCGGCAGGATCGTGCTGCGGCGCGACCAGGTCTTGATGAGCTCGTTGCGGGTGGAGGACCGGGCGGCCTCCGCCTTCGCGAGCAGATAGCCGTCCACGAACGGCCCTTTCCATACACTGCGCGGCATCGCGATCAGCCCTTCGTCGCGTTGCGGCGGCGCACGATATTGCGATCCGTCCGCTTGTTGTTGCGCGTCTTCGCACCCTTGGTCGGCTTGCCCCACGGCGTCACGGGGTGACGGCCGCCGGAGGTCCGGCCCTCGCCGCCACCATGCGGGTGGTCGACGGGGTTCATCACCACGCCGCGCTGATGCGGCTTGCGGCCGAGCCAGCGGCTGCGACCCGCCTTGCCCAGCTCCTGGTTGCTGTTGTCCGGGTTGGACACGGCGCCGATCGAGGCGATGCACTCGCCGCGCACGGTGCGCAGCTCGCCGGACATCAGCTTGATCTGCGCCAGGCCGGCATCCTTGCCCACCAGCTGCGCGAAGGTGCCCGCGGAGCGCGCGACCTTGCCGCCGGCGCCCGGCTTCAGCTCGATGTTGTGGATCACCGTGCCGACCGGGATCGCACCCAGCGGCATGGCGTTGCCCGGCTTGATGTCGACCTTGTCGCCGGCGATCACGACGTCGCCCACCTTCAGGCGCTGCGGCGCCAGGATGTAGGCGATCTCGTTGTCCTGGTACTTCACCATCGCGATGAAGGCCGTGCGGTTCGGATCGTACTCGATGCGCTCGACGGTCGCGGGGATGCCCCACTTCGCGCGGCGCTTGAAGTCGACGATGCGGTAGGACTGCTTGTGCCCGCCCCCACGGAACCGCACGGTGATGCGGCCGTGATTGTTGCGGCCGCCGGAGTGGCTCTTGCCCTCCGTCAGCTGCTTCACGGGCTTGCCCTTCCACAGGCCGGTCCGGTCGATCAGCACCGTGCCGCGCGAGCTCGGCGTGATCGGATTGAAATGCTTGAGCGCCATGGCTTAGCTGAGCCCCGTGGTCAGATCGATGCTCTGGCCTTCGACCAGGCGCACCATCGCCTTCTTCCAGTCAGAGCGCTTGCCGGGACGGCCCTTGAAGCGCTTCGTCTTGCCCTTGACGAGCAGCGTGTTCACCGCGAGCACGTTCACGCCGAACAGTCCTTCGACCGCCTGCTTGATCTCGGGCTTGGACGCGTCGATCGCCACGCGGAACGCGTACTGGCCGACCTCGCTCATGAGGGTGGCCTTCTCGGTCACCAGCGGCGAGAGGATGCACTGGTACATCCGCTCCTTGCTGATGGCGGGCGCCGCCTTCGGCTTGCTCACCGTCGCGCTCATGCCAGGCGCTCCTTGAGGGCTTCCACGCCGGCGCGGGTGACCACCAGCACGTCGTGGTTGAGGATGTCGTAGACGTTGGCGCCCACCGTCGGCAGCGCGTCCATCCCGGGGATGTTGCGCAGCACGCGGAGGAAGTTGGCGTCCACCGTCGCGTCGATGACCAGCGCCTTCGTCCAGCCCAGCGCCTTCACGCGCTTGGCCATGGCGGAGGTCTTCGCGCCCTCGTCCGCGGTCGCGGCGTCGAGCACGATGAGCTTGCCGTCGGCGGCCTTCTGGCTCAGGGCCGAGATGAGGCCCAGGCGGCGCACCTTCTTGTTCAGCGAATAGCCGTGGTCGCGCACGACCGGGCCATGGACCACGCCGCCCTTACGGAACTGCGGGGCGCGCAGCGAGCCCTGGCGAGCGGAGCCCGTGCCCTTCTGGCGGTACGGCTTCTTGGTCGTGCCGGAAACCTCGCCCATGCCCTTGGCCTTGTGCGTGCCCGCCCGGCGCTTCGCGAGCTGCCAGTGGACGACGCGGGCCATGATGTCGGCGCGGGGCGCGGTGCCGAACAGGTCGTCCGGCAGCTCGGCCTCGCCGGCCGGCGCATTGTCCAGCGTGATGACGGAAACTTGCATTGTCCTACCCTCAGACCGTCGCCGCGGGGAACGGCGCTTCGGCCGGACGCGCGTGCTTCACCGCGTCGCGCACCAGCACGTAGCCCCCTGCGGAACCGGGAATGCAGCCCTTGATGAGCAGCAGACCGCGCTCGGCATCATGGCCCGCCACCACCAGGTTCTGGGTGGTGATGCGCTCGACGCCGAGATGACCCGCCATCTTCTTGTTCTTGAAGGTCTTGCCGGGATCCTGACGGTTGCCGGTCGAGCCATGCGAACGGTGGCTGATCGACACACCGTGCGAGGCCTCGAGGCCGGAGAAGTTCCAGCGCTTCATGGCGCCGGCAAAACCCTTGCCCTTCGAGGTGCCGGTCACATCGACCTTCTGTCCCGTCACGAAATGCGCGCCGCTCAGCACGGTGCCGGGGGCGACGAGCGCCTCGGCATCCACGCGGAACTCGGTGAGCTTCATCGGAGCCTCGACGCCGGCCTTCGCGAAGTGGCCGCGATTGGCCTTCGTCACGTTCTTCGCCTTCGCCTTGCCGATGCCCACCTGCAGCGCGGTGTAGCCATCCTTGTCGGCCGTGCGCTGCGCGATGACCCGGACCGCATCGAGATGCAGCACCGTCACCGGCGTCGTGGAGCCGTCGTCGTTGAAAAGCCGAGTCATGCCGAGCTTGCGCGCGATGAGCCCGGTGCGGGACTTGGTCGCCTCTGGGGTCGCCATGGTTCCGTCCTCAGATCTTGATCTCGACGTCCACGCCCGAGGCGAGGTCGAGCTTCATCAGCGCGTCCACGGTCTGCGGGGTGGGGTCGACGATGTCGAGGAGCCGGCGGTGCGTCCGAATCTCGAACTGCTCGCGGCTCTTCTTGTCCACATGCGGCGAGCGGTTCACGGTGAAGCGCTCGATCTGCGTCGGCAACGGGATGGGCCCGCGCACGCGCGCACCCGTCCGCTTCGCGGTCTGCACGATCTCCCGCGTGCTGCCATCCAGCACGCGGTGATCGAACGCCTTGAGGCGGATGCGGATATTCTGGCTGTCCATGGCGAAGTGGTCCGATTACTTCGAGATGGCGGCGACGACGCCGGCGCCGACGGTGCGGCCGCCCTCGCGGATCGCGAAGCGCAGCCCCTCGTCCATCGCGATCGGCGCGATCAGCTCCACGTCCATCGACACGTTGTCGCCCGGCATCACCATCTCGACGCCCTCGGGAAGCTGCACCACACCCGTCACGTCCGTCGTCCGGAAGTAGAACTGCGGACGGTAGTTCGTGAAGAACGGCGTGTGCCGGCCGCCCTCCTCCTTCGTCAGGATGTACGCCTCCGCCTTGAACTTCGTGTGCGGCGTGATCGAGCCCGGAGCCGCCAGCACCTGACCGCGCTCCACGTCCTCGCGCTTCGTGCCGCGCAGCAGCGCCCCGATGTTGTCGCCCGCCTGCCCCTGGTCCAGCAGCTTGCGGAACATCTCCACGCCCGTCACCACCGTCTTCACCGTCGCCTTCAGGCCGATGATCTCCACCTCCTCGCCGACCTTGATCACGCCACGCTCCACGCGGCCCGTCACCACCGTCCCGCGGCCCGAGATCGAGAACACGTCCTCAACCGGCATCAGGAACGGACGGTCCACCGCCCGCTCCGGCTGCGGGATGTAGCTGTCCACCGCCGCCATCAGCTCCAGGATCGCGTTCTCGCCGATCTCAGGCGTCTTGTCCTCCAGCGCCGCGACCGCAGAACCCTTCACGATCGGGATGTCGTCGCCCGGGAACTGGTAGGAGGACAGCAGCTCGCGCACCTCCATCTCCACCAGCTCCACCAGGTCCGGGTCCGCCAGGTCCATCTTGTTCAGGAACACCACCAGCGCCGGAACGCCCACCTGCCGCGCCAGAAGGATGTGCTCGCGCGTCTGCGGCATCGGGCCGTCCGCCGCCGACACCACCAGGATCGCGCCGTCCATCTGCGCCGCGCCCGTGATCATGTTCTTCACGTAGTCCGCATGGCCCGGGCAATCCACGTGCGCGTAGTGGCGGTTCGCCGTCTCGTACTCCACATGCGCCGTCGAGATCGTGATCCCGCGCGCACGCTCCTCAGGAGCCTTGTCGATCTGGTCGTACGCCGTGAACGACGCCCCGCCCGACTTCGCCAGCACCTTCGTGATCGCCGCCGTCAACGACGTCTTGCCATGGTCCACATGGCCGATCGTCCCAATGTTGCAGTGCGGCTTGTTCCGCTCAAACTTCGCCTTGGCCATCGTCGTGCATCCAATTCAAAAGGGGTTTACCAACGCCCGCGCGCGTCAGCGCGCCCTGTCATCTCTTACCAACGGTAGTGGCTGAAGGCCTTGTTCGCCTCCGCCATCCGGTGCGTGTCTTCGCGCTTCTTGACGGCCGTGCCGCGGTTGTTCACCGCGTCCATCAGCTCCGCCGAAAGGCGCTCCTCCATCGTGCTCTCGCCGCGCTTGCGGGCGGCATCGATCAGCCAGCGGATGGCCAGCGCCTGGCGCCGCTCCGGGCGGACCTCGACGGGCACCTGGTAGGTGGCACCGCCGACGCGGCGCGAGCGCACCTCGACGGCCGGCTTCACATTGTCCAGCGCCTCGTGGAACAGGCGAAGCGGGTCGGCATTGACGCCCCCCTTGCGCTTCAGCGTGTCCATGGCGGCATAGACGATGCCTTCCGCGGCGCTCTTCTTGCCGTCGTACATCAGCACGTTCATGAAACGGCTCAGGACGACGTCGCCGAACTTCGGATCCGGCAGGACTTCGCGCTTCTCTGCGCGGTGACGACGAGACATCTCTCAGTTCCTCACTTCGGCCGCTTCGCGCCGTAGAGCGAGCGCCGCTTGCGCCGCTTCGGCAGACCCTGCGTATCGAGCACGCCGCGCAGGATGTGGTAGCGCACGCCCGGAAGATCCTTCACGCGGCCGCCGCGGATGAGCACCACCGAGTGCTCCTGCAGGTTGTGGCCCTCGCCAGGGATGTAGCTCACGACCTCGAAGCCGTTGGTCAGGCGCACCTTGGCGACCTTACGCAGCGCCGAGTTCGGCTTCTTCGGCGTGGTCGTGTAGACGCGCGTGCAGACGCCGCGCTTCTGCGGGCAGCCTTCGAGGGCCGGAACCTTGTTCTGGCTACGGCGCGGCTCGCGCCCCTGCGCGATGAGCTGGTTGATCGTCGGCATGACGCCCCTTCGTAAACCCGTTCTGTGCGATCCGTCCGCCAAACGACACAGAGCCCGACGGGCGCTTTCGCGCTCCGAACGGGCCACCGCGTCAACCCCGGGCCTGAACCGCCTCCGAAGGAGGCCGTGGCGACCGAAGCAAGGCGTTTGAACCAACATGCCCGGTGGTCATCGCTGACCGTCCAGGCGAGTTGCGCGTCTTACTCACCCCCCTGCCCTGAGTCAAGCGACCAGGGGGGTGATTCGCCGGACGGAGGCAGACGCGGCCCCCGTCCTTTCCGCATGCCGCTACTCGGCGGCCGCGGGGCTCGTCTCCGGCTCCGGCAGCGCCGGCGTCGCGGGCAGGCGCCCGCTGTCGCGCTTCGCCGCCAGGATCTTCAGCCGGTTCATCACGGAGCCCGTGCCCGCCGGGATCAGGCGGCCCACGATGACGTTCTCCTTGAGGCCGCCCAGGGTGTCCACCTTGCCGGCCGTGGCCGCCTCTGTGAGCACGCGGGTGGTCTCCTGGAAGGACGCCGCCGAGATGAAGCTCTGCGTCTGCAGGGAGGCCTTGGTGATGCCCTGCAGCACCGGCTCGGCGCGCGCAGGACGCTCGCCCAGCTTCAGGCGCTTCTCGTTCTCCGCATCGAACTCGAAGCGGTCCACCTGCTCGCCGATGAGGTAGGTCGTCTCGCCGCCGTCGAGAATCTCAACCTTCTGCAGCATCTGGCGAACGATCACCTCGATGTGCTTGTCGTTGATCTTCACGCCCTGCAGGCGATAGACGTCCTGGATCTCGTTGACGAGGTAGTTCGCCAGCGCCTCGACGCCCAGCACGCGCAGGATGTCGTGCGGCACGCGCGGCCCGTCGACCAGGGGGTCGCCCGCCTTCACGTAGTCGCCCTCCTGCACCGAGACGTGCTTGCCCTTCGGCACCAGGTACTCGCGCTCGATCGGCGGCTCGTCGCCCATCGGCTCGCTCTTCACGATCACGCGGCGCTTGGCCTTGTAGTCCTTGCCGAACTCCACCCGCCCGTCGATGTCGCTGATGATCGCGGCATCCTTGGGCCGGCGGGCCTCGAAGAGCTCCGCCACGCGCGGCAGACCGCCGGTGATGTCACGGGTCTTCGACGATTCGCGCGGCATGCGGGCCACCACGTCGCCCGCCTCCACGGTCGCGCCGTTGTCCACGCTCAGCACCGTGTCCGGGCTGAGGAAGTAGCGCGCCTCGGCCCCGTTCGGCAGCTTCATGATCTCGCCGCGGGCGTCCTTCATGACGATGCGCGGGCGCAGATCCACCGACTTGGTCGAGGACTTGTAGTCCACCACCACCTTGGAGGTCAGGCCCGTGACGTCGTCGGTGCGCTCGACGAGGGTGATGCCCTCGATGAGGTCCGCATACTCCACCTTGCCCTCACGCTCGGTGATGATCGGCAGGGTGAAGGGATCCCAGTCGGCCAGCTTCTGGCCGCGCGTGACCGCCGCGCCGTCGGTGATCAGCATCCGCGCGCCGTAGGGCACACGGAAGCGCGCGCGCTCGCGGCCGTTGGCGTCCATGAGCGCCACTTCGCAGTTGCGGCTCATGACGATCGGCGCGCCGGAGCTGTTGGTCACCAGCTGGAGGTTGAACAGCTTGGCCGTCGCGTCGACCGTCGCCTCCACCGCCGACTGCTCGGCGCCACGCTGAGCCGCGCCGCCGATGTGGAAGGTGCGCATGGTCAGCTGCGTGCCCGGCTCGCCGATGGACTGCGCGGCGATGACGCCCACCGCCTCGCCCATGTTCACCGGCGTGCCGCGCGCGAGGTCACGGCCGTAGCAATGGCCGCAGACGCCCTGGAGCGACTCGCAGGTCAGCACCGAGCGGATCTTCACCCCCTCGACGCCGGCCTTCTCGATGCGCTCGGCATCGGCTTCCTCGACCAGCATGTTGTTGGCGATGATGATCTCGCCCGTCGCGGGGTCGATCACATCCTCCTGCGTGGTCCGGCCCAGGATGCGCTCGGAGAGTGAGGACACCACGTCGCCGCCATCCATGATGGCGCGCACGTTCAGCCCGCGCTCGGTGCCGCAGTCATCCTCCATGATGATGCAGTCCTGCGCCACGTCGACCAGGCGGCGCGTCAGATAGCCGGAGTTGGCCGTCTTCAGCGCGGTGTCGGCGAGGCCCTTGCGGGCGCCGTGCGTGGAGTTGAAGTACTCCAGGACGGTGAGGCCTTCCTTGAAGTTCGAGATGATCGGCTGCTCGATGATCTCGCCCGAGGGCTTGGCCATCAGGCCGCGCATGCCGGCCAGCTGGCGCATCTGCGCCGGCGACCCACGCGCACCGGAGTGGGACATCATCCACACGGAGTTGGTCGGCTTGCCGATCTCCTGCTTCTGAATCTCCTTCATCATCGCGGAGGCCACGGCATCCGTGCAGCGCGACCAGGCGTCGACCACCTTGTTGTAGCGCTCGCCCGAGGTGATGAGGCCGTCGAGATACTGCTGCTCGAACTCCTTCACCTCGGCCTTGGTCGTCGCGATGAGCCCCACCTTCTCGGGCGGGATCATCATGTCGTTCTTGCCGAAGGAGATGCCCGCCTTGGCAGCGTGACGGAAGCCGAGGCCCATCAGGCGGTCGGCGAAGATCACCGATTCCTTCTGGCCGCAATGGCGGTACACGGCGTCGATCACGTCCGAGATGGACTTCTTGGTCAGCAGGCGGTTGATCAGCGAGAAGGGCAGCGCCGGGTGCTTGGGCAGCAGCGCGCCCATGAGCATGCGGCCCGGCGTGGTGATCACCCGCTCGACGATCGGCTTGTTGTCGGCATCCACCGTGGCGCGGCGGGTGAGGATCTTGCTGTGGATGGTCAGCGCGCCGACCGACAGGGCGTGCTCGATCTCGCCGATATCGGTGATGCGCGGTGCCTTGTCGTCCTCGGCCGCGCGGAACTCCGGCGTGTCGAGGCTGAGGTAGTAGAGGCCGAGCACGATGTCCTGCGACGGCACGATGATCGGCTTGCCGTTCGCGGGCGAGAGGATGTTGTTGGTCGACATCATCAGCACGCGCGCCTCCAGCTGAGCCTCGAGGCTCAGGGGGACGTGCACGGCCATCTGGTCGCCGTCGAAGTCCGCGTTGAAGGCGGTGCAGACCAGCGGGTGCAGCTGGATCGCCTTGCCCTCGACGAGCACGGGCTCGAAGGCCTGGATGCCGAGGCGGTGCAGCGTGGGCGCCCGGTTCAGCATGACCGGGTGCTCGCGGATGACCTCCTCCAGGATGTCCCACACCTCGGGACGCTCCTTCTCCACCATGCGCTTGGCCTGCTTGATGGTGCTGGCGTGGCCGTACTTCTCGAGCTTCGAGTAGATGAAGGGCTTGAACAGCTCGAGCGCCATCTTCTTCGGCAGGCCGCACTGGTGCAGCTTCATCTCGGGACCGACGACGATCACCGAGCGGCCGGAGTAGTCGACGCGCTTGCCGAGCAGGTTCTGCCGGAAGCGGCCCTGCTTGCCCTTCAGCATGTCGGACAGCGACTTCAGCGGGCGCTTGTTGGCGCCCGTGATCGCGCGGCCGCGGCGGCCGTTGTCGAACAGCGCGTCCACCGACTCCTGCAGCATGCGCTTCTCGTTGCGCACGATGATGTCAGGGGCGCGCAGCTCGATCAGCCGCTTCAGGCGGTTGTTGCGGTTGATGACGCGGCGGTACAGGTCGTTCAGGTCCGAGGTCGCGAAGCGGCCGCCGTCCAGCGGCACCAGCGGGCGCAGCTCGGGCGGAATGACCGGCACGACGTCGAGGATCATCCACTCCGGACGGGCGCCGGATTCGGAAAATGCCTCGATCAACTTGAGGCGCTTCACCAGCTTCTTGCGCTTGGCCTCGGAGGTGGTCTCCTTCAGCTCGGCGCGCAGGCGCACGCCGTCCTTGGCCATCTCCATGCCATGCAGGATCTCCTTCACGGCCTCGGCACCGATGCCGACGCGGAAGGCGTCCTCGCCGAACTCGTCCTGCTTGGCGACGAACTGGTCCTCGTTCAGCAGCGAGTGCAGCTTGAGGTCGGTCAGGCCGGGCTCGAGCACCACGTAGGACTCGAAGTACAGGACCTTCTCCAGCTCCTTCAGGGTCATGTCGACCATCAGGCCGACACGGCTCGGAAGGCTCTTCAGGAACCAGATGTGCGCGACGGGCGCCGCGAGCTCGATATGGCCCATGCGCTCGCGCCGGACCTTGGCGAGCGTCACTTCCACGCCGCACTTCTCGCAGACGATGCCGCGGAACTTCATCCGCTTGTACTTGCCGCACAGGCACTCGTAGTCCTTGATCGGACCAAAGATGCGGGCGCAGAACAGCCCGTCCCGCTCCGGCTTGAAGGTGCGGTAGTTGATCGTCTCCGGCTTCTTGATCTCGCCATAGGACCAGGAGCGGATCTGCTCCGGCGACGCCATGGAGATCTTGATCTGGTCGAAAGTCATCGCCTGGCCGGTCTGGCCCAGGATCTTCATCAGCTCGTTCATGCCGCCTCGCTCTCTGCCCGGCGCGCGCGCCGGGCCATGCATGGGGGAGGACGGGGCGCGTCAGGCGCCCCGCCCGTCATACTCAGGACCCGCGGTTTTCCAGGTCCACGTTCAGGCCGAGCGACTTCAGCTCCTTGACCAGAACGTTGAAGCTCTCGGGGATGCCGGCCTCGAAGCTGTCCTGATCGCGGACGATCGCCTCGTAGACCTTGGTGCGGCCGGACACGTCGTCCGACTTCACCGTCAGCATCTCCTGCAGCGTGTAGGCCGCGCCATAGGCCTCGAGCGCCCAGACCTCCATCTCGCCGAAGCGCTGTCCGCCGAACTGGGCCTTGCCGCCCAGCGGCTGCTGCGTGACCAGCGAGTAGGGGCCGATCGAGCGCGCGTGGATCTTGTCGTCGACCAGGTGGTGCAGCTTCAGCATGTAGATGTAGCCGACCGTCACCTTGCGCTCGAAGAGCTCGCCCGTGCGGCCGTCCACCAGCTGCATCTGGCCGGAGGTGTCGAGGCCGGCCTTGCTCAGCATGTCCTCGATGTCCGAGATGCGGGCACCGTCGAAGACCGGCGTCGCGATGGGGATGCCCTTCTTCAGGTTGTCCGCCAGCTCGATCAGCTGGTCCTCGCTCATCGGCAGGATGTCGCGCTCGAAGACCTCGTCGCCGTAGATGTCCTTCAGCTTGGCCAGCAGCTCGTCGCGCACCGCGGACGAGCGCCGGAAATCCTCCACCAGCTCACCGACCTCGCGGCCGATATTGGCGCAGGCCCAGCCCAGGTGCGTCTCCAGGATCTGGCCGATGTTCATGCGCGAAGGCACGCCCAGCGGGTTCAGCACGAGATCGACCGAGGTGCCGTCCTCGAGGAACGGCATGTCCTCCACCGGCACCACGCGCGAGACCACGCCCTTGTTGCCGTGGCGGCCGGCCATCTTGTCGCCGGGCTGCAGCTTGCGCTTCACCGCCACGAAGACCTTGACCATCTTCATCACGCCGGGCGGCAGCTCGTCGCCGCGCTGCAGCTTCTCGACCTTCGATTCGAAGCGCTTCTGCAGCCGCTCGACGGCCGCGTCGAACTCACGCTTCAGCGCCTCGATCTCGACCATCGCCGCGTCGTCGGTCACCGCGATCTGCCGCCAGGTCGCCTTGGCGAACTGCTCCAGCACCTCGTCGGTGATCGGCGTGCCGGCCTTGACGCCCTTGAAGCCGCCGCTGGCCTTGCGGTTCAGCAGCCGCTCGCGGAGCCGGCCGTAGAAGCTGCGCTCCTGGATGGCGCGCTCGTCGTCGCGGTCCTTCGCCAGCCGCTCGATCTCCGAGCGCTCGATCGCCATGGCGCGCTCGTCCTTGTCCACGCCGCGGCGGGAGAAGACGCGCACGTCCACGATCGTGCCGGAGACGCCGGGCGGCAGGCGCAGCGAGGTGTCGCGCACGTCCGACGCCTTCTCGCCGAAGATGGCGCGGAGGAGCTTCTCCTCCGGCGTCATCGGGCTCTCGCCCTTCGGCGTGACCTTGCCGACCAGGATGTCGCCCGGATGCACCTCGGCGCCGACATAGACGATGCCGGCCTCGTCGAGGTTGCGGAGCGCCTCTTCACCCACATTCGGGATGTCGCGGCTGATCTCCTCCTGGCCAAGCTTCGTGTCGCGCGCCATCACCTCGAATTCCTCGATGTGGATGGAGGTGAACACGTCGTCGCGCGCGATGCGCTCCGAGATCAGGATCGAGTCCTCGAAGTTGTAGCCGTTCCAGGGCATGAAGGCGCAGAGCACGTTGCGGCCGAGCGCGAGCTCGCCGAGCTCCGTCGACGGACCGTCGGCGATGATCTCGCCCACCGTCACCCGGTCGCCCACCTTCACCAGCGGGCGCTGGTTGATGCAGGTGCTCTGGTTGGAGCGCTGGAACTTGCGCAGGCGGTAGATGTCGACGCCGACCGTCTGGCCGTCCTCGCCCGTCGCGCGCACCACGATGCGCGCGCCGTCGATCTGGTCGACGACGCCCTCGCGCCGTGCGGAGATCGCCGCGCCGGAGTCGCGGGCCACGGCGGCCTCCATGCCGGTGCCCACGAGGGGCGCGTCGGCGCGGATCAGCGGCACCGCCTGGCGCTGCATGTTCGAGCCCATCAGCGCGCGGTTCGCGTCATCGTTCTCGAGGAACGGGATCAGCGCCGCGGCGACGGACACCAGCTGTTTCGGCGAGACGTCGATGGCCGTCACCTCGCCCGGCTTCACCAGGCGGAAGTCGCCGCTCTGGCGGACCGAGACGAGGTCGCTCAGGAACTCGCCCGTGGAGGCGTCCACCTCGGCATCGGCCTGGGCGACGACCAGCTTCTCCTCCTCCATGGCGGAGAGGTAGCGCGGCTCGCCGACGATCTTGCCGTCCTTCACGAGGCGGTAGGGCGTCTCGATGAAGCCGTACTTGTTCACCCGCGCGAAGGTGGCGAGCGAGTTGATCAGGCCGATGTTCGGGCCTTCCGGCGTCTCGATCGGGCAGATGCGGCCGTAATGCGTCGGGTGCACGTCGCGCACCTCGAAGCCGGCGCGCTCGCGCGTCAGACCGCCCGGGCCAAGCGCCGAGAGGCGGCGCTTGTGCGTCACTTCCGACAGCGGGTTGGTCTGGTCCATGAACTGGCTGAGCTGCGAGGAGCCGAAGAACTCCCGCACCGCCGCCGCCGCCGGCTTCGCGTTGATCAGGTCGTGCGGCATGACGGTGTCGATATCGACCGCGCCCATGCGCTCCTTGATCGCGCGGTCCATGCGCAGCAGGCCGACGCGGTACTGGTTCTCCATCAGCTCGCCGACCGAGCGCACGCGCCGGTTGCCGAGGTTGTCGATGTCGTCGATGGAGCCGCGGCCGTCCTTGAGGTCCATCAGCACGCGCATCGTGGAGACGATGTCCTGCTTGCGCAGCGTGCGCAGATGGTCCGGCGCCTCCTCGAGCGAGAAGCCCAGGCGCATGTTCATCTTCACGCGGCCCACGGCCGAGAGGTCGTAGCGGTCGCCGTCGAAGAAGAGGCCCTTGAACAGCGCCTCGGCCGTCTCCGGCGTCGGCGGCTCGCCCGGGCGCATGACCCGGTAGATGTCCATCAGCGCCTCTTCGCGGTTGGTGTTCTTGTCCACCGCGAGCGTGTTGCGCATCCAGGCGCCGACCGACTGGTCGATGGCCAGCGTGGGCAGCACGTCGATGCCGGCATCCTCGATGGCCGCGAGCTTCGGCTCGGTCAGCTCCTCGCCGGCCTCGGCCCAGATCTCGCCGGTCTCGTAGTTCACGAGGTCGACGGCCACGAAGCGGCCGAGCAGGTCGGTGCGGCCGACCAGCACCTCGGTGGTGCCGGCCTCGACGATCTTGCGGGCGGCGCGGGGCGTCATCTTGACGTCCTTGTCGGCCACGATGGCGCCGGTCTTGGCGTCGATCAGCGGCTCCAGCAGCTTGATGCCGCGGAAGCTGTCGGGATCGAAGGCGCGCGACCAGCCCTTCGGGCCGCGGCGGAACTCCACCTGGCCGTAGAAGGCGCCGAGGATCTCCTCGGCATCCATGCCGCGGATCTCGGAATGCTCCATCTCCAGGCCCTGGGCGGCGCGCTCGACGCGCTTCGCCTCGGTCGCCTCGCTGTCGAGGGCGAGCAGCAGGGTGGAGGCCGGCAGCTTCCGCTTCCGGTCGATGCGGACATAGCAGATGTCCTTGGCGTCGAACTCGAAGTCGAGCCAGGAGCCGCGGTAGGGGATCACACGCGCGGCGAAGAGGTACTTGCCGCTGCTGTGCGTCTTGCCCTTGTCATGGTCGAAGAACACGCCGGGGCTGCGGTGCATCTGCGAGACGATGACGCGCTCGGTGCCGTTGATAATGAAGGTGCCGTTGTCCGTCATGAGCGGCATGTCGCCCATGTAGACGTCCTGCTCCTTGATGTCGCGGACGGAGCGGCTGCCGGTGTCCTCGTCCAGGTCCCAGACGATCAGGCGCAGCTTGACCTTCAGCGGCGCGGCGAAGGTCAGCCCGCGCGCGATGCACTCCTCGACGTCGTATTTCGGCTCCTCGAGCTCGTACTGGACGAACTCCAGACGGCCGCGGCCGGCGAAGTCGTTGATCGGGAAGACCGACTTGAAGACCTCCTGCAGACCCGTGTTCGTCCGGCTGTCCGGATGCGTCTCCATCTGCAGGAAGGTGGCGTAGGAGGCGCGCTGCACGTCGATCAGGTTGGGCATGGGCGCGACCTCGGGCAGCCGCCCGAAGCTCTTGCGAATGCGCTTGCGTGCCGTGAACGACTTGCTGATGGCGTTCATGCGTGTCCCGCTTCCTTAATGCTGGCCTGCGGAGAGATCCCCGCCGCCAAAAATCCATGTCCCCGCAAGCACTTCAGAGGCACCGCGCCCCTGAAACGGCGAGAGGGGCGGCAACCGGACCCGATTGCCACCCACCCCGACTTCAAAACAACTTCCACAGGCGCCGGCGCGGAGCCCCGGCACCTTGTGGACGGCGTTACTTGACCTCGACGGTCGCGCCGTTTTCTTCCAGCACCTTCTTGATCTTGTCCGCTTCGTCCTTGGAGATGTTCTCCTTGACGACCTTCGGAGCGCCCTCGACCAGGTCCTTGGCTTCCTTGAGGCCCAGGCCCGTGATCGTGCGGATCTCCTTGATCACGTTGATCTTCTTGTCGCCGGCGGCGGCAAGGGTCACCGTGAACTCGGTCTGCACCTCGGCAGGAGCAGCGGCGGCAGCCGGACCGGCGGCGGCGGCAACGGCCACCGGCGCGGCGGCGGAGACGCCCCACTTCTCCTCGAGCAGCTTGGAGAGCTCGGCGGCCTCCAAGACGGTCAGAGCGGACAGCTCGTCAACGAGCTTTGCGAGATCGGCCATGTTTGTGTTCCTATGATCTAATGGCTTGACTGTGGCTTGACAACCCCACCGCACCACGCGGCAGGGCGTTCACTGATTCGGCAGTCCCAAAGCGCCCTTACGCGGACGCTGCGATTCACGCCTTCGGGCAAGCCCTCCGGCGATCGCAGCTAGGCGGCTTCCTTGTCCGCGTAGGCCTTCAGCACCCGTGCCAGCTGGCCGGCGGGGGCCTGAACCACCCCGGCAATGCGAGTCGCAGGGGTCTGGATCAGACCCACGAGCGACGCGCGCAGCGTATCGAGCGAGGGAAGTTCGGCCAGAGCCTTCACGCCATCGACGTTCAGCGTCTGGGTCCCGAGCGCGCCGCCCAGGATCTCGAACTTCTCATTGCCCTTGGCGAACTCCACGGCCGTCTTCGCCACCGCCACCGGATCCACCGACCACGCAAGCGCGGTGGGGCCCTTCAGCAGGGAGGAGATGCCCTGGAAACGGGTGCCGTCGAGGGCGCGCGTGGCCAGCCGGTTCTTCGCGACCTTATACGTCGCCCCGGCGGCCTTCATCTTGCGGCGCAGATCGTCCACCGCCGCGACCGTCAGCCCCTTGTTGCGGGCGACGAGCACGAAGGAGGTCTGCGCGAAGACAGAGCCCAGCGAGTCGACGAAAGCGCGCTTTTCCGTACGGTCCAACGTCACGTCTCCGTCGGTGGCCGGAACCTTGTGGAAGGGCCCCGACCGGTTCACACGGGGGCGAGAGGACCATCCCCTCACCCCGTCCGCTGTCGTTGCCGGAAAGCCAAGCCATGCCCGCCGGGAAAATCCCGGAGCGGGCGGATCTCGGTTCCCCGTCTCATGCTGGCGGGCGGATGCCCATTAAGCCCCGAGGGGTGCCTGCAATCTCCGACAGGTCGGCAGGGCCCCGAAGGACCCCGCCTAAGCCGCCCGGGCCTGAGCCCGGGAGGAATCTGGTTTCGTCAGCCGCTCAGGCTGCTCACGTCCACGCTGACGCCGGCGCCCATCGTCGAGGACACGGCCACCTTCTTCACGTAGGTGCCCTTGGCGCCCGTCGGGCGGGACTTCTGGATCGCCTCGACGAAGGCCTTGGCGTTCTCCAGCAGCTTGTCGGCGCCGAAGCTGGCCTTGCCGATGCCGGCATGCACGATGCCGGCCTTCTCGGCGCGGTATTCGACCTGGCCGCCCTTGGCGGCCGTCACGGCGCCCTTCACGTCCATAGTCACGGTGCCGAGCTTCGGGTTCGGCATCAGGCCGCGCGGGCCCAGCACCTTACCGAGGCGGCCGACCAGGGCCATCATGTCCGGCGTGGCGATGCAGCGGTCGAAGTCGATCTTGCCTTCCTGCACCAGGGCGGCGAGGTCGTCCGCGCCCACCACATCGGCGCCGGCGGCCTTGGCCTCCTCGGCCTTCGGGCCGCGGGCGAAGACGCCCACGCGGACCGTCTTGCCGGTGCCGTTGGGCAGGCCGACCATGCCGCGGACCATCTGGTCGGCGTGGCGCGGGTCGATGCCGAGGTTCATCGAGATCTCGATGGTCTCGTCGAACTTGGCCTTGGCATTGGCCTTGGCCAGCGAGATCGCCTCGGCGAGGGGATAGGCCTTGTTCGGCGCGACGGTCGCGGCCAGGGCCTTCATGCGCTTCGTGAGCTTGGCCATCGGATCAGCCCTCCACCACGGTCATGCCCATCGAACGGGCGGATCCGGCCAGCATGCGCACCGCACTCTCGATATCCGTGCAGTTCATGTCCTTCATCTTGACCGCGGCGATCTCGGCCAGCTGGGACTTGGTCACGCGCCCGGAGGTCGCGCCCTTGCCCGGCGTCAGGCTGCCCTTCTCGATCTTCGCGGCCTTCATGAGGAAATAGGTGTTGGGCGGCGTCTTGGTGATGAAGGAGAAGCTGCGGTCGCTGTAGGCGGTGATGACGACCGGCGTCGGGGTGCCGGGCTCCATCTGCTGCGTGGCCGCGTTGAATTCCTTCACGAACTGCATGATGTTCAGGCCGCGCTGACCGAGCGCGGGGCCGACGGGCGGCGAGGGGTTCGCCTTGCCGGCCGGGATCTGCAGCTTGATGTAGCCGGCGATCTTCTTTGCCATACCAATAAAGTCCTCTCATAGTTCCGACGGGCCTTCGGCCCGCGGAGTTCCGACGAGCCATTCGGCCAGCGGAGGTGGAGAGACCCGCGGTGCTGACGGCCCGGCGGCGTAGTCGTGCCGCAGGACCTCCCGCGTTTCTCTACGGCCGAGGAGCGAAGCCCCTCACCGGAAGGCGCGCGTCTACAGGCAAGCGCAGCCGCTGTCGAGTCCTCATCTAGGCTGCGTCACGCTCGATCACCAGGGGATGGCCATGCGTCAGCAGCATGGCCTGCTCCGCCGGGAGCGCGCGCCCCAGCAGCCAGCCCTGCCCCATGTCGCAGCCGAGCCGGCCCAGGAACTCCACATCCACCTCCTCCTCGATGCCCTCGGCCACAACGGGCAGGCCCAGGCTCTCCCCCAGCCCGATGATCGCCGCCACGATTTTTCTCGCCCCCGTGTCGGAGGCCATGGCCCGCACGAAGCCCGCATCGATCTTGATCACGTCGAAGGGCAGCGCCTGGAGCTCCCGCAGGCCGGAATGGCCGGTCCCGAAGTCGTCCAGCGCCAGCCGCACCCCCAGCGCCTTCAGCTCCGCCAGCATGGCCCGGCCGGCGCTGAGGTCGCCGAGCAGGGCGCTCTCCGTCAGCTCGAGCTGGAGCCGGCCGGGGGGAAAGCCCGTCTCCGCCAGGATGCGCGCCACCTGCCGGGGCAGCTCCGGCTCGGCCAGATGCAGCGGCGAGAGGTTGAAGGAGAGCGTCGGCCGCCCCGGCCAGGCCGCCGCGTCCCGGCAGGCGGTGCGCAGCAGGATCTCGGTCAGCGGGACGATGAGCCCGTTGGCCTCGGCGATCGGGATGAATTCGGAAGGCGCCACGAAGCCCCGGGTCGGATGGGGCCAGCGCGCCAGCGCCTCGAAGCCCACAAGGCCGCGGCCGGCAAGCTCACGGATGGGCTGGTAGTGGCAGGTGAGCGCCTCGGCGGCGAGCGCCTCGCGCAGCTCGGCCTCCAGCTTCATGGCGCCGCGCCGCTTGCCGAGCCGGGGGTCCATCTCCGGGCTGAAGCGCCGGAAGCGCCCCCTCCCCTCCGCCTTGGCGCGGTAGAGCGCGGCATCGGCCCGGCGCATCAGCTCCATGGAATCCTGCGCGTCCTCGGGCGCGATCGCGACGCCCAGGCTCAGCCCCACCCGGACGGTGATGGCGCTGCCCGACCCGTCCGGATGCAGGGCGAAGGGCACGCGCACCACGCCCAGCAGGCGCCGGGCCGCGTCCTCGGCCGCCGCGATGGGGTCCTCGGGATCCAGCAGCAGCATGAGCGCGAACTCGTCGCCCCCCAGCCGGGCCGCGATGCCCTGGCGCTCCACCTCGCGGTCGAGCCGGGCGGCGATCTGCCGCAGGAGGTCGTCGCCGGCGGCATGGCCATAGGTGTCGTTCACCGGCTTGAAGCCGTCGAGATCGGCAAGCGCCAGCATGATCGGCCGGCCGCTGGCCCAGGCCGTGGCGAAGTCGCCGGTCTCCAGCGCCTCGGCAAGGCCGCGGCGGTTGCGGATGCCGGTCAGCGGATCCTTCATCGCGAGGTCGCGCGTGGCCTCCTCGGCGAGGTGGAAGCGCCGCATCCGCCGGCGCCAGAGCTGATGGCCCAGCCCGGCGAGCCCCAGGCTCACCAGCAGCGAGAGCCCTGCCATGGCGAGGAAGCGCGAATCGGCCTCGGCCAGCAGGGGCCGCTGGTCCCAGGCCAGGACGACCCGGCCGACCGGCATGCCGTCCACCCCGGTCGCCTGCCGCGAGAGGACCAGCGTGGGCACCCGGCCCATCCCGCGCGCCTGCCACCATCCGGGCCCCGCCACGGAGCCCGGCCGCATCCAGCGATAGGCCGCCTCGCCGCCCATCCCCTCGACCCGCGCCGCTGACAGCGACGGGTTGCGCAGCCCGATCGACACCAGCGCCGCCTCCACCCGCGGCACGCGGCCGGCGCGCAGCGAGGGGCCGGCCAGCGCCGCCAGCAGCTCGGTCTGCGCGGCCGCGGCGTCGTGGTGGCGGAGCAGCTCGCGCTCCAGCCCCCACCGGCTCAGCCACCAGGCGCCGGCGAGCTGCGCCAGGACCAGCCCCAAGGCCATCGCCACGGCCAGGCGCGCGTCCAGGGTGAGGGGCACGCGGCGGCGCATGGGGGGACTCCTGCCAGGTCGAGGCGGCAGGAGACGATGTCCTGGTTAACAAATCCTTACCGGCTGGACGGAAAGGTTTCCCGACCGCATCCTCGCGACGTGTCCAGCGCCGCGCCGCCGAGGCTGCTCATCGGCATCCTCTTCATGCTGATGGCCGGCTCGCTCTTCCCCGTGATGGGCGGCTTCGCGAAGCTGCTGGGGCAGGAATACAGCTCGCTGCAGATCAGCTGGGCCCGCGCCTTCGGGCACATCGTCTTCCTCTCGGCGCTGTTCTTCCCGCGCTACGGGCTGAACTTGCTGAAAACCAAGCGTTTCGGCCTGCAGCTCTTCCGCTCCTCGATGCTCTTCACCTCCAATGCCTGCTATTTCTTCGGGATCGGCTTCATCCCGCTGGGCAAGGCGGCGGCGATCAGCCTGGCGGCGCCCCTGGCGGTGGCGCTGCTGGCCTGGCCCATGCTGGGCGAGCGCACCACGCCGGGGCGCGTCGCGGCGCTGGTCTGCGGCTTCCTCGGCGTGCTGATCGTGATCCGGCCGGGGACGGCGCTGTTCCACTGGGCCTCGCTCTTCATCGTGGCGAGCGGCACGGCCTACGGCATCTACCAGATCCTGACGCGCAAGCTCGCCGGCATCGACCCGCCCGAGACCTCGGCACTGCTCTCGGCCATGGTGGGCGGCTTCGGAATGTTCTTCGTCCTGCCCTTCGTCTGGCAGACGCCCGATTCCTGGCTGGATGTCGGCCTCTTCCTCGGCGTGGGCATCCTCGGCGCGCTCGGCCATTACTGCGTGGCGCATGCCTTCGGCTATGCGCCGGCGAACGTCCTCTCGCCCTTCCAGTACTTTCAGCTGCTGGGCTCGGTCTTCGTCGGCTGGCTGATGTTCTCCGAGTTCCCGGACGCCATGACCTGGGTGGGCGCCGCCGTCATCGTCGGCTCCGGGATCTATATCGGCTGGTCGCAGGCTGTGAAGCGGGCGCCGCCGCACGGCCGCTGACCGTCAGGGCTGCGTCGCCAGCGTCGTGACCTGCGAGGCGAAGGCGTCGAGCTGCGCGCGCATGCCGCCTTCGTCCAGGTCCACGCGGGCGGCGACGACGGGACAATAGGCTGTCAGCAGGTAGTTCACGATCTCGGAGGTCCGTGCTGCCGGATGGCGCCGCCGCAGCCCGTCCACGATGAGGGGGACGCGGTTGCCGAGATCGCCGCTCGCCAGCATCGCGGAGAGCGCGGCGATGTCCTCCGCGCTTTCCCGGATGACGTCCTGGCCGCCGGCCTGGGGGGCCGGACATTCCAGCGCGAGCGCCGGCGTGTGGGCGCCCAGGGCCAGGATCAGCGCGGCGGCGGCAAGCGGGCGCCGCGCGGGCCGTGGCGATGGGCTGCGCATGCGGGACACGGCGCCCTCCCCCCTCAGCTCTTCACCTGCAGCAGGGTGACGTCGAAGGGGAAGCTGCGCGTCTCGTTGTTGGCGCCCTCGACCACCACGACGCCCTTGACGAAGTCGACGGCGACCACCCGCCGGGCGGCGAAGAGCTGGGAGACGGTGTTCAGCAGCATCGTCTCCATCACGCCGCGGACCGTGTTGCCGCCCGTCGCGCGCTGCTCCACCTGGGCGCGGACCGCCGGGCTCAGATAGGCGAGCTCCGCCTGCGCCTGGGCCGCCGTCGGCGAGGCGATGCCGGAGAGCACCTGCCGCTCCTGCTGCGGGGTCGGCTGGGCCTGTCCGGCCGCGGGGATCACGGTGGCGGCGCCTGCGGTCAGGAGGGCCGTCGCAAGGAGCATTCGGGGGGTCATGGCACGTCCTTTCTTCCTGGGGACGGACCCGGCGGGGCGCCGATGCGCCACGCCAGGTTCCGGCCCGGGGACGTACGACGCTCCCTGCCGCCCGGTCTTTCGAACTCGCAGGATTATTGCGAGTGACACTGATCGCGATGAGGGCCGGCCTGTCGAAGCCGGCCGCGCCGCGGGTGCTAGAGCTTCTCGACCTGGCTGTATTCCAGCTCGACCGGCGTGGAGCGGCCGAAGATCGAGACGCTGACCTTGAGGCGGCCCTTCTCCTCGTCGACCTCCTCCACCGTGCCGTTGAAGCTGGTGAAGGGACCGTCGGAGACGCGGACCTGCTCGCCCACCTCGAAGAGCACGGCCGGGCGGCGGGGCTTCTCGGCGCCCTCGACCATGGCGTTGACGATGCGCATCGCCTCGGCTTCGGTGATGGGTTGCGGCTTGTTGCGCGCGCCGAGGAAGCCCGTGACCTTCGGCGTGTCGCGCACGAGGTGCCAGGTGTCGTCGGTCATCTCCATCTTCACCAGCACGTAGCCGGGGAAGAACTTTCGTTCCGTATCGACCTTCTGGCCACGGCGGACTTCGACGACCTGCTCGGTGGGGACCAGGATGTCCTCGATGCGGTCGGCGAGGCCGGACTGGGCGGCCTGCGCGCGGATCTGCTCGGCGATCTTCTTCTCGAAGCCCGAATAGACATGCACGACATACCAACGCTTATCGGCCATCGGCCCAAACCTCGCTTCGCCCTCCGCGGGCCGCAAGGCCCGTCGGAATCAACGACTGAATTGTTGCGCCTTTGCTAAAGCCCGAAGACCCAGCGCATGGCAAGCTGGATCAGCTGATCCGTCACCAGGAAGAAGATGGCCGCCAGCGAGGACAGGGCCAGGACGAGGCCGGTCGTGATCAGCGTCTCCCGGCGCGAGGGCCAGGTGACCTTCGCAACCTCCTGCCGGACTTCCCGGGAGAACTGGACGGGATTGAGCTTGGCCAAAACTTCGTGTTCCTGACTGTGCCCCCCAAGAAACCCCCTGGGCGGCGGCCCCCTGAAAGCATGTCGGCGGCCGCCTTGCAATGCGTGCCGCCGGATCAGGGCCTTTGGCGGGGCCGATTCACGCCGCCGGCGGCGACCGGACCCGGGGAGATCTGGCAGGGGTGGAGGGTCTCGAACCCCCAACCTCCGGTTTTGGAGACCGGCGCTCTAGCCAATTGAGCTACACCCCTAGTTCCGTCCGGCGTGCCCTCCGGCCGATTCACGCTTCAGGTCGAAGGAACCCGAAGCGATCGGACGGCGGGGCCGAACGGATAAACGAACGCCGCGCGAAGTCCAGCGCGGCGCCCGGAAAAACTTACTTCGAGATGGCGGCGACGACGCCGGCGCCGACGGTGCGGCCGCCCTCGCGGATCGCGAAGCGCAGCCCCTCGTCCATCGCGATCGGCGCGATCAGCTCCACGTCCATCGACACGTTGTCGCCCGGCATCACCATCTCGACGCCCTCGGGAAGCTGCACCACACCCGTCACGTCCGTCGTCCGGAAGTAGAACTGCGGACGGTAGTTCGTGAAGAACGGCGTGTGCCGGCCGCCCTCCTCCTTCGTCAGGATGTACGCCTCCGCCTTGAACTTCGTGTGCGGCGTGATCGAGCCCGGAGCCGCCAGCACCTGACCGCGCTCCACGTCCTCGCGCTTCGTGCCGCGCAGCAGCGCCCCGATGTTGTCGCCCGCCTGCCCCTGGTCCAGCAGCTTGCGGAACATCTCCACGCCCGTCACCACCGTCTTCACCGTCGCCTTCAGGCCGATGATCTCCACCTCCTCGCCGACCTTGATCACGCCACGCTCCACGCGGCCCGTCACCACCGTCCCGCGGCCCGAGATCGAGAACACGTCCTCAACCGGCATCAGGAACGGACGGTCCACCGCCCGCTCCGGCTGCGGGATGTAGCTGTCCACCGCCGCCATCAGCTCCAGGATCGCGTTCTCGCCGATCTCAGGCGTCTTGTCCTCCAGCGCCGCGACCGCAGAACCCTTCACGATCGGGATGTCGTCGCCCGGGAACTGGTAGGAGGACAGCAGCTCGCGCACCTCCATCTCCACCAGCTCCACCAGGTCCGGGTCCGCCAGGTCCATCTTGTTCAGGAACACCACCAGCGCCGGAACGCCCACCTGCCGCGCCAGAAGGATGTGCTCGCGCGTCTGCGGCATCGGGCCGTCCGCCGCCGACACCACCAGGATCGCGCCGTCCATCTGCGCCGCGCCCGTGATCATGTTCTTCACGTAGTCCGCATGGCCCGGGCAATCCACGTGCGCGTAGTGGCGGTTCGCCGTCTCGTACTCCACATGCGCCGTCGAGATCGTGATCCCGCGCGCACGCTCCTCAGGAGCCTTGTCGATCTGGTCGTACGCCGTGAACGACGCCCCGCCCGACTTCGCCAGCACCTTCGTGATCGCCGCCGTCAACGACGTCTTGCCATGGTCCACATGGCCGATCGTCCCAATGTTGCAGTGCGGCTTGTTCCGCTCAAACTTCGCCTTGGCCATCGCTAGGGTCCCGCTCCGAGAGAAAGATCATGAGCCGCGAGGGCACAGGTCAGCGCGATGGGAGCACCACCGCCCATCTCCGCGGAGATAGCGGGTGAGGGGAATCGAACCCCCGTAGCCAGCTTGGAAGGCTGGTGCTCTACCATTGAGCTACACCCGCGCCGAGGCGGTTGCTTGTTGGCCTGGCCTGCTGATCCCTGAATTCCGCCGCGAAGAGCGGCGAACTTCAGGGGCAGGACAGGTTAGGCCAGGAGCCCCGTCGCAAGCGACGGAAACCCGCTGCCATCGGGGAATATGGAGGGGGCTGGATTCGAACCAGCGTAGGCGCAAGCCAGCGGATTTACAGTCCGCCCCCTTTAGCCACTCGGGCACCCCTCCTCAGTTCGGGCGCGCTCGCGCTCACCCGTCCGATGGAAGCCGGCGGTTTCAAGCGTTTTCGCGTGGCGCTGTCAATCAGCCGCGGGATCGGCCGTGCCGCGCGCCGCGCGCGTCACAGCGGGCGCTCGTCGGCGATGACGCGCCCGTCGGCGGGCAGGCTGCCGCGCGGGCGGAGCTCGACCCGGCCGCGGAGGCCCATCACGGATTGCAGCGTGGCGGCCAGCGGCGCCTCCATCGCGGCGTCCTCGCACTCCGCCAGAAGGCACATGGCGTCGATCTCGCTTTCGCGGGTGATCACCAGCCGCAGCCGGCCGAGCGCCGGATGCGCGCGGGACAGGGCCGCGACCTGCTCGGGGCGCACGAACATGCCCTTCACCTTGGCGGTCTGGTCGGCCCGCCCCATCCAGCCCTTGATGCGGGCACCGCCCGGCAGGAAGGCCGACATGTCGCCCGGCGAGAAGCGGATCATGGGGTGCGCCGGATCGGGAATGGTGACGACCACCTCGCCCACCTCGCCCTCCGGCAGCGGCTCGCCGGTGCCGGGGCGGACGATTTCCAGGACGATGCCGGGCGCCACCGCCATGCCCGCCGCGCCGTCGGCGGTGGTGTGGGCGATCAGGCCGAGCTCGGCCGTGCCATAGGCCTCGATGGCGGCGATGCCGCGCCCGGCCACCCATTCGCGCAGCGAGGGCGGGAAGGCGGCGCCGGAGACGACGGCGCGCTTGAGGCAGGTCGCGTCCAGCCCGGCCTTGTCGGCGGCCTCCAGCAGGATCTTCAGGAAATCGGGCGTGCCGGCATAGGCGGAGGGGCGATAGGCCTCGAGCACGTGCAGCAGCGCCTCGGTGTTGCCGGGCCCGCCCGGGATCACCGCGGCGCCGAGGCTGCGGGCGGCCGAGTCGAAGATGAATCCGCCGGGGGTCAGGTGATAGGCGAAGCAGTTCAGCAGGATCGTGCCGGGGCCGATCCCCGCCTCGCGCAGCGCCGGGGCGAAGCGCCAGGGGTCCGGCCGGTCCGCCATGCCCTCGAAGATCGGCCCCGGCGAGGCGAAGAGCCGCGCGAAGCCGGCGGGCCCGGACGCGAGGCCCGCAAAGGGCGGCGCCGCCTTCTGCATGGCCGGCAGGCCGGACTTCCGGATCACCGGCAGGTCGGCGAGATCAGCCGTCGCCGGGTCCACATGGCCCAGATGCGCCGCCCAGCCCGGCAGGGCCAGGGCCGCGCGCAAGGTCTCCGCCAAGCCTTCCATGTCGTTCTCTCCCCTTCGGGCGGAGTCGGACATGCATTCCGCGCCGCCGCAAGCCGGTCTATCCAAAGGCGAGATGCCGCGCCGCTTCCTCTTCCTGCAGGGCCCGACCTCGCCCTATGCGGCGGAGGTCGGCCGCGGGCTGCGGGCGCTCGGCCACGAGGTCCACCGCATCAACCTCTGCCTGGGCGACAGGATCTTCTGGCGGGAACCGGGCGCCATCGACTACCGCGGCCGCTTCGAGGACTGGCCCGGCTTCATCGCCGGCCACCTGGCCGAGCACGGGATCACCGACCTGATCCTGCTCGGCGAGCAGCGCCCCTATCACCGTCCCGCCGTCGCCGCCGCCCGTCCGCTCGGCGTCGCCGTGACGGTCACGGATTTCGGCTATCTCCGGCCCGACTGGCTGGTGGTCGAGCGCGACGGCATGAACGGCGAAAGCCGCTTCCCCCGGGATCCCGCGGAAATCCTGCGCCTGGCCGCCGGCCTGCCGCCGCTCGACATCAGGGTCCTGTACCGGGACAGCTTCCGGCAGCGCGCCCTCTGGGACATGGCCTACCACCTGTCCAACCTGCTGCCCTGGCCCTTCCCGCACTACCGCCGGGCCACGCTGCACCATCCGCTGCTGGTCTATCCCGGCACCGGCTGGCGCCTGCTCCGCCAGGGCGGCGAGGCCCGCCGGTCCGAGGCCGGCTTCGCGCAGGCCGCCGCTCGCGGGCCGGTCTTCCTCTTCGCGATGCAGATGGAGAACGACTACTCCATCCGGGCCTACTCGCCCTATCCGGACCTGGACACGCCCATCGCCGAGGTCCTGCAGTCCTTCGCCGCCCATGCGCCGCCGGAGGCGCAGCTGGCCATCAAGCTCCACCCGCTCGATCCCGGGCTGAAGAACTGGCCCCGCCGCATCCGCCGCATGGCCGAGGCGGCCGGGATCGCCGGGCGGGTCGCCTTCCTCGGCGCCGGCGCGCTGGAGCCGATGCTGCGGGCCTCGCGGGGGATGGTCACGGTGAACAGCACCGCCGCCCTGCAGGCCCTGACGCTGGGCAAGCCCGTGCTGGCGCTCGGCCAGGCCATCTACCGGATCCCCGGCCTCGCCTTCGAGGGCCCGGCCGGGGCGTTCTGGCAGGACGCCCCTCCCCCCGACCCGGCCCTGGCCGAGGCCTTCCTCCGCCTCCTGGGCGCGGCCCTGCACATCCGCGGCACCTATTACGCCAGGCCCGGCCTCGACGCCGCGGTCGCCGCCACCATCCACCGGCTGCACGACAGCCTCGTGAACGCGCCCCTGTGATTGACAGACCGGAACGGCGCACGGAAAACCATGCCAAGGTTACCAAAGGCCTGCATTTGCACGTCATCCTCGATCTGTCCCGGCTGCTGGCCGCAGGCTGGCGCGGCATCGCCGCCGGGATCGACCGGGTGGAGCTGGCCTATGCGCGCCATTTCGCCGACCGCGGCTGCAGCTTCTCCGGCCAGAGCCCCTGGGGCTTCCACGCCGAGCTCCCGCGCGACATCGCCCTCGGCCTCATCGCGGCCCTGCTGAAGGACGGGTGGGTCGAGGCCAAGGTCTTCGCCGGCGCCGGCTACACCGCGCTCGCCAGCTCCATGGGCCGCACGAAGCTCCGGCGCCGCATCGCCTCCACGCCGGGCTGCGTCTTCCTCATCGTCTCGCATGCCGGGCTGCACGAGGCGGCGCCCATCGCCGCGCTGAAGGCGGAGGGCGCGCGCTTCCTGCCCATGCTGCACGACCTCATCCCCATCACCCATCCGGAATTCACCAGCCAGAAGCAGATCGAGCGGCATCCGAAGCGCGTCGAGACCATCCTGGAGCTGGCCGATGCGCTGCTGATCAGCTCGCGCGCCACCGGCGACGTGCTGGCCGCGCTGCACCCCGGCCGCCCGCTGCCGCCGATGCACGTCGCCCGCTTCGGCGCGGACATCGCCGCCTGCGTGCCGGCCGAGATCGCGACGCCGCCCGCGCCCTATTTCGTGACGCTGGGCACGATCGAGCCGCGCAAGAACCACCTGCTCCTGCTCAACCTCTGGCGCGAGATGCCCCAGGGCGAACATCAGAGTCCACGGCTGGTCATCATCGGCCGGCGCGGCTGGGAATCCGAGGCGGCCTGCCGGCTGCTCGACCGCCACACCGCCTTCCGCGGCCATGTCGACGAGCAGGGGCGCCTGGACGACGCGCGCACGGCCACCCTACTGCGCGGCGCCTGCGCCCTGCTCTTCCCGACCTTCGTGGAGGGCTACGGCATCCCCCTGGCCGAGGCGCTGACCATGGGCGTGCCGGCCCTCTGCTCCGACATCCCCTCGCTGCGCGAGCTCGGCGAGGGCGTGCCGGATTTCGTGGACCCGCTGGACGGGCCGGGGTGGCGCGACGCGATCCTGGACTATGCGCAGCCGGACAGCGCCGCCCGGGCGGCGCAGCTCGCCCGGATGCCCCGATGGCACGTGCCCAGCTGGGAGGAGCATTTTGCCATCGTCGAGCGGGTGCTGACCACGCTCGGATAGTCCGGGCCGCCTTGCGTCGCGGCATCTCCCCCGCGATCCTGCTCCCCGCAACTTCCGGAGCCAGGACCATGCCCCGCCTCGTCACCCTCGCCGCCGCGCAGCTCGGCCCCATCCAGAAGGCGGAGGGCCGCGACGTCGCCGTCGGCCGCATGCTGCGGCTCATGGAGCGCGCGCATCAGCGCGGCGTGGAGGTCGTCGTCTTCCCCGAGCTGGCGCTCACCACCTTCTTCCCGCGCTGGTACGAGGAGGACATCTCCAAGGCGGACCACTGGTACGAGCACGCCATGCCGTCGAACGAGACGGCGCCGCTCTTCGAGGCCGCGAAGAAGTACGGGATCGGCTTCCACCTCGGCTATGCCGAGAAGACGCCGGACGGGCACCGCTACAACACCGCGATCTACGTGCATCCCTCGGGCGAGACCGTGCTGAAGTACCGCAAGGTCCACCTGCCCGGGCACAAGGAGTTCGACCCGATCCGCAAGGTGCAGCACCTGGAGAAGCGCTACTTCGAGGTCGGCAACCTGGGCTTCCCCGTGATCCGCGCGCCGCTCGGCCAGCAGGAGGCCAATATCGGCATGATGATCTGCAACGACCGGCGCTGGCCCGAGGCCTGGCGCGTCATGGGGCTGCAGCAGGTCGAGGTCGTGATGCTCGGCTACAACACGCCGAGCCTCAACATGGACAATCGCGGCTTCGAGGCGCACCACCTGCGCGTCGAGCATTCGCATCTCTCGGTGCGGTCGGGCTGCTACCAGAACGCCTGCTTCGGGGTTGCCACCGCCAAGGGCGGCACGGAGGACGGGCACGAGCTCTTCGGCCATTCCATCATCGTGAACCCGCAGGGCGAGATCATGGCCCAGGCCACGAGCTGGGGCGACGAGCTGATCACCGCCGACTGCAACCTCGACGACTGCAACCTCGGGCGTACCACCATCTTCAACTTCGCGGCTCACCGCCGGCCCGAGGCCTATGGGCGCATCCTGGAGCAGGTGGGCAGCGAGGCGCCGCCGGTCTGGACTCCCGCGGCCTGATGCCTGTCGTTCACCGCGACGGCGCGGACCTCTGGTGGGATGTCCGCGGGGCCGCCGGCGCGCCGCCGCTGATCCTCGCTGCCGGGCTCGGCGGCACGCATGGCTGGTGGGCGCCGCAGATCGAGCGCTATGCGCGCGAGTTTCGCGTCCTCATCTTCGACCAGCGCGGCACCGGCCGTTCCTCCCGCGTGCCCGTCGCCTCCATCGCGCAGATGGCCGACGACCTCGCGGCCGTGATGGACGCGGCCGGCATGCCGGCGGCGCGCTACCTCGGCCATTCCACGGGCGGGGCCATCGGGGTGGCGCTGTCGCTGGCCCAGCCGGGCCGCTTCAGCCGGATGATCGTCTATGCCAGCACGACGAACGGCGATCCCTACCGCCACCGCGTGCTCGGCCTGCGCAAGGTGCTGATGGAGAAGGCCGGGCCCGAGGCCTATGCGCGCTACACCACCCTCCTGCTGCATCCGCCCTACTGGATCAACGCGAACGCCGCACGGCTCGAAGCCGACGAGGCCGCGGCCGCCGCGGCCCTGGGCGACCCGAAGGTGCAGGGCAGCCGGCTCGATGCCATCCTCGCCTTCGACCCGCGTCCCGAGCTGCCGCGCCTGACGCCGGCGCCCCTCATCCTCTGCGCGGACGACGACATCCTCACGCCGCGCTACTTCTCCGAGGAGATGGCCTCCCTCATCCCCGGCGCCCGCGCGGTCTTCGTGCCGCGCGGCGGCCATGCCCTCTCCCGCACCGAGCCGGAGCTCTTCGACGGCATCGTCCTGCCCTTCCTGCGCGAGGCCCCATGAAGCGACGCACCCTGCTGCTCTCCGCCCTCGCCACGCCGGCCCTGGCGCAATCCGCCTGGTCGCCCGACCGGCCGCTGCGCCTCATCGTCCCTTTCCCCGGCGGCGGCAGCGCCGACGTGCAGGCGCGCCTCATCGCCGAGCCGCTCTCCCAGGCGCTCGGCCAGCCCGTGGTGGTGGAGAACCGGCCCGGCGCCGGCGGCACCATCGGCGCCACCGAGGCCGCCCGCGCCGCGCCGGACGGGCTGACGCTCTTCATGGCCACCACGGGGACGCATTCGGCCAACCAGTGGCTCTATTCCCGCCTCGCCTACGATCCCGTGCGCGACTTCGCCCCCGTCACCCTCGTCTCCGACTACGCGCAGTGCATCGCCCTCGGCCCCGAATGGCCGGCGGCGGCGCAGCGCAGCTTCGAGGGGCTGATCGCCGCGCTGCGCGCCGATCCCGCGCGCGGCGCCTACGGCTCCTCCGGCATCGGCTCGCCGACCCACCTGGCCGGCGAGATGCTGGCGCATGCCCTCGGGATCCAGCTCACCCACGTGCCCTATCGCGGCCAGGGGCCGGCGCTGAACGACCTGATCGCCGGCCGCGTCGGGCTCATGTTTCCTTCCATTGCCGACGTGCTCGGCCAGATCCGCGGCGGCCGGGTGACGCCCGTCGCGACCATGGCGCGCGAGCGCAGCACCGCCGTCCCGGATGTTCCGACCACGGCCGAGCTCGGCCATCCCGACCTCGTCAGCTCCATCTGGAGCGGGATCTACGCCCGCGCGGGATCGCCGCCGGCCGCCGTCGCGCGGCTCAACGCGGAGATCGTGAAGATCCTGAACTCGCCGTCCCTGCGGCAGCGGCTGGGGGATTCGGGATTCGGCGTGGTCACGGGAACGCCCGAGGAGCTGGCAGCGTTCCAGGCCGCCGAGACGGCACGGTGGGGCGAGATCATCCGCGTGTCCGGCGCGAAGGCGGACTGAAAAAGAACAGGGGCTTTAAAAGAACGGGGGCTTTGCCCCGTTGCCTCCGCTTCGCGGCCAATCCCCACCAAAGGCCGAAAGGCCTCTGGAAACCGTCACAAAGCCAGCCCGCCCGCGAGCGCCGTGTGCAGCAGGCTCCCCGCCACCAGGCGCGAGGAGCGCACGCCCGGCGCGATGGGCTCGGCGTCGATGTCCACGGACAGGCGGCCGAAGGCACCCTCCGCGAAGATCTGGTGCCGGTTCCGCGTGAGCGAGCCGTCCGAATACAGCTCCACCATCGTCCGCTCGAAGCCGATGCCGGCCAGCGCGATCGCCGCCGTCACATTCGCGTTCTTGGGGAAGCGCGAGGCCGAATCCCGCGCCGGGCCGCGGAAGACGAGATGCGCGCCCGGCCGCTCCAGCCCCTCCGGCGCGTCCGGATGCCCGATCCAGGAGGTCGTCGGCGCCGACTGGCGGTAGGTCACGGAGGACAGGCCGACATGCCGCGCGGCCCCCAGCCCATCGAGGCCAGCCACCGCGCCCGAGGGCACCACCAGCCGCGCGCCACCCCTGCGCGCCGCGAGCAAGGCCTCCATCAGGGCCGCATCCGCCAGCGCGCCCACCGAGGCGGCGATCACGTCGATGCCGGCGCCCAGCAACACGGGACCGTAGGCGCGCAGGGCCGCCTGCCCCGCGCATTCCACGACCACCTCCGGCTTCGAGGCCAGCATCGCCTCCAGCGAGGTGACGCCCGCCGCCAGCCCCGCGCGCGGCTGACGCGTGAGCACCGCGACCACCTCCGCCTGGCCCTCCGCGCATTCGCAGAAGGCACGCCCGATGGCGCCGTGGCCGATCAGCCCGATGCGCACCCTAGCTCGGCCGGATGTTGCCGGCCCGCACCACGCGGGCCCAGCGCTCGGCATCCGAGGCGATCAGCGCGCCGAAGGCTTCCGGCGTGCTCGGCGCGGGATCGGCGCCGAGCCCCTGCATGCGGGCCACCACCGCCGGCTCCGCGAGGATCTCCACCACCGTGCTGTTCAGCACCGCGATGGCCGGAAACGGCGTGCGGCGCGGCGCCGCCATGCCGACCCAGAAGGTCCCCGTCAGCGCGGGCATGTCGAGCTCCGCGAAGGTCGCGACGTCGGGCAGCAGCGACACGCGCTCGGGCGTCGTCACCGCGATGGGCCGCACGCGGCCGGCATTGGCCTGCACCGAGCCGGAGGGCACCTGGTCGAAGAGCATGTCCACATTGCCCGCGACCACGTCGTTCAGCGCCGGCCCGTTGCTGCGATAGGGCACGTGCTGCAGCTGCAGCCCGGCCGCCTGCATGAAGAGCTCGGCGAACATGTGGCTCGAGCTGCCGGAGCCGCCGGAGGCGAAGGTCAGCCTTCCCGGCTCGGCCCGCGCCAGCGCCACCACCTCGGAGAGGTTGTTCGCGGGCAGCGTGTTGCGCACGACCAGCAGGTTGCCGGTGTCGTAGATCTTCGAGACGGGTGCGAGGTCGTTCACCGTGCTGAAGGGCAGGTTCGGGTAGAGGGCCGGGTTGACCGAGAAGACGCCCGCCGTCGCGAAGAGCAGCGTGTGTCCGTCCGGCTCCGCCCGCACCACCGCCTCGGCGCCGATATTGCCGTTGGCGCCGGCCCGGTTCTCCACGACGACGCTGGTGTTGAGCTTGCGCGCCATGCGCTCGGCGACGACGCGGCCGAGCACGTCGGTGGCGCCCCCGGCCACGAAGGGGATGATCAGCCGGATGGGCCGGCCGGAAAATTCCTGCGCGGCGGCGGCCAGCGGCGCGAGGCCGGTGGCCGCCAGCAAGGTGCGGCGGGACAGGCTCATCGGGGCCTCCTCAGCGGTTCGGCGGGGCGTAGAGGATGCCGCCTTGGGTGTAGAGCCGGTTCATCCCGCGATCGATGCCGAGCTGCGAGCCCGGGCCGAGGTTGCGGTCGAAGATCTCGCCGTAATTGCCGAGCGCCGCGATCATCTTCGCGCCGAAGTCGTTGGCGACGCCGAGGGTGGCGCCGAGCGCGCCCTCCAGGCCGAGCAGGCGGCGGATCTGCGGATCGGTGCTGGTCAGCCGCTCGCGGAGGTTGGCCTGGGTGACGCCGAGCTCCTCGGCGTTGATGAGGGTGAAGACGGCCCAGCCCGCGATGTCGTGGAACTCGTCGTCGCCGTGGCGGACGGTGATGCCGAGCGGCTCCTTCGAGAGGCGGTCGGGCAGGACCACATGCTCGGACGGGTTCTGCAGCGTGGTGCGCTGCGCGTAGAGGATGGTCGCGTCGTAGGTGATGGCGTCGCAGCGGCCGGCGCCGTAGGCGCGCGTCAGGTCCACGCGGGATTCCATCACCAGCGGCGTGAAGGCCAGGTTCCGGGCGCGGAAATAGTCGGTGAGGTTGAGCTCGGTGGTGGTGCCGGGCGGCACGCAGATGGTGGCGCCGGCCAGTTGCGCGGCGCTGCTGATGTTGGCCGAGCGCCGCACCATGATGCCCTGGAAGTCGTAGAAGACGATCGCGGGAAAATTGAAGCCGAGCTGCGCGTCGCGTTGCATCGTCCAGGTCGTGCTGTTGGTCATGATGTCGATCTCGCCCGCCTGCATCGCGGGGAAGCGCGCCTGGGTGGAAAGCGGGACGATGGTGATCTTGTCGGGGTCACCGAGGATCATGGTCGCGACGGCGCGGCACATGTCGACATTGAAGCCGCGCCAGACGCCTTGCGAGTCCGGCGCGCCGAAGCCGGGATTGGAGGGGCCCTGGACGCCGCAGCGGAGCGTGCCGCGCGAGCGGATGGCCTCCACCGTCGGGCCGGCCGAGGCCGTGCCGCAGGCCAGCGCCAGGATGAACGCTGCGATCCAGGCTTTCATCGTCCGATCCCTCCGGTTGCTACAGAATGCCCTTGGCGTTGAGCTCGGTGAGCTCCGCCATCAGCGCCTTGTCCTCGTAGCGGCCCAGGCCCAGCGTCCAGGCGTAGTCGGGCAGCCGCGCCTCCATTACATGCGCCGCGCAGAGCGAGCCCGTCGCGCAGGAGCCCATCGTGCCGAAGCCCGAGAGCGCGCCGGCCATGAAGGCGCTCGGCGTCCGCATGGGGCCGATGAGCGGCATGTTCTCCGGCGTCATCGTGTAGTAGCCGCCGTAATGATGCGCGCCGCGCGGCAGGCGGCCCACATATTTCGCCATCGCCGGGTTGAGACGGCTGGTGCCGCGCAGCACCGTGTCGGGGAATTGCGGGTCGAGCGGCGGCTCGCTGCGCGGGTCGCTGGGATTGCGGTTGTAGGCCCAGCCGATCTTGATGTGCTTCCCGCCGTCGCCGCCCTCGGGCCGGCAATGCGCGCCGCCGGGCAATGGGGCGAGGAGGCGCTGCGTGGCGGGATCGCTCTCCAGGATCTCGCGCTCCTCCTCGGACCAGGGGATCTGCTGGCCGTCGAGGTCGATGGAGAAGGGCGAGGCGCGCGGCACGGCGCCCTCGCGGTCCTCGAAGGAGATCTTCTGCTGGAAGACGCATTGCAGCGGCAGGGCCTCGCCGAGCATCGCCGCGATCTCGCCCATATAGGGGCCGGCCGCGTTGACGATGCGGTCCGCCGTCAGGGTCGAGCCGTCCGCCAGCCTCAGCACGAAGGGCTGAGTGCCCTCGATCGCCGTCACCGTCCCGCGCAGCACGCGGCCGCCGGCGGCGCGGATCGCCTCCAGCATGAGCATGCCCATCTGCTGCCCGCTGATGTCGCCGGCGCGGCGGATGTGCAGCACCGCCGCGATGTCCTGCGTGTAGTGCGGGAAGGCGGCGCGGATCAGCCCCTGGTCCAGCAGGACGTCCACGCCGTCCGGCGCCGTCTCCCAATCGGCCGAGACGGGCGGCTGGTAGCTGGTGCTGCCCGCCTCATGGAGGCGGATGCGGTGCGCGCCTTCGGCGGAGTAGCCGCGAAAGAGGTCCTCGATGAGGTCGTCCGGCTTCGCGCGGCGGGTGCAGAGCGCGTAGCCGCGGCGCGTCATGCGGATGCGGTTGCCGCTGTCGCGCGCGAGCTTTTCCATCAGCGTGGTGCTGTCGTCGGTGAAGGCCCGCATGATCCAGTGCGGCCACCAGTTGCGGTAGTTCTCGCCGGACTGCGCAGAGGTCAGCCCCATCGGGTCGCCGGATTCGACGAGCACGACCTCCTTCACGCCGTGATCCACCACGAGGTGATAGGCCACCGAGATGCCCACGATCCCCGCGCCGATGACGGCGATGTCGGTGCTTTCGGCGGCGAGGCTCATGGGCTGTTCCGGCAGGGGAGACCGTCAGCCTAAGCGCCGCGTCATCTTCTGGCTAGATCGGATCCAATCCTGAACCTACGGATACGGAAAGCCGCCGAGCCAGAGCACGTCCTCGATCCGCCGGGCGCCGCTCGCCAGCATGGCCAGCCGGTCGAAGCCCAGCGCGATGCCGGAGCCCGCGGGCATGCCCTGGGCCAGGGCCGCCAGGAAATCCGCGTCCACCGGCCAGGAATTCTCCGCGCCGTACAGCCGCTCGCGCTCGGCCACGTCATGGGCGAAGCGGGCGGCCTGCTCCTCCGCATCGGTCAGCTCGTCGAAGGCATTGGCCAGCTCGATGCCGCCGGCGAAGAGCTCGAAGCGCAGCGCCACGCGCGGGTCGGCCGGGTCGCGCCGGGCCAGCGCCGCCTGGGGCGCCGGCCAATGCGTGAGGAAGCTGGCACGCTCACGGCCGAGGCGGGGCTCCACATGCTCCAGCAGGAGGCGGAAGAAGGCCTCCTCCCAGCTCTCGTCGTCGCGGGCGCCGAGGGCGGCGGCATCCCCTGTGCCGTCCTCGCGGATGGAGGCCAGCACGTCGATGCCGGCCCATCGCCGAAAGGCTTCCGCGACGGTGATGCGCTCGAAGGCCAAGGCGAGGTCGGTCGTCACCTCCTCATGCGCCACCAGCCGCGGGCAGAGCTGGCGGACCAACGCTTCCGCCTCGTCCATCAGCCCGTCCAGCGTCAGGCCGGGGCGGTACCATTCCAGCATGGTGAATTCCGGGGCGTGGCGCGAGCCGATCTCGCCGTTGCGCCAGACCCGCGCCAGCTCGAAGACCGGGCCGGCGCCGCCCACCAGCAGCCGCTTCAGCGCCAGCTCGGGCGAGGTGCGGAGCCAGAGCTTTTTCCGCTCGCCCTGCCCCAGATGGGGCTCGAACTCGGCTGAGAAGCCGCGCAGATGCACCTCCATGCCCGGCGCCGGGACGAGGCAGGGCGTCTCCACCTCACGGTAGCCGCGGGCGGAAAACCATTGCCGGGTCTCGGCGGTCAGGCGGGCGCGGGCCTCCAGGAAAGGCAGGCGCGCGGCGAGGCTCTCGGGGTGCCAGGTGGGGTTCGGCATTGCATCCCGGGGCTTATCAGGGCAGAGCCTGCCCCGCCATGCAACGCACCCTCCGATCCGCCGAGGACCTGGCCGAGGCCGGCCTGATCGCGCGGACATCCGTGCCTGACATCGCGGAGGTCGCGCAGCGCTACTCCATCTCGGTGACACCGCTGCTCGCCCGGCTGATCCGCGAGCACGGCGCCCCCCTCGCCCGCCAGTACCTCCCCGAGGCCGAGGAGCTGGTCACCGCGCCGCACGAGCTCGACGACCCCACCGCCGACGCGCCCTTCACCCCCCTCAAGGGCGTGGTCCACCGCTACCCCGACCGCGCGCTGCTGAAGCCGCTGCTGGCCTGCCCGGTCTATTGCCGCTTCTGCTTCCGGCGCGAGGCGGTCGGCCCCGATGGCGGGCTGCTCTCCGAGGCCGAGCTGGACGCCGCCCTCGACTGGTTCGCGCGCACCCCGCAGGTGCGCGAGGCCATCCTGACCGGCGGCGACCCGCTGATGCTCTCGCCGCGCCGTCTGGAGCGCATCCTGGCGCGGCTGGCCGCCATCCCGCATCTGGAGATCCTGCGCATCCATTCCCGCGTGCCGGTCGCCGATCCGGACCGGATCGACTCGGCGATGCTGAAGGCGCTGACCCTGGACCGCCCGCTCTACCTCTGCGTCCACGCCAACCATGCGGCCGAGTTCTCCACCGAATCCGCGACAGCCCTGCGCGCGCTGCATGGCACGGGGGCGGTGCTGCTCGGCCAGTCGGTGCTGCTGCGGGGGGTGAACGACAGCGGGGCGGCGCTGGAGGACCTCTTCCGGACCATGCTGCGCCATCGGGTGAAGCCCTACTACCTCCATCAGCTCGACCCCGCGCCCGGCACCGCGCGATTCCACGTGCCGGTCGAGGACGGGCTGGCGCTTCTCCGTGGATTGCGCGGCCGCGTGACCGGTCTCGCCTGGCCGACCTACGTCCAGGAACGCCCCGCCGGCGGAGGAAAATTTCCGCTCGGCATGGAAGCCATGCAGCCGAGGGCTGGACAAGCGCCGCAGGACCGCTAGAAGGCGCCCCTCGGCGGGCGTTTAGCTCAGTTGGTAGAGCAGCTGACTCTTAATCAGCGGGTCGTAGGTTCGAGCCCTACAACGCCCACCATTTCCTTTCAAAGACTTACACGGCGATAAGGCCTGCTCATCTCGCGGACTCGAGTCCTGCGGACCCAGCGGTGGCCATTCCGCAGTCCTGCAACATTTTCCTGCCGCGTAGCCGCCGTAGCCTGCGACAGGAGGCGACGTGGAGCCGCGGATGATCCTACCGCCGGAGCCAGGGACCGAAATTCTTCATCCTTTCCATGGCGATAGACGGAATCGCGCATCTCGGCCCCACCAGATAGGAGCCGCTAGGAGTGATTTTTGGTGGATGGTGGGGAATGCTGACCGGCAACGTCAGAATGGGTCTGCTGTCACATGGATGGCGGGATGGCCGGCGCTCGCCGCTGAACCTCAGGAGGGCCTGCCGCACTGTCAGTTCTTTCTGCGTGTGCGGGGACTGCGCCGCCAGTGCGGCCGGGTCAATTGGATCGGTTCATCCCCGCCTGCGCGGGGAACGCCAGCCCGTCTGGCACTTCACCGCGGTCAGCTCCGGCTCATCCCCGCCTGCGCGGGGAACGCCAGCTCCCGCGGAATCTCGGTCCCGTGTCGAGCGGTTCATCCCCGCCTGCGCGGGGAACGCCTTGTAATAACGCGGGACGGGCCTCTTCTGGCCGGTTCATCCCCGCCTGCGCGGGGAACGCGCCCTGGGCGGGTGGATCACTCGGGCATTCTCCGGTTCATCCCCGCCTGCGCGGGGAACGCCCGTGCGGCCATTCGCGCAGGAGCGCATCCTGCGGTTCATCCCCGCCTGCGCGGGGAACGCGCAGAGCGGACATGGTTGATAATACCCGTCCGCGGTTCATCCCCGCCTGCGCGGGGAACGCTCTTCCCAGAAGCATTTGATCCGAAATCCTGATTCGACTGTCAATCAACCCACCGGCCGGAACACCTGTTCTCGCTACCGGCCGAGCCGCCGCTGCGGCAGCGAGGCCGGCCCTGGCTCCGCCGGAAGCGCCGCCTCAGCCCCGAAGGAAACCAGACGAAAGCCCCCCAGGTCCACCGGCTCCCGCTGGTTCGCGCCGCAAGTGTCGAAGGCGAAGCCGGCATCCTCCGGCGCCGGCCAGGCGATCACCGCATTGCCGTCCTCGATATGGGCGCAGACCTCGCCCCAGATCATCTCGCGCACCCGTCGGCCATAGGCGCCGATAGACGCCCGCCCGCACCTCCAGCAGCCACACCGCCAGCCGCCCCCACCCCCCGCCGGCGGGAGCGCCACCGGCATGGCCTCCGGCGCCGCCTCGGGCACCGGCAGACCGCCCGTGGCAGCACCTCCTCGATGAGCGGGATCAGCCGCGACAGCACATCCGCCCGGCGGAAGGCGTCGCGGCAGCGGCGCCGGGCGGCTCTCCCGGCGCGTTCCGGAGCTCGGCCGCAATTCCCCTGTACCTCAGGAGGGGCATTCAAAGGAGCGCAGGCCGGCCCTGCGCCTCGACGGCCGCCTTCGCAGGTCATTGACGAGTCGAAGCCTGTCGCAACTAATACCCCAATATTTCATGGAAATGAATTCCACACGTGTCCACCAAAGTCGTCTTTCAAATTCATTTCGGTGCATAAAATTCCAGTCAAGGCATAGAAACCTGCCTATAGAGATTGCACACTCCGAATTCGGAAAGAAATTCTGATAAAGGGCGCGGCATGGCCGAAGCATCGGTATCGTGAACCTGGACAGTGGCCGGCCTGATGAACCCAATGGTAGCGATCGATCGAAGAGCAACGGCCCAGTAGCCGCGAAGACCGTCCGGATCTTCGTGTCCTCGCCCGACGACAGGCGGGCCGAACGGGATGCCCTGGAGCACGTTGTCGGAAGCCTCAACACCGCCCTCGCCGGTGAGTTCCGCTTCGAAACCGTGCGATGGGAGTATGGGCACTATCTCGCCCACCGCCCCGGCCAAAGCCAGATTCCCGAAGCCGCCGACTGTGACCTGGTGATCGGCATCCTGGGCAACAGGCTCGGCACGCCGCCGCCGGAGAGTTTCGAGCCACGTCTGGACGGCGCCCCCTATCCCAGTGGCACCGCCTATGAATTGATCACGGCCCTGAGGGCCGCCCAGGGCAGCGACCATCTGCCCCCCGGCGAGCGCCGCCCACATGTCTACGTCTTCCGCATCCAGAACACGCCGGTCTTCGGCCTGGGCGAGCTGGAGGCCATGACCAAGGCCATGGCGGAGAAGGCCGAGGTCGACAGCTTCCTGGCACGCCATTGCGAGTATCACAGCGTCTATCCGGATGTGGCGTCCTTCGCCGCGAGCGCCGAGCGGCTCCTGCGGGAATGGGTGGAGAAACAGCGGCTCGGCATGCGCCTGGAGGCGCGGCAGCGGCGCCGGGAAGGTTCTCCGTTCCGCGGCCTGACCGCCTTCGACCTCGGCGACCGCGACATCTATTTCGGGCGCGGCCGCAAGGTGCAGCGCGCCCTTCGAGAGTTGCGGCATGCGGCCGACCAGGCCGATCGCCTGCCCCTGCTGCTGATCGTCGGCCCGAGCGGCGCCGGCAAGTCGTCCCTGATGCGGGCCGGCCTGGCGCCGCTGCTCACCGACCCCGGCGCAGTGGAGGGCGTCGATCTCTGGCGCAAGGCGGTGATGCGACCGGGCGCCGACGCCGTCGCGGCACTGGCGGCGACGCTCTATGCCGGCATGGCCGAGGGCGGCTCTGGCCCCGCCTTGCCGGAGCTGGCCACGGGCCCCTTCACGACGCCCGAGCTGCTGGCGGATTTCCTGCGCTCGGCGACCGATCCGGATGTGATCGCCGCGCCGATCCTCGCCGCGCTGCGGGCAGCCGGCGCGGCCTCCCCCCTGTCGAAGTCATTGGGCCGCCCGGTCGAGGCTCGCCTGCTGCTCCTGGTCGACCAGCTCGACGAGGTCTTCGCCGATGGCGTGACGGCCGACCAGCAGGCCGTCTTCGCCCGCATCATCGCGGCGCTGACGGCCAGCCGGAAGGTCTGGGTCGTCGCCACGCTGCGCGCGGACCTCTACGGGCGTCTGCTCTCGACGTCGCCCCTGCTGGCGCTGAAGGACCGCGGCGGCCACTACGACCTGGGCCCGCCCGGAGAGGCCGAGCTCACCGAGATCCTGCAGCGTTCGGCGCAGGCGGCCGGCGTGATCTATGGCGAGGACAGCGAGACCGGCGAGCGTCTGGACGAGCGCCTGCTCAAGGAGGCCAGCGGCGATCACGCGCTGCCTTTGCTGCAGATGGCGCTGCAGCTGCTGTTCGAACGGCGGCGTCCCGCTCCTCCCAATTCCGCGGCCGATCACGTCTTCACCTTCGAGGCGTACCAGTCCTTCAACGGCCTCGCCGGCGCCATCGAGAAGGAGGCGGAAGCCCGACTCGAGGAAGCCTCCGATCGCCTGCCCGCCGCGACGGTCGCGACGCGCCTGCCGCCGCTGATCCGCCGGCTGGCGGCGCCCGTCACCCTCAGCGCCAGCGGCAACCTGGAGACCGGCTTCACCACCCGCAGCGTGCCGATTGCCAAGGCCGCGCCGGATCCCGAGACGCGCCTGCTGGTGGACGTGCTGCTCGAGGCCCGCATCCTGGTCGCCTCGGACGAGGGGAAGGCCCGAGCGGTCCCGACGGCGGACGGCAAGGCCGGCCAGGCGACGCTGCGGCTCGCCCACGACCTGGTGCTGACCGGCTGGTCCCGCGCCGCCGCGGTGATGAAGCTCCACGCCCGCTTCATCCGCCTCATCGACGACCTCGAGGTGCAGCGCCGGCGCTGGGTGGCCGCCGATCATGCGCGCGAGCGGCTGATTCCCGAGGGGCGAGCGCTGAACGAGGCCGAATCCCTCGTGGATCAATATGGCACCGAGATCGATCCCCCGATCCGGGACTATGTGGCGATCTCCGGGCGGGGCGCGCGCTGGAAGCGGCGCCTGCGGCAGGGCGTCATCACCGGCGTCACCATCCTGGCCGTGGTGGCGACGGGATTCGGCTTCATCGCCCGCAGCGGCTACCTCCAGTCGGAAAGCCATCTGGCGGCAGCGCGGAACCTCGCGGACAACCTGATTCAGCTGATCGCGAGCGATCTGGGCCGCAGGGCTCAGCTGCGCATCGAGACGGTCGAAGCGACATTGAGGGAAGTCGAGCGGATGCTGACCACCCTGACGGGTGGAGACATCCGCGAGGACGTCGCGACCCGCCTCATCAGCCGGTCCGTCGTGCCGCCGCTCGAGATGATCGGCATGCTGCCGCGCACCGAGGATGGAGCCGCGCGCATGAAGCGTACCAGGGCCTCCATGCTGCACCAGTTCGCCGACGCCTATCACAAGGCATCGACCAATTCCGCCCACTCGCTCGAGGCCGCGCAGGAGGCGCTGGTCATTCGTCTCGATCTCTGGGGCAGCACGCGGGATCCGCAATTCGCCGCGGAGGCGGCCGCGACGCACGAGCTTCTGTCGGACATCTACCGCGCCCAGGGCGACGAGCGGGCCGCGCGGGACCGCGCCGCCGCCGAGGAGGCCTTCCGCCTGGCCAGAGCGCAGGCCGACGCCGCGCTGGCCCTGCGCCGCCAGCTGCACGCCCTCAATGCCGAGACGGCCGCGGCGCTGGATATCGTGCGGCTGCTGACACGGATCGGCGACCTGGCCCAAAGGCAGGCCGAAGACCCCGCGCGCATCAAGAGCCTGAACGACGAGATCCGGACCATCCTCACCAGCGAGCGGCCGAGGGCGCCGGACAACATCCTCCTGCTCAGGGAGCTCGCCTGGAGCTTCCGCAAGGCCGGCGAGTTCGAGAACCGCCAGGGGCCCGGTCACGGGGCGGCCGCGGCCGGCGCCTTCGTGCAGGAAGTCTGCATCCGCCGGCAGGTCGTGGCCCTGCGCCCCGATGATCCGCTCTTTCGGGCGGACCTCGGCTTTGCCCTGCATTTCAGCGCGCGCGCCAATCGGGTGCTCGGCCATACCGGAATTGCGGAGGTCCTGACCCGGGAGGCGCTGCATGAGCGCTTCACGCTGGCCGACCATGATCACGGCAATGGCAACTACGGCGCGGCCATGCTCGACAGCGTGCTCCTCCTCGGCGAGCTCGCCCTGGACGGCAGGCAGGGCAGCCTGGCCGAGCAGGCCGCGGACTTCGCCCTGGGCTGGACCCTGCCGCCGACCACCTCGGCGGCCCGCGTCGCGGCCCTGACCAATGCCGCCCGGGTTCTGAAGCAGCGCGCCGCGGTCCTCATCCTGGAATTGCGCGACATGCCGCCGGCGCCGCCCTTTTCCCCGACTGTTCCATCCTACAATGCCTTGCTGCCGACGGCGCGCCCCGCCGCTGCCGGATGTCCCGAGCCGGCTTCCCCTGCCGCGGTTCAGCGCTAGATCACTGGCAGCGCCGCCGGGTATGACCCCTTATCCGATCATCGCGCCTCGGCGTTGCCACGATCCTTCGAAGAGGATGGCCCAGTGACTCTCTTCCTACACCGCCGCGGGCTGATCGGCGTGTTCTGCGCCTTCGGAGCAGCGCATGCCGCGGCGGACGAGTTCCGATGCGAGGGCCTCGCGGCGCCGCCGGCGGTCTCGCTGACCGCGGCCGAAGCGGAGCGGCACCAGGTGCTTCTCCTGCTCAGCATGGCGCTGGTCTTCGCCGCCTGGAGCGTCGGTCCGGACGCGGCGCTTCGCGACGACTATGCACGGGCCGTGCCGGACTACGTCCCCCGCGATCACGGCGGCCACAATGTCGGCGCGCTGCTGGTCGACCGCGAGGCCATTCTCGGCTTCGCGCTGAACCGCAACATAGCCCTGCGCAGCACGCTCGAGCATGCCGAGGCGCGGGCGGTGCGCCTGGCTTTCCGGCGCGCCGAGCCGGCCCTGCAGGCGAGCGGCAACCGCTTCGCCTATTCGTCCCTGCTGCGCGGCGCGACGCTCTACGCCACGCTCGAGCCCTGCTCGCAATGCGCCGGCATCCTCGACCTGGCCAACGTGCCTCTGCTCGTCTACGGGCAGCGCGATCCGGGGCAGCGCTGCATCGCCAATATCGTGCACAACCTGCACAGCGGACGCGGCTCGGGGCCCGGCCCCCTGCCCGTCCGCGCCGATTTCCTGCCCTTCGCCGCGGAGCTCGATGCGGCCTATGCCGATTTCCTGCAGCGCCGGTCCGGTGGCGGCCCCATGGGCGTCACTGCCTTTCTCGAGACGGTCGCGGCGTTCCGGATCTTCGCGCGCGCGGCGGCAGCCTTCGCGGATTTCGAGCCGGCTCACGCCCAGAACCGGCCGTTGCTGAGCTCGGCCAGATCCTTCTTCACGGACTGGCATGGGCATCTCGGCGCCGGCCTCGCGCCCGCCTCGTGAGGGCGCGAGGCCGATCGAGCGGCGCCCGGGAATTCGCGGCGCCCAGACTCGGATGATATCAATCCCCTATGCCGGCGGAGTTGGATGATGGAGAGCACCGAGGGCCGCGAGCAGGCGCCCGACGGATCGCGCGGGCAGCCGCCCGCGGAGATCATCGACGCGATCGCGCAACTCTCCGAACGCGCCGATGACGGCCCGGCCTTCTGCGTGGCCTTCGATCTGGGCGCCTCCGCCCGCGCCGACGGTCTGGTCCGCGCGCTGCGGCTCGCCCATGCGGAGGCCGTGCACGAGGCGATCGAGGAGCGCCTGCAGCAGTCCCTCGACGGGCTCGTGAGCGGCCTTCACGTCAACGGCGAGTGCTACCTGGTCCTGCTTCCCGATGCGTCGGAGGAGCAGGCGATCGGCCTGGCTCGCCGCGTGCTCTCCGCTTTCGAGGCGCCGCTCGCCTGCGCCGGCATCCGGCTGCCGGTGCGCGCGGCAGCCGGGGTCATGCGGTTCCGGCCGCGCGGCTTTCCGCCGCTCGAGGTGCTTCGCCTGGCCCTTGCCGCTGCACTCGAAGGCCATGCGGAGGAGGGCCGGCTGGCGCTGCGGGAAGCGACCGGCCTGGCCAATCTGCGCCGCAGCCTCGCCATCGTCGACGCCCTGCCCGAGGCCTTCACCAGCCAGGACCAGCTGAGCCTGGTGTACCAGCCGCGGCTTCGGCTGGCGGACGGGCGGTGCGTTCGCGTCGAGGCCCTGCTGCGCTGGCGGCAGCCGGCGCTTGGCCCGATCGGGCCGGCCGAATTCGTGCCCCTGGTCGAGGAGCTCGGGCTTTCCGCGGTGATGAGCCGGTGGGTGGTCACCCGTGCCCTCGATCAGCTCGCCGCCTGGCGGCGGGACGGCCTCGATCTCGGCGTCTCGATCAACATCGCCGCCCCGAACCTCCAGGAGGAGGACTTCGTCGATCATCTCGCGGCGCAGCTGGAGCGTCACGGCATGGAGCCGGAGGCTGTCGAGCTGGAGCTGACCGAGTCCATCCAGCGCGAAGGCAACGCCAGGGTGACCCGCAACCTGCAGGCGCTGAAGCAGCTGGGCGTGGCGCTCGCCATCGACGATTTCGGCACCGCCTTCAGCAACCTGTCGGACCTTCTGACCATGCGAGCCCAGGTGCTGAAGATCGACCGCAGCTTCATCCGCGACCTCGCCACCCACGAGCGCGAGCGCGCCGTGGTGGAAGCGATCGTCAGCCTGGGCCACCGGCTGGGCTACAGGATCGTGGCCGAAGGGATCGAGACCGAGGCCGTGCTGGAGATGCTGACGGCGCTCGGCTGCGACGAGGGGCAGGGATACCACATCGCCCGGCCGATGGTGCCGGAGGATCTGGCCGGCTGGCTCGCCGCGCGCGCCGCCGGCTGAACGGCCGGCGGCGCTTCCGCTCACAGCACGAAGCGCGCTTCCTCGTAGGAGCGCAGGAAGATGACCATCTCGTCGAACGCGACGTGTTCGAGGGCCTGCGCCGCCTGCAGCTTGCCGGACACGTCGGCGTGGTCAAACCCGTCGAGGATGCGCCGGGTCTCGGCCTGATAGTGGCGGTATCGCTCGACCTCCGCCCGGGGGCGCAGGCCTTCCTCGATGGCCCGCAGCGCCAGCGCCAGCAGCGCGAGCCAGACGACCGCCACATGAAGCAGCAGGGACAGCCCTTCCTGGTGGTTCGTATGGAGCGGGACCATGAGGAAGGCGGATCCCACATGCATCACGAAGAGCAGCGCCACGATCAGCAGCGACGCATTGCTGAGAAGGGTCACCTGCGCCCGCGGGAAGGACGAGAACAGCCCGCCATGCGCCGTCAGCTTGTGGTCGGCGTATTGGCGCTGCCGCAGGATGCGAAGCTGGCGATAGGCGGAGAGCAGCAGCCGGCCGTCCGGTGTCTCGAAGATCTGCGGATCGGGCATATTGCCGATCCTGCCGCCGTGGGACGGCACGGGATCATCGACGAGGGCGCCGAGCGCGCCGGGCTTGCGCCTGATGAGGTCCTGCCTGAACGAGGCCAGCGCGCCCGACCGCTTCCGGTCGAACTCGGTCCAGTCGCCCAGCCGGGCGGCGGCGAGGATGTCCGGCGCAAGCTCGATGATGAGCCGGAAGTGGAACTGCCGCAGGCTTTCCGTCACCAGCCGATGCTCGAGCCAGTCGTCATGTCGATTGGCCAGTCCGAGAAGCGCGCCCAGGACGCCGAGCACCGCCGCGCCGATGGGAATGGCGATCGAATCCATCCCGTAATGGCTCAGGAGCGGCATTGCCGAGGCGACGAGCAGCGAAAGCGTCACCATGCCGATGGACAGGAACCCGTTTCGCCGGACCCGGCGCTTGGACGCATTGGCGAGCAGATCGGCTTCCTGCACCAGGCCCATCAATTCAGGGAAGATGAACGCATGCGAGACGGGACCGTATGATTCCGAAGCTCGCTTCTGCTCCTGCTCGGTGATCAAGAGATCGTCATTATAGGGGTAATCTTCATCCATAACGCGTCATTATGCTGCAATCCCATCGTCTCCGGCGAGTATGCGCAAGATTAGGTAGCCTGTTCTTATATGTCGATTAAATTGTGGTGACGGCAGCAGGAGCCGTATCGCAGCAGTGCCTGCCGAGTTCACATGCTGTCCGGAAGCAGCGACGCCCGGACTCCTCGATGGGCCTCGGCCGGACACTGGCCGGGCCTCCTTCGCCCAATAGGTTGAGGCCGGGTGTGCCCGGAGAGCAGCCACCGGGCTTCCGCAACCTTCCATGCCTCGCGATAGGACGCAGGACTTCAGCGCGGTGCGCCTCGCCTGGTCGCTATTCTTTTTCCCTCTTCTGCGCCTCCGGCCCCGCCACGGCGACGGGCGCCGGATCGCTGTCCTTGTCGGGAGTCCTGCCCTCGCCTTCCGGCGGGCCGCTTCGCTGCTCCCGCCTCTGCGCCTCCGGGCCCGCCACCGCGACGGGGGCCGGATCGCTGTCCTCGTCGGGCGTCCTGCCCTCGCCTTCCGGCGGGCCGCTTCGCTGCTCCCGCCTCTGCGCCTCAGGGCCCGCCACCGCGACGGGGGCCGGATCGCTGTCCTCGTCGGGCGTCCTGCCCTCGCGCTCCGGCGCGCCGCTGGGCTGCTCTCGCTTCTGCGCCTCCGGGCCCGCCACCGCGACGGGAGCCTTGTCGCCCTCGGGCGGATCGTGGGGTGTCGTGCTGGGCTCGCGTTGATGGGCCATGGTTCTGGTTTCCTCCTGGAGAACACGGATCGGGCGCGTACCGCTCCTTGTGAAACGCCAGCCGCGAGGCCCGAGTTGCCGCGCCCTGCCAAGTGCCAACTCTTCCCCCGGGCCCGGTGCCCGCCCGTCGCGGCGGCGACGGACGAGGCCGGAGATCCGGAAACCCGGCCTCACACCGGCGGCGGATTGCGCTCGCCGAAGGACGCCTGGTGCCAATAGGGATAGGCCCGCGTCGTCGCGCTGGCGGCATCGAGCTTCGCCACCTGCTCCGGCGTCAGGTTCCAGCCCACCGCGCCGAGATTCTGCCGCAGCTGGTCCTCGTTGCGCGCGCCGATCACCACGGTGGCGACGGTCGGCCGCTGCAGCAGCCAGTTCAACGCGATCTGCGGGATGGTCTTCCCCGTCTCGGCGGCCACCTCGTCCAGCGCGTCCACGACCTGGTAGAGGTATTCCTCCGGCACCGGCGGGCCGAAATCCGCCGCCTCGTGCAGGCGGCTCTGCGCCGGCAGGGGCTGGCCGCGCCGCAGCCTGCCGGTGAGGCGGCCCCAGCCGAGCGGGCTCCACACCACCGTCCCCACGCCCTGGTCGAGGCCGAGCGGCATGAGCTCCCATTCGAAGTCGCGGCCCACCAGCGAGTAGTAGGCCTGGTGCGCGACATAGCGCGGATAGCCGTGGCGGTCGGCGACGCCCAGCGCCTTCATGAGGTGCCAGCCCGAGTAGTTGGAGACGCCCACGTAGCGGATCTTGCCGTCGCGGATCAGCTGGTCGAGCGTCGCCAGCACCTCCTCCGGCGGCGTCAGGGCGTCGTAGCCGTGGAGCTGGAACAGGTCGATGTGGTCGGTGCCCAGCCTCTTCAGACCGGCCTCCACGGCGCGGATCAGCGCGAAGCGGCTGCTGCCCACGTCGTTCGGGCCCTCGCCGTTGCGGAAGGTGGCCTTGGTGGAGATCAGCACCCGGTCGCGCCGGCCCTTGATGGCCTCGCCGAGAACGCTTTCCGCGGCGCCGCCCGAATAGACGTCGGCGCTGTCGAACATGTTCAGCCCGGCCTCGAGGCAGATGTCGATCAGCCGGCGCGCCTCCTCCACCTGGGTGGAGCCCCAGGCGGCGAGGCGGCCGACGCCGCCGAAGGTGCCGGTGCCGAAGCTGAGCGCAGGCACCTTGAATCCCGAGGCGCCGAGGCGGCGGTATTCCATCCTGGGCGCTCTCCACCTTGTCCAGGAATCGGATATTGGCGCAAATCCGCGGGCGTCGAGCCCCGTCGCACGGAGTTTACGGGACCGCCCGAAACCTCATGGCGCAGGCCCGGCCGGGACCGCATAGAGCGCATCATCCCCGGACCGGGCGATCGCGTGGCGCCGCGCCGCATCGAAGGGCAGGTCCGCCGGCGAGGTGGTGACGTAGTGCGTGATCCCCTCGGCCCGCATCAGCGCCCAGAGCGCGTCCAGGTCCGGCGCCGCGCCCAGCTGCGCGATCACCGCCAGCCGCCGCCTGGCCTCCTCGCCGTAGGGCCCGCCCGTCGCGACGAGGAAGCCCGGGCAGGACAGATAGGCCGGCACGCCGGTGAGCGCGATCAGCCACGCGGCATCGTCGATGTTCCGGGAATCCGCCGGCTGGTTCGCGACCGCGAAGCGCGGGCGTGGCCCCGCGCTCCGGAGGAGGGCCGGCGCCAGCTCCATCAGGCCGGGCGTGACGCGCCTGCCGTGGTATTCCGCCCCCCAGGCCATGGCGGGCCGGCGGGCCTCCCCGATCGTCGCGGTCAGGACGGCGAGGCACAGCAGCGCCGACACGGGCCAGGCGATGGGGCCGCGCCCCCGCGCCAGGCGCCCGGCCCAGGGCCCGGCCAGCAGGACGGCCCAGCGCAGGCTCCATGCCGCGACCACCACCACGATCAGCGGCCCCGCGCGGTGGCGGAACTCCGTGATGTCGCCGTTCCGCGACACCGGCGCCAGGAGCATCTCCAGCGCCGCCACCATCAGCAGCAGCCAGGGCAGCGCATCCCCGGCGGCGCGCCGGCGCCGGGCCAGGTAGCCCAGGACCAGGAAGGCCGGCAGCCAGGGGCCCAGCGTGCCCAGCAGGGTCAGCAGGAGGGCCACGAGGCCGGCGCCGATGCGGCCGATCACCGGGACCATCGCCGCCTGGAGCCCGTCGATCCGCGTCGGCGGGTTGTGCCGGTGCACGAAATCGACATAGCCGAACAGGAAGTGCCGCGGATCCGCCAGCAGCGCCGGCCAGGACAGCGCGGCCATGGCAGCGACGAAGGCCAGCGTGCCCGCGCCGACAAGCGCGAGCCGCCGCCGTGGCGCGAGCCCCCGCCAGCCGGCCAGCACCCCCAGCCCGACCGCCGGCGCGAGGAGCACGAAGGTATTGACCCGGGTGAGGAAGCAGGCCGCGGTCAGGGCCAGGGCGAGCGCCAGGCTGCCCCATCGCCGCTCCTCCCCGCGCTCCATCCAGCGCGCGAGCGAGGCCAGGGCCGCGCAGGCGATGCCGATGCTGTAGGGCGTCCCGGGCGCGGTCTCCAGCAGCCAGGCGAAGCCCAGGAAGCCGTTGCCGAGGCTGAGCTGCTCCGGCGCGGGGATCAGCGCCAGCCCCATCAGCGCCAGGGCCGCGACCGCCGGCCCGCCCAGGGCGAGGCCGAGCGCCGCCACGCCGCAGGCCATGACCAGGATGCCGAGGGGCAGCCAGGCCAGCATCGTGGCGTCGAGCGGCGGCGTGCCGAGGACGGCCGTGAGCAGGGCCGCGGGCATGTAGGAGGCGGAGTGGTAGAGAAAGCGCGGCATGTCCGCCATGGAGATCATGCCCCGGCCGATCGCCTCCGGCGTGCCGAATTGCGCGAGGGTGCCGGCATGGACGATGCCGTCGACCCAGAAGGCGAACTCGCCGGTCGCGCGGAACCGCGCGAGCCGCGCCGCGACGTCATGGTTCCAGGCGAAGGCGAAGGCGCCGGCCAGCAGGGCCAGGCCGATCATCCGGGGATCGGGCCGGGCCCGGCCTCCGCGCCATCCCGCCAGGCTCACGATGCCGGTGGCCGCGGCCAGTTGCCAGTGTGCCCCGGGCACGAGGAGGTCCCCCAGCAGGAGCAGGTGGGACAGCGTCGCGAAGCCGATCACCAGGCCGAGGAAGGGATCCTCCGGCACGCGCAGCGCGCGGCAGGCCAGCCGCCCGAGCCCGAGGCTGGTCAGGAGCAGGGCCAGCAGCAGCAGATGCGCCGCCGCCCCGAGCCCGGGCGCGACGGCGCCCAGCGCGGCAGCACCGAAGAGGGCCGTCACCTGGGCACGAGACGGTAGGCGGCGTATCCGCCGAAGGTCCGTTCCTCCGCGACGTCATAGGCCGTGCGGAAACGGTCCAGCCAGCTGGTCGTCTGCTGCCGGTCCACCACGAGCCATCCCGGACGGCGGTAGGCTTCGGCCCCGCGCCGGATGAAATGCTCGACGACCTCCGCGGGCAGTTCCTGGAAATTGCCGAGGTTGTTGACGCCGGTCCAGGCGGCGCCGGCGGCGGTCCGGGGGAGCAGCAGCAGCGCGTTGACCAGCACGGGAGCGCCACCCTCCTGCCTGGCGGCGCGGAGCGCCGCCCCGGCATCGGCCGCAGGCGCCGAGGCCGCGTTCACCACGGCCATCCAGCGGTCCAGCAGCCTCTGCGCGCCCGGCTCCTGCAGGTCCATCTGCGCCAGCAGGGGTGAAGGCCCCAGCCTGGCCCACAGGCCCTCCCGCCAGGCTTCGCCCCAGGCCTCGAAGCCGAAGCCCGCGATCCAGGCGACCAGCCCGACCATGACCATGCGGGAGAAGCCCATCGGGGCGCCCGCGGCCCCGGCCGCCGTGGCCGAGGTCAGCGCCAGAACGAGGAAGGGGAACAGGTTCAGGACGTTGTTGTCGTGGCTGCGGCCGAGATAGTACGACGCCACGCCGACGAGGCCGGCGAGGCAGACGAAGATCGTCCGGACGCCGCGCGCATCGGCCCGGGACATCGCCACCAGGGCAACGGCAGCCGTGGCCGGAATGAGCCAGACGGGGCCGAGCGGATTGGGCGGCAGGACTCCCGGCGGATTGCGGACATAGGCCAGGAAGCCGAACAGCGACGGCCAGTCGCCGAAGGCGAGGCGGAAGAGGACCACGAGGCCGATCGCGGCGACGGCACAGGCGGCGACGCCCCGCAAGCCGCCCATGACGAGCGCCACGGCGATCGGCCATGCCCCGGTCTGGAGCTGCGCCCGCCTCAAAGCGAGATAGGGCCACCACACCAACGATGCGAAGAAGCCGGATTCCGGCGACCAGGCGAGGCCCAGAAGCCACAGCGCGTGCCCCGGCATGTCGCCCGGCCTTCCCGCGGCCTCGGCCCGGAGGATGCACAGGATCAGGAGGGCCAGCGGCATGAACCGCATGCCGCTGGTGGACGGCGCGACGATCCAGCCCATGAGGTCCGGCGGATAGCCCGACCAGAGCAGCGCCGAAGCCGTCAGGGCCGTCAGCGACAGCAGGGCCACCCCGCGCGGCGCCCCGCGCGCCAGCAGCAGGACGCAGGCCCCCAGCGACAGCAGGTAGGCCATGTTCGTCGCGACGACGGCCCAATAGGTTCCCGGCCAGCAGTCGGATCCGCACAGGGCCGCGATGAGCAGGGTGGGCCCCATCCCGTACTGGACCGGGAAGTCGCGGAACGGCACGCCGCCGCCCAGCATCGCCTCGGCCGGCGCGACGAAGGCTCCCCAATGATGCCAGAGCGCCCAGGACGCCATCGGCGTCGCGAAAGGCGCCGTCCACAGGGACAGCAGCAGGCCGGCCGCCGCGGGGATCGCGAGGCTCGGCCAGGCCGGCAGCCCCTCCTTCGCCGTCAGGAAGCGCGCGGCGAGCGAGGCGGCCAGGCCCGCGGCGACGAAGGGCACGGCCCGCGCCGGCTCCAGCTGCAACGCCGGCTGCCACCACGTCGTGCCCGCCATCAGGACGAGCGCGGCCAGCCCGGACAGGAGGGCCGGCGTGCCTGCGCCCAGCCAGGGGAGGAGGAAGGGAAGCGCGAGCACGACCGGCGCCAGCGGGCCCGCCACGCCGCGCGCCGCCAGCAGCGCCGCGGCGCCCGCGACCAGGGCGGCGCACAGCAGATTGGCAAGGCTGGTCCCCGCCCCGCGCGCGGGCCGCATCTGCAGGAGGAAGGGCCAGATGCAGACCGTCGCGACGAGGCCCAGATACAGGAGGATCAGGCCTCCCTTGCCTCCGGCGATCATGACCTCAGGCCGACCTCTCGGGGCGCGGCGCCGGGTCGCCGAGATTGATCCGCTCGCGCTCGACCACCATCGGTCCACGCCGCACCTGGGCGTGGATGGCCGTGATGTACTCGCCGAGCATGCCGATGAACATAAGCTGCACCCCCGAGAAGAAGAACAGCGCCACGATGATGGTCTGCGTGCCGGCCGGCGCGCCGCCGTCCAGCAGGAAGGTCGTCAGGACCGTGAAGACCGCATAGAGCAGCGCCAGCGCCGCGACGCCGAAGCCCAGGAAGCTGCAGATGCGCATGGGCGCGTCGGTGAAGGAGAAGATGCCGTTCATCGCCTGGTCGATGAGGCGCAGCGCGTTGTTCTTGGAGATGCCGCGCTTCCGCGCCTTCCAGGTGTAGGGGAGGATCAGCCGCCGGAAGCCCGCCGAGGCGATGATGCCGCGGATATAGGGATACTGGTCGCGATGGCTGACCACGACCTCCCACACCTTGCGGTCGATGAGCTGGAACTCGCCGACATTCTCGGGGATCTCGAAGTCGGAGAGCGTGTTCACGATGCGGTAGAAGATCCGGCGGCAGCTGCGCAGCGCCCAGGTCTCCTCCCGGTTCGCGCGCGCGCCGGCGACGACCTCGATGCCGTTCTCCCAGTGGCTGATCATCTCGGGGATCAGCTCGGGCGGGTCCTGCAGGTCCACCGGCAGGAAGACCAGGATCGCATCGCCCGTCGCGTAGCGCAGCGCGTTGAAGTTGGAGCGGAAGGGGCCGAAGTTGCGGGCGTTGAGGATGACCTTGACCGCGGGGTCCTCCGCGGCCAGCCGGCGCAGGATCGCCACCGTCCCGTCCGCGGAGCAGTTGTCGGAGAAGATGTGCTCGCGCTCGTGATGCGCGAGCGGGCCGCCGGGTGCGAAGAGCTCCAGGACCGCGGCGTGGCAGGCCTCGACGTTCTCCTCCTCGTTGTAGCAGGGGGAGATGATGGAGATGCGCGCCAAGCTCAGGCCCTCGCCGTGACGAAGTGCGACTGGGCGAGCCAGCGCGTCAGCACCGTGGCCTCGAGGGCGGGCTCGACGGCCTGGATGGGCCTCACCAGCGCTGTCGGCAGGCCGGGCACCAGGAAGTCCCGCGTCGCGACCTCGACCTCGCGCCAGCCGGCGGCCGGCAGGACCTGGCGGAGCTCGCGCTGCGTGAAGGCCATCTCGTCCGGCTCCAGCTTCGCGAAGCGGCGGCCGATCCGCGTACCGAAGATGAAGGCGCAGTAGGGGTTGAGGAAGTTCGGCTCGATGAAGGCGAGCCCGCCGCCGGGATTGGTCACGCCGTGCATCGCCCGCAGCACCTCGGGCAGGCGCAGGACGAGATGGTGCAGGATGCCGTTGCCGAAGACGAGGTCGAAGCGGCCCAGGCGCAGCGGGTCCTCGCCCAGCAGGTCGAGCTTTTCGAAGCGCAGGTTGGGCGCCTGATGGTTGGCGCGGGCGCGCTCCAGGAAGGCGTCGCTGATGTCGACGGCGACCACCTCGGCGTCGGTGCCGGCCGCCACCTGGGCGGCGGCCTCGCCCGTGCCGCAGCCGAGCTCCAGGATGCGCCGCGCCCCGACGCGAGCGGCCTGGGCGATGAACCAGTCGTTGCGCCGGCGCATGCGCAGCGGCGTGGAGCCGACCGGCGCGAAGATCTGGTTGAAGCCGCGCTCGTCCTGCAGGACCATTCTCGACATGGCTCAGGCCCTTTGCATGGCAAGCGGATTCCCGATGGCTGGCGCGGCGGCCCTCATGGCGCAGCCCGCGAGTCATGTCCCCGGAAGACGAAGGATCGCATGCCCAGGTATCCGCAGGCCGCCAGCAACGGCAGCAGCAGCGCCTGCGCGAGCAACGGCCCGGCGCCCATCCAGCCCAGCGCGCGCAGCAGCACGAAGTTCAGGCTGCCCAGCGCGAGGTAGAAGAGCAGGAAGCGCGGCAGCAGCCGGTGCGAGGTGCTGCCGAAGACGAGGCCGCCATAGCTGAAGAAGTTGAACAGGAAGCCCAGCCCGGTCGAGCCCGCGACGGCGAGCGCCAGCGGGGCGCCCAGCAGCACGAAGGCGGCGTAGCAGGCGTAGCCGAAGCCCGTGTTGAGCAGCCCCGTCGCCAGGAAGCGCAGCACGCGCCACCATTCGCCCGTCATGCCCGGTGCCGCCGGTACCAGGCGACCGTGCCCTCCAGCCCTTCCTCGATGGGAATGCGGGGCGCCCAGCCCGTCGCCGCCGTCAGGCGCGAGATATCCGCCTGCATGTGCATCACCTGGTCGGGCCGGAAGGGAATCTCGCCGAAGACCAGCTCCATCCCCGGCGCCGCGAGGTCGCGGATGCGCTCGATCACGTCGCGCACGCGCAGGGCGCGGCCCGAGCCGAGATTGAAGACGCCCTCGGCCGTCGGCGAGGTCGCGACGGCCAGGATGCCGTGCGCGACATCCTCGACATGCAGCCAGTCCCAGCTCTGGGTGCCGAGCGTGGTGCGCGGGCGGCGGCCGGCCAGCATCTCCGTGATCAGCATGGGGATCAGCCAGCCGTCATTGTCGGCTGGACCATAGGTGGAGAAGAGCCGCAGCCAGGCGTGCCGCATCCCGGCCTGGGCCGCGAGCTGCCGCGTGAGGAAAAGCGCCGCCACCTTGGACGCGCCGTAGAGGCTGGTCGGCTGCGGCAGATCCTCCTCCCGCATGGAGGAGCCGGCGCCGTACTCGCCCTGGCTGCCGAGGCCGAGGAAGGCGCCGGCACCCGCGGCGGCGGCCGCTTCCACCAGCGCGCAGGCGATCTCCACATTGTCGGTGATCTGCGCCCGGTCGAAGCGCGCGGCATTGGCGACGCCGGCCCAGGCCAGGTGCAGGACGGCTTCGGGCTGGTGATGCCTCACGGCGGCCTTCAGCGCGGCCGTGTCGCGCAGGTCCAGATCGATCCGGGAAAAGCGGCCGGCGAAGGGCGCGAGCCGCGGCGCGCCGCTGCCCGGGCGGACCGGCGCGGCCACCTCGTGCCCCGCCTCGATCGCGAGGCGCAGCACCTCGGCGCCGACGAAGCCCGAGGCGCCCGTGACGAAGAGCCTCACAGCAGGGCCGCCGCGTGGTCTTCGACGGGGCCCAGCCGGTCGAGCAGCCAGGACTGGCTGCCGATCTGGCCGCGCAGCGCGTCGGTCACGCCGTACTTGCCGAAGCGCGGGCAGAGGCCGGCCGCGAGCAGCACCTCCGCGACGCGCGTGCCGAGGCCGCCGGAGACGCTGTGCTCCTCGATGGTAAGCACGGCGCGGTGCCCCCTGCCCGCCTCGCGCACCGCTTCCTCGTCGAGCGGCCGGATGCCGGGAAAGCTCGCCACGCTGGCCGAGATGCCGCTGATGGCCAAGGCCTCGGCCGCCGCCAGCGCGCGGCCGAGGATGGGACCGGTCGCCAGTAGGGCCACATCCGTCCCGCGCCGCAGCCAGATGGCGCGGTCCAGCGCCACGGGTGTCGCGGGAGCGTGCAGCACCGGCTCGCCCGAGCGGCCCAGCCGCAGATAGGCCGGCAGCCGCCGCTCCAGCAGCTGCGGCAGCAGCGCCACCGCCTCGTGCGGGTCGGCGGGGCAGGCCACGGCCATGTGCGGCAGCGCCGCCATGATGCCGAGATCCTCCACGCCGTGATGCGTGTAGCCCTGCGCGCCATAGGCCAGCCCGCCGCCGACCGCGATCACCGTCACCGGCAGGGCGTGGTAGCAGACGTCGTTGCGCAGCTGCTCCAGGCAGCGCAGCGTCGGGAAGTTCGCGATGGAATAGAGCACGACCCGGCGCCCGGTGAGCGCGAGCCCGGCCGCGATGCCCACCATGGCCTGCTCGCAGACGCCGACATTGGCGTATTGCGCGGGCAGCGCCTCGGCGAAGCGCTCCAGCACGGAATAGCCGAGATCGGCGGTGACCAGCATGACGTCGGGATGGGCCTGCGCGTAGACGGTCAGCGCCTCGATGCTCTCGGTCCTCATGGGCCGGCCTCCACCTCGGCCAGCGCCACGGCGAGCTGCGCCGCATCCGCGCTGCGGTAGTGCCAGGCGAGCTGGTCCTCCATGAAGGCGACGCCCTTGCCCTTCACCGTGTGCGCGACGAGGACGGTGGGCCGTCCCGGCCGCGGCGGCGGGGCGGTCAGCGCGGCAAAGAGCGCGTCGTGGTCATGCCCGTCCAGCTCGTGGACGCCCCAGTTGAAGGCGCGGAATTTTTCCGCGAGCGGATGCAGGTCGCTCACCTCGGAGACGCGGCCGAAGCTCTGGATCTTGTTGTAGTCCACGACCAGGACGAGGTTCTCGAGGCGGAAGTGCTGGGCGAACTGGATGGCCTCCCAGTTCGAGCCCTCGTCCAGCTCGCCGTCGCTGACGATGCAGACGCTGCGCCAGGCCGCGCCGTCGCGCTGCGCCGCGAGCGCCATGCCGGCCGCGACCGGCAGGCCATGGCCGAGCGAGCCGGTGGAGAGCTCCACGCCCGGCACGGTGCGGGTGACATGGCCCGAAAGCCGTCCGCCATCGGCCGAATAGGTGTCGAGCTCGGCGATGGGCAGGAAGCCCGTCTCCGCCAGCGCCGCATAGACGATCGCGGCGGCATGGCCCTTGCTGACCACGAGCCGGTCGCGCTCCGCCCAGTCGGGACGTGCCGGATCCACCCGCAGCACGCCGCCGTAGAGCACCGCCATGATGTCCGCCATCGAGAGGCAGGAGCCGACATGCGAGGCGCGGGCCAGATGCGTCATCCGGATGGAATGCGCGCGGAGCCGGCGGGCCAGCGCGCGCGTGTCGACGCGGTTCGGGGTCATGCGGCCATCCGGGCGATCTGCGCACGGGTGACGTCCCGCATGTCCTCGCCGCGCGCCCAGGCGGCATACCAGCCGGCGGTCATCTCCACGCAGGCGTCGAAACCGAGCTTCGGGCGCCAGCCGAGCACGGCGCGGGCCTTGGCGCAGTCGAGGGTGAGGAGGCGCGCCTCGTGCGGCGCGCCGGCATCGGGCGCCAGCTCGATGCGGCCGCGGCCGAGGGCCGCGACGACCGCCTCGGCCACCTCGCGCACGGGGCGGTTCTCCGCCGCGTCGGGGCCGATGTTCCAGGCCTCGTCGATGCCGTCCGGCTCCGTGCACAGCCGCTCGGCCAGCAGCAGATAGGCGGAGAGCGGCTCCAGCACGTGCTGCCAGGGCCGGACGGCGCGCGGGTTGCGCAGCCGCACCACGCCCTCGCCGCCGAGGCAGCCGCGCACGATGTCCGGCACCAGCCGGTCCACCGACCAGTCGCCGCCGCCGACGACGTTGCCGGCACGCACCGTCGCGATCCGCGCGGGATGCCGGCCCGCGCCGAAGAAGCTGCGCCGCATGGAGGCGGCGGCGATCTCCGCGCAGCCCTTGCTGGCGCTGTAGGGGTCATGGCCGCCGAGCGCGTCACCCTCGCGATAGCCCCAGGGCCATTCGCGGTTCTCGTAGGCCTTGTCGCTGGTGACGGCGAGCACGGCGCGGACCTCGGGGCAGCGGCGCACCGCGTCGAGCAGCGAGACGGTGCCGAGCAGGTTGGTCGAAAACGTCTCGACCGGCGCCTCGTAGGAAGGCCGCACGAGCGACTGCGCGGCCATGTGGATCACCACCTCCGGCCGGGCCTCGGCCAGCAGCGCGTCCAGCACGGCGCGGTCGTTGATGTCGGCCTGGACGAAGCGGCCGCGCGCGGCGATGCCGAGGATGTCGTGCAGGTTGGGATCGCCCGAAGGCGGCAGCGCGAGGCCCGAGACCTCGGCGCCCATCTCCGCCAGCCAGAAGGCCAGCCAGGCGCCCTTGAAGCCGGTATGCCCCGTGACGAGGACGCGCCGGCCGGCCCAGAAGCCGCCCATCACCAGCACTTCCAGGGCGGGTTTCCCGAGGCCCAGAGCTGCTCCAGGTAGGTGCGGTCGCGCAGCGTGTCCATCGGCTGGAAGAAGCCTTCGTGGCGGAAGGCGTGCAACTCGCCGGCGGAAGCGAGCTGCTGCAGCGGCTCCTGCTCCCAGATGGTGGCGTCGCCCTTCAGGTAGCGGCCGACCTGCGGCGACAGCACAAAGAAGCCGCCATTGATGAAGCCGCCCTCGCCCTGGGGCTTCTCGCGGAAGCTGTGCACCATGTCGCCCTCCATTTCCAACGCGCCGAAGCGGCGCGGCGGATAGACGGCGGTGACCGTGGCCAGCCGGCCATGCGCGCGGTGGAAGGCGATGGCCGCGCCGATGTCGAGATCGGCGACGCCGTCGCCATAGGTGAGGCAGAAGGCGTCGCCCTCGATGCGGTCGAGCACGCGCGCGAGGCGTCCGCCCGTCATGGTCGCCTCGCCCGTGTCGATCAGCGTGACACGCCAGTCCTCGGCCTCGTTGCGGTGGTTGATCGCCCTGTGCGCCGCCAGGTCGAACGTCACGTCCGACATGAGAAGCGTGTAGTTGGCGAAGAATTCCTTGATCAGGTGCCCTTTATAGCCGAGGCAAATAATGAAATCGCATATCCCGTGCGCGGCATATATTTTCATAATATGCCAAAGAATAGGACGCCCGCCTATTTCGACCAGCGGCTTAGGTTTTACCACGGTCTCCTCACTGAGACGGGTGCCGAGGCCCCCCGCCAGTATCACGGCCTGCATCGTTAATGAGCCCAGAAAGTATTGCGTGCGCCGCGTCTAACTCAGCGAATCGCTTTCGGCAAATGGCCAGCAGGCATGGATTCTGCCGGCTCGCCCCACCCCTCGCCCGCCTCCTCCAGCAGCCAGTCGCGGAAGCGCCGCAGGGCCGGCTCGCCGAGCCGCGCGCCCTCCACCATCAGCACGAAGCTGCGGCTCGATCGGCGGATTCCCGGCACCGGCACGACCACACGGCCCGCCGCGAGGTCCGGCCCGATCAGCCCGCGGATCGCCAGCGCGACACCCAACCCTTCGCGCGCGGCGTCGATGGCCAGGCTGATGCTCTCGAAGGAGGGGCCGGCCTCGGCGTCGACGCCGGCGATGCCCTGCGACTCCAGCCAGCGCGCCCAATCGCGCGGGCGCTGGCGCGAATGCAGCAGGGTTTTTCCCGCCCAGCGGAAGCCGCCGGGATCGACGAGCCCGGGCGCGCAGACCGGCATGGTCTCGATGGGCAGCAGCGGGTCCACCCGGAAGCCGGGGCGCGGGCGGTCCTCCGCCACGGCGATCACCGCGTCGAATTTTCCGGGCCGCAGCTCCAGCGGATCGGCGCTGGTGGTCAGCGCGATCTCCAGCTCGGGGTGCCGCCCGCGCAGCCGGCCCCAGCGCGGGATGAGCCAGCGGCTGGCGAAGAGGGCATAGGCGCCGACCGAGACCGGCATGGGCCGCGCCGCCCGCCGGGCCTCGGCCACGCCTTCCTCCAGACGGTCCAGCGCGGCGCCGCTGGCCTCCATCAGCGCCGTGCCCGGGCCGGTCAGGGTCAGGCCGACGGGGCCGCGGAGGAACAGGGTGAGGCCCAGCCCTTCCTCCAGCGCCCGGATCTGCCGGCTGACGGCGCCCGGCGTGACGGAGAGCTCGTCGGCCGCGCGGGTGACGCTGCGATGCCGCGCCGCCGCCTCGAAGGCGCGCAGGGCATTGAGCGAGGGCAGCCGCCGGTAGGTCATGAGGGGTTGAGTTTAGCTCAAGACCCCATCCCTTCAAATCGATTGGCGCGGCGGCCGGCCGCCGCATACTGGACGCTTCGAGGAAACGTCCGGGAACGAACCGCCATGCATCTGCGCCCCATCGCGCCGCCCGTGGTTCACCCCACTGGCGCCGCCGCGGTCCCGGACAGCCGCGGGATCAACCTCTGGCGCGCCGATCCCACGCTTGCACGGCTGCTGGGCCTCTACCTGCCGGCGGAGCTTTCCGCGCATCTCGCGCCGCATCTCGACCGTCTCGGCGCGCTGGCCGGCGGCGAGCTGGAGACGCTGGCGCTGACGGCCGACCGGAACCCGCCCGAGCTGCACAGCCGCTCGCGCCGCGGCGAGGACGAGCAGCGCATCGAATATCACCCCGCCTATCGCGAGATGGAGCGGCTGGCCTTCGGGGAGTACGGGCTGGCCGCGCTCTCGCATCGCGGCGGCGTGCTGGGCTGGGATTCGCCCATGCCGCCGGCGGCGAAATACGCCATCACCTACCTCTTCGTGCAGGCGGAGTTCGGGCTGTGCTGCCCCGTCAGCATGACGGACAGCCTCACCCGCACGCTGAAGAAGTTCGGCGACCCTGAAATCGTCGCGCGCTACCTGCCGGCGCTGACCAGCCAGGACCTCGACGCGCTCTCGCAGGGCGCGATGTTCATGACGGAGCAGGGCGCCGGCTCCGACATCAGCGCCACCGTCGTGTCGGCCGCGCCGAACGCGGACGGCAGCTGGGCGCTGACCGGCGACAAGTGGTTCTGCTCCAATGCCGATGCCGAACTCGCCATGGTGCTGGCGCGGCGCGAGGGCGGGCCGCCGGGGCTGAAGGGCGTTTCCCTTTTTCTGCTGCCGCGACAGCTGCCCGATGGCACGATGAACCGCTACCGGATCGTGCGTCTCAAGGAAAAGCTCGGCACGCGCTCCATGGCGAGCGGCGAGATCCGGCTGGAGGGCGCGACGGCTTGGCTCGTCGGCGATCCCGGCGCCGGCTTCAAGCAGATGGCCGACATGGTGAACAACTCGCGCCTGTCGAACGGCGTGCGCGCGGCCGGGCTGATGCGGCGCGCGACGACCGAGGCGCTGTTCATCGCGCATCGCCGCGTCGCCTTCGGCAAGCGCATCGCCGAGATGCCGCTGATGCGCCGGCAACTCGCGAAGATGCTGGTGCCGACGGAGCAGGCGCGCAGCATGGTCTTCCTCGCGGCCGAGGCGCTGCGCCGCTCGGATGCCGGCGAGGACGGGGCCTATGCGCTGCTGCGCATCCTCACGCCGCTGCTGAAGTTCCGCGCCTGCCGCGACGCGCGCCGCGTCACCGGCGACGCGATGGAGGTGCGCGGCGGCTGCGGCTATATCGAGGAATTCTCGGACGCCCGCCTGCTGCGCGACGCGCATCTCGGCAGCATCTGGGAAGGCACTTCCAACATCGTGGCGCTCGACGTGATGCGGGCGGCGCAGCGCGAGGGCTCGCTGCCTGTGCTCGCCGCGAAGATCCGCTCCCTGCTCGGCAATGGCGAGGCCCTGCCGGAAGCAATGCCGGCGCTGGAGCGCGTGCTCTTGCTGGCCAGTGCAGCGCTGGAGGATGCGGCACTGGCGCGCCAGGCGGCCTCGGCCCTCTACCACCTGACCTCGGCCGCCGCGCTGGCCTGGGAGGCGGAGCGGCTCGGAATGCCCGAGCGGCTGGCGCTGGCACGGATGGTGCTGCGCCACCGGCTGCTGCCGCGCGACCCGCTCGATCCCGGCCAGGCCGAGGAGATTCCCACCGCATTGCTCGCCGATCCCGGAGAAGCCGCATGATCCCCCGCCGCACCCTGCTCGGCGCCGTCCTAGCGACGCCGGCTTTCGCGCAGACCAAGCCCGTCACGCTCATCGTCCCCTTCGCGCCCGGCGGCCCGACCGACCTGATCGCCCGCCGCCTCGCGCTCGCGCTGCATGACGGGCTCGGCCAGACCGTATTGGTCGAGAACCGGGCCGGTGCCGGCGGCAATGTCGGCGCGGAGTTCGTGATGCGCGGGCCGGCGGATGGCAGCGCGATCCTCTTCGGCACCTCGGGGCCGCTCGCCATCAACAGGATGCTGTATCCGAACCAGGCCTACGATCCCGTGCGCGACTTCGCGCCGATCGCGCCCATCGGCCGCATCCCCAACGTGCTGACGGTGAACGCCTCGGTGCCGGCCCAGAACGTCCAGGAGCTGATCGCGCTCGGCAAGCGCGGCGAGCGGCTCTCCTTCGGCTCCTCGGGCAACGGCGCCTCGTCGCATCTGGCGGGCGCGCTGTTCAACCAGATGGCGGGCACCAGCTTCGAGCACATCCCCTATCGCGGCACCGGCCCGGCGCTGAACGACCTGCTGGCCGGCCATATCGCCATGGTCTTCACCGACGTGCTGACGGCGCTGCCGCATGTGCGCGAAGGGCGGCTGCGCGCCCTCGGCGTGACGACCGAGGCGCGCTCGGCCGTGCTGCCGGACGTGCCGACCGTCGCCGAGCAGGGGCTGCCCGGCTACGACGCCTCGGTCTTCTTCGGCCTCGTGGTCGCGGCCGCGACGCCCGCGCCGGCGCGCGAGGCGATCCGCGCGGCGACCGTATCAGCGCTGGCCCAGCCGGAGCTGCGGCGCTGGCTGGAGATGCAGGGCATGCAGATCGCGCCCGCGATCACGCCCGCGGCGCTCACCGCCCTCATGGCGGAGGAGACGGCACGGTGGGGCGTGGTCATTCGCGAGACCGGGGCGCGGGCGGATTGAGCATCCCGCTCAGTACCCCATCGACTTGTCGATCTCCTGCAGGAGGCCGCCGCCGGCCTCCAGGCTTGCGATATTCGCCGCGATCTCGGTGGCCAGCTGGCGGACGGTCGGCCGCCGCGCGACATGCGGCATGACCGTCACCTTCGGATGCGACCACAGCGGATTGTCCGGCGGCAGGGGCTCCGGATACAGGGCGTCGAGCGCGGCGTAGGAGAGCTGGCCGGAATCGAGCGCCGCCAGCAGGTCGGCCTGCACGAGATGCCGGCCGCGCCCGATGTTGATGACCATCGCGCCCCGCGGCATCAGCGCGAAGGTGCGGGCGCAGAGGATGCCCTCGGTCTCCGATGTCAGCGGGAGCAGGCAGACCGCGATGTCGGTCTGCCGCAGGAAGGCATCGAACTGATCCGGGCCGTGAAAGACGGGAAGCTCCGCCTCCGGCCTCGGGCTGCGCACCCAGGCCGAGACGGGGAAGCCGAGCGATTGCAGCACCAGCGCCGGCGCCTTCGCCATCAGTCCGAATCCGAGGAAGCCGATGCGGCGCGCCTCCGGCCGGACGATGGTCCGGCGCAGCCACTCGCCCCGGGCCTGGGCCGCCTGATAGAGCGGCATCTCCCGGTGCAGCCGCAGCACATGCATGAGGACGTATTCCGTCATCATGGGATCGCCGTCCGCCGGCTCGATCTTGCCCAGCGGCGCCTGCGGCAGCTTCGGATGGCCGATGAAGGACTCGACGCCGGCGGAGCGGCTGAACATCGCCTTGAGATTCGGCAAAGGCGGGATCACGTCGAAGTCGGGGTGCATGAAGGCCAGGTAGGTGATCTCGGAGGTATCCCCGACATCGGGGAAGATGCGGATCTCCAGCTTCGGCAGCAGCTCGGCGAGCGTGTCCAGCCAGCTCTGCTTGCTGCCGACTTCCTCGTTGTCCAGGCCGTAGACCAGCAGCGCCATGGCGATCTCCCCCTCATCGGCCAAGGATCGTGCGCGCGCCGTCCCCGATGGACAAGCTGCTACGCCGACCAGGCCGTGCAGGCCGACCGCGGCTTCATCTTGCCCTGCACGCGCAGAAGGATGGTGACGCTGCCGCTCTTGGCGCCCTTCGCCCCGCCGGCCTGCTCCCAGATGACGGACAGCGCCGCCTTGCTCAGGCTGAGCTTGCCGCCGGTCTCGAGCGCGCCCACCCCGACGCAGCCCTCCAGATGGGAGGGCACGCTCGCGGGATGGAACAGGATGTTCTTCTTCTTGGTCTTCTCCACCTCCTTCCCGAGCCAGGGATTGATGACGTAGGAGTCGTATTTGGAGTGCCAGTACATGGTGGAATTGGCGTAGTCCTGGTCGCCTTCCATGTTCACGTAGCCGTCCATCCGCTCGATCGCATCGTAGCACAGCCCGCCGATCCAGAGCTCGCCGACGAGGGCATGCGCCGCGGGCGATGCCACGCCGCCCTTGGACGGGATGTTCGTCACGTAGCGGTCGCCTCGGATATAGGTCACCACGGTATCGGCCATGTCGTCCTCTCCTTGCTGGTCGGAGCATCCGGCCCCGTGCATCGAGAATGGCGGATGGTGGCGCAGGAGCCTGTTTCGTCGGTAACAGATCGCTTTCATCGGCAACATGCCGTTCGAGCGCCGCCCCGCCTTCATCATGGCCAGACAGGTACGCCGTCCAGCCCCGCTGTTTCCGGCAGGCCGCAGATCAGGTTCGCATTCTGGACCGCCTGTCCGGCCGCTCCCTTGCCGAGATTGTCGACCACGCCCATCGCGATCACCAGGTTGCGCTCGGGATCGGCCGCATAGCTGACGAAGGCGAGGTTCGAGCCGGTGGCCCATTTGGTCTGCGGCGGCTTGTCGGTCACGCGGACGAAGGCCCGCCCGGCGTAGAAGCGCCGGGCCGCGTCCAGGCACTGCTCCGTGGTGGCGCGGCCGCGGCAGTAGATGGTGGCGAGCACGCCGCGGGTCATCGGCACCAGATGTGGCGTGAACACCAGCCCGGCCACGCTGCCGCCGCTCAGCCGCTCGATCGTCCTGGCCATCTCCGGCATGTGGACGTGCTGGAGCAGACCGTAGGGCACCAGGTTCTCGTTGCTCTCGGCGTAGCCGAACCGGCTGTCGCCGCCGCCCCGGCCAGCCCCGGAGATGCCGGTCTTGGCGTCGATCACGATGTTGCCGGGCTCGACCAGCCCGCCGGCCAGCAGCGGCGCCAGCGCGGTCAGCGCCGCCGCGGGGAAGCAGCCGGGATTGGCGACGCGGCTCTGGCCCTCGATCTGGGCCGGCCAGACGTCGGCCAGGCCGTAGGCCCAGCCCTCGGCGTAGCGATGGTCGCCGCCGATATCGACGATCTTCACCTCCCTGGGGATGCGCGCCAGTGCCTCGGCCGAGGCGCCCGTGGGCAGCGACGCGAACAGCACGTCGAGCTTCGGCAGGGCCGCGGGGTCCCACTTCTCGATCACCAGCCCGGCCAGCCTGGCCGGCACGCCAGGGAAGCGGTCCGCCAGGCGGCTGCCGGCGCTGCCCTCGCCCGCAGCGTAGACGAGCTCGAAAGACGGGTGGCCCGCGACCAGGCGCAGCGCCTCGCCGCCGCCGAAACCGCTGATGCCGACAATGCCGACGCGTAGGCTCATGGTGGTGTCCTCTGGGGTTCGGGCAAAAGAAAACCCCCGGAGCCGGGGGCTGCGGGGGTTCAGGAACGCGGGCCGGGGTCGCTCCGGCGGGTGGGACCTACGGTGAGGCCGTCACCACGCGGAACGACGCTGATCGACGCGCAGCCCGAAGAGCCGCCGCTGGGGTGCAGCGGCTTCGGCGTCGATCACAAAGGGTCTGGTTCCCGGGCATGTCCTGCGACACTGTCGCTCCCCACATCCATCGTCAAGCGGGATGTCTGCCGACCACCCAAAGCTGCTGCCTAGTCCTCCAGCTGCGGCAGCCGGTAACGGTCCTGCGGGTCGTCCCAGCCCTTGAAGTTGGGCGCGCGCTTCTCGGCGAAGGCGGCGCGGCTCTCCAGCAGGTCGCTCTTCGCGCCGTGCTCGTGCAGCGCCTCCGCAAGTTTCTGCTGCGCGGCGTTCGGCATCGGCCGCATGCGCCGCATCATATGCACCGTGTTCACGCGCGCGGCCGGCGGCAGGGTCAGCAGGTGGCGCGCCATGCCCATCGCCTCCTCCATCACCTTCTCCGGCTCCACGACGCGGTTGATGAAGCCGATCTGGTGGAAGCGCTCGGCGGTGAAGCGGAAGCCCAGCGCCATCTCCATGGCCAGCGGGAAGGCCAGGTTCGCCAGATGCCCGTGGTTGTAGCCGCCGAGCAGCCAGCGCTTGGCCTCCGACACCTCGAAGATCGCCGTGCTGGCGGCCACGCGCAGGTCGGTGCGCTCGACCATCATGAAGCCGCCGCCCATGGCGAAGCCATTCACGGCCGCGATGATGGGCTTCTCCAGCGTTCCCGCGTTGAAGGGATCCTCCTGCTCGGCGCGGCGGCCGCCCGGATTCTTCTCGGCCAGCGATTCCTTCATGTCCTCGCCGGCGCAGAAGCCGCGGCCGGTGCCGGTGAGGATGGCGACCTCCAGCTCGGGATCATGACGGAACTCGGTCCAGATGCGGGCGAGCTCCACGCGCATCTCGTGGTTGAGCGCGTTGAGGCGCTCGGGGCGGTTCATCCGCACCACCAGGATCTGCCCGTGGCGCTCGGTTTCGACGACTGACATCTGACGTTCCTTTGGGTCTTCTAGGCTTCGCGATAGGCGATGGCGCGCAGGAAGCGCGCGCGCCCCGAGCGAGCGTGACGTTCGGCGACCTGCCGCGCCAGCTCCGCATCGCCGGACAGGATGGCGTCCATCATGTCCCGATGCTCGGCATTGGCCTGCAGCATATGCGGCGATTCGTCGAAGGAGCGGCGGCGCAGCAGCAGCAGCTTGCGCGTGTGCGCGAGGTAGACGGCCTCGACCGGCGCATTGCCGGCGAAGGCGAACTGACGCGTGTGGAAGCGCACGTTGAGGTCGAAGAAGGCGTCGTGCCGGCCTTCCTGCGCCGCCGCCTCCATGTCGGTGACGAAGGTCTGCAGCTCCAGCGCCTGGGCCGCGGTGATGGAGGTCGCGAGCCGCCCGGCGGCATAGCCGATCAGCAGCGAGGTCAGGTCGTAGATCGCCAGCGCCTCGTCGATCTCCAGCTCACGCACGAAGGCGCCGCGGTTGAGGATGACGGTGACCAGCCCCATGCGCTCCAGCGCACGCGCGGCCTCGCGCACGGGGCCGCGGCTGACGCCCAGGCGGCGCGCCAGCGCGAGCTCGTTGATGTGCTGGCCGGGGCCGAGCTCGCCCCGGGCGATCATCGCCTCCAGCTCCGATTCGACCGAGGCAGCCAGGGCGGTCCCGTCGCTCTCCGGCTTCTTTGCCAACAATCTGCGCTGCATCTCGCCCGTCTGGTTCCTCGCGAACTTCTATATTCGAGATGTTGCCCCGCTGTCACCGAATAAAGTGTTGGCAATCCGGCGGCGGCCTGCCACTCTCGGCGCAACGGAGGAAACACATGATCGCACCTGCCCGGAGTCCCGCGGGGATTCGCCGATGAACATCCTTTCCACGCTCAAGGACCGCTCCCGCTTCGACATGCCGATCGTCGATGCGCATCATCACCTCTGGGACCTGAACGCAGGCCGCTATCCGAGCAAGCAGGACAGGTACGACCCCAATTTTTTCCTCGGCGACTACCGGAAGATCTGCCGGGACTACCTGCCGAAGGACCTCGCGGCCGACTTCGAGGGCTTCCATGTCATCGGCACCGTCCATATCCAGGCCGGCCGCGCCGAATCCGACCAGGTCCAGGAGACGGAGTGGCTGGAGAAGGTCCATGCCGAGCAGGGCCTGCCCAATGCCATCGTGGGCCATGTGATCTTCATCCAGCCCGACTGCGCCGAGGTGCTGGAAGGCCACGCGAAGTTCCCGCTGATGCGCGGCATCCGCTCGCGCCCCAACACCTCGAAGGGCCCGGGCCATTCCATCGCGGGACAGCCGGGCACGATGCAGGACGACCATTGGCGCCGCAATTTCGCGCTGCTGGAGAAGCACGGCATGTCCTGGGACATGCGCATCCCCTACTGGCACCTCGAAGAGGGCGCCGAGGTCGCGCGCAGCTTCCCGGGCATCCCGATGGTGGTGAACCACACGGGCCTGCCGCTCGACCGCTCCGAGGACGGGCTGAAGATCTGGCGCAAGGGGCTGGAGGCGCTGGCCGATTGCCCGAACACGGTGATCAAGATCTCCGAGCTCGGCCTGCCGCACGCCACATGGGACATCCCCAGCAACATCCGCGTGGTGAAGGAGGCCGCCGCCATCTTCGGCCCGGACCGCATCATCTTCGCGAGCAACCTGCCGGTGGCGAGCCTCAGCACGGACTTCGCAGGGATCGTCGACGTCATGCGCACCGCGCTGGCCGACCGTAACAGGGAAGACCTGGAAAAGTTCTTCCACCGCAACGCGATCCGCTTCTACCGCATCAACCTCTGAGGATCTCCGCATGAGCAATGGTCCCGAACGAAAAGGCCCCTTGGCCCGCTTCAAGGTCGTCGACCTCACGCGTGTGCGCTCCGGCCCCACCTGCGTGCGCCAGCTTGCCGACTGGGGCGCGGACGTCATCCAGATCGAGGCTCCCGAGGGCGTGGAGGGCGCCGATGGCGGCTTCGGCGGCCAGCGCCACGGGCCGGACTTCCAGAACCTGCACCGCAACAAGCGCAGCCTGACGCTGGACCTGAAGTCGCCCGAGGGCATCGAGATCCTGAAGAAGCTCGTCGCCGAGGCGGACGTCGTCGTCGAGAATTTCCGGCCCGACGTGAAGAAGCGCCTCGGCATCGACTACGAGGCGCTCTCCGCCATCAACCCGCGGCTGGTCTACGGCTCCATCTCCGGCTTCGGGCAGGACGGGCCCTATGCCAGGCGCCCGGGCTTCGACCAGATCGCCCAGGGCATGGGCGGGCTGATGTCCATCACGGGCCTGCCGGGCCAGGGGCCGGTGCGCGTGGGCATTCCCGTCGCCGACCTCACCGCCGGCATCTTCTGCGCCATGGGCATCCTGATCGCCCTGCTGGAGCGCGAGGAGAGCGGCAAGGGGCAATGGGTGCAGTCCTCGCTGCTGGAGGCGCAGATCGCCATGCTCGACTTCCAGGCCGCGCGCTGGCTGGTCTCCCAGGAGGTGCCGAAGCAGGCCGGCAACGACCACCCGACCGGCATCCCCACCGGCGTCTTCAAGACCTCGGACGGGCTGATGAACCTCGCCGCCACGGGCAAGGCCATCTTCACCCGCTTCTGCGAGGCCACGGGCGCGCTGCACATCCTGAACAACCCCGACTACGCCACGGCGCCCAAGCGCTCGGCCAACCGCGCCGCGCTGAACGCCGAGATCGGCGAGGTGCTGAAGACGAAGACCACCGCGGAGTGGATCAGGCTGCTCAACGAGGCCGGCGTCCCCTCCGGTCCGATCAACAGCATCGACGAGGTCTTCGCCGACGAGCAGGTGCAGCATCTCGGCATCGCGAGGCCCGTGACGCATCCGACGGTCGGCGACATCCGCCTCGTCGGCCAGGCCGTGCGCCTCTCGCGCACGCCGAGCCAGATCCGCACGGCCGCGCGCGACAAGGGCGAGGACAGCGCCTCCATCCTGCAGGAGCTCGGCTATGACGAGGCGCGCATCGCCGCGCTGCGCGAGCGGCACGTGATCTGATGGCACGCCTTGCACGCCGCGCGCTGCTCGGCGGAGCCGCGGCCGCGCTCGCCTCCCCGGCGCTGGCGGCCTGGCCGGAGCGCTCCATCCGGCTCATCCTGCCCTTCGGCGCGGGCGGGCCGCTGGACGCGCTGGCGCGCCTCATGGCGCCGCTGATGTCGGAGGATCTCGGCCAGTCCGTGGTGGCGGACAACCGCACCGGCGCCGGCGGCGTCATCGGCAGCGCCGAGGCCGCCCGCGCCGCGCCCGACGGCTACACCGCGCTGGTCTCCGGCGTGAACCTGCCGGTGATCACGCTCGTGCAGCGCGACCCGCCCTACCGCATGTCCGACTTCGCGCCGCTCTCGCGGCTCGCGGTCATCCCGCATGTCTTCGCTGTGACGGCCGCGCTGCCGGTCACGGACATGCAGGGCTTCGTCGCCCATGCCAGGGCGAATCGCGGCCGGCTGACCTTCGCCTCCTTCGGCGTCACGACCTCCAACCACTTCGCGGGCGAGCTGCTGAACCTCCAGGCCGGGCTCGACCTCACGCACGTCCCGTACCGCGGCGGCGCGGCGGCGATCACCGACCTGATCGCGGGACGGGTGACCTGCATGTTCAGCACCCTGCCGGACGCCCTGCCCTTCCTCCGCGAAGGCCGGCTGAAGGCGCTCGGCGCCGTCTACACCGAGCGGCTGCGCTGGCTGCCCGACCTGCCGACGCTCGCCGAGCAGGGCCTGCCGGACATCGTCAGCGAGTCGGCCTTCGGCCTGCTGGTCCCCGCCGCGACGCCGGCCGCCATCCAGCAGCGGCTGGGCGATTCCGCGCGCCGGGCGCTGGCCGACCCGCAGATGCGCGCGCGGCTGGAGCAGCTCGGCCTCATCCCCATCGGCAGCACGGGGCCGGAATTCGCGGCGCTGACCCAGCGCGACATCCGGCTCTATTCCGACATCATCCGCAGAACGGGCATCACAAGCCTGGATTAGGCGGCCAGGCGCCGCCGGGAGGAACCCCATGAACATCCGCATCCGGCGCCGGCAGGCCCTGCTGGCCGCCACGGCCGCGGCGGCGCCGAAGGCCCTGCGCGCCCAGCCCGCCTGGCCCGCCGCGCGCCCCATCCGCCTGCTCGTGCCCTTTGCCGCCGGCGGGCCGATGGACGCGGTGGCGCGGCTGCTCGCGCCGCCGGTGGCCGAGCAGCTGGGCCAGCAGGTCATCGTCGAGAACCGCACGGGCGGCACGGGCATCGTCTGCCTCACCGAGGTCGCGCGCGCCGCGCCCGACGGCTACACGCTGATGATCACCGGCGCGAGCTGGCCCGTGACCATGCTGCTCAACCGCGACCTGCCCTTCCGCATGGAGGATTTTTCCCCGCTCTCGCGGCTGACGGTGGCGCCCTTCGCGCTGGTGGTCCCGGCCTCGCTGCCGGTGCGCAGCCTCGCCGAGTTCATCGCCGAGGCGAAGAAGCGGCCGGGCCAATGGTCCTACGGCACCAGCGGCATCGGCACCACGCTGCAGATGGCCATGGAGATGCTGAAGCTGCGCGCGGGAATCGACCTCGTGCACGTGCCCTATCGCGGCGACGCGCCCGCCATGACGGACGTGCTGGCGGGCCGGCTGCAGGCCATGTTCCCGACGCTCTCGATGGCCCGCCCCTACATCCAGGACGGCCGCCTGCGCGCGCTGGCGGTGGGCTACACCCGGCGCGTGGAGGGGCTCCCGGAGGTGCCGACCCTGGCCGAGCTCGGCTATGGCGACGTGCCCGCCAGCGCCGATTTCGGCGTGGCCTGCGCGTCCGGCGTGCCGGCGCCGATCCGCGAGAAGGTCAGCGAGGCCTTCCGCGCCGCGGTCCGCCAGCCCGAGGCGGGCCGGCGTCTGCGCGACATGGGCATCCTGGTCGTGGGCAGCACGGCCGAGGAGTTCGCGACCATGCTGGCCCAGGAGAGCGCCCGCTATGCCGAAGTCATCCGCGCCGCCAACATCACGCTGAACTGACCGAGGAAACCGACATGTCCCATGCCCAGGCCAAAGGCGCCCGTTTCCGCTGCGAGGAGACCGACAATCCGGTGGAGCGCGGCCGCCGGAGCCTCGACGCATGAGCACGCTGCGCCAGATGATCGAGCAGGGGCCGCCGGTCTTCGCGCCCCTCGTGCTCAACCCGATGATGGCCCGCATGGCCGAGCGCGCCGGCGCGCGGGCGATCTACCTGGGCGGCGGCGCCTCGGGCTACCAGGGCGTCTTCACCGAGGCGAATCTCTCGCTGACCGAGATGGCCCACACCGGCCTGGAGATCGGCGCGGCCTGCCGGCTGCCGCTGATCCTGGACGGCGCCTGCGGCTGGGGCGACCCGATGCACCTGCACCGCACCATCGCGCTCTCCGAGACCGCGGGCTTCCAGGCCATCGAGATCGAGGACCAGATCCTGCCCAAGCGGGCGCACCACCACGTCGGCATCGAGCACATCATCCCGGCCGGGGAGATGGCGGCCAAGGTGAGGGAGGCCGTCGCCGTCCGCCGCAGCCGCGACTTCCTCGTCATCGCGCGCACCAACGCGATCCGCATGTACGACCTGGACGACGCGCTGCGCCGGGCGGAGCTCTATGCCGAGGCGGGGGCGGACATCCTGTTCATCCTCGCCCGCAAGCCCGAGGAGCTGCGCGTCATCGCCGAGCGGTTCCGCATGCCGCTGATGTTCATGCCGCCGGCGGGCGGGATGGCGGCCTCGGGCCTCGCCATGTCGGACATGGACGCGCTGGGCATCCGGCTGATCGTGGACGCGACGACGCCCATGCTCGCGATGCACCGCGCGCTGCGCGATTCCTACGCGGCGATCCTGAAGGGCGAGCCGGATCCGCTGGTCGGCGGCTCCACCCAGGCCGAGGACAAGGCGCTGAAGCAGAGCATCGGGCTGGAGGTCCTGCTGGAGGTAGAGCGGAGGACGGTCGAGCGCGGGCATTGAGCCGGCGGCGCGGTTGATCTTCGTGACATCAGGGATAGCCTGCGCCCATGAAACTGGCATCCATGTCCCTGCTCCTCGCGGCCGCCCTGCCGCTGCTGGGCGCCTGCAGCAACCCCACCTCGCGGGAGGCGGCCGCCGCGAACGACGCCCAGTGCCGCAGCTACGGCTTCGAGCGCGGCAGCATCCGCTACACGCAATGCCGCAGGCTGCTGGACCGGCGCAGCGCCATTGTCGCCTCGCGCCCGCCCGGCTCGGGCAATCCGGCGGGGCTGCCGATCTACCTGCCGCCGCCCCAGCTCGCCGCCCCGGAGGAGCAGGGCTGCATGGAGGTGCCGATCAACGGGCAGCTCTACACGAACTGCCCGTGAGTCACGGAATCCGGTAGAGCGCCCTCGCGTTGTCGTGGAACAGCGCGCGGATCCGCTCGCGCGGCAGGTCGGCGACGGCGCGCTTGAAGCCCGTGTAGATCGTGTCGAAGCTCGCCACGAGGCTGTCCACCGGGAAGTTGCTGGCGAACATGCAGCGCTCCCAGCCGAGGATGGCGATGGCCTCCCGCACGATCATGCCGTTCTCCGCCTCGGGCCAGATGCCCGGGGGCAGGCCGATGCCGGAGAGCTTCAGCCGCACGTCCGGATAGGGCGCCAGCAGGGCCAGTGCCTTGCGCCAGCCGGCCAACCCCTCGGGCGAGCGGTCGGCCGGCAGGCCCGTGTGGTTCAGCACGAAGGGGATGCCGGGATGGTCGCGCGCCGCATCGGCCATGGCGGGCAGGTCCCACCAGGGCACCTGCACCTCGCAGATGAAGCCGTGCGTCCCGAGCGCCGCGAAGCCGCGGCGCCAGGCGGGATCATCCATCGAGCCGGGGCGGCCGCGCGTGTCGTCGAAGCTGTTCTCCTCCTGCGCCGGCTTGGTGCGGATGCCGCGCAGGAAGTCGAAGCCTGCGAGCTCCGCGATGGTCTCCGCCACGTCCTCGCGGTGCAGGATCGCGCCGCCCAGCGCCACCGTCGGCAGGCCTTCCCGCTCGCGCAGCCCGGCGAGCCAGCGCACCTCGCCGATCGGATCGCCGGCCCAGCCCGCCTGCACATGCACGGTCGCGACGACGTTGTGCGCCGCCGTGTCGCTGATGTAGTCGGCCGGCAGGTAGCTCTTGCCGAAGAGCTTCCGGGTGCTGCCGTAGCGGAAGGGCGCGGGCTTGCTCGCCCAGTGCGGATACTGCGCCGCATTGGCCTTCAGGTCCCAGAAATGCTGGTGCGGATCGACGATCGGCAGGTCGCGGAGGAAGGTGTCGGACATGCTCAATCCTGCCGGATGTTGGCCTGGCGGATGAAGCCGCCCCAGAGCGCTGTGTCGGCCTCCATCACGCGGCGGAACCCGGCGCGGCCGCGGGGGCGCAGCTCGTATCCCGCCCCGGTCAGCCGCGCGGCGGCGTCGGTGTCGCGGATCGCGGCGAGGATGTCCCGCTCGAGCTGGACGAGGATGGGCTCGGGCGTGTCCTTCGGCGCCAGCATGCCCATCCAGGAGGTCGCCTCGAAGCCGGGATAGCCCTGCTCCGCCACGGTCGGGACGTCGGGCAGGTCGCGCCAGCGCGTGGGGCCCGTGACGGCGAGCGCACGGAGCTGCCCGGCCCGGATCGACGGCACGGAGTTGCCGGGATTGTTGAAGCTGCTCTTCACCTGTCCCGCGAGGATGGCGGTCTGCGACGGCCCCGCCCCCGCGAAGGGCACATGCGTCATCTCGACGCCGGCGATATGCGCGAAGAGCGCCGGCGCCAGGTGGCTCGTGTTGCCGACGCCGGCCGAGCTGTAGGTGATCTCGCCGGGGTTGGCGCGCGCCAGGGCCACGAGCTCGGCCAGGGTCCGCGCCGGCACGGAAGGGTGCACCAGCACGACCATCGGGTAGTCCACCACCTCCGCCACCGGGGCGAGGTCGCGCATCGGGTCGTAGCTGAGGTTCCGCACCAGGAAGGGCGCGGCGATGATGCTGGAGGCCGCCATCAGCAGGGTCAGCCCGTCCGGCGCCGCCTTGGCGACGAGGTCGGCGCCGATATTGCCGCCGGCGCCGGCCCGGTTCTCCACGACGACCGTCTGGCCCCAGATGCTGCCGAGCCGGTCGGCCAGCACCCGGGCGCAGACGTCGGAAGGCCCGCCGGGCGCCGAGGCGGCGATGATGCGCACGGGGCGCGACGGGAAGCGCGGCTGCGCGAGGGCGGGCGTCGCGGCCAGCGCGGCGCCGCCGGCGAGAAGGTGCCGGCGCGGCAGGTTCAGCATGCTCATTCCATTCGGATCCCGGCGTCGCGGATGAAGCCGCCCCAGAGGGCGCTGTCCGCCTCCATGTCGCGGCGGAAATCGGCACGGCCGCGGTTGCGGATCTCGAAGCCGGCGGCCAGCAGCCGCGCCGTCACCTCGGGCTCGGCGATCACGGCGCGGCTGTCGCGCTCGATCTGCGCGGTGATCGCGTCCGGCGTCGCCGCGGGCGCGAGAAAGCCCATCCAGGAGCTGGCGCGGTATCCCGGAAATCCCTGCTCGGCGACGGTCGGCACCTCCGGCAGGTCGCGCCAGCGCGTCTCGCCGGTCACGCCGATCGCGCGGTACTGGCCGGCCCGGAGGCCCGGGATGGTCTGCAGCGGGTTGTTGAAGGCCATCGTCACCTGGCCCGCGATGAGAGCCGTCTGCGCCTGCGCCGCGCCCGGGAAGGGCACATGCGTCATCTCCACGCCGGCGAGGCGCGCGAGCAGCGCGGGGGCGAGATGGCCCGTGTTGCCGACGCCGGAGGAGCTGTAGGTGACCTCGCCCGGATGGCGGCGCGCGTGGTCGATCAGCTCCGCCACGCTGCGCACGGGCACGGAGGGGTGGACGGCGATCACCATCGGATAGTCGAAGACCTCGACCACCGGCGCGAAGTCGCGCAGCGGGTCGAAGCTGAGGCTCGGCACCAGGAACGGCGCGGTGACGAGCGAGAGCGCCGCCACCAGCAGGGTGTGGCCGTCCGGCGCCGCCTTGGCGACGAGGTCGGCGCCGATGTTGCCGCCGGCGCCGGGGCGGTTCTCCGTCACGACCGGCTGGCCCCAGACCTGCGTCAGCCGCTCGCCGAGGACGCGGGCGCAGATGTCGGCAGGCCCTCCCCCGGAGAAGGGCACGACGAGCCGCACCGGCCGCGTGGGCCAGCGCGGCTGCGCGAAAGCGGGCGATGCCGCGAGCGCGGCGGCTCCGGCCAGAAGGTGGCGGCGATCCATGGCCTCAATCCGCCTTGGCGCCGGAGACGCGCGCGACCTGCGCCCATTTCTCCGTCTCGCTGGCCACGAAGCGGCCGAATTCCTGCGGCGTGTCGCTGCCCGGCTCCACGCCGAGCGCCGCCAGCCGCGACTTCATGGCATCCGTGCGCATGGCCGCATTGGCGCGGCGGTTGAGGTCGCTGGTCAGCGCATCCGGCAGGCCCGCGGGCCCGAACATGCCGTACCAGGTGATGGCCTCGAAGCCCGGCAGCGTCTCGGCGAAGGTCGGCACGTCCGGCAGCGCCGGGGAGCGGTGCGCGCTCGTCACCGCGATGGCGCGCAGGCGGCCGGCCTCGATATGCGGCACGGCGGAGATCATGTTGTTGAGCATGAGCTGCACGTTGCCGGCGACCGTGTCCGTCGTGGCCGGCGCCGCGCCCGGATAGGGCACGTGCACGATGTCGATGCCCGCCATGGCCTTGAAGAGCTCGGTGCCGAAGTGGTTGCCCGTCCCGCTGCCCGGCGAGGCGTAGTTCAGCGTGCCGGGCCGGGCCTTCGCCAGCGCGATGACGTCGGTCAGCGTGCGCACCGGCACGGAAGGGTGCGCGACCAGCACATAGGGCCCGCTCGCCAGCAGCGCGACGGCCGTGAAGTCCGTGCCCACATTGTAGGGCAGGTTCGGCATGATGCTCGGGATGATCGCGTGCATGCTCGCATTGACGAGCAGCGTGTGCCCGTCCGGCGCCGATCGCGCGACGAGCTGGCAGCCCACCGCGCCGGTGCCGCCCACGCGGTTGTCGACGATCGCGGGCTGCGTCCATCCCTCGGCCAGCCCCGGCGCGACGAGGCGGGCGATGGCGTCGGTCGGCCCGCCCGCCGGCGACGGGACGATGAGGCGCACCGGGCGGTTCGGGAAGTCCTGGCCCTGCGCGCGGGCGCCTCGCGCGGCCAGCCCAGCCCATAGGCCGGAGGCGACGGCCGCGGCGCAGGCGCGCCGGCTCACGACGGGGGATGGCATGCTCGACGTCCTCCTGTGGCGGCGGCCTTGCGTGAGGCCGCCGTCCATCACGGGGAGAGGCTGTCAGGCGCTCTCGGAATTGTCAACAATCCCAACAGGAAAAACGGCGCTGCATCCGCAGCTCGGAACAGGAGGCCGTTAATTTGCCAACACTTCACATGGCGACAGGATCGCTCCCGGACGCGCGCAGGCGCTCCAGCGCCTGGGCGAAGTCCCTGAGACGGTAGGGCTTCGGCAGGATCTCGATCCCCTCGGCATCCGCCTGGGCCTGCACGCCGGCGGCATAGCCGGAGGTCAGCAGGATCGGCAGGTCGGGCCGCCGCCGCCGCAGCTCGCGCGCCAGCTCGATGCCGTTCATGCCCCCGGGCATCATGACGTCGGAGAAGACGATGTCGATCCGCCGGGCATTGGCCAGCGCACCCAGCGCCGCCTCGCCGCTCGCCGCCCGAGTGACGCCGTAGCCCAGGCCCCGCGCCATCTCGGCGACCAGCGCGGCCACCTCGTCGTCGTCCTCGACCAGCAGCATCTCGCCGGAGCTCGCCGGCGCGGCGCGGCGGAAGTCCAGCAGGTGGCGCGGACAGGCCTCCGGGACGGTCTCGGCGCGGGGCAGCAGCAGCGACACCGTCGTGCCGCGGCCCGGGATGCTCTCGATGGAAACCGTGCCGCCTGACTGCCGCGCGAAGCCGTAGACCTGCGCGAGGCCGAGCCCCGAGCCCTCGCCCACGCCCTTGGTGGTGAAGAAGGGCTCGAAGGCGCGGGCCTGGACCTCCTCCGGCATGCCGGTGCCCGTGTCCGTCACCGCCAGCCGCACGAAGTCGCCCCGCAGCCGCTCCTGGTCCAGGCTGCCCTCGTTGTCGGCGCTGATGATGATGGTGCCGCCAGCCGGCATCGCGTCCCGCGCATTGGCGCAGAGGTTCAGCACCGCCAGCTCCAGCTCGACGGGGTCGACCATGGCCGACCAGAGGTCCGGCGCGAAGCGCGAGCGGACGCGGCCGCCGCCGCGCAGCGTGCGCTCCAGCAGCTCGCTCATGCCCTCGATCTGCCGCCGGAGGTCCACCGGCTCGGAGCGCAGCGCCTGCCGCCGCGAGAAGGACAGCAGCTGCCGCGTCAGCGAGGCGCCGCGGTCCGCCGCCTGGCGCATCCCGTCCAGGATCATCCGCAGGCGCTCGCCCTCGTGGCCGCCGAGCTCCAGCAGGCTGACGCCGCCCGAGATGACCTGCAGCAGGTTGTTGAAGTCGTGCGCCACGCCGCCGGTGAGCTGGCCGATCGCCTCGATCTTCTGCGCCTGCCGCAGATGCTCCTCCGCCTCGGTGAGCCGCGCCTGGTCGCGCAGCCGGTCCGTGACGTCGGTGACGAACTGGTAGGCGCCCACGACATGGCCGTCCCGGTCGCGCAGCGGGCTGAAGCGCATCTCGTAGTCGCGCTGGTCGTAGGCCGGGTGGCCGAAGCGCCCCACCATGGTGAAGGTGTCGCCGGTCAGCGCGCGGTTCCAGACGGCGCGCACCGCCTCGCGATGCTCCGGCAGCGCGCGCAGCACCTCCAGCATGTTGTCGCCGACCTTGGGCGTGATGCCGAAGATGCGCCGGAACTCCCGCGCGCTCGCGCGGTTGATGGCGAGCCAGTTGTAGTCGCGGTCGGAGACCTGGATGAACACGTCGGTGGATTCGACCACGTCGGCGAGGAGCTTCCGGCCCGCCAGCGCCTCCTCCACGCGCCGTTCCAGCGTCTCGTTCAGCTCCTGCAGCCGCCGCTCGTTCTCGCGCAGCGCGGTGACGTCGAAGCCCTCGGAGAAGATGCCGGTGACGCGTCCTTCGCCATCCGTGATGGGGGCGTAGAGGAGATCGAAGATCACCTCCCGCTCCGGCTCCTCCGGCGTCCGGCGGAAACGGATCGCCGCGGAGCGGGCGACGTAGCGCTCTCCGGTGGCGTAGACGTGGTCGAGCAGGTCGAAGAAGCTGCGGCTCTCGATGTCGTGGAAGGCCTCGCGCGCCGGCCTGCCGATCCAGTCGCCGCTGTTGAAGATCTCGCGGTGGGCGTTGTTGACGTATTCGTAGACGTGGTCCGGCCCGGCCATGATGGAGACGAAGCCCGGCGCCTGGTCGAAGATGCGCCGCTGCCGTTCGGCCTCGGCCTGCCGGTGGCGCTCGGCCAGCACGGTCGTCGTCGTCTCGGTGCAGACGACGAGGACCCCGCCCACGCCGCCGGGCGCTTCGGCATCGTCGATCGGGCCGTAGCTGTAGGTCCAGTAGCTGTCCGCGAGCCGGCCGTCGCGGTGCATGGGGATGAGGGCGTTCTCCCGCCACACCGGGCCGCCGCCCGACATCACCTGCCCGATCTGCGGGCCGATGATGTCCCAGATCTCGGCCCAGGTCTCAGGGGCCGGCCGGCCCAGGGAGGCCGGATGCCGCTCGGACCCGATGAGGTCGCGGAAGGCATCATTGTAGAGGCCGATGAGACCGAGGCCCCAGTAGATGGCCATGGGGTGGCCGGTGTTGAGCATGATCCGCACGCTCGCGCGCAGCGACGGCGGCCAGGCCTCCGGCGGCCCCAGCGGCGTCGCGGACCAGTCGTGCGCGCGCATGAGCGCGCCCAACTCGCCGCCTTCGGCGAGGAAGGCCGGCACGGTCATGGCCGGCCGATCCGCGATGCCGCGGGCCGGTCGTCGGGCGGATTCGTGCCGGCCGGCATGTTCCTTGGCGGACCTCTCATCTGGTCGGTTGAATATAGGACGATATGTCCACCGACCAGGATGCCGCAAACCCGATTCCCGTGCATTTTTTGCTGGAGGCCCAAGGTGATAGAGCCGTCGAATATTATGAAATGGAATGATATTCGGCCAGGCCGCACCCGGCAGGCGGCCGGGAATGCGGCTGGTGCATTAGCTCTCCGACCAAGCTATCATCCTCGATGAAATGCCCGGACGACCAGACATTTCAGGGCTTTCGGCCTTGTTGACGACGCGGACCCGGCCCGCGTAATCCGGGCCCGACAGCTAAGGCAGGAACCTATTGTGAAGAAGCCGAATGCCGTGAGGGCGCCGAAGACCGAAGCGAAGGCCAGGCCGGGCCTCGGCGAAGGCTACGAATTGACCGTGTCCTCCCCCGTCCTGCTGGCGCAGGGCTCGGATCGCGACTTCCGGCGACTCGTGCACAACCTCTTCGGCTTCCTGGCGCGGCACGAGGCGATCCGCGAGGGGCACGGCGCCTTCATCGGCCTCGCCGGCATCGAGTACACGGTGCTGATCTCCATCGCGCATCTCTCGGCCGAGGCCGATGTCAGCGTGCGCGACGTGGCCGAGCACCTGCATCTCAGCGGCGCCTTCGTGACCACGGTGACGAACCGGCTGCTGGGCAAGGGGCTGGTGGCCAAGCGCACGGACCCGACCGACCGCCGCCGCCTCTGCCTCACCGTCACGCGCCAGGGCCGCGACCTGCTGGCCACGCTGGCGCCGACGCAGCGCCAGGTGAACGACGTGCAGTTCGAGGGGATCAGCGCGGAGGAGTTCCGGACCTTGTCCAATCTCATCGAGCGGCTGATCGATTCGAGCGGGCGCGCGCTTTCGCTGCAGCGCTACCTCACCGAGAACGCGCGGGCGACGACGCCGACGAAGCTCCCGGCGCGGCGCGCGGGCTAATCGGCGAAAGCCGCATTGATCACCGGCACGTGGCGGGGATCGGTCGCCGACTTGCCGGTGAAGCCCATGGCCTTCACGCGCAGGCAGTGCAGGCGCAGCCCCTCCAGGTCGTCGCGCGGGTGGTAGGGCTCGTCGTAGATGCCGATACCCGCCATCGCCGCCGCATGCGCGGCGCGCGACCGCGCATAGAAGAGCGGCTCCCACTCCCGCTTCATGCGCATCTGCTTGGAGAAGTCCTTGCCGCCGAAGGAGAGCGCCTTCAGCCGCGGCGAGGCCGTGGCGATGGCCTCCACCGCGTTCAACCCTTCGGCCGATTCGATGATCGCGGTGATCTCGATGCCCGCGCAGCGCCCCTGCAGCAGCTCCTCGTAGAGCCGCAGCTCGGCGACCGAGCCGAGCTTGGTCAGCACCACGGAATCCGGCAGGTCGGGCAGCTCCTGCAGCAGCAGCACGTCGCGCAGCCCGTCCAGCGTGCCGAGCGGGCTGAGCCGCAATGCGGGGCTGCATCCGGTCGCGCGGGCGCGGGCGATGAAGCCGGGGATCAGGGCGCGCGTGGCGGGCTTCAGCTCGTCCGGGACGGTGTCCTCGAGGTCGAGGCAGACGGAGGCAGGGCGGGAGGCGAAGGCCGGCTCGAAGACCGCTTCCTGGCCGCCGGTGATGAGCAGCTTGCAGCTCACATCTGGATTCCTAGCATCGGAGGTTGAGCAGACCGGACCATTTGGCGCGCTCGCGCACCATATGCTCGGCCAGCTGCGCCGCATCGCCCGCGACGACAGTGGCGCCGGCCGCGATCAGGCGGGAGCGCACCTCCGGGTCCTGCAGCGCGGCGACGATCTCGGAGGAGAGCTTCGCGGCGACGGCGTCGGGCGTCGCGACGGGCGCGTAGATGCCGAACCAGGAGGTGATCTCGAAATCGGGAATGCCCTGCTCGCTGAGCGTCAGCAGATCCGGGAAGTCCACGTGGCGCTCGCGCGCGGCCAGGCCGATCGGGCGCATCCGCCCCTCGCGCATGTAGGGCGAGGCCACGGAGAGCTCGATGAAGGCGCCGTCGAGATGGCCGGCCACGAGGTCCGTGTGGACGGCGCCGCCGCCGCGATAGGGCACGTGAGTGACCTCCACGCCGGCCGAGCAGCGCAGCCGCTCGCCCGCCATGTAGTGCGGGCCGCCGGGGCCGGAGCTCCCGAAGCTCAGCGGCGTCGCGCTGGACTTCATGTAGGCGATCAGCTCCTGCAGGCTGTGCACGGGCAGGCCCGTCCGCACGCAGAGCACCAGCGGCACGTAGCCCACGAAGCAGATCGGCCGGAAGTCGCGCTCGGGGCTGTAGGAGAGCTGCTGGTTCACCAGCGGGTTGATGCTGATGGTGGTCGTGGACCCCGTCAGCATGGTGTAGCCGTCCGCCGGGGCGCGCGCGACGAAGACCGAGCCGATCTCGCCCGAGGCGCCGCCGCGGTTGTCCACCACCATGGGCTGGCCGATGGTCTGGCTGACGCGGGTCGCGATGAGACGGCCCACGAGGTCGTTGGTGCCGCCGGGCGTGAAGGGCACCACCAGGCGCAGCGTGCGGTCCGGGAAGGTCTGGGCACGCGCGGGCGCCGCGAGCAGCGCCAGGCCCGCGCCGCCCAGGAACCCACGCCGATCCAGTGATGACGTCATGCGAATTCTCCGCTCATCCGAGGTCGCAAGCGAAGCAAGATGCGTGCCGTGCCGCCGTCCCTTTTGCGCTTTGAAATAGCGATCCTGCGAAGCTATTTTTACGGCGTCCGGCCAGGCATCTGCGCATCGGCTAGGCAGTCCGGCGCTCGGCCAGGGCGGCATAGCCGCCGCGGTAGTAGAGCAGCGGCGCCGCCTGCTCCGTCGTGCCGTGGCCCAGGATCCGGCCAAGCAGGATGGTGTGGTCGCCGGCGGGCATGGAGGCATGCGCCTCGCAGTCGAACCAGGCGAGGTGCGGGTTGAGGATCAGGCCGCCGGCCGCGCCCCCGGTCGCGGCCATGTCGAGCCACTTGTCCGTGCCGGAGGTGGCGAAGCGGGTGGAGACCGGCGCCTGCTCGCCATGCAGCACGGTGATGGCGAAGCCGCCGGCGGCGATCAGCGCGTCGTGGCTGCGCAGCTTGCGGGCGAGGCAGACCAGCAGCAGCGGCGGGTCGAGCGAGACCGAGGTGAAGGAATTGACCGTGACGCCGATGCGCTCGCCGTTCGGCAGCTGCGCCGCGACGACGCAGACGCCGGTGGGGAAATGGCCGAAGGCGTGGCGCAGGGCCTTGGGGTCGATCGCCACCTCAATGCCCTCCGCCGGAGAAATCCATGGGCAGCCGGCACTGCGCGACGCGCACCTGGCGGATCGAGGCCGGCGTGTTGCGGCTGCGGCCGACGAAGCGCGGCACGGCATCGGTGAAGACGGCCGCGACGGCGGGGATGTCGCCATTGTCGAGCGCGGAGAGCGCGTCGCCGCAGGCGCCGCCGGCGCAGGCGTCGATCAGCACGACGTCGGCGTCGCGGCCCGGCGCGAGAAGGCCGCTGTTCAGCCGGTAGGCGCGGGCATTGTTGCCCGTCGCCGCCGCGATCGCCTGCTCCGGCGCCATGCCGCCGAGGCTCGTCAGATGGCTGATGGTGTAGAGGATGCCGAGCGGCATGATGCCGCTGCCGGTCGGCGTGTCCGTCGCGATGAGCAGGCGCTCGGGCTGGCCGGCCTCGTCGAGCAGCCGCGCGGTCTTCAGCGCCGTGCGGAGGTTGCCGGCGGTGCAGATCTGCATCGCCACCTCGCTCTCGTTCACGAGCCGGGCAAAGCCCTCCTCCGGCATGGCGACGGGGCCGCCGTTCACGTGGAAGGAGACGTGCGCGTTGGCCGCCAGCACGTGCTCGGCCCAGATGCCCGAGGAGCCGGGGATGGAGGAGCCGCCCGTGTGCATGGTGGTGACCATGCCGTGGTTGCGCGCCCATTCCATGGGCTCGGCATAGCCGAAGGGCGTGTCGAAGGCACCGAAGCCGGCCTTGGCGAGCCAGATGCCGGCGGCGGCGAGCTCGGCGATGTCGGCCTCGGTCAGGCCGGGCTCGAGGATGATGGAGCCGGCATGCACGCGCATCCCGCCGGGCCGGTAGTTCAGGAAGCAGGCGCGCGCGGCCAGCGCCAGGGCCTTCACGCCCGCGGGGTCCTTGGGCCGGCCGGGGACGTGGACCTCGGAGGCGGTGATGGCGGTGGTCACGCCGCCATGCAGGTAGCTCTCCAGAAAGCCCACGGTGCGCTGGCGCGGCGTGTAGTCGCCGAAGGTGATGTGGACGTGGCTGTCGATCAGGCCCGGGATGGCGATGGTGCCGCCGGCATCCACCACCACCTCGGCGGATTCGATCGCGGCGGAATCGACGCTGCCGACCGAGGTGATCCGGCCGTTCTCCAGCAGGATGGCGTCGCCGGAGGCGGTGGGCGCCGCGAGGTCGCCCGTGATGATGCCGCCCAGGTTGACGATGGCCGTGCGCATGGTCAGCGCAGCCCGTCCTGGCCGCCGATCTCGCTGGCCTTCAGCCCGCCGACGCGCGCGTTGATGCGGCCGCGGTTGGCCAGCACGATGATCAGCGCGACCTCGTCCGGCGCGGGCGCGTCGGGCGGCATGGTGAGCGTCAGGCCGTCGTAATGCGAGCGGACGTAGAGCGCGTCCTTGTGCGCCAGCGGCACGTCGATCGTGGCACCCGGCGCGGCCAGCTTGGTGTAGGAGGGGATCCAGGCCATCGCGCCGCCGACGGCCAGGCGCAGCGGCTCGGCGAAGGTGGTGGTGAGCATGGCGTTGGCGTGCTCCTGCTCGCCGTCCAGCCCGACGACGCCGCCCTTGCCGTAGCTCTCCACATCAAGGCCGCCCATGGCGTCGAGGGCGAGCTTGGACATCACCTCGCCCACCGCGGCGCTGGCCTGGATGGCGGGGGAGAGGTCCTCCTCGTAGCGGCCGGCATAGGGGTTCTTCACGACCGCGATGACGCCGACCTTGCGCAGGGGGGGATCGCCAGGACGGCCGGATTCGACCAGCTTGTTCTCGACGACGGTCATCCAGCGGCGGATCTCGATCTGCATGGGCGCTTCTTCCTGGGAACTCGGTGGGTGGCAGCCTGTCAGAACTTCCGATGCCTCGCAAGCGAAGCAATGTCGCGAAGCTGTTCGAGGCCGCCGCGAGACCGTCTCTTGCAATAGCTTCTTGAATTAGGCAACAAGGCCAGGCACACCGGCCACGGAAGGACGTCCCCATGAGCAGCGCGAACCCGCCGATCGTCCCTGACGCGTCCGTCAAGGACGGCGCCGCGCATCTGAGCGCGGTCCGCGACGGCCGCGCCGTCTACCTCAACGGCCAGCTCGTCCCCGACGTCACCACCCACCCCGCCTACCGC